>NZ_VUNQ01000005.1 GCF_009695605.1 Tissierella pigra
TAAATATATCCAAATATATTTTATTATCATTAATTGTCCTAGTAATAGGAAGTTCATTATTTATAATCAATGGAAATATCAATACTATGAAAGATATATACTTAAATTCAAATGTATTTAAATATGACATATATGCAAATGCAAAGGCTAAAGTTGTCACAGATATAATAGAAGGTGCTGAATCTACAGGGGTTTTGACTGTAAACAGAGAAAGTCTATTAGCTCATATTTATTCAGAAAATAATGGAGAAGATTTAATTGTTAAATCAATGGTAGTCAATGCAGCTGTTTTTTATGGAGAAGTGGATAAGTTTTTTAATGAGCCTAAAATTGGGACCTTATCAAGATTAGTCGATACATGGGGAGACTATGTTGAAAAATACTCATATTATGAGGAACCATCAGAAGAACTAAACGATGAAAAATTTGGATTTGATATGATAGTTTCTAATTCTGTAGCAAAAAAATTAAACCTTGATACCAATTCCTATTGTCAGCTTATACCTGAGGAACTAAATTCAAATATAAAAGCAGTATATCCAATTTCTGGTATAACAAATATATTTTCAAATGATATGAATACTGTATATTTGTTACCAAGAGAAGAACGGTTTGAAAAGGTAAAAAATCACTTATCATTTTTTAGAAGGGGTATAGATTCTGAAGGTTTTTATAATATTATGATGGTATTTGATAACGAAGAAAAAAAGATGGAAACAATAGAAAAACTTGAGGAATATAAGGAAACTGGAGATGTTGCTTATTTTAGTGTTAATAATGGAAAAATGAGACTAAATGATTTAGGAGAATTAAGTACAATGGTATCTAAAATAATGATGAGAACAACATTATTATGTTACTTAATATTGTTACTCATAATCTATGGTGCTAAAAAATCAGATGATGAATTGACTCAAAGGAATAATATAAAAGCTTATTACAATATGGGAGCAGATAGTGCAGATATGAAGAAGGCTTTTAGTTATTTAAATATATCTACCCTTGCCATAGGAACTGTTTTAGGTCTTGTGATATATCTAATGTTATCATCAACTTTATCAGACTATATGTATGAAATAATGGAAGTCATAAAATAGGAGGAAGAAGTATGTATAATATAAGGATTGATAAACAGCAATACGATGATTTAGTGGTTTTAGAGAATATGACATCAAAAATAGAGCAAGGTGATTTTATAGTAATTATGGGGGAAATAGGTAAGTAGAAAACCCTAAAATTCAAAAAATGCCAGTACAATACAAATTTAAAATAAGAATACTTAGCCCTTGCCAAGCACGAAAACAGATTTTATGAATAAAATATAGTATTAAGGCAATAATCCTAATGGAAATAAATTAAGGGGTGAGCTTATGTATTGTATAATATGTGGCAATGAAAAAACAGGGATGAAACTACTTAGTCAAACTGTATGTAAAGATTGTATAGATGAAATGAGAAATATATCTGTATTTGATGAAAGATATGATTTTTATAAGAACTTCATTAGAATATTGTTAGGATATTACATATCTGAAAAACATCAATTGAACCCTGTAAATTAATACAGGGTTTTTTTAAAATTATAGTTTATATATCTTAAAAAGTGATATATAATAGTTAAGAAAATTTATTTTGATTAGGAGGATGATGTTTGGGAATGAAAACTCCCGTATTTGACGCACTAAAAAAATTGATGGAAGAGGATAGTGTATTTTTCCATATGCCAGGGCATAAAGGAAAAAATTCACTGATTAATTGGGGAGAATATATACCTAAAATAGATACAACCGAGACCTATGGAATGGACAATCTTCTTGACCCAAGGGGAATTATCCAAGAAAGTGAAGAGTTAGCAGCCAAGTTATTTGGAGCAAAATCTACTCACTATGGAGTAAATGGTTCTACTGGAAGTATTTATATAGCCTTGGCTACTATAACGAAGCCGGGAAATAAAATATTAGTGCAAAGGAATTGTCACAAGGCAGTATATAATGCCATGATTTTAAATAGACTAAATCCAATTTATATGTATCCAAATTATAATGAAGAATATCATGTAATGACAGGTATAGACCCAAAGGAAATAGATGAGATTTTGACTGATGATAAGGAAATAAAAGTAGTAGTCTTAACTTATCCAAACTATTATGGAGTATGCTCAGACCTAGAAGAAATAGCAAATGTGGTCCATAAACATAATAGAATATTAATGGTAGATGAGGCCCATGGACCTCATATGACATTCTCAAATAGGCTTCCTAAATCGGCATTAGAGTGTGGTGCAGATATAGTAATTCATAGTACTCACAAGACTTTACCAAGTTTTACACAGACTTCGATGATTCATATAGGGTCAGATAGGGTAGATTTAAATAAACTTAAAGATAGATTCCAACTATATACTACTACTTCCCCATCCTATTTATTTACTGCCTCTAATGAAATAGCAGTAGCATATATGGATACAGAAGAAGCTAAGAAGAAATTAGAGTGGAACATAGATAAATGTGAAGAAACCATAAAAAGGCTCAATGCAATAGACAGAGTTTTTGTATTTACAGGAGATGAAAGCGATAAAACCATCTTTGCAAAAGATAATACAAAGATACTATTTAGAATAGAAGGAATGAAAGGTGCAAAAGTAAAGAAGCAATTATATGAAAAGTATAATATAAGACTTGAAATGACTGATTATTATTATGCTTTAGCTCTTACATCTCTAATGAATGAAGATGAGGACTATGAAAAGTTAATATCTGCTGTAGAAGATTTAGCAAAAAGTGCTCCTTTAGAGGATATATATCCAGTTAGTATCAATATGCCAGAACCTAAAATAGTAAAACCTATATATGAGGCTTATCATGGAGAAAAGAAACAAAGGGAATTAAAAGATAGTATAGGAAGGATTTCTGCTACATCTATTATTCCATATCCTCCAGGAGTACCTTTAATAGTTCCAGGAGAAGAAATAACTAGGGAACTATACGACCAAATCACTTTCTTGATGGAAAACGGTATAGAAATAGTGGGACTTATGGGGTATAATAAAGATAGACTAGTAGTTGTTGAATAAAATGGAATAATTAGGAGAGATAATAGGTGAAGGGACTTTTTATAACCTTAGAGGGACCAGATGGTTCAGGTAAATCTACAATAATAAAATTAATAAGTGATTACCTTAGGAATAAAGGAATAGATTTTATAGTAACAAGGGAACCAGGTGGGACTCAAATAGGAGAAGAGATTCGTCATATTGTCTTAGATGAGAAAAATATCAATATGGGCAGAGAAACAGAGGCTTTGTTATATGCAGCCTCAAGGGCTCAGCATATTCATGAAAAAATAAGACCTTCTTTGGAAGAAGGAAAGCTTGTGATTTGCGATAGATTCTTATTATCTAGTTTAGCTTATCAGGGAGTAGGAAGAGGTTTAGGTATAAAAGAAGTAAAGGCTATTAATGATTTTGGGATTAAAGGATTAAATCCAGATTTAATCCTATTTTTCCATATAGACCCAGAGGTGACTTTAAGTAGAAAATTTCTTGAAGATTCTCCTGATAGACTGGAACGGGAAGGCAATGAATTTCACAAAAAAGTCTATGAAGGTTATATGGAACTTTTAAAATTATATCCTGAAAATATTAAAATAATAGATGCAACTAAAACTATTGAAGAAGTATTGGAGGAAAGTATTCAAAAAATAGAAGAATTGTTAACTAAAAAAGGGGAGTGATAATATGAAACTAATAATATGTATAGTTCAAGATCAAGATGCAGGAGCTTTAATTGATGATTTGACAGAACAAGAATACAGAGTTACTAAATTATCATCTACAGGTGGTTTTTTAAAGTCAGGTAATACAACTCTTTTAGTAGGAGTAGAAGATGAAGATGTTCCTCCTGTACTAAAGATAGTAGAGGATAACTGCAAGACTAGGGAACTTACTACATCACTTCTTACAGTAGCTATGCCAGGAGACACCTATATACCATATCCAATAGATGTAAAGGTTGGTGGAGCAACCGTATTTATTCTTGACATAGAAAGACATATTAAAATTTAGGGGTGAGGAAAATGAAACTTATTATTGCTATAGTACAAGATGATTATATTACAAAAGTTGTAAAGGCTCTAATGGATAATAAAATAAGAGCTACAAAACTTTCCTCAACTGGTGGTTTTCTTAAATCAGGAAACACAACACTTTTCATTGGGGTAGAAGATAATGAAGTAGAAGATGTTATAGATTTAATCAAGAAAGAATGTGCAACAAAGAAAATTAAGGACGGTAACACGGAAATAACCCTTGGGGGAGCTAATCTATTTGTAATGGACATAGACAAATATATGAAGATATAAGTTGGGGTATAATATGGATTTTAATGAAATAATAGGTCATGAAAAACAAATAGAAGCTTTACAAAAATCAATTGAAAATAAAACTGTAAGTCATTGTTATTTATTTGAAGGAGAAAAAGGCTTAGGGAAAAAGAATGTTGCCCTAGCCTTTTCTAAATCCCTTTTATGTAAAGATGAAATAGATAAACCTTGCAACAAATGTAGTTCTTGTATAAAATTTGATACAATGAATCATCCAGACTTTAAAATATTATCTCCAGACAAAGGAATTATAAGAAAGGAAAATATAGATAAACTCATATCTTCCATGTCTAGCGCTCCCTTTGAAAGCAAAAGAAAAGTTATTATAATCGAAGATTGTCATATGATGAAACTAGAAACCCAAAATGCTCTATTGAAAACTTTGGAAGAGCCTCCAGAGTATATTAATATTATTCTAATCACAAGTAGTACAAGTAAACTTATACCTACAATATTATCAAGATGTCAAATATTTAGGTTTTATCCATTAGAAATACATAAGATAAAGGATTTATTAATAAAAGATTATGAAATAGACGAAGATAAAGCAAATTTTATTGCAAGTTTTACAAATGGGTCTTTAGAACGTTCGCGAGAATTAGTAGATTCGGAAGAATTCTTTCAGAGGAGAGAAGAGATTATAAAACTTATTGACAATTTGTTAAAGGGGGATAAAATAAAGGCACTTACCTCCATAGACTTATTTAATGAAGATAAACAAAATATTGAAGAAATTTTAGACATTTTTCTCTATTGGTTTAGAGATTTAGCTATTTATAAGGAAATAGGTGATATATCTTTATTGGTAAATAAAGATAAAGTCGAAATATTGTCTAAAGAAACCTATATAGATTTACATAGAATTAATGATATAATATATAGGATAGAAGATACTAAAATGAACATAAAAAGAAATGTTAATTTTAATTTATCTATAGAAACTATGCTTCTTAGTATATAGGAGGAATTATAAATATGGTAAAGGTAGTAGGAGTAAGGTTTAAGAAGGCGGGGAAGATTTATTATTTTGACCCTGATGATATAGATGTAAGATTTAATGATTTTGTAGTGGTAGAAACAGCCAGAGGAATAGAGTTCGGACATGTAGTAACAGGACCAAAGGAGATTACAGAGGAAGAAATAGTAGCACCCTTAAAAAAGGTCATAAGAGTAGCTTTAGATGAGGATTTTGACACCCATAGGGAAAATAAGAGAAAGGCAAAGGAAGCCTTAATCATATGTCAGCAAAAAGTAGAAGAACACAAATTATCTATGAAACTAGTAGATGTAGAATATACTTTTGATAATAACAAAGTTATATTTTATTTTACGGCAGACGGCAGAGTAGACTTTAGGGAACTTGTAAAGGATTTAGCAGCTATATTTAGGACTAGAATAGAACTTAGACAAATAGGAGTAAGAGATGAGGCCAAAATGATAGGTGGTATAGGACCTTGCGGGAAGGTGCTATGTTGTGGACAATTCTTAGGAGAGTTTGAACCAGTATCTATAAAAATGGCTAAAGAACAAAGCCTATCTTTAAATCCAACTAAGATTTCGGGACTTTGTGGTAGACTTATGTGTTGTTTAAAATATGAGCATAATGTGTATGAAGAACTTTTACAAAAGATGCCTCATGTTGGAGATATAATAATTACCCCTGAAGGGAAGGGAACAGTAGTAGAGACATATACACTACTTGAAAAGGTAAAAGCAAAAGTAAAACTAAAGGATAATACAGAAGATCTTCTTTATTTTTTAGTGAAGGATATTAAAAATACTGGTGAGGTAGATCCAGCATATATAAGGGAAAGAGAAGAAGTCATAGAATTGGCAGATGAGGATATAGACATAAGAAAGTTGGAAGATTAAGTAAATAATAAATAATTTTAAAATCTCTTTTATTCTTAGTTAAAATCTGTTAAAATGGAAGCGTAGATAAACATAAGCCAAAAGGGGGTGAATCAATTGTCATATAGAATTCACGATGATTGTATTGCATGTGGAGCTTGTCAACCAGAATGTCCAGTTGACGCTATATCAGCGGGCGATATATATGTAATAGACCCAGAAAAATGTATTGATTGTGGTGCTTGTGCTAACGTTTGTCCAGTAGATGCGCCAAAACCAGAATAGTACTTATTAAAAAAAGACCCTTAAGGGTCTTTTTTAATAACAACCTCTTGGTACTAGTTTTAAATTGAAGTTACCCATATTATTTAAAAGGAGAAATTTATGTTAAAGGAAAAGGAAAGAATAGATATAGTTCCAGGTACTAATTTTAAGATAATACAAAATAAAGAAAGATTTTCCTATGGTACAGATGCCATATTTTTATCTAATTTTGCCAAAGGAAAGGGTATAGTAGTGGATTTAGGTACTGGAACAGGAATCATTCCCCTTAGGATATATGGAAAGGATAAAGTGGATATAATCTATGGTGTAGAGATTCAAAATGAAGTGGCAGAAATGGCTAATAGAAGTATAGAATTAAACAAATTAGAGGAAAATATAAAGATTTTAAATATGGATTTAAAAGATTTACCAAATATATTTAGTAAGAATACAGTTGATATAGTAACATCAAATCCACCTTATATGAAATCAGGAGGAGCATTAGTAAATCATGACGAAAACTTTGCCATATCTCGCCATGAATTGGCTTGTAATTTGAGAGATATAATAGAAGTAACAGAATACTTATTGAAGCCTCTAGGAAAGTTTTATATGGTTCATAGGCCTGATAGACTGGTGGATATAATTTATCTACTTAGAGAATATAAACTAGAACCAAAGTACATAAGATTTGTTCAACCAAAGTTAAATAAAAAACCAAATTTAATATTAATAGAAGCAGTAAAAGGTGGAAAGCCAGATTTGAAATTCTATGACCCACTTATAGTATATAATGATGATGGCAGTTATACAGAAGAAATAACTACAATTTATGGAACCGAGTATCAGAAATAAAAATTAGTTACTATTAACAGTGGATAATAAAAATAATAAAAATCCACACTCACTGTTTCGGACACAAATAATTCTATAGCTCATTCCAGCTAAAAATCCTACAGTTTGCAAACTCGCTACGCTCAAACAGTGCAAACTGCTTAACGGATTTTCATCTTACATTCACTAAGAATTAAATTGTGTCCTGCAAATGTTCCTTTAGTATTTTTATTATTTTTCAAGATAGCTATGAGTAATAACAAAAATTATTGAATATGCAAAAATAAGGAGAAAAAAATGGAATCAGGAAAATTATATATATGTCCTACACCTATTGGAAATTTAGAGGATATTACCTTTAGAACCATAAATATATTACAAGAAGTTGATGTAATTGCAGCAGAAGATACAAGACATACTATAAAGTTGCTTAATCATTATGATATAAAGAAACCTCTTACCTCTTATCATGAACATAATATAAAAGAAAAGGGTATAACTTTAATAGAGAAGTTAAAGAATGGTACAAATATAGCCTTAGTATCTGATGCAGGAATGCCTGGTATATCAGATCCTGGAGAAGTTCTTGTAAGGCAAGCCATAGAAGAAGGAATTGAAGTAATAGTCCTTCCAGGGGCTACAGCTTCTATTACTGCATTGGTAGTATCAGGTTTATCAACTCATAAATTTACCTTTGAAGGATTTTTATCCTCTAAGAAAAACGAGAGAGTGCAGGAATTAAAAAAGATTAAAGAATATAAATACACAACTATAATATATGAATCCCCACATAGAATATTAAATTTATTGGAAGATATGTTAAGTATCTTGGGAGAAAGAAAAGTCTCCATATCAAGAGAGCTTACAAAGAAATATGAAGAAACCTTTAGAGGGACTATAGAAGAAGCCTTAGAATATTTCAAAGCTTCCAATATTAGAGGAGAGTTTGTACTTGTTTTAGAAGGCAATAAAGAGGAAGAAGCAGAGAAAGAATTGGACATAGAGTCTATACTTAAAAAATATATAGAAGAAGGAATGACTAAGAAAGAAGCCGTGAAAAAAGTAGCCCATGAATATGGTGTGGCAAAGAATGAAGTATATAGAATATCAGTTAAAATCAGTGAAGAGTGAATAGTTATTAGCTATTCACTAAACTACGGGGGTGATTTTTATTTATAATATACATAATGATTTAAAAGAAAAAATAGTGAATCTTAATAATTCCATGGAAGAAAGATATAGGGAAGTCCTTTCAATCGATAAATTATTCTTAAGGAGATTTATAGAAGAATATATAGGAAAGATTACTTCTTTAAAGAAATTAGACAATAAATATCTAGCTTTGTATGAGGCTAAAGGTGGTATCGTAGGAGTAGATGGTTCCACTAATCGTATGGGTGGTGCTTATCCTCATTTTGTAGATATATTTCAAGGACTAGCAAAATCTACTATAATTAATAATAAAGCTATATTCAAATCAGATTTATATACACCTTTATTTTCAGAAAAAGAAAACAATATATTGGCAGAAGATGAAAAGGAAATAGCAGAGCAGAGGAATAAGTTATTAGCAAATATAGAAGTAGAAGTTGCCCTTGAAGCCGTAAGAAAATATAAGCCTTATGCAATACTTATGGATGGCTCCTTAATCAGATATAATATATATTCCTATGACTCCTGGATAAATCTTAGGGACGAATGTGAAAATCAAGGAGTATTATTAGTGGGAGTTATAAAAGATATAAAGACTTCCATCATAGGAGATAAACTAAAGGAAGTATATTCTAACATAAATGTAGAAGTTTATGATAGAGAATTACTTTTTGGACAACTTCAATATGGTGAAATGATAATTATAAATGATGAAGTAAATAAAAAGAATAAGGAAGGCTATTCTTCCATTTTTATGAGATCATCTCTTCAACCTACAGTAATAGGTATGGATATAATAGATAGCCAGAAAGAATATTTAGAGGAAATGGGAAGGCTGGTATTCACTTTAACACCAGAAAATAGCAGAGGTGTACCTCTTTGGTTAGATATAGTAGACAAAGAAGTTCAAATATCTGATGCCATAATGAAGGGGCTTATGGAAAGATATATGAACAGGGATTTATACGAAAGGTTTTTTGTATCAGAAAGAGCAAAAAGAAATTAATTTCAAGGGAATTAATTTCTAATTGTGAACTATGAATTAATACGCCTTACGATGTTGGGAAAAACAAAGTCAGTGAACGCAGTTCACTAATCCTTTAATTCAAAATTCACAATTCAACATTCAAAATTTGCAACATAGTTGCACTAAGGAGGACAGATATGCAAATAGTCGGTATTACTACTCAGCAGGAAGTATTTATAGGATCTAAGACTAGGAATTTTAGAATAAATGAATTTTTAATTATAGAAGACCCTTATCAAAATGATTTAATGGGGGAAGTTGTTGAAGCCAAGGCTTTCAATAGATATATTCCCTTAAATATAGCAGGAGATTTTGTAGATTCTTCTGTATTGGAATCTTTAAAAACCTTGGGATATAATATTGATGAGGAAACCATTTATATAGCCAAGGTGAGACTTTTAAATGAGGCTCTATATCCAGTACAAACAGGAGCAGATGTTAGACTTCCAGAATTTCATGAAGTAAAGGATTTAATGATAAAGACTAAGAAAGAAGATGGTTTAGTTTTAGGTGTCATTAAAAATACAGATGATATGGCTATAGATATGGACGAAGAATATAAAAATCTTTTATACACCTTTGAAGAAAAAGGATTGTGTCCTCAAAGGGAGATACCATATATATTAGATGTAAAATCTATGCACCATTATCCTCATATAGGGGTATTTGGTGGTTCAGGTTCAGGGAAATCCTTTGGACTTAGGGTAGTTCTTGAGGAATTGATGAAGCAAAATATTCCTACTATAGTATTGGACCCTCACTTTGAAATGGATTTCAGTGAAAGGGCTGGTTATTTAGAAGACAACACAATAGACTTTAAGGATAAGTTCAAATGCCTGCAAGTAGGGTTTCATGTAGGTGTTAAATTTGAAGATTTATCTAGCCAAGACTTGAAAAACTTACTGGATGCTGCCTCACACCTTACAGATTCTATGAACAATGTAGTAGATGTATTATTTAAGAGAAAGGATTCTTTCAGCAGTTTCTATAATAAGCTTCAAATGTTAACAGAAGCTCAAGAGGAAGGCTCCATAGATAGAATAGATAATAGAATCAACTATGCAGATCATCAAGAGGAAAAAAAGGCTTGGGAAAAGAGAAAAGAGCTTTATTTATCCTATGATAAGACCTGTCCTTATAATTCAGTAAAGGGAATAATCTGGAGACTAAAAAGATTAGATAATGAAGGTATATTTTCTAAAGATGTCCGTGAAATAGAAGATGGTCTTCAAAGAGGAAAACTAATGGTTATTCAAGGGAATACTAGAATTCTTCAAGTATTTAGTACTTATTTATTAAATAGTTTATATCATAAAAGAAGAGATTATAAGGATGCCTTATATAAGAAGATTCACTCAGAATACTTTCCACCATTTATAGTAGTTACAGATGAGGCTCATAATTTTGCACCTAAGGGATATGACTCTCCATCTAAATCTATACTAAAAGAAATATCTCAAGAAGGTAGAAAATATGGTGCATTCTTAATTTTAGCCACTCAAAGACCTACCTTATTAGATGAAACCATAACTGCACAGTTAAATACTAAGTTTATATTTAGAACTGTTAGGGCATCTGATATACAAACAATAAAGGAAGAAACTGACCTTACAGTAGAAGAGACTAGACGACTTCCTTACTTGAGAACAGGAGATGTATTTATTTCTTCTGCTTCCATGGGAAGGACTATATTTGCTAGGATTAGAGCAGCTATAAGCTCCAGCCCCCATACTGAGAATCCCTTTGATGAGTTAAAAAATAAGGGAAAAGAAGATGATGAAAAGTTTTTAAATGTAATAAAATCTAAGCTGCCTATAAACGATACAGAACTTTTAGACATAATTATGGAAATTGAAAAGGAAACAGGTATTACCTTTACCTTGGATTCCTTAGAAGATAGATTAAAACAAATGGTAGAGAAGGAATATATAAAAAAAGAGGAGACTATATTTGGTTACAGATATAAAATTATAAGCTAGATATAGGACAAAGATATAAATTTCATAGAAAGTATATTTAGTTTTATTGAAGAACTTAATAAAATAATAATTGAGTTACTGTAGCTAACAGATAGATTTAATATATAATACTGAAAAAATTGTTTCTTATAAGAAACAATTTTTTTATAATAAATAGGAGATTTTTTCATGTATACCAGACCAATAAACTTAACTAAAATTTTTTAATGGAAAATTTGAAATATTTAGAAGAAAGTGTCTAAAAAGGGAAAAGATGTTATAATACTGGGTATAAGTAATATGTCAAATAAGATATAAGTATATATTAAATTGTCGAGGTGGTATAATGAAAACTATCCAAAAAAGATTTTATTTATTTGCACTATTATTGACTGTAGTTGTTGTTATAGGACTAATAACCCAATATTCATATTTAAATAAAATCATAATAGAGACTAAAGAGTCCAATATGGAAGAATCTATAGAACATTTGGGTTATCAAATAGAGGATAATTTAAAATATCACAGTAAACATATTATTGAAGCTGTAGAACATTTGTCAACAGAAGAATGGAATGGAGATGAAATATATAATTATTTCCATAGAATTGTAAAGATTCAGCCTTCCATTAAACAGATATATTTTGGAGATATAAATAATAACTTTATAATTTCAAGTGATTGGATACCACCTAATGATTATGATGCAAGAAAAAGAGACTGGTATATAAATGCAGTAAAAGAAAATAGCCTTGTATTTACAAATATATATATGGATGCAGTAGATAACCAATTGATAATAGGAATATCAAAACCTGTGTACAATAGCAGTGGAAATCTATTGGGAGTTGTAGCTGCTGATATTAGTATGGAAGGAATTATAGAAATAGTTCAGGATACTAAGATTAAAGGGTTGGGCTATTCTTTTTTAATAGATGGCTTTGGCAATTTATTGGCACATCCAAAATATAAGTATGAATCCAATCAAGATTTTGTAAATATCAACTCCATAGGAGATAATATATATGAAGGCATTATAAATAATAAGACTGGAAGAATAGAGATAGAACTAGATGGAGTACTAGGTTATTTATCTTACCAATCAATAGAAAACACTGATTGGGTTATTGGAAATTTCATGTCTTTAGAGGAATTTAGAGGAAATGATAATGCTATTATTAGAATGTCCATTATAATAATTATAATATCTATAGTTATTTTTGGTTCTTTTATATATTTGCAAAGAGTTAATATTCTTATTCCTATATATAAATTGGACAAAGATATTGGAGCTATAAATATTGAAAAGAATCTTGGATATCGTATGTCAATAAATCAAAATGAGCCTTTTGTAGAACTAAGAGAGACAATTAATTTTGTGCTGAATAAAGCACAAGAATTTTTTGAGCAGATAGAACAAGATAATGAAGAGATAATAGCTCAGACTGAAGAATTAGAGGCATCCTATGGACAATTAGCAGCTATGGAAGAAGAGTTAAGGGCTCAGTATATGAGTTTAGTAAAATCTGAAAGTGAGTTAAAACAAGTTTTAGCAAAGAATAAAGCCATAATAGAAGCATTGCCTGATATATTATTCATAATAAATAGTGAAGGACGGTTTATAGAAGTAGAAACATCAAATAACAGTAGATTATATTTACCAATAGAAGAGTTTTTAGGTAAGTCAGTTTATGAAATATTTCCTCCAGAAATATCTAATATCACCATGGAAAAGATAAAATATGTACTAGAGAACAACACTTTAGAAACTTTTGAATATACTTTGAATATGTCAAATGTTAAATATGATTATGAAGTGAGAATAGCCAAGATTAATCAAAAAGAAGTATTGTCTATAGTCAGAGATGTAACAGCAAAGAAGAAAATGGAAAATGAATTAATAAGACTATCTTATAAGGACCAGCTAACAGGTCTGTATAATAGAAGGTTTTTTGAAGAAGAACTACTTAGACTGGATAGTATTGAAAACTTACCCCTTACAATTATAATGGGTGATGTAAATGGATTGAAGCTTATAAACGATTCTTTTGGACATTCAGCTGGAGACGAGTTACTAAAGGCTGTAGGAAATAATATAACAAATGGCTGCAGAAAAGGTGATATAGTAGCAAGGATTAGTGGTGATGAATTTGTAATTATTTTACCAGAAACTGACGAAAGAGATGCAGAAGAAGTTGTAAATAGATTAAAAGAATTAAATGCAAATACTAAGTTAGAAGATAAGAAATTATCCAATATAGAAATATCCGTATCCTTTGGTATTGGAACTAAACATACTATGGATATTAGTACTTCTGAAATATTTAAAATGTCTGAAGATAATATGTATAAGAATAAGTTGTTTGAAGGACCTAGCATGAGAAGCAAAACAATAGATACTATTATAAGTGCATTATATGAGTTAAGCAAAAATGAGGAAGAACATTCTCAAAGGGTATCAAAAATGGCTCAAGAATTATGTAAGTCTTTAGGCATGAAAGAAGATATGTTGAAAAAAGTAGAAAAGGTTGGATTGCTTCATGATATAGGAAAGATTGCAGTTAATAAATCTGTGCTAGATAAACCTGGAGTACTTAGTGAAGCTGAATGGGAAGAAATGAAGAAACATCCTGAAATTGGATATAGAATACTTAGTACAGTGACTGAGCTATCAGAAATAGCAGAATATACCTTAAGTCATCATGAACGATATGACGGACAAGGCTATCCAAAGGGACTAAAGGGAGAAGAGATACCTTTAATATCTAGAATTATAGCCATAGTTGATTCCTATGATGCAATGGCATCAGATAGAGTTTATAGAAAGGCATTACCTCGAGATAAAATAGTAAAAGAATTTAAAAAGAATGCAGGAACCCAATTTGATCCTTACTTAGTAAGAGTATTTATAGAAGATGTTCTTAAAGTCCAATGGGATGAAATAAATTAAAATAGACTCCTTAGAGTCTATTTTAATTTAATATATATACTTTAACCTTTCTTCTTCCAAATTTATAGACATCTTTGCTATTATGAAAGAAAAGATCAATTTTATTTCCCTTTATTGCACCACCTGTATCTTCTGCTACAGCAAAACCGTAATCTTTAGTCCCATCAAGGCTCTTAACATAAAGTTTCGTGCCAAGTGGTATTACTTTAGGGTCAACAGCAACTACTCCAGGCCTAACTTTTGTACCAGAAGCTGTAAGGCCATAATATTTATCCCCTGGACGTTTTCCACAACTTTCAAAGGATAAATCATATGCAGTAGCTGTCATAGTCACAGCTTTTCTATAGCTAGTGTTACCTCTAGAGGTAACTATTAAATTGTTTGTACCTTTTTCTATAATTTCAGAAACAGGTTCAGTGACTATTTCTTCTTTTACTAATTCTTTTGATTTTAACTCACCATTTACATATTCATTTTTATAGTAAGTTTTTTTGAGACCATTTTTACCTTTTTGGACAGTTTGTACTGTTCCATAATCTAAGTTATGGTTTTTATTTACAGTTTTTTCAAAAGGAATAGGAACTTCAGCAGTTTCCATTACTTCTTCAACATGAAATAATTCAATTTTCTCTCCACTATATATTTTTTCATGTAGTCCAGGATACGTATAGTCCTTTTCACCTAATGCAATGCCTTTGTCATCTAATACTTCACCAACAGTAGAGTAGTAAGAAACAATATCTAACTCTCCAACATAGGTAGAAACAGTATATGACTTAGGATTCTTTATAATTATATTCATATTGTCTTCAATTTCTGTGTCTAAATCTACATTGATATAGGCATTTTTAGCAATGGATATATCCTCCTTTTGGAGAAGGTCTTCCACTGTTTTGGCATTTGAAGTTACTTCTATAACTTCATCTTCCATTAGTAAGGTAATGTTTCTAATATTACCTTGGTACACATAAAACCCTAAAGATACAGTTACAGCTATAGCGAGGGCAGTCAAGACTATAAATTTCCAAGTCTTATTGACTGGATAATTTTCCATAATATACCTCCTATAATTTCACTATTCTAGTATTGTAATCAAAAAGATTTGGTTTGTCAAATTTTTGAGATAATATACATATTATTCTGAAAAATAAACTATGTGATTAGTTATATTAGATATGATATACAATAATTGGAAAAATATTCATAAAATTAAATATTGACAAAAAAACTTTTTTATATTACAATCTTTAAAAGTTAAAGAATTCATTGATTGGAAAAAGTAAGCAATACTTGAAGATTTAGAGAGTCGGGGACGGTGGAAGCCCGATACGGATGGTCTGCTGAATGGTTCCATGAGAAGCGGTGTGAAATCTTAGGAGAGTATCATTAGCCGAGTGTCTTACGTTATAAAGACGGGATATCGAAATATTATTATTTCCGTATCTTCAGAGTGAGGTAGTCAACTATCTATATTAGGTGGCATAGCGAGGTGTAACATTTCGTCCTAAACATTAGGATTGAAATGTTTTTTTGTTTTATTACCTAGGATATAAGATTACCTAAAAAAGGTGGCAACACGGGGTGTTAAGCACTTCGTCCTTATATAAGGACGAAGTGCTTTTTTGTGCCAAGAAAAGGGGGATTATACTATGTATCCAGATTATGAAGAATTTAAAAGATTAAGTAAAGAAAGAAAAATAGTTTCTATTTCATCGGAAATAGATGGTGATATGGAAACACCTATTTCTTTATTTAGTAAGTTGTGCAAACGTAAAAAGACCTTTCTATTGGAAAGCGTTGAAGGAGGAATTAAGTGGGGGAGATATTCTTATATGGGAAGAAATCCTTTTATGGAAATTATGGCTTATGGTAATGAAGTCACAATAATTAAAGGAAATGAGACAATAAAAAAAGAGGGAGATGCTCTTAGTATTGTACAAGAGATTATAGACAAATATAAAATAGCTCCAATAGAAAGTCCAGAGGATTTTATAGGTGGAGCTGTAGGATTTATTGGTTATGATTTAATAAAAGACATCAATGGAGTAGCAAGTACAAATAAAGAGAGCATAAAAACCCCAGACTTACACCTGTTACTGCATAAAAATATCATCATTTATGATCATATAAGACAAAAGATAAAGATTATTGTAATTCTAGAAATAGGAGAATCCTTAAAAAAAATCTATGAAGAAGGAGTATTAGAGATAGAGAAAATAAAAGAAGAAATACTAGAAATCAAGACTTATACGGCGAAAGAGACACAGAGACATTTAGAAGAAGTTTATTATATTAGTAATGAAACAAAGGAAAGTTTTATAGAAAAGGTTTTAGAAGCTAAGGAATATATAAAAAATGGGGAGTTATTGCAAGTAGTTCTATCTCAAAGATTTGATTTTCATACAAAAATTGATCCTTTTGAAGCTTATAGAAAACTGAGGGTTTTAAATCCTTCTCCATATATGTATTATATAAATTTTGGATTTTATCATATAGTTGGTTCTTCTCCAGAGACTTTAGTGAAGATAAACAGGGATAAGGTAGAAACTTGCCCTATTGCAGGCACTAGACCTAGAGGAAAAGATTTAGATGAAGATGAATTCTACGCAAAAGATTTATTAGAAGATCAAAAGGAGCAAAAGGAACATTTGATGTTAGTAGACTTGTCTAAAGAAGATATGAACAAAATATCAGAAGATGGAACTGTTGAAGTTAGCCGATTTATGGAGATACAAAAATATTCTCATGTAATGCACATAGTTTCACATTTAACAGGAAAAATCAAAAAAAATTTAAGTAATTATGATGTTATAAAAGTTTGTGCTCCAGCAGGAACTGTATCTGGAGCACCAAAATTAAGAGCATTAGAGATTATAGAAAAGCTAGAAAATAGAAAAAGAGGAATATATGCAGGGGCTATTGGATATTTGGGGTTTGATGGCAACATGGATGCTTGTATTGCCATAAGGACTATAGTCTTTATGGATAATATAGCGTATATACAAACTGGTGCAGGAATCGTTTCAGATTCCAATCCTGAAAGTGAATATGAAGAAACCTTAAAGAAAGCAAAAGCACTTGTGGAGTGTATTAGGAAGGGGGAGTAAATTATGCGGCTAGCAATAGATAAAGTTATAAATTATAAAGACTTAAGGGAAGATGAGATGAGTGATGTAATGAATATCATAATGGAAGGTAGGGCTACTGCCTCTCAAATAGGTGGATTTCTTACTGCTCTTCGTATGAAGGGAGAGACCTTAGAAGAAATCACTGGTGCTGCTAAGGCTATGAGGGAAAAAGCTATAAAGATTGAAACAAATAGTAATTATACAGTAGATACTTGTGGAACTGGAGGAGATAAAAGTAACACATTTAATATATCGACAGCAGCAGCTTTTGTAGCAGCTGCTGCATCAGTGACTATTGTAAAACATGGAAATAGATCTATGTCTAGTAAATGTGGAAGTGCAGATGTGTTGGAAAGTCTAGGAGTAAATATTAATCTGTCTCCTATAGATATTAAAAGATCTATAGACGAACTGCAAATAGGATTTATATTTGCCCCAAATTTTCATCAGAGTATGAAATATGCCATACATCCCCGTAAGGAATTAGGAATAAGAACTATATTTAACATTTTGGGACCCTTAACAAATCCTGCAAACCCTAAAGGGCAAGTCCTAGGTGTGTTTGATGAAGACCTTACGACTATTATGGCACAATCGTTGAAAAACCTAGGATTGGAAAGATGTATGGTAGTTCATGGACTAGACGGATTAGATGAAATTACTATTACTACAAAGACTAAGGTGTCTGAACTAAAAAATGGTGAAATCTATGAATATTATTTAGACCCTAAGGATTATGGAATACCCTTTAATCAAATTGAAAAAATCCAAGGTGGAAATCCAGAAGAGAATGCAGAGATTTTACTAGATATATTAAAAGGCGAGAAAGGACCTAAACGTGATATGGTCTTATTAAATGCAGGGGCAGCCATGTATGTAGGAAAAGAAGTAGATTCCTTGGAAGATGGAATAGAGAAGTCAAAGGAAATAATAGATAAGGGACTTGCATTAGAAAAATTAAATCAATTGATTAAATTTAGTCAGGAGATGAAGAAGTGATATTAGAAAAAATTGTTTCTTTGAAAAGAAAAAAAGTAGAAATAGAAAAGTCAATTATATCTATTGAAAATTTGCAAAAACGAATTAGAGATTTAGATACTAGGGATTTTAAAGGAGCCATAGGAAAAAATAAAAAATTAAATATAATAGGAGAAGTCAAAAAAGCTTCTCCTTCAAAGGGGGTTATTAGGGAAGATTTTGATCCTATATCAATAGGTAGAATTTATGAAAAAAACCAAATAAATGCTATTTCAGTTTTGACTGAAGAAAATTTCTTCTTAGGAAAAGATGAATATTTATCCTTAATAAAAAAAGAGACAAAAATACCTATTCTTAGAAAGGATTTTATAATTGATTCATATCAAATATATCAATCCAAGGAATTAGGGGCAGATGCTATTTTGCTTATTGGGGCTCTCCTAACAAAAAGAGAATTAATAGAGTTCCAAAAAATAGCTAAAGACATTAACCTTCAGTGTTTAGTGGAAGTCCATAACTTAGAGGAGTTAGGAAAAGTATTAGAGACAGGGACAGAAATAATAGGGATTAACAATAGAAATTTAAAGACCTTTGAAGTAACTATAGAAACTACAGAAAAATTAATAGGCTATATACCAAAGGACAAAGTAGTCATTAGTGAAAGTGGTATTTCTAATAGAAAAGATATGGAGTATCTAAAGTCCATAGGGTTGGATGGTGTTTTAATTGGGGAAAGCTTTATGAAATCTAAATCTATTGAAAATAAGATAAAGGAATTAAGAGGTGAATGATTTGGTAGAAATAAAGATCTGTGGATTGAGAAGATATGAAGATGTAGATTATGTGAACAAATTAAAACCAGAATATATAGGATTTGTATTTGCAAAAAGTAAAAGACAAATTGATTTTTATATGGCAAGGAGATTAGCTAACAGCTTAAATAAAGATATAAAAAAGGTTGGTATATTTCTAAATCATTCCATAAGAGAAGTAAAAGAAATAGAAAAACTTTGTAATCTTGATGTACTTCAATTCCATGGAGATGAAAGTCCTAGTTATTGTAATTGCTTTGAAAATGAAGTATGGAAATCCTTTCTTATAAAAGATGAAAAAAGTCTAGGCTTATTAGAAAAATATAATGTTGATAAATATCTTTTGGATACTTGGATAGAAGGAGAAGTTGGAGGGACAGGAAAAAAGTTTAATTGGGAATTAGCTAAAGAGATTACTAAAACTAAATCTATAGTTTTAGCAGGGGGATTATGTTCGGAAAACATTAAAAATGCTATACAGATAGTTAGACCTACAGTAGTAGATGTAAGCTCTGGAGTAGAGACAGATGGATATAAGGACTACGGAAAGATAAAAGATTTTATAAAAAAAGTAAGGGGATAATCTATATGAATACAAAATTTGGACAATTTGGAGGGCAATTTGTGCCAGAAACTTTAATGAATCCATTGATAGAACTTGAAAAAGCATTTGTTAATATAAAAGATGATGATAGTTTTAAAAAGGAATATATGTATTATTGTAAAGAGTATTCGGGAAGACCTACTCCACTATATTATGCAAAAAATCTAACAAAAAAACTAGGTGGAGGCAAGATTTATCTAAAGAGGGAGGACTTAAACCATACGGGAGCCCACAAGATAAATAATGTAATCGGTCAGATACTACTTGCTAAAAAAATGGGGAAAAAGAGAATAATTGCAGAAACAGGTGCAGGGCAACATGGAGTAGCCACAGCTACTATCTGTGCAATGTTTGATATTCCTTGTGAAGTGTTTATGGGTGAGGAGGATATAAAAAGGCAAGGATTAAATGTTTTGAAGATGAATATGTTGGGAGCTAAAATAAACTCTGTAACTTCAGGTACAAAAACCTTGAAGGATGCTACTAATGAAGCTATTAGACATTGGGTTGCTAATCCAGAAGATACTTTTTATGTAATTGGATCAGTAGTAGGGCCTCATCCTTATCCTAAAATGGTGAGAGATTTTCAAAGGATTATAGGAGATGAAGTGAAGGAGCAAATTATGGAAAAGGAAGGTAGAGTTCCAGATTATTTAATAGCTTGTGTAGGTGGAGGAAGTAATGCAATGGGTTTATTCTACCCTTTTATTGAGGAAAAAGTAGAAATGTATGGTGTTGAAGCAGGAGGAAAAGGAATAGAGACAGACTATCATGCAGCTAGTATTTCAAAAGGCAGATTAGGAATCATACATGGAATGATGACTTATCTGCTGCAGGATGAAAATGGTCAGATTAAACCAGTGCATTCAATATCGGCAGGTCTTGATTATCCGGGAATTGGACCAGAACACGCATATTTTCATTTTATTAACAGAGTTAAATATGTAGCCATTAATGATAGGGAGGCAATAGAAGCTTTTCGATACCTAACTAAGATAGAAGGAATTATACCTGCTTTAGAAAGTGCTCATGCTATAGCCTATTTAATGAAATTAGCTAGAGAAACAAATAAAGAAGATATTATTGTAGTGAATTTATCTGGAAGAGGAGATAAAGACATGGATACATTATTTAATGTGCTGGAGGAACTGGAAGATGGACAGTAGAATAAAAAAGAAATTTGACCAAATTACAGAAGAAAATAGAAAAGCTTTAATAACTTATATTACTTTGGGAGACCCTTCTTTGGATAAAACCATAGAATTAGTTTTGGAAATGGAAAAGGCAGGAGCTGATATTGTTGAACTAGGAATTCCATACTCAGACCCCCTAGCAGACGGACCTGTTATACAAAGAGCTTCATCAAGGGCTTTAAGCCAAAATATTAATATGAAATCTATTTTTTCAATGGTTTCAACATTAAGAATAGAAACGGAAATTCCTTTGGTTTTCTTAGTATATTACAATACGGTTTTTTCTTATGGAGTAGAAAGATTTTTAAATAAATGTAAAAAATGTGGAATAGATGGTTTGATCATCCCAGATCTTCCTTTGGAAGAGAGGAAAATATTAAATGAAAAGATGAAGGATTATCATATTGATTTGATAGCCTTAGTTGCTCCAACCTCTCATAGCAGGATAGAATCAATAGTTAAAGAAGGGAAAGGATTTATTTATTGCATTTCTTCTAAAGGAGTTACAGGAATAAGAGAGCATTTTGATGAAGGATTAGAGAATTTTATTAAAGAAGTGAGGAAGTATTCAAAGATTCCTTTAGCCATAGGTTTTGGCATATCTGATGCAGAAAGTGTAAGAAATTTAAAGAGCTTAGCTGATGGATTAATAGTTGGAAGTGCAATTGTTAAAGAAATAGAGAAAGGTTTAGAATCAGAAGATATTGAAAGAAGAGTTTATGAATTTGTGAAAAGTTTAAAAGAGGCAATTGATGAATAGGGGGAAGCTTATGGAAATAGGTCTTAACAAGGTTAATAGAAATTTACATCCTATTAACTCAACAATAAATATTGGTGAAAATAGCATAGGCAGTAATAATATAACAATAATAGCTGGACCTTGTTCTGTAGAAAGTGAAGAACAAATAGTTAATATAGCAGAAAGAGTGAAGGCATCAGGTGCAACTTTTTTAAGAGGGGGAGTTTTTAAGCCAAGGACTTCACCTTATAGCTTTCAGGGATTAGGTGAAAATGGATTAGAGTTATTAAAAATAGCCAAGGAAAAAACAGGACTTCCTATTGTGACAGAGCTCATGTCTTTGGAATATTTAGATATGTTCTTAGAAGATGTAGATGTTATCCAAATTGGAGCAAGAAATATGCAGAATTACCCTCTTCTAAAAGAAGTTGGAAAGATAAAAAAACCAGTGCTTTTAAAGAGAGGAATGTCAGCTACTATTGAGGAGTTTTTAATGGCTGCTGAATATATTATGTTGGAAGGAAATGAAAATGTAATTTTATGTGAAAGGGGAATTAGGACTTTTGAAAGATATACAAGGAACACTTTAGACCTAAGTGCAGTTCCTATACTGAAGAAGCTAAGTCATCTTCCAGTCATAGTAGATCCTAGCCATGGCACTGGCTTGTGGTGGTTAGTAGAACCCCTATCAAAGGCTGCTATAGCAGTAGGAGCAGATGGATTAATCATTGAAGTTCATAATGACCCTTTAAATGCTAGATGTGATGGGGAGCAGTCTATAACCACAGGTAGATTTCAAAAACTTATGGAATCTTTAAAGCTTATTGCAAAAGTTGAAAATAAAATATTGTAATAAAATAAAATTCTTTGTTTTAAATATTAATTTATTTAATTTTATAGGAGGGTCTGAATGATTAGGATTTTAACATCGGGAGAATCTCATGGTGACAGTTTGCAGGGAATAATAGAAGGACTTCCAGCAAATTTATATTTTGATATAGAATATATAAATCATGAGCTTAAAAGAAGACAAAAAGGATATGGAAGAAGTGAAAGAATGACTATAGAGAAAGATGAAATAATAGTTTTATCTGGGATAAATAATTGCTATACTACAGGAAATCCAATATCAATTATGATTAAAAACAGAGGAACTAACATTGAATTAACAGAGATAATGAGGCCTAGACCAGGTCATGGAGATTTAGGAGGTACATTGAAATATAATCAAAAAGGTGGTAGAAATACATTAGAAAGGGCTAGTGCCAGAGAAACAGCCATGAGGGTTGCCTTAGGTGGAATATGCAAATTGTTACTAAAAGAATTTAATATAGGCATATATAGCCATGTAGTTCAAATTGGAGATATTAAGATTTCAAAAGATATTTATAATGATATAAGCAAAGAAGAATTGTTGAAATCAGATGAATCTATTGTGAGGGTCCTAGATAAAGAAGCTGAAAAGCTTATGATGGATAAAATAAATAATATAAAAAAAGAAGGAGATACCATAGGTGGAGTCATAGAGGTAATAGGGATGAATATTCCTGTAGGGTTAGGAAGTTATACTAGTTGGGATAAAAGATTAGATGGAAAGATTGCTTATAGCATAATGAGTATTCCTGGAATAAAGGGAATTGAATTTGGACTGGGATTTAATACATCTAATAGATTTGGTTCAAAAGTACACGATGAAATCTACTATGATGTCAATGGATACCATAGGAAAACCAATAATGCAGGTGGAATTGAAGGAGGAGTTTCCAATGGAGAAAATATAGTGTTTAGAGCAGTTATGAAACCTATACCTACCCTAAAGAAACCTTTAAAGACTATAGATATAGAGACAAAAGAACAGGTTTATGCTCAATTTGAAAGGTCAGATGTTTGTGCTGTACCATCAGCTAGTATTGTAGCAGAAAATATGTTGGCATATGTATTGGCTAATGAAATAAAGAAAAAATTTGGCGGAGATAGTATAGAAGAACTTAAATCTAATTTTAAAAATTATATTGCTGGATTAAAAGAACGATAATAATACAAATCGGTAGATTAGGTCTGAAATTTCATACTGATTTTAAAAACAAATAAGAAAAAGTATTAAATTTAATACTTTTTCTTATTTGTTTTTAATTTTAATGAATAAATATTATTGATATCATTGTATTTAATTAAAGTAAAAAAGTGGCATAAAGTTTGCAATATTTAATTGTATCTTTTATACTCAATTCTTACTACATAGTCTCTCTAAATAAGTTGGCTCATAGTTTACTGAAAACAGTATACATCTCATATTGTAATATAGATGTTGTAATTTCTATCATTTTATATTATCTTTCCTATATTATTAGATTAAGGGGCATAGCATTATAGATTTTATGTACGAGGAGAATATTCGGAATATTGAAATATTTAAAGGTTTAAAGATTAATACTTTCATACTCCCAATCTGAATCAAAGCTAGATAATATCAAGATTATTGGCGAGTTTAGTAGATAAAGAGATTATACAAAAGTCATGAATATTATCTTGTGGAATCAGTAGGGAGGAAAATATAGCAATTGAATTTTAACTATATTATCAAGGAGGTGAATATTGTATTTTTATCAAGAATTATTTATAAAATAAAATTGTTCTAAAGGAGAGGATTATATTATGAAAAAAACAACTGGTAAAGATCAAAAAAAAATCAGACACAAATTGCATAAAGCTATATGCTTGTTTTGTATTATTGCTTTATTGTTAAGCAATGGTTTAAGTGGTTTAGTTTTAGCAGTAAATAATAATCCAAATGTTTCATCAATATCCAATCAATTACCTATAGGAAAAATAGAAAATAGAGAAAAGAAAGAAAGTAGTGTATTTTCAAGAGAAGTTACAGATGATTTATTAGCAATTAAATCACCTGAACCGCCACAGTGGGAATCTATTGACCAAAATTCCAATGATATAAGATTATTTGCTGCAGAGGAAAGTTCCTATTCAATGTCTTATCTAAAGACATTAAACTATACTGATTTAGTAAATCTTCTAGTTACTCTTAAATACAGTGATATTGCAGATTTATTTCAATATAGCCAAGATGCCTATGAATTTTATTCTAATGAAAATCGTATGAAAGCGCTTATTGAGGCAATAGAGGTTCGTGGAAGACAATATACAAGTACAGATAACAAAGGTATTCCCACGCTTTGTGAAGTAGTTAGAGCAGGTTTTTATTTAGGATTTTATAATAGTCAATTAAGTGAGCTTAATAGTAGAAATTATCATGATAAATGTTTACCTGCAATAGTTTCAGTTATGAATAATGTTAACTTCAAACTAGGTACAGCACAGCAGGATGATTTAGTATCTTCCATAGGTCTTCTTATGTGGAATGGGTCAACCAATGTAGATATAATCAACCGTACTGTTCCTATATTTCAACAATTTCAATCAAATATAAATATCTATATAAATGATAATGCAAAAGGAACAGCTATTTATAACTTAGGTGGTGGTATAGAATATGACATTAATGAAGAGCTTTATAATGGGGTTATACCATCACAAACTATTTGGTATGGCAGAATTGATGATTTTATAACACAAGTATCCAATATAGCATTATTAGGAAATTTTAATTCAGATAATGGATGGCTTATAAATAATGGGCTATACTGGATGGGAACATTAGGGAAGGTTCATAGTAATCCAAGTGAAGGAAATAGAGTCCTCACACAGGCAATGAGCCTCTATCCGTATTTAGAGGAACCGTATTTTCAAGCTGCTTCATCCATAGTAGATAATTATGATGGATTAGATTATTATGGCAGAACAATAGATATTAAAGAAATCACACAAGATGGAATAAATAAATACCTGCCTAAAAAATATAATTTTGACGATGATAAATTAATCATATATGCTGGAGATGATGTTACAATTGATAAAGTTAAAAGGCTATATTGGGCTTCACATGAAGTTAGAGCACAATTTTATAGAGCCATAGGAAGTGATGCTCCCCTTGAAGCCAATAACACTGATGAAGTATTGACATGCTATATTTACAATAGTCCTTATGAGTATGGTATGAATAGATATTTGTTTGGACTAGATACTAATAATGGTGGTATGTATATAGAAAGCTGGGGATCCTTTTATACCTATGAAAGAACCCCTCAAGACAGCATATATACATTAGAAGAGTTATTCCGCCATGAATTTACTCACTATTTGCAAGGCAGATATTTAGTACCTGGTATGTGGGGGGAATCGGAGATTTATGATAATGAAAGATTAACATGGTTTGAAGAAGGAGGAGCTGAATGGTTTGCTGGTGCTACTCGTACTGATGGGATTGTTCCAAGAAAAACTATGGTATCCAATATTGGAAGAGTGGAAGACAGATATTCCTTATCTAAAACTTTAAATTCATCATATGATAGTGGTTTTACTTTTTATACCTATGGTTTTGCTGTTTATAATTATATGTATGAAAAGAATAAGGATATGTTTAACAGTTTAAATAATGCTGTAAAGACAAATAATGTAAGGGAATATGATAACTTAATAAATCAATATAGTGATGATAATCGCTTAAACACAGAATATCAAAACCAAATGCAATATTTAGTAGATAATATAGATAGTTACTATGTTCCCCTTGTAGCCAATGACTACTTAGAAACTCATACAAGAAAAGACCTAGAGTCAATATACTCAGATATAACTTCAGTTGTAGATTTGACAAATGTAACAATAACCCAATCACAATCAGAATTTTTTAAAACGTTTACATTACGTGGGACATATACAAAAGAAGAATCTCAAGGAACTATAGCAGATTGGGAATATATGGATTCAATGGCGAATGAATCTTTAAACACACTTGCATCTTATCCATGGAGTGGATATGAAACAGTAGTATGCTACTTTACAAATTATAAAGTGAATTCGTCAGATGAAGCAGAATTTGATGTAGTATTTCATGGAATACTTACAGGTGATGGCACAATAGAAGTAAACAATCCTCCAATAGCAGAAGCAAATGGACCATACATTGCAGTACAAGGTGAGGAGATAAGCTTTAGTAGCATGGGTTCTAAAGATAGTGATGGGACTATAATATCATATCTATGGGACTTTGGAGATGGCAATACAAGCACAGAAGCAAATCCATACTATACCTATTCAACATCAGGTACATTTACAGCAACTTTGACAGTAGTAGATGATAAAGGAGAAAGAAATATGGATGAAGCACAGGTAATAATTAATGAACCTGAAATTGATCCTAGTGATGGTATCACATCTGAAACTGAGCCAAATGATATATTTGATAATGCAAATGGACCTATAGCCAGTGAACTTACAGTTTTATCAGAGTTTTACGGTGATGATAATGAAGATATATACTATTTTGATGTAATCTCCAATGGAAAAGTTGATATTAATATAATACCAGATAGGGATTTAGGAATTAGCTGGATGCTTTATGAAGCATCAGATACTATAAACTATGTAGCATACCCTACTTCAACTACAGGTGGAAGATTAACAGGTTCTTATGATGCAGCAATAGGCAGATATTATCTCTATGTATATAAATATTCTGGAATAGGTTCATATACAATAGATGTTAGTGGGCCTCTTAAATAGATTGGAAATTAAATGTTTCTTTATGCAATCAAGAAACAAGGATTATAAATATTTTAACTAATACTGTAATATCTATTATTTAGTTGACTAAATATTTCTGTTAGAGTATAATATATTATCAAATAAGGAAAGATATACTAAAGATAAATTAGATATTAAAATTGACTGTTGAATAAGCTCATGTTAAAGGTATAGAAGGGAAGAGTAGGACTAAGATTATTCTATAGAGAGCTGGGTTAGGTGAAAACCAGTGATTAAGATTATTCTGAAGATGGCCCCGGAACTTTACAGCCGAAAATTTTAGGCTGTAACGGAAGCAGGCGTTATACTGCAAGGTTTTTTAACCTAGTGAGTTCTTAAATCGCAAGATTGAGATAAATTAGAGTGGTACCACGAAGAATACCTTCGTCTCTATATGGAGGCGAAGGCTTTTTTTATGACCTAACCCAGTAAACGAACGTAGTGAGTGAACTGTAGGTAGGTCAAACGTAACGAGAACCAAATCTATGTGAGCGTAGCGAGCAAATAGATTTGAGTTTCGAGACTACGTCACAGAACCTAACCCAGTGAAGGAGCGCAGCGAGTGAACTGTAGGTAGGTCAAACGTAACGAGAACCAAATTCATGTGAGCGTAGCGAGCAAATGAATTTGAGTTTCGAGACTACTTCATAGGATTTAACACAAAATACGATGAAATTAAAAGGAGGTTTATATATGAAAAAATATTATTTAACTACCCCAATTTATTATCCATCTGACAATTTGCATATAGGACATACTTATACTACTGTTGCATCTGATGCCATAAAGAAATTTAAAAAGATGCAAGGATATGATGTATACTTTGTAACAGGGTCAGATGAACATGGACAAAAAATTCAAGAAAAGGCAAAAGAAAATGGTATAACACCAAAGGAATATGTAGATAAAATAGTTGCAGATATAAAAGAACTGTGGAAGACTTTAGAAATAGATTATGATACTTTCATAAGAACTACAGATCCTCATCATGAAAAAACAGTACAAGATATTTTTACAAAACTATATGAAAGTGGAAAAATATATAAATCAAAATATGCAGGGCATTATTGTACTCCATGTGAATCATTTTGGGCAGAGTCACAATTAGTAGATGGGAAATGTCCAGACTGTAATAGAGAAGTTCATTTAGCTGAAGAAGAAGCATATTTCTTTAAGCTTTCTCAATATAGAGATAAACTTTTAAAGTTCTATGAAGAAAATCCAACCTTCATTCAACCTGAATCTAGAAAAAACGAAATGATAAACAACTTCCTAAAAGATGGACTAGAGGATTTGTGTGTATCAAGAACTAGTTTTGATTGGGGTATAAAAGTTCCATTTGACCCTAAACACGTAGTATATGTATGGATAGATGCTTTATCTTGCTATATTACAGCTTTAGGTTATGGAAGTGATAATGACGAAAAGTTTAGAGAATTTTGGCCTGCTGATGTTCATTTAGTAGGTAAAGAAATAGTGAGATTCCATACTATAATTTGGCCTGCACTTTTAATGGCAATGGATTTAGAACTACCAAAGAAAGTATTTGGTCATGGTTGGATATTATTTGAAGATGATAAAATGTCTAAATCAAAGGGAAATGTAATATATCCAGAACCAATTATTGAGCTATATGGAATAGATGCTTTTAAATATTTTCTTCTAAGAGAATTTTCATTTGGGCAAGATGGATCTTTCCATAGAGAGAAGTTTTTACAAAGGCTTAATTCAGATTTAGCAAATGACTTAGGAAACCTAGTAAGCAGAACAGTAACTATGGTAGAGAAATATAATGAAGGGCTTATACCTAGTCCAAATGGAGAAGAAGAATTTGATATATCTTTAAGGGAAGTTGGAATAAATGCAGCTGCTAATGTGGAAAAATATATGGATGAACTTAGTTTCTCCAATGCCTTAGAAGAAATATGGAAATTAATTAGAAGAACAAATAAGTATATAGATGAAACTGGACCATGGATATTGGCTAAAGATAATAAGGAAAGATTGGACACAGTATTATATAATCTAACAGAAAGTCTGAGAATCACTTCAATATTAATTAAACCATTTATGGAAAAGACTTCCCATGAAATAAGAAAGCAGTTGGGATTAAATGATGAATCTATATGGGAAGATTCAAAAGAATGGGGTAAAATAAAAGTAGGTACTAAAGTAGAAAGAGGAAATATAATATTTCCTAGACTTGATATAGAAAAAGAATTGGTAAAGTTAAATGCTGCCAACGAGGAACTTATAAACATGAGAACTAAAGGAAAGAAGGTTAATAAGGTGGAAGAAAAGTTAGTTGAAGAAGAAAAAGTAGAAGAAATAACAATAGATGAATTTGATAAAATAAAGCTAAAGGTGGCAGAGGTTATATCCTGTGAAGATCATCCAAAGGCTGATAAGCTATATGTATTTCAGTTAAAATTAGGTGATGAACAGCGTCAGGTTGTATCAGGTATAAAACAATACTATAAACCAGAAGATTTAATAGGTAAAAAAGTAGTAGTAGTTACAAACTTGAAACCTGTCAAATTAAGAGGAGTAGAATCAAAAGGAATGATTCTTGCAGCTGAAGATAGTACAGGAAAACTAAGCTTAGTATCCACATTGGAAGACTTACAATCAGGAGCTACTATATCATAAAAGGAGAATAAAATGTTAATAGATAGTCATGCACATTTAGATGATCCAAGATTTGATAATGATAGGGATAAGTTAATTAATTCTTTAAAGGATAATGGAGTAGAAATAGTTATAAATATAGGGGCAGACTTACAAACAAGTATTTCCTCTGTTTCCTTAGCTGAAAAGTATGATAATATATATGCAGCTATAGGTGTACATCCTCATTCAGCTAAGGAAGTTGATAATTCAACTATTGAGGTCCTAAGAACTTTTGCTAAAAGAGATAAGGTCGTTGCCATTGGAGAAATAGGGTTGGACTACTATTATGATAACTCACCAAGAGATATACAGAGAAAGTGGTTCATAGAACAACTGAACCTTGCTAAAGAATTAAATTTACCAGTTGTCATCCATACTAGGGATGCGGCACAAGAAACCTTTGATATACTAAAAGAAGCACAGGATGGAAGTCTAAGAGGAGTACTTCATTGTTATTCTGGAAGTGTAGAAATGGCAATGGAATATATAAAAATGGGATTTTATATATCTTTAGGAGGTCCTGTTACATTTAAGAATGCTAAAGTAAGCAAAGAGGTGGCAAAGAATATACCTCTAGATAAACTTTTAATAGAAACAGATTGTCCCTATTTAACTCCAGAACCTTATAGGGGCAAGAGAAACGAGCCTGTGTATGTTAGATATGTGGCAGGTACTATTGCCGAACTAAGAGGGATAACCTACGAGGAATTAGAAAGGACTACAAATAGAAATACAAAGGACTTATTTAAGATTTAAAAAATCTTAAATAAGTCCAATTGTGAATTGTGAATATTTAAGTAAATGCAGTTCATTAATCTTTTAATTCGCAATTCAAAATTCAAAATTTGCAACGCAATTGCATTAAGGGGTTGGTTTATTGATAAAGGAAGTTATAGTTGTTGAAGGTAGAGATGATATAACTGCTGTAAAAGCTGCCGTAGATGCCGAGGTAATTGCTACAGGAGGATTTGGATATAATAAGGAGTTTATAAGAAATTTAAAAAGTATAGCAGAGAAAACGGGAATAATTATACTTACAGACCCAGATTATGCTGGAGAACAAATAAGAAAAGATTTGTCCAAGCATATAAAAAATTGTAAACACGCATTTTTACCTCAAGGAAAGGCTTTAAAGAAAAATGATATTGGAGTAGAAAATGCCAATAAAGAAGATATACTTGAAGCAATTCTAAAGTCCAGACCTAGTAATGTAGAACGAAAAGAAGAATTTACAAAAGAAGAAATAATAGCTCTTGGATTAGCAGGTGGAGAAGGTTCAAGAGAGAAAAGAGAAGAACTAGGAAATATCTTAGGAATTGGATATGCTAACTCTAAGCAATTTTTAAATAGATTAAATAATTTTGGTATAACTAGAGAAGAATTTGAACAGGCTTTGGAAAGGATTGAAAAATAAATGGAAGAAAAAAGACTTTATTCTCCAGCCTATGTAAAAAAGATTTTATCAAAACATGGATTTAAGTTTTCAAAGAGTTTGGGGCAGAACTTTTTAATGGATGGTAATATTGTAAGAAAAATAGCAGATGCAGGAGAAATTACTCCAGATGACTATGTGATAGAAATAGGTCCAGGTATAGGAACTTTAACGGAGGAATTGGCTTTAAGGGCAAAGAAAGTAGTTGCTATTGAAATAGATAATACTTTACTGCCAATATTAGATGAAACTATTGGGAAATATAAAAATGTGGAAATAGTCCATGAAGATGTTTTAAAAGTTGATATGGAAAAGTTAATCAACGAAAAATTAAATGGTGGTCCAGTAAAGGTAGTAGCAAATTTGCCTTATTATGTTACTACACCTATAATTGGGAAGCTCATAGAGGATAATTTAAACTTAGATGCTATAATAGTAATGGTTCAAAAAGAAGTGGCAGAAAGAATGGAATCAGGCCCAGGAGGAAAGGAATATGGTTCACTTTCCATATTTGTAAATTTTTACAGTAAACCTAAAATAATAGTCAAAGTACCTAAGACTGTATTTATGCCTCAGCCAAAGATAGATTCAGCAGTAATAAAACTAGATATAAAAAAAGAATTGCCAGATGTAGATAAAGAAAAGTTTTTCAAGGTAGTTAAAGCATCATTTAGCAAAAGAAGAAAGACTCTAGTCAATGCTCTATCTACCTATGGATTTGACATTGCTAAAGAAGACATAAAAAATACGTTAAAAACCTTGAATATTGATGAGAATATACGAGCAGAAAGTCTTTCTGTAGAAGATTTTATAAAGATTAGTAAAACATTACCCCCATTAGACATATAATTAAATATAGTATGAAAAGGGGGTTGTTTTATGTCGTTAGCATATACCAGAAAGTTTATAATACTAAAGAAAGAGTTTTCAAATTTAGGAGGAAACCCAAAGGGACATTGTAAACTAGAAATAAAAGGTCTTAGGGGAATAGTTACTGTAAACATTGAAAATGCAGAAAAAGATACGGCTTATAATGTAGTATTTATCTTGAACAGTAATAATAACAACAATATTTGGAACTTAGGTAAAATATTTACTGATGAATCTGGGAAAGGTAAGGGAGAATATGTATTTTTACAGCGAGATTTAGAGAAGGAGAATCTTTTACTGGAAAAGGTATCTGGTATCTTAATTGTGAGAGACGGTAAAGTACTGTTAGGTGGATATTTAGACAAAGAGGATGGGACTATTCAAAGGTACATAGATAAAATGCCTTTTAATCCCATTATAGAGTCTAAAGAAGAACCAGTAGAAGCGGTAAAAGTAGAAAAAGAACAAATAGATGAAGTTGAAGAAGTCAAAGATATTCAAGAAGTAGAAGAAGTAGAAGAAATTAAGGAAATTGAAGTAATGGAAGTCCATGACACAGGTGAAGAAATGGACAATGAAGTTGTAGAACAGGAATATGACTCAATATATGATGTACCATCAAAAGAACCAGAATATGACTCAATGTATGATGTACCAGCAAAAGAACAGGAATATGACCCAATGTATGATATACCTGCAAAGGAACAGGAATATGACCCAATATATGATGTGCCAGCAAAGGAACAGGAATATGACCCAATATATGATGTGCCAGCAAAGGAACAAGAATATAATCCAGAATATGATATACCTGCAAAAGAACCAAAAGAAGAAACACTTGCAACTGCTGTGGAGTCAGAAGAAATAGAAGAAATAGAAATAGAAAAAAAAGAAATTCAAGAAAAAGAAATTGAAGAAAATCAAGATGAATCAGTGTTGGAATTGGAGGAAGACCCTGAAGATGATTTTGAACCTGACTATAAGACTTTAGATTATATAAAAAAATTGAACCAAAAAAATCAGACAACTAATTATGTATTAAGTATATTAAGATTTTTCCCATATATAGAGCCTTTTAAGTATAATTTAAAGGATTATAATTGGTGGATAGTTGAATTAGATAAAGACAATGAATATAGGGCATTTCTTCCATATTTTTCTTATATTGTTGGTGGCAATAATAAAGAGGCTTATAAGGAAAGTATTGCTACCTGTAATGAATTGATGGATAAATATGGACATTATTTATTTGGACTATATAACGAAGGAGAAAATGTAAAATACTTTGTATATGGTATACCAGGAAAATTTGTAAAAGAGGAACATCCTTATGCTGGAGAAAGAGGATTCAATACTTGGTATGAAGGTGAAAGTGGAGAGGGATATTGGATAATACACATAGATCCTATGACTGGAAAGCCAGTGGAGTCTCCTATACCAATGATACCTATAGATTAAAATAGGAGTGATAAGAAATGGATGAAACTAAAGACAAATTAATATGTATAACTCACTATACAGATGATGTATCTTTAGAAAAACTAAAAGAGGATTTGCTAGGAGAAAAAGAGATAGATATTCTTTCCAATACATTTAAGGCTTTATCAGACCCTACTCGGCTTAAAATAATCTATATTTTATCAAAATCCTCCTTATGCGTATGTGATATAGCAAATATATTAGATATGACTCAATCAGCCATATCTCATCAACTAAGAATATTAAGAGATATGAAGCTAGTTAAGTTTAAAAAAGAAGGAAAGTTAGTTATTTATTCCTTAGATGATGACCATGTATTGGGACTATTTAAACAGGGTCTAGACCACGTTAAACATAAATAAACCTACAACCTCTATAGTTGTAGGTTTATTTACTATTTTTTGTACAAGATGAACATACTAAATCTGCAGCTTCAGCAACTTTTGCTAATACAGATATTCTCCTTTGACGGTCTAATAAAAAAGCTTTCTTTTCTCCATCTGTTGAATTATACTTAAAATAAACAGGGGGCAAATTATTTAAAGCAATAGCTTTTATATCATGTTTACAGACTATATCTTTGCATATTTCATTAGAACCTTTTAACTCGTTAAATACTTCATCAACTAATATTTCCATATAATTTTTTATCATACTATCATCCTTAATTTATAAATATTAAATACTATATTCATATGAAACTCACCAGTACTATATTATATTATTTTACAATATTATTGTCAAACTAATAGACTAATTTATATTACGTGATTATTATCAAAAACTATGGGTAAAATACTAACGTCAAGGAATATACATCTAAAGATAGTATAAATTAGTAAAAGCTTAGGAGGGATTTAAATGGCAAATGTAACAGTTTACACTAGCAACACGTGTCCGTATTGTGTTTCAGCTAAAGATTATTTAAAAGAAAAAGGCATAGATTATGTTGAAAAAAATGTTCAAACAGATAAAGATGCTAGAAAAGAATTAATGTCTATGGGTCATATGGGTGTTCCCGTTTTGGTCATAGATGGTGAAGAAATTGTTGGTTTTGATAAGGAAAAGATTGACGAATTACTAGCCAAATAGTGGTAAAAAAGGAAGTCGATTTGTTGAAAAATCGCTTCCTTTTTAATTATATTATGCTATTATTCATTTAAAGCAGCCATTAATTTATTTAAATCTAAACCATGTACCATAGCAGCTTCTTCTAAGCTTTCCATTTGGCTAGATGGACAACCTACACAACCCATACCAAATCTCATAAGAGTTTCTACTGCCTCTGGTTTTTTTCTAATTAATTCACCAATAAGCATATCTTTTGTAATTTCCATGTCTATCAACCTCCTTACTTAATCTCTACTAATATAGTAGCATATATTTTATACCCTTTCCAGTATAAATATATCATTTCACAAAATATAAAAATTATTTAATATTTTTTTGTATAAAAAAAATTGTTTATGGAGAATACTATATCAGGAGGTGAGTTTATGGACGATAAAAATAGAAATCCAGAAAGAGATAGAGAAAGAGAAGATAATTTTAATGTAGGGGAAATGATAATAAGAGTTTTAGTAACAGCAATAGTTGTAGGTATAGCAGCTTACTTTACTCCAGGATTTACAATAGATGGAATATGGAGTTTGATACTAGCATCAATAGTCATTGGTGTACTGGATCATTTAATTCAAAAGTTTACTGGTGTAAGTGCTTCTCCATTTGGCAGGGGTTTATCAGGATTTTTAGTAGCTGCACTTATTCTCTATGTTACCAAGTTTATAATACCTGGATTCCATATATCAGTCTGGGGTGCTATAATAGGTGCTTTGGTAATAGGTATAGTAGATGCTATAATCCCAGGAAGAGCAATGTAATGTTTACGCAAATTGTGAATTAGGAATTAAAAGAAACTTTTAAATTTAAAAATAGAGGAACAAAGTTCCTCTATTTTTGTGTCCTTTTTGTTAGAATGGCAAAATGTCTTTAGTCTAAAATATATTTGATTTTATATTTTTAAAAATCAATAATAAGGGTAATCTATTAGTAAACATATCTTTATAGATAAACTTTATAAATTCATGTTTACAAATACCCGATGGGGGTATATAATAGATTGAGAAATTAATTTAAGGAGGAAATAAAAATGATTATAGATGTAACTCCAAAGGCATCAGAAGAATTGACTAAAGTTATAGAATCTAAAGGAACAGATAAACCTTTAAGAATTTATGTAGCTGGTTATGGCTGAGGTGGTCCATCATTTGCTATAGCTCTGGATGAGCATAAAGATGGAGATTTAAAGGTATCAGCTAGTAATTTCAATTTTCTAATAGAAGAAGGATTAGAAGAGAACTATGGAAAATTTACAGTAGATTATAGTGATGATTGGCTAAGAAGAGGATTTACAGTAATTCCAGATAGGGCTTCTGGTGGATGTTAATTAGTAAATATTGAATAGTTTAAATAAAAAAGATAGGTTTGCCCTATCTTTTTTATTTGGGTGGATAAGAAAAGTGTGATATAATAAAAAAAGTTAAAGTTTATAATTAGTGACTAACAGACAGCTATTAACTATTCACTATTAGTTATTCACTAAGAAAGGTTGGTGATGAAAATGGATTCTGGGCCTTTACCCAGTATAATTAAAAGAGAAGTAAAGAAAATAATAAGAGAACCATTTTTATCACAAACTATGGTTCTCTAATTGGAGGGAGAACATGGATGAAAGAAAACTATTAGAATTAATAGAAGGAAAAAAATATGCACAAATAAAAAATGAATTATCAGAAATGAATGAGGTAGATGTGGCGGAGCTATTGGATCCCCTAGATGCACATCTAACTCTCTTGATTTTTAGAATGCTACCTAAAGATTTAGCAGTAGAAGTATTTGCCCACTTCTCGACAGAACAGCAACTAGGTATAATAAATTCCATAACAGACAAAGAAGTAGAATATATTGTAGATGAACTATTTTTTGATGATATGATAGACTTAATTGAAGAAATGCCTGCAAATATTGTAAAAAAGATTCTAAAATCAGCAAAAGAAGAGGAAAGAAAATTAATAAATCAATTTTTAAAATATCCTGTAGATTCTGCAGGAAGTATAATGACCATAGAATATGTTGAGTTAAGAAAAGGTTTAACTGTAAAAGAAGCTTTAACTCATATAAAAGAAATAGGTTTAAATAAAGAAACTGTATATACCTGTTATGTAACAGATCAAAAAAGAACTTTAGAGGGTTTTGTTTCCCTAAGAACTTTAGTCACATCAGATGAAGATAAAATTATAGAAGATATAATGGAAGATGAAGTAATAAAAGTATATACCCATGATGACCAAGAAAGCGTAGCAAACGTATTTATAAAATATGGGTTTTTAGCACTTCCTGTAGTGGATAACGAAAATAGACTTACTGGAATTATTACTGTTGATGATATTATGGATATTATGGAACAAGAAGCAACAGAGGACTTCCAAATAATGGCTGCTATGTCTCCATCAGAAGAAGCTTATTTAGATGCTGGAGTCATGACATTGGCTAAAAACAGATTACCTTGGCTTTTAATACTTATGATTTCTGCTACATTTACTGGAAGGATAATGGGTAAATTTGAAGATGTACTGTCATCTATAGTAGTGCTTAGTACATTTATTCCCATGTTAATGGACACTGGAGGAAATTCAGGAAGTCAGTCCTCTACTTTAATAATAAGGGGATTAGCAACAGGTGAAATAACTACCCATGACTGGTGGAAAGTATTATGGAAAGAACTAAGAATAAGTGCTATAGTGGGAGTAGTTCTTGCTGTAATTAATTTTTTAAGGATTATATTATTGGAAAAAGTAGAAATGAAAGTAGCTTTGACAGTTTCATTAACTGTAGTAATTACAGTTATAGCATCAAAAATAGTAGGTGGAATATTACCACTAATAGCAAAAAAATTAAAACTTGATCCAGCCATAATGGCAGGACCACTTATTACAACTATAGTAGACGCATTGGCACTGATAGTATACTTCAGCATCGCAAAATCACTACTTGGAATATAAAGACAGTGAAGATTGAAGAGTGACTTAAGATTTTCCAAAAGAAAATCTTAAGTCTTTTTTGTTTTTTTGAATAATGGATAAGCACTAGAGAATATAGTGAATAATGAAGAGATAGTAGGGGAGACCTTAACTATTAGTTATTCACTAAAAAAGAGGTGTTTATATGATTAATGCTATTTGGGCAGCTCTAATTATTATTGGGTTTATAGTTGGAGCTATTACTGGAAATTTAGATAATGTTACTGCAAGTGCCATACAGAATGCTAAAGGAGCTGTAGAATTAGCCATAGGACTTATTGGAGTAATGGCTTTATGGCTTGGAATTATGAAAATAGCAGAGGACTCTGGACTTATAAGAGGAGTATCAAAGCTTTTAAAACCAATAATGATACTTTTATTTCCAGATGTACCAGCTGATCATCCAGCCATGGGAGCTATGATAATGAATATATCTGCTAATATTTTGGGGTTAGGCAATGCAGCAACTCCCTTTGGACTAAAGGCAATGGAAGAATTGCAAAAATTAAATAGACGAAAGGATACAGCAACAGATGCAATGGTTACATTTCTTGCCATAAATACATCTTCTGTAACTTTAATACCTGCTTCAACCATAGCAATACTTTCATCAGCAGGTGCGACCAATCCAACAGAAATAGTAGGTCCTACCATAGTAGCCACTACAATATCCACAATTACAGCCATAATTGCCGCAAAAACACTTCAAAGACTGCCTAAATATCAAATAAAAAAGGTAAAAGGTAAAGGAGGAAAAGTTGAATGTTCATTGAAATAATGGAGATTTTATCTAAACTTGCCATTCCTTTTATGATTGTTGGAATTATACTTTATGGTATTATTAGAAATATTAAGGTTTATGAATCCTTTATGGAAGGGGCAAAAGATGGAATTACTACGGCAATAAGGATTATACCTTCTTTTGTAGCCATGCTTGTGGCAATTGGAGTCTTTAGGGAATCGGGAGCTATGGATATGCTGATTAAGCTATTTAGTCCGCTTATAGAATTATTTAAAATCCCGGGAGAAGTAGTTCCTATGATATTTATGAGGCCCTTATCAGGAAGTGGTGCTCAAGGAATCATGAGTGAACTAATAAAAAATCATGGACCGGAGTCCTTAATTGGAAGAACGGCAGCAGTAATGATGGGCTCCAGTGAAACCACATTTTATATTTTAGCAGTATACTTTGGTTCAGTATCCATAAAAAAATATAGACACGCACTATCAGCAGGATTAATAGCAGACCTGGTTGGATTAGTTTCAGCAGTTTATGTGGCAAGAATATTTTTTGGGTAACTAAAAAATAGTGAATAGTGAAAAAATACTTCGCTTTGCGAAGTATTTTTTAATTTAATTGGTTTCCAATGAATTGGAAACCTCCCTAACTATTCACTAGATGAACAAACTAAGCGATGTACACAAAATTGAAAACCACAATTTTGGTACCCTGCTTATATTAGTTATTCACTATTCACTGTTTAAGGACGAAGTCCTTAAACAACGTATTTTTCCAGTTCCTTACTAAACTCCATACTAACTTTCTTAAACTCATATATACTTTCTGTCATCTTTTTAATTTCTTCAGTATATGCGTGAACATTTGCAGATACTTCTTGTGATGATGCAGAGTTTTCTTCTGCAATTGCTGCCAATGACTCTATACCGTGGAAAAGGGAGTTTATACTATCAGTTTCAATCGTAAGTTCCTTTGTAAGTTCAGTAATTAGCTGAGATACTTTAGCCACAGAATTTACAGCAGATTGGTTTTCCGCAGCAACAGTATTTAATTTGATATTTTCGTTTTCAAGAATACTAAACTGGTCAGATATAGAAACAACGAACTCAGCAATATCTTGGACAAAGGATTCTAAATTATCATTTATAGTTTGAACAGCATCCTTTGAACCTTCTGCAAGCTTTCTGATTTCCATGGCAACAACAGTAAATCCTCGACCATATTCTCCAGCCCGTGATGCTTCTATACTAGCATTTAAAGCCAGTAAATTAGTTTGCTCTGCAATACTTTCTACAGCTTCAACAATATTTTTTACTTCATTGGCTCTATTTTGTAAATCTTGACCCTTAGACTTTACATGGGAAAACTGAAGCAATATATTATTTAAGCTATCAGAAGTAGACTTTAAGTCACTAAACCCTTTATTGATTTGAATTACAGCAGATTCCAGCTGGTCTTTTCCACTATTTTCTTTATCTACTACTTCATTTAGTGAAATAATAGAGTTATTTAAACTGTATGCAGTTTGTTCTGTTTCTTCAGCTTGATTAATAGAACCAGTTGCAACTTGTTCTACTACATTTGATATTTCACCAGAAGTAAAGCTCATATTAGATGAAATATCGGCAAACTTATCAGCAAAGACATTTAGTTCATCTGTAGTACTTTTATATCCAACAAAATCCTTCTTAATAGATTCCTTTAATTCTTTTAACTTGAGATTAATATCTTCAAAGAAGTCAGATGTAGATATATCGTGGATCATGGACAAATCCTTATTTATAATTTCCTCTAGGGAGTTATAAATGGATTTTAGAGGTCTAAAAAGTCCTTTAGATATAAAAAATGGAATTAAGACTGATAAAGCTAAAGTCAAAGGTATAGCAATGTTAGAATCTACAAATTTAGATATAAGACTTACTGGAATACCTAAAAATAGAAAGGATGCTATGGCAATTTTTCCTTCCATATTTTTTATAAATCCTAGAGACAATATTTTATTAAGCATATATTTCTTTTTATAGTAAATCTCTTTAGGGAACTTAATAGATATTTTAAGAAAATCTTCCGTCTTTTCTACAGTTTCAATAATAATATCTTCTTTAAAATACTTACTAGCACCCTCTAACATACCTTGAAAATAAGCAAACATTCCTCTAGATGAAGAATAAGTCATATGTGCTGTAAATTTGTCTACAGGCTTAATTCCCAAAATAGGAGGATTTGCTCCCTTAACCCTTTTAGTAACTACAACATGAATATCATACATTGCTTGGAGAAATGAATATAAGTTTTTATATCTAAAGAATGCGGGATAAACTTTGGAGTATGTGATGATATTGTGATTTCCCATGGTTCTCCATACTTCATCAGGAGACTTATTCAGTTTTGCTGCAATATATTCAATAATTCCTCGAGCCACTTTATCTTCTATATCCTCTATAGGAGAAAATATTTTATTAGAACTTATATTAAAATGTTCCAGTGCTTCATTTGTTATTTTTTCTCCATACAATTCTCTGCAAGTATCAACCCAAGCAGAAACTATAGTACCTTTCACAATAACTCCTCCTTCGTATAACTATGAGTATATTATATCATAAGGAATAGAAAATTGTGTCCATATTATGGTATTAAAAAAAGAAATATTTTGTTTAAATACGATAAAGTATGAAAGAAAAATAACAATACTTGCATAATTGGTATGACCATACTATAATATGATTATCAAATATATTATCAAAAAATTAAAACAATTAAATCAAGGGGGGATAAATGTAGTACTGTATTTTATTCTCAAATAAAAATCTAAAGATTAAAATGTGAAATTAGGAGGATAAACATGAATAAAAAAGTTAAAAGAATATTACTGTTATTTGCATTAGGTCTTACCTATGGTTTTATGTATACACTGCCATATATGAGCCGTACATTTTATGACCAAATGATTGCAGCTATGGGAGTTACTAATGCTCAACTTGGTTCATTATTATCAATCTATGCCATGGCTTGTACATTGTCATACCTACCAGGAGGATGGATAGCAGATAAATTTAAACCAAAAACAGTTTTACTAGCATCTACATTTGGTAATGCAGCAATATGTTTCTTACTTATGATGACTTATAAAAACTTTACAATGGTTAAATTAGTATGGTTTGGTGCAGCAATAACAGGTGGATTTGCATTCTGGCCTGCACTTTTAAAGGGAATTCGTTTATTAGGTAGTGAAGAAGAACAAGGCAGAATGTTTGGAATCTTCGAAGCTATGAATGGTATAGCATCATTATTAATTAACTTTATTATGATTTATGTATTATCATTATTTGCAGATAACCTTCTACTAGGATTTAAAGGTGCTGTAGCAACTATGGGTGTTTTATGTGTAATAGCAGGAATATTAATTATATTTTTATATGATGAAAAACTTACTTATGCTGAAGAAAAAACTACTACAACTGAAAAAGTTGGTATTAAGGATTACTTTGGTGTATTAAAATATCCAGCAGTATGGATTGTAGCAATTATGATGTTTGGACAAGTTACATTTATTGCAGGGTTAAGCTATTTAACTCCATATAGTACAGGTGTACTAGGTTTATCATTAACATTGGCAGCAAGTATAGGAACCATTAGAAACTATGGAACTAGATTTATTGGTGGACCATTAGGTGGATATATTTCAGATAATGTATTTAAATCAGCTAGTAAAGGTCAAGTAGTTTCTTTAGGATTATGTGCAATATCCATGGCTATGCTTTTAATTATTCCAGGAGGAAACAATATTTTAATAATAGCTGTAATGCTTCTGAATGCCATCGCTTTATATATGGCTAAAGGACCTTTATATGCGGTTATATCAGAATTACAAGTACCAGCAGCAGTTACTGGAACAGCTTTAGCTATTATTACAGTAATTGGTTATTTACCTGATATGTTCGTATATACTTTATTTGGTAAGTGGTTAGACATTTATGGAGATGCAGGATATAGTCGTATATTTATATTTACCATAGGAGTAACAATTGTGTCCTTATTAGTAGCTTTAGTAGCCGTAAAATTATCTAATAAGTACAAAGCAAATGCAAAATAAATATTAACAAAATAATTTATATGGGAGGAATTAACATGGCAACAGCAATAAAAAATACAGCAAAAGCTAAAACAAATCCTGAGAAATGTAAAGGATGTTACTATTGTATCAAGGCGTGTCCTAAAGACGCTATATCCATAATGGACATAGTAAATAAAAAAGGTTACTCACCAACTCAGGTAGATGAAGAAAAATGTATAGGTTGTGGGGCTTGTTATACTGTCTGCCCAGATACTGTTTATACAATAGAATAAAACTTTACTCAATATAGACTAGGAACAAAATGATAGGAGGTAAGATTATGGAATATGTATTGATGAAAGGTAATGAAGCATTAGCAGAAGCTGCCATAAGGGCAGGTTGTAGATTTTATAGTGGTTACCCTATTACACCACAAACTGAAATATTAGAGTATTTATCATGGAGAATGGATGAAGTAGGTGGAGAGTTTGTACAGACTGAATCTGAACTAGGCGGAATAAATATGATGCTTGGTGCTTCAGCAGCTGGAGCTAGAGTAATAGGAAGTTCATCAGGTCCAGGATTTAGTCTTTTTCAAGAAGGAATATCTTATCTTGTAGCAGCAGATCTTCCAGCTGTACTAGTAGATGTTATGAGATATGGAAATGGATTAGGTGATATTGGACAAAGTCAAGGAGACTACTGGCAATTAACTAGAGGTGGGGGACATGGAGACTATAGAACCATAGTATTGGCACCTAATTCTGTTCAGGAAAATGTTGACTTAACTCACTTGGCTTTTGACTTAGCAGAAAAATATAGACATCCAGTAATTATTGGTTCAGATGCAGCCATTGGTCAAATGATGGAAAAAGTAGCTTTACCTGAAATGGAAGAACATGATATAGATAAATTTCATTGGTCCATGAAAGGTTGTAAAAAGGGTGAAGAACAAAAGAAAATCACTAACCTTTTATATTATATGGATAATTATGATGAGTTTTTAGCAAACAAATATAAAGAAATGGAAGATAATGAGCAAAGATGGGAGTCAATGGAAGTAGAAGATGCAGAAGTTGTACTAGTTTCCTACGGAATCAGCTCTAGAGTATGTAAAGAGGCAGTAAAAGTTGCAAGAAGTCAAGGAATAAAACTAGGATTAATAAGACCTATTAGCTTATGGCCATATCCTATAAAAGCTTTCGAAGAATTATCAGATTCATGTAAGGCACTAATGACAGTGGAAATGAACATTTTAGGACAAATGGTAGACGATGTAATATTAGCTACGGGTAACAAGTATCCGGTATATAAATATACAACAGTTAAAGATGTACCTGAAACAGAAGTCATTATTGAAAAAGCAAATAAAATATTATCAGGTGGGGAGGTATAATAATGGAATTAAGAGCACCGGAATCAATATCCTTTGCACAGACATCATTTTGTCCAGGGTGTGGACATGGAATTGTTTCACGTTTAATTGGAGAAGTAATGGAAGAAATGGGATTAACCGAAAAACTATTAACAGTAGTAGATGTGGCTTGTTCTTCTCTACACATAGATACATGGAAATTTGACACCGTAATAGCAGCTCATGGAAGACCTATAGCTACTGCAACAGGTGTAAAAAAGATTAGAAGAGAGAATCCAGTACTTGCATATCTGGGAGATGGAGCAGCTTATTCCATAGGTATTGCAGAAACCATGCACGCGGCTCTAAGAAACGATAATGTAGTAACAATAATTATAAATAATGGAGTTTTCGGAATGACAGGTGGACAAATGGCACCTACATCTCTAGCAGGACAAAAAACTACAACTTCTCCTAAGGGAAGAGATGTTTCAAAAACAGGACAACCCTTTGATGTAGTAAAAGTTATGGGAAGCTTAGATATACCATATTTAGCAAGAGGTTCAGTATCTAACCTAGGAGATATTAGAAGAACAAAAAAATATATAAAAAAGGCTTTTGAAAAGCATATGAATAATGAAGGGTTTTGTCTAGTAGAGATACTTTCACCTTGCCCAACTAACTTAGGTATGGCACCTGTAGCTTGTTCTGAAAGAATAGATGGTGTAGTTAAAGAGCTTTTCAATACAGGTGAGTATATTGATAAGGAGGGAACAAAGTAATGATGGAAATTATATCAGCGGGCTTCGGAGGTCAAGGAGTTTTAACAGCAGGATTGATTTTAGCAAAGGTTGCCATGGATAATGGTAAAAATGTTACTTGGATTCCATCCTATGGTTCAGAAATGCGTGGAGGAACGGCTAACTGTGGAGTAAAAATTAGTGACGATGAAATTGCCAGTCCTTTTGTTAAGAACATAGATGTACTTATTGCCATGAATGGACCTTCCATAGACAAGTTTGAAAAAAATATGAAACCAGATGGAATCTTAATAGTAAATTCCTCTATGGTAAAAGATAGACAATATAGAGACGATATAAAAGTAGTTGAAGTACTAGCAAATGATATTGCCCATGAAGCAAATAATCCTAGAGGAGTAAATATTGTAATTTTAGGTGCTTTTATAAAGGCAACAAATCTTCTTGATAAAGACACTTTTGCTAAAGGAATTGAAAATTTCTTTGCAGATAAAGGAAAAGTAAATCCAGCAAATCAAGTTTGCTTTGAAATGGGATATAATTCAGTAGAAAACTAGGAGGAAGATTAATGAATGTATCTAACCTTTTAAAACCAAAAAAAATCGCCTTAGTAGGAGCTAGTGAAAGGGAAGGCTCCTTCGGAGGAGATACTTGTAAAAATATAATGGACTTCAGTGATTCGTCTAAATATTATTTTGTAAATCCTAAGAGGGAAGAAGTATTTGGACAAAAATGCTATAAATCAGTAGGTGATATACCAGATAATATTGACATGGTAATTATTTGTACACCACAATCTACAGTTTTGGATATATTACAGCAGTCCTACGAAAAAGGATGTAAGGGAGCTGTAGTATATGCCAGTGGATATTCTGAAACTGGCACCGAAGAAGGCAGAGAAGAAGAAAGAAAGCTAATAGACCTTTGTAAGGAACTAGGAATTGCTCTTCTTGGACCAAACTGTGGTGGATTTATTAACTATATAGATGATGTTTATAGCTTTGCATTTGTAGCGGAAAAAAGAGACAGAAAAGGCACAGTAGGATTAGTATCTCAAAGTGGACAATTAGCACTTTCGCTAATGGACAACCCAAAGGGGAAATTTTCCTATGTAATCTCTTCTGGAAATAGTTCTGTAGTAAAGGTAGAAGAATACTTAGATTATTTAGTAGATGATGAAGATACAAAAGTTGTAGCGGCATATTTAGAGGGAGTTTCAAAACCAGAAATATTTGTAAATGCTCTTAAAAAAGCTGCATTAAAAAGAAAACCAATTGTAATTTTAAAAACTGGTAGATCAGAAAAAGGTTCAGCAATATCTGCATCTCACACAGGAAGTTTATCAGGTTCTGATAAGACTTATGATGCGTTATTTAAGAAGTTTGGGGTAATAAGGGTAAATGATATGGAAGAATTATTATCCATGACCCATTTATTATCTACAATAAAAGAATATCCAAAGAACGCAAGATTTGCAGCTATGAATCTTTCTGGTGGAGAAACCATAATTACAGCAGATATAGGTTCTTTAAAGGGAATAAATTATCCTGACTTTACAGATAATACAATGAAAAAACTAACAGAAATGTTGCCAAGCTATGCAACTCCAAACAATCCACTGGATATGACAGCAAGCTTATCCTATGATAGTGAAAAGTATGCAGGAGCTTTGAGGGCAGTAATGGATGATCCTAATATAGATATGGTTTTAATAGGATATACTCTACTGCTAAATATAGCAGACCCTTGTATATACTATATGACAGAAGGAATAGAAAAGGTAGTTAAAGAGGGTAATACAAAGCCTATGGTAATGATTCCTTACGTTGAAAATACAAGAAATCCTGAATATGCAGAAAGACTGGAAAAAGCAGGAGTTTCTATTTTACCACCAGTTGTCTATGCTATGGAAATATTGAAGAAATTCAGTGAGTTTATAGAGTATAATCCAGATGAACATACACTGGATATAGGCTTACCAACTGATGATAAAAAGGAAACTAGAAGGTTTTTATCAGAACATGAAAGTAAAATTATGTTAGGTAACGCGGGAATACCAGTACCAAAGGAAGATATTGCAAAAGATAAGGAAGAAGCCTTAGGGATGGCAGGTAAAATCGGTTATCCATTAGTAATGAAAATCGAATCAGCAGATATTCCTCACAAATCAGATGCAGGTGGGGTTAAACTGAATATTAATTCAGAAAAAGATGTCAAAAAAGCATATGATGAAATAATGGATAGTGTAACAAAATATAATTCCACTGCAAAGATAAACGGAATATTAATGCAGGAGATGTTGCCAAAGGGTACTGAACTTATAATAGGAGTAAATAACGATCCATTATACGGTCCTATGATTCTTTGTGGATTAGGTGGAGTATTTGTAGAAATATTTAAAGATGTTTCACTATATCCAGCACCACTAAATCATAAAGAAGCTCTGGAAATGGTAAAATCCCTAAAAGGCTATCCACTTCTCACAGGATATAGAGGTGGAAATGAACTAGATGTAGAAGCCTTAGTAGATTTAATCGTTAAAGTATCAAATTTTGCAATAGAAAACAAAAATACTGTAGCAGAAATAGATATAAATCCAGTATTCCTATATGAAAAGGGAGAAGGACTATCTGTAGCAGACTCTTTAATCATCGTAAAAGAATAATAAAATGGGAAGGAAGAGATAAATGTATAAAATAGTTTTGACTCATCCCCAAGAAACAGCAGAAATAGAAGAAAAATTTATTCCTGAAGGAGCGACTCTCGAAATAAAACATTCTCCTACAGAAGAAGACCTTATAAAAAATCTTCAGGATGTAGATGCAGTAATATCTGCATATGAACCTTTTACAGCCAAAGTAATGGATGCTTTACCAAAGTTAAAGATAATATCTCAAGCAGCTATAGGTTTCAATAGTGTAGATATTGAGGCAGCAGCTGAAAGAGGCATAGCAGTAATCAATAATCCTCATTACTGTACACCAGAAGTAGCAGACCATACTATGGCTTTAATTTTAACATTGGATAGAAGAATAAAAGAATTTGATAAAAATGTACAGGAAGATAAAGAGTGGAGATATGACCTTTGTCCTGAAATTACTAGACTCAGTGAACAGACATTAGGGCTATTTGGATTTGGAAACATAGCAAGGGAAGTTGCAAAGAGAGCAAATGCCTTTGGAATGAAGATTATTGCATCAGACCCATATATGAACATGGAACTTGCTAAACAATTAAATGTAGAAGTAGTTACTATGGAGGAATTACTAGAAAGATCAGATATTGTATCTATCCATGCACCTCTTACAGATGAAACTAGGGGATATTTCACTATGGAAAGGTATAATATGATGAAGAATAAACCTTTAATTATAAACGCAGGTAGGGGAGCTATTATAAATGAAGAAGCTTTAGCTAAAGCCTTAGATGAAGGATTAGTTAGGGGAGCAGGACTTGATGTATTAGAGGAAGAAGCTCCAAACCTACAACAGTCTAAATTAGTTGGAAGAAACAATGTTATAATTACACCTCACGTAGCTTACTATTCTCAAACATCACAATATGAAATTCAAAAACTATCTGCTAAGAATATTGACTATTACCTAAGAGGTCAGTATGACAAGCTTAGTATAGTAAATGGTGTAAGAAAATAAAAATAAACTAAAATATAAGGCTCCATTACTTGGAGCCTTAATTCTAATGAGAAAATCCTTATGGGAGGAACGGATATGAATATAATAGATATAATATTAATAATTGCTTATCTGATTTTTATGCTTTATTTAGGATTTTATGCAAGTAAAAAGCAAAATAATATGGAAGATTTTTATCTTGGAGGAAAGAAAACAGGAACTATTTCAATGATGTGTCTATGGTTATCATCATGGGTAGGTGGAGCAGCAGTTATTGCTACAGCAGCCAATGCCTATGAATTAGGTATTACAGCTGTTTGGTATGTAGGTGCTATGTGTGTAGGTTTTGCTATATTTGGGCTGACATTTACTAAATTGATAAAGAAAGTAGGAGATAAGTTTAGTCATATAACTTATCCAGATTTAATAGAAGATAGATATAATAGTAGATGTAGAATGGTTTCCATAATTACTACTATATTGGCAAATATAGCATATAATGCTGGACAATTGGTGGCAGCAGGAGGTATACTCTATACCTTTACTGGATGGAATATTACATTTTGTATAATATTATCTGCTGTTATAGTTAGTATATATACTGCAACAGGTGGACTTTTAGCAGTCACATACACTGATGTGGCTCAAACTACATTGATTCTAGGTTCATTAGTTATTGTCATACCTTTTATATATAATGCTTCAGGAAGTATAGCTGGTTTTCAGGCCCAAATGCCACCAACATTTTTTAAATTAGGAGCATGGGGAACTAGTACAATTTTAGGATTTATAGTATCAATTACTTTAACATTCTTTACAAGTATGGACAGTTATACTAGATGTTTTGCTGCGAAGGATGAAAAGACAGCGAGAAATGGTACATTACTTGCAATCATAGGAACAGCTTTTATAGCCATAGTTTCAACTTATATAGGAATGGCAGGTAGAATCATATTCCCAAATATAGGAGATACTAGTGCAATACTGGCTACCATAGTAAGCGAAGTACTTCCCACTGGTGTAAAGGGAATAATGTTAATAGGAATTATATCAGCCTTAATGTCAACCAGTGATATATCTACTTTAACTGCATCTGCAAATATCACTAGAGATATTTATCAGAGATATATTAATCCCGAGGCTTCAGAAAAACATTTGTTAAAACTTGGAACCATTAGTTCTATGTTAATTGGGGCGTTAAGTACAATTATGGCAATAAAAATGATGGATATAGTAAATATACTTTATCTAGCCTTTACCATAAACTCAGCAGGATTATTTTTACCTACCATAGGAATATTTTTCTGGGAAAAGGCAAATAGTAAATCTGCTTTTTGGAGTATGACATTATCTTTAATTACAGTTGTATTATGGTTTTTAGGTAATAGCTTTAATTTAGGATCTGTATTTAATATAGACCCATTATGGCCTGGACTATTGGTTTCAGCCTTAGTATTTATACCAATGTCTTTAATTACAAAACCTTCAGAAATAGATAAAGAAAAGATTGAAAAGTATTTAAGTCACAATAAAATTAATTAATCCTTGATACTAGGGCATATAAATCATATAATAAATATAGACAAAAATGTAACGATACTTTATAAAAGAAGGAGTGCTGACCTTGTTTGAATCGGTAAATACAAAGAAAAATTATGAACAAATAGTAGAACAAATCCAAGAACTTATTTTAGATGGTACTTTTCAAAAGGGAGACAAATTACCACCAGAAAGAGAATTAACAACTAAACTGGGTGTAAGTAGATCATCCCTAAGAGAAGCCCTAAAGGCATTAGAAGTTTTGGGTCTTATTGAATCTAAACAAGGTGAGGGAAGTTATATATCTAACAATGTAAATTCAACTATTTTGAAATCCATATCTATTGCATATAAATTAAATAATGGAACCATAGAAGATATATTGGAACTAAGACATTCCTTAGAAATTCAGGCCGTAAGAACTGCGGCAATAAAAGCAACAGAAGATCAAATAGAGGAATTAGAAGCCATTGTTAACAAAATGGAAAATGCAGCAGATGAAGAGGAACAATCACAACTAGATATAGAATTTCACGGGAAGCTAATAGGGATGATGAATAATGTAATGTTTCAAATAATATCAGAGTCAGTTTCTAACCTTATGCAGCCCTTTATAAAGTCCATAAGAGAAATATACAAGGAACATGATGATTATTTAAAAACATATTATTTCGTTGAACAACATAGAAATGTGTTAGATGCCATAAAAGAGAGAAATCCTGAAAAGGCAGTTAACCTAATGATGGAACACATACAACTTACGGAAAATGATTTATTGAAGTTAAATTCCATATCAAACAAAAATTAATAAAAGATTTTTTGCTTTTCCAATTGACAATTTATATGAAGTTATAGTATAATAATTTATTTATTTGACAAAAACCATATAATATGGTATCATATAGACATGAGTGTCCCAAACACTTCTTTCTGCCCTTTTTTAAGGAGGAACTAATGGAAGGTGGTTTGCTATATTGGAAAAGAACATACTAATTAGAATTCGTAAGGACATCGAAAAATGCGTTGGTAAAAAGGTAAAATTAAGAGCAAATAAAGGTAGAAAAAGAACAGTAGTTAGAGATGGAATATTAGAAGCAGCATATCCTAACTTATTTGTAGTAAGGATTTGTAATGAATACGATAGCTCAAGAAAAGTATCATATACCTATACTGATGTATTGACAGGAACAGTAGAAGTAACTGTTTACTCAGAGACTCAAGAAAAAGTGAAAATATCTTAAAAATAACTGTACAGTAATTTGTACAGTTATTTTTTGTTGCTATTCATAGGTACACTGAAAAATAATAAAAATACTAAGGGAACATTTGCAGGACGCGATTTAATTCTTAGCGAATGTAAGCTAGAAATCCGTTAAACAGTTTGCACTGTTTGAGCGTAGCGAGTTTGCAAACTGTAGGATTTTTAGCTGGAATGAGCTATAGAATTATTCGTGTCCGAAACCGTGAGCGTGGATTTTTATTATTTTTCTTATTGATTGTTAATAGTAACATCTTTTTATTCATTATTTTGGACATTAAAGCATATATATTCTCATAGGATAGTTATAGGAAAAAATTAGGGGGGATAATATGTCTATAGAGTTAATAAAAGATATTTTAAGAATTGAAGAACTACGAGGAAAAGAAGATACCCAAGCCTTAGTAGAAACAGAAATATACCTAAACCCATCAAGACCAGATTTAGAAAGTATACTTTGGACAGATGGAGTCGTAGAAATACTTAGTACAAAGGTAATTAGAGATAGGCTAGTGGTATCAGGAGTAGTGAAGTTTAAAGTAGTATATAAATCAGGTGAAGAAGAAAAGAGGATACATACTGTAGACTCCAATGCAGACTTTAGAGAAGAAATAGAAATTGAAGGAATAACAGAAGATATGTCAGCAACCATAAAGACAAATATAGAATATATTGAACATGAACTATTAGATGAAAGGAAGGTATCCTTAAAAGCATTAGTTAGTTTAGAAGGAAAAGTAGAAGAAGTAAATAATATAGAAATAATCAAAGATATAGAAGAAAAAGAAAATCTTCAAACTTTGAAAGAAACAATTAAATACAAAGAAATTCAAGGCAGAGAAACAGCTTATGCTTTTGTAAAGGAAGCATTTGAATTAATGGAAGATAAACCAGCCATAGAGGAAATACTTAAATTATCTATTCAGGCATATGAAGAAGAAGCTACTGTTGCAGAAGATAGGATAATCATATCAGGTATGGTAAATGCTAGGGTAGTATATTATGGAGAGGGTCAAATTGCCACAATAGAAGAGGAAATGCCATTTAATCATTTCCTAGAGATTCCAGGAGCCTTATCTGATTCTAAGGGAGAAATTCTTATAGAAGTAGTAGAGGGTGGATATGAGGTACTAGAAAATGATGAAGGGGAATTAAAAGTATTAGATTTAGAGGCAAAAATTAGAGTATCAGGATTAGCTTATTCAGAAAATGAAAAGAAACTAATAGTAGATGCTTATTCTACTAGGGAAAAAATAAATATTGAAAAAGAAGAAGTAAATTTAGTAGAAAATATAAAGAATATAATCCATAAGGAAAATATAGTTAAGGATTTATCCTCTTATAGAATAAGAGAAATCTATGACCTAACGGCTTATCCTTCAGTTATAGATAGTAGATTTGTAGATGAAGAGTTTATAATAGAAGGTATCCTTATGGTACAAGGAATCTACTTAGATGATACAACAGAAGATATAAATACTTTAAGGGAAGAAGTACCATATAAATATTACTTATCTTTAGAAGAAAAGAATCCAGACCTTGTGTCAGAAGTTAGTCTTGATTTAGAAACTATTAGGGCAAATATATCTAAAGATATGTTTGTAATAGAAGCTTCTGTCAAACATAATATTAAAATCAATAGAATGAGGTCCTTATCCTTAATCAAATCTCTAGAGGAAACAGGAGAAATAATAGATAAGAAAAACCGACCTAGTATAACAATATATATAGTACAAAGAAATGATAAGCTATGGAACATAGCAAAGAGATATAATACAACCATAGAAGAAATACTTCAAGCAAATGATAATATTAATCCAAACAATATAATGGCAGGAGAAAAGATTATCATTGAAAAGACGGTGGATATATCCTTCTAAATTTAAACCTTTAAAATATCTTAAAAACTATGGTATAATATAGGGGTGAAAATTTTTAAGGAGTAACCTATATGAAAGAGATAAAAATAGAATCTTATGGGAAAATAAACTTAGGTTTAGATGTATTATATAAAAGAGAAGATAACTACCATGAATTAAGTACTATAATGCAGCAAATAGATTTAAGTGATATATTGACCATAAAAGATATAAAAGAAGGTATAAAACTAGAAAGTAACCATAGAGATGTACCACTAGATTCTAGAAATCTGGTATATAAGTCTTGGGAAAAGATTAAGGAGAAAACTGGAATAAATAGGGGAGTTCATATAAATATAAATAAGAGAATACCAGTAGCAGCAGGGTTAGCAGGAGGAAGCACCAACGCAGCGGCTACTTTAAAGGGTCTAAATGAACTTTGGGATTTAAAATTAAATGAAGAAGAATTAAGAAATATTGCAGTAGAAATAGGAGCAGACGTACCTTTCTGTACTATGGGGGGAACAGCCTTGGCAGAAGGCATAGGTGAGAAATTGACTAAGCTAAAATCATTTAAAAACCATCAATTACTTTTAATAAACCCTGGTATGGGAATTTCCACTGTGGAAGTATATAAAAAACTAAGACTTAAAGGAAAAAGAACTTTAGATACCAACAAAATAATTTCTTCCATAGAAAATAATGATATAAAAACCTTATCAGATAATATGATAAATGTAATGGAAGAAGTAGTCCTAGAAAACAATCCTATAATAGAAGAAATTAAGAATGACCTTATAAAATATGGTTCATTAAAGCCATTAATGAGTGGAAGCGGTCCTACAGTATTTGGATTCTTTGACGATTTAGATAAGTTGCACTATTGTAAAGATAAATTAGAAGAAAAATATACTAAGGGAATAGTTGTTGAAGGAAAGACAATTTAATAATGTATATAATACCCATCTTTTGTAAACTATATTAGTTACAGGAGGTGGGTTTTTTGTATTCTGAGTTACTGAGAATTTTAAGAGGATTAAACAATTACACCACTATTTTAATGGTAATAATAGTAGGGATATTTACCTTATTACTAGACGATAGGAAATTTAAACAAAAGGGATATATAAGAGAACTAAAGATATTGAAAATTATATCCTACTCCTATATAGCCATTGGCGGACTAATGTATATTTTATTATTGGTAATGTGAGGAGATAATTATGCAAAAGATAATTCTTAAAGATATAGAAAACAATTTAAAAGTAATAGAGGAACTGTTTAAGGATTGCTATGATATTATAATCAGACGGATTGAAGTAGGAGATGTCTATAGGGTAAAAATGGCAATAGTATATATAGATGGATTGATAAATAAAGACCATATATCAGAATACACTATTGGTGCTTTACTATCGGAAGAAGAGGTAAAAAATTTCTCACTTCAAGGGTTTAAGTCTAAATTAACAGATATTATATACAAAGAAGTCTTATATAGTTCTGAACTTTCAGAAGAACATCATATGGATAAAATAATAGATATTATTTTATCAGGAGATACTGTACTCTTTATAGATGGTATGGAACAAGCCATTATAATAGGCTCAAAAGGGTGGGCAACAAGGGGAATTAGTGAACCAGAAACAGAAACTGTAGTTAGAGGACCTAGGGAAGGTTTTACTGAAGTATTGAAGATAAATACAACTTTGATTAGAAGAAGAATAAGGGATACCAACCTTAAAATAACTATGCAGAAAGTAGGCAGAAGATCAAAGACTGATGTAGCTGTAATATATATGGATGATATAGTGGATAAGGGAGTATTGCAAGAAGTCAATGAAAGAATAAGGTCTATAGACATAGATGCCATACAAGATAGTTCCATGTTGGAAAATTTAATAGAAGATAATTATTTATCTGCATTTCCACAAATAGAGAATACAGAAAGACCCGATTCAGTAGCAGCAGCATTATGTGAGGGCAGAATAGCCATTATAGTAGATAATTCACCTTTTGCATTAATAGTACCTGCCACAATAGGTACACTTTTTCAGTCATCGGAAGACTATTATAACAGATGGACAGAGTCTCAGATTCTAAGAAGTTTAAGACTAGTGGCATTTTTTCTATGTGTATTGTCTCCTGCACTTTATATATCCATTATTTCATATCATCCAGGAATATTGCCTACAAAGCTTACATACTATTTAGCTGCCAGTAGGATAAATGTACCTTTCCCATCAGTAGTAGAAACATTTCTAATGGAAATAACAATAGAACTCATAAGGGAATCAGGTACAAGGATTTCAGGTCCCATAGGTACTACCATAGGAATAGTTGGAGGTCTTATAATAGGTCAGGCAGCAGTAGAGGCAGGAATAGTCAGCTCTATTTTAATAATTATAGTAGCTGTAACTACTATATCTTCATTTGCTATACCAAGTTATGAATTTGCATCAGGACTTAGGGTTTGGAGATTTTTACTTATTATATTTGCTGCATTTTTAGGGTTATATGGAGTAATGCTAGGACTTATAGTGCTTATTACTCATTTAATTAAACTAAATAGCTTTGGAGTACCATTTACATCCCCATATTCTGGTTTAGGTATAAGTCAAGGAGAGTTAAAGGATACATTATTCAAATCACCAATTCAATATTTAGAAGAAAGACCAACTTTTACTAAACCAAGAAATAAAGTAAGAATGAGGAGAACTTGGAAAGATGAGAGAGACTAATGAAATATCAAGTGTTCAAATAAGAGGATTAATTGTTTCTACAGTAATTGGTGTAGGAATATTATCTCTGCCCAATAAAATGGCAATAGCTATAGGAAATGACGGATGGATACCCATAATACTTGGAGGAATATTTTCGATTATAAATGTATTTATTATAAATAAAATATTTCAGATCTATCCAAACAAAGATTTTTTTGAAATAGGAAGAGAAGCCTTAGGAAAATGGGTATTTAATTTTTTTATTTTTATTTTTTTTATATATAATATGGCGGTTATGGCTTCCTTATCTAGGAATCTTGCAGAGTTAGTAAAAGCATTTTTACTAGAAACCACTCCTCCAGAAGTTTTGATAATCACCTTTATACTTGCTACAACATATATTGCAAGATCAGAAATACAAATAATTGGAAGATTAGGATACCATATATATCCAATTATAATAGTAAGTATAATAATCTTAATTATATTTTCTTTGCCAAGTATAGATTATACAAATGCACTACCAGTATTTCAGTTTGATATAAGCAAACTACCAAAGGCTGTGCTAGATTCCTATTTCAGCTTTGTAGGATTTGAAATACTTTTATTTGCAATCCCCTTTGCTGAAGATAGGAATAATAATTCTAAAATTGTAAGAACCAGTATTTCGGCAATAATTATAGTAACTATTATATATTTAGTAGTATTTTTCCTTACACTATCACAGTATGGATTACACAGTTTACAAAGGCAAGCATTCCCTACAATATCCCTTATTAAGGAAATAGATTTGCCAGGATTTTTTATTGAAAATCTAGATGGCGTAGCCATGGCTATTTGGACACTGGTTATATTTGCAACAATGGCTCCAACTTACTATTCAGCAGGAAAGATATTATCAAATTTATTTGCAGTAAGAGAACATGGTTTTTTTATAATTCCAATGATACCAATTATATATATTTTTTCATTGATTCCCCAAAATGTATTGCAAATAGAAACCATATTAGGAACAACGATTAATTACCTTGGAATAATAAGTGTGGTTATTCTTCCGACTTTAATTTATCTTATAGGTCTCTTTAAAGTAAGGAGGCGAGCAGATGAATAAAAAAATAATATATCTGTCGATTATAATTATATTAATCCCATTTATGACAGGCTGCTGGGATATGCAGGAAATTAATCAAATCCTATTTCCCTATTCCATAGGAATAGACTTAAATGAAGGAGAAGGCGAAAGATATGTCATTACCATCACATATCCCAATATAAATGCCATAGGAAAAAATGCAACTCAAGAAGAAAGAATACATATAGTATCTACTGTTGCATCATCGGTATTTGAAGGGGCAACACAACTGTCCACCAGATTACAATATCCTTTTAATTTTAAGATGTTGAGGGTTTTAGTGTTAGGTAAAAATATAACAAATGATGCAGGGACCGTTAAGGAAATTATAGATGGAATGAGCAGAGATTTTAGTATCAGTAAAAAAGTAAGGATTTTACAAGCAGAAGATAGTGCTGAGGATTTACTGCTTTCTATACCAAATGCAAAGAGGCAGGAAGTAATAGAAGGAACACTTTTTAGTATGTTAAGCGGTAAAAGAAGTACTTCTAGGTATACACCAATAACACTTACAGATTTTATTAGAGAAATAGATTTAAGTGGAGTAGCCATTGCTCCTAGAGCTGCAACAGGTGTGGAAGATATAAAGTTCTTTGGAGGTGCTATATTTAAAGACTATAAGCTAATAGGATATTTAGACGAAGTACAGAATAGGGCATTGACTATTTTAAAAGGAAAATGGAAAAGTGATTTAGTAGTAGCTTCATTTCAGGATATGACTATTTCTTATATAACTACTGGTTCTAAGATGAAAAGAAAGTTTATAAAAAATAATGAGGAGTTAAAAGTAAGACTGGAAATTCGAGTAGAAGGTGCATTGCAAGAATATATCCATAGAGAAAACCCAACACTTAATAATACAGAATTAATAGAAGATATGGAAAAAGCAATAGAAAAAGAGCTTACTAAAGAAACTAATGAGGTGTTGGAAATGCTGCAAAAAGAATATAAATCAGATGCCATAGGAATAGGTGAATATATATCAAAATTCCATCCTAAAGTATGGAAAGAGGTAGGTAACGATTGGGATGAAGTTTTTGCTGATATGGATATAGAAGTAGACATAGATGTTAAGATTAGAAGAAGGGGACTAGTTCAGTAGTGAATAGTGAATAGTGAAAAAATACTTCGCAAAGCTATTCACTATTCACTATTAGTTATTAACTATTTAAAAAAATTATGTATAAAAAACAAATCCCTGGTAACAATGATAATACGAAGGGGGACAAGTCTATGAAATATAAAAAAATTATTTTGGTATTATCCTTATTTATAATTAGCTTTTCTTATATAATATATCCTTATATGGAAAATAAGGCTAAGGAAGGGTTTAAAAATGAACTCATAAGATTCCATATAAGGGCAAATAGTGATATGGAAGAAGATCAAGCATTGAAGCTGAAAATAAGAGATGAGATATTAAAAGAAATGAAAATGAAATTTAAAGATACTGAAACAATAGATGAAAGTAGAGAAGTAATAGAAGCTAACATGATGGACATGAAATCCATTACAGAAAATGTAATTAAAAGAGAAGGTAAGAACTATGAAGTAAATATAAGCTTAGGACAAGATAATTTTCCTACAAGAAAGTATGGGAATTTAGTATTACCAGCAGGGGAATATGAGACTTTACTTATTACTTTAGGAGAAGGTAAAGGTCAAAATTGGTGGTGTGTCATGTTTCCGCCTTTGTGTTTTGTAGATATAGAACATTCAGTTGCATATAATCTAGAAAAAGAAGTAGAAACTGAAAAAGAAGAAGAACCAAAACTAAAATTAAAATGGAAAGTAGCAGATATAGTAAAAAATATAAAAAAGAAATAGATAAATAACTCCAATTAAGATATGGAGTTGTTTTTTACATTAATACTCAAAAATAATAAAAATACTAAGAGAACATTTGCAGGATACGATTTAATTCTTAGGGAATGTAAGCTAGAAGTCCGTTAAGCAGTTTGCACTGTTTGAGCGTAGCGAGTTTGCAAACTGTAGGATTTTTAGCTGGAGTGAGCTATAGAATTATTCGTGTCCGAAACAGTGAACGTGGATTTTTATTATTTTTTTAGTGGGATTTTTATGAATAAAATCTGGAATATTACTTAAAATAAGTAAAACTATGAAAGGAGTAAATAATCTTGAAAAAATTTATTATAATTACCACTGTTTTATCAATGGTTTTGTTATCAGTATTTTCGTTCTATGAACCTCATGCAAGTAAGCAGAGTGGCTTTTATGCTCCAAGAATTCTTTACTGGGGATCTCAAGGTCAAGATGTAAGGACAGTTCAAGATAAACTACTTAGGTGGGGATACTATGATGGTAAAGTAGATGGAGTATATGGTGCAAGAACTTACAGAGCTGTAAGAAAGTTTCAAGCTAAAAATGGGCTTACAGTTGATGGCGTAGTAGGAACATCTACAGCTAAGGCATTGGGTATGGCAACAGCAGCAACTACTACTGCTTCAACAGGAGGAGTAGATAGAAAAACCGATGAATATCTATTAGCAAGGGCTATACATGGTGAAGCCAGAGGAGAACCTTATGTAGGAAAAGTAGCAGTAGCAGCAGTTATACTCAATCGAACTAGAAGCTCTTCTTTCCCAAATACAGTAGCCAGTGTAATATACCAGCCCCTTGCATTCACCGCAGTTGCTGATGGACAAATAAATCTAACTCCAAACAAAGATTCCATAAATGCCGCAAGAGATGCCTTAAATGGATGGGATCCAACCTATGGATGTCTGTATTATTGGAACCCAGTTACAGCAACGTCTAAGTGGATATGGTCAAGAAAAGTAATGTTAAAAATAGGTAAACACTGGTTTGGAGTATAAATACAGCGAATAACTAATAGTGAATAGTGAATAATTTTTAGTAAGGTTTTCAGGTCTTTTAATCTTTTCAACTATTAGTTATTAACTATTCACTATTCACTAAAATAGAAAGGGAGGTAAAAATGGATAAGCGACGACATATAATTGCCCCAGCCTTACTAAGTCTTCTACTTATTGCATCATTAGTATGGGGATATAATCAAAATCAAAGCAGGATTAATTATGAAACTGCCTTAGAAAATACTTATCAGAGATTATTCTTCGATATTAAGAAACACGTAGAAAATGTTCAGGTAAACTTGTCTAAGGCATTAGTAGCCAGTTCCAAAGAGCAAAATGTAGTATTGTTTTCACAAATTATGAATGAGGCATTTTTTGCTAAAGAAAAATTGAGTCAAATGCCAATAACTCATGCAGAAACTGCAAAGACAGAAAAGTTTTTAACACAAACAGCAGATTATGCTTCTTATTTAATAAAGAAGCATATGCAGGGAGAAGATATAACTCAAGATCAAAGAGAAACATTAAACAGCCTTCAATCAAATTCTCAAGCATTTAACCAAGAATTATCAAAATTACATGATAGTCTAATGGATTCCAATTTTGCATTAGGAGCTATGAGCAATCAGCAGAAAAAGAATGTGGAAGAAGGTAATAACCAAGTATTCCAGACATCTTTAGTGACAATGGATAAACAAATGGGAAAGATACCAGAATTAATATATGATGGGCCTTTCTCAGATCAAATAGTAAACAAAAAGGCTGTAGGATTACCGAAGAATGATGTATCTTTAAATGATGCCCAAAAAGCAGCACAGGATTTTTTTGGAAGAGATAGGGTAAAGGGTATTGAGGCATTTGAAGAAGGTGAGCATATAAATGAAGCAAGACTTCCAGCTTATACATTTCATTTATATCCTAATAGCCAATCAAAAGACTTAGCAGTATATATGGGAGTATCTAGAAAAGGTGGTAAAGTAGTTTGGATGGAAAATCCAAGGCCAGTATCTAATGCAAAACTATCTATAAAAAATGCAGAAGAGAAGGCGTTAAAGTATTTAAAGGAAAAGGGTTTTGAAAATATGGAGGCAAACTACTCCCTAAAATATAATGGAAGTATATTATTTAACTTTGCTAACACTCAAGATGATATAACCATTTATCCTGATTTAATTAAAGTAAAAGTAGCATTAGATACAGGGGAAATAGTAGGATTTAATGCATCTGCATATTATATGAACAACCAAGAAAGAAATATAACATCTCCACATTTAACTGAGGAAGAGGCAAGAGCTAAAATAAAAACTGATTTTAATATAGATTCTGCTCGATTAGCCATAATACCAAGTGGTGCAAATGAAGTTTTATGTTATGAATTTAAAGGAAAATATAATAAATCAGATTTTATAGTATATATAAATGCCTTAGATGGCAGAGAAGAACAAATTCTACAAATAATAAAAGATGAAAATGGTACTCTAACATTTTAATAAAAACAAGGTTTCGGATAGTTTTTCCGAAACCTTGTTTCTTGTATTTTCTTGCAATTTTTGTTTAAAAACCATATAATTAGGATATAGTCTAAATATATATACATATATATAGATATATATAAATTTAGGAGGTATAGTCGTGAAAAAATTATCATTATTATCATTGTTACTTGCACTTACAATATCACTTACAGCTTGTACAGGCGGAGAATTGAAGCTTTATAATGGATTTAACAAAATGCAGAATATAACGTCAGTAGAGAGTGAAACAGAAATGAATTTCACTTTCAAAGGTGAAGGTTTTGCAGAGGAAGAACAAGTAGTATTTGACCAAATATCTGCTATGTTCAATGATTCAAGTGTTAAAATTCACCAAAAATCAACTCAAAATAAAGAAAAAACAGTTGCTAAAGCAGAAATGAATACAGATATGAACTTTGGCGGAATGGGTATGAATACTAAAATTTGGGTTGATGTAGATATGTCCAAGGATAAACCTAAAATTGTAGAAATAATAAAAATGCCTCAAATGTTAATGGCGTCTATGGCTACAGATGGTACACCAAAGGAATATGTAGTATATGATATAGGAGATATTCTAAATCAAGAAGATACTTTAAACTTTACTGAGTTAGTAAACTTTATAAAAGAATTTCAACCTAAATTAACTGAATTTATGAAATCAATGGAAAAAGATTTCAAGCCTAGTATAGAACTAGTTAAAGAAAAAGGAAAAAGAGAAATTGATGGAAAGAAATTAGATATATATGAATTAAAATTAAATGATGATACTCTAAAAGAATTAGTAAAATATGCAGTAAACTATAGTCTAGATTCAGAAGTAGTTATGAATTTTATAAAAGAATATATGAATCAAGTGACAAAAGTGGCATTGGCAAATATGCCAGAAAATGAAAGAGCAGATGGAGAAAAAGAAATAAAGGCAGTAACGGAAGAATTAGAGAAGAAATTGCCAGAATTTAAAACACAGTTTAATAAGTTTATGGAAGATTACAAAGATGTTAAGATACTAGGACAAAATGGAATAAAGATTGAATATGGAATCGATAACAAGGGATATATAGTTCATGAAAAAGGAAATATTGATTTAAGAATTGATTTAGCCAATATATCAAAAGTTATGGGTGAAGAAGTAAAAGGTATAATAAACTTGGGAATCAACTATAACTCAAAGAGCTATAATATAAACCAAGATATTAAAATAGAAATGCCAACTTTAAATAAAGATAACTCCATTAGCTTTATGGAATTAATGGAAAGCCAAATGAATCAAATCCATTCTCCACAACCACAATTACCATAAAAAATAAGAGAACATATTTAATATGTTCTCTTTTTGCTAATAAATAAGTATAATAGAGATAGAAGATAGTTAAAGGAGTGTTTTCATGGACAACAGACCAATAGGAGTATTTGATTCTGGAATTGGTGGACTTACTGTACTTAAAGAAATAATGGAACAATTACCAGGTGAAGATATAGTATATTTTGGTGATACAGCAAGGATACCCTATGGCTCTAGATCAAAGGAAACTGTAATAAAATATGTAATAGAGTCATTTGATTTTTTAATGACTAAGGATATAAAAGCGATTGTCATAGCATGTAATACAGCTTCAGCTTTGGCAATGGAAGAAGCACAAGCTAAGTTTAGTGTCCCAATTATAGGAGTAGTAGAGCCTGGAGCTAAGGCTGCTGCAGGGTGCAGTAAGAACAATACCATAGGTATAATAGGTACAGAAGGAACTATAAATTCTGGTGCATACCAAAAAAAAATAAGGAAGATATTACCTACAGCAGAAATCATAGGGGTGTCCTGCCCACTATTCGTGCCTATAGTAGAAGAAGGCTGGGAAAATTCAGATGTAGCTGAATTGGCTGCAAGAAAATATTTATTGGATTTAAAGGAACACAATATAGATACTTTAGTATTGGGATGTACTCACTATCCTACCTTAAGATATACCATAGGGAAAATATTAGGAGAAAAAGTAACTCTAGTAAATCCAGCTTATGAAACTGCAAAGCTTACTAAAAATATATTAAAAGAAGAAGGATTACTAAATGAGAAAATAGATGGTGGAACTTATAGATACTATGTAAGTGATGCTCCAAGTAAATTTCAAAGAATAGGCGGAAATATTATTAGAAGAGAAATAGATGTAGTTGAAAAAGTAGTATTAGGCAATTAATAGTGAATAGTTATTTCCTATTCACTAAATTAGGCGGAGAACCGCCTAATTTTAGGCAATAGATGCCGAATATTAAGCGCTAAGGAGGATTCTATGAAAGACTTATTTTTTAGGGAAAATGTATTGGATATTTTAGATTACCTAGAGGAAGGACTACATATCATAGATAAAAACGGTATAATAGTGTATTATAATAAGTTTGCACAAGGAATAGATGGAATAGACAGAGAGAAAGTCATAGGCAGACACTTACTGGAAGTATACCCATCTTTAACTGATGAAACCAGTACCCTTTTAACAGTAATTCGTACTGGAGAGCCTCTATATAAGAAAGAGCAAACTTTTATCAACTATAAAGGAGAAAAGATCACAACTATAAATACATCTATTCCAATTAAATCTAAAGGACGAATAGTAGGAGCCTTAGAAATATCCAAGGATATAACCACAGTTAGACAGATGTCAGAAAAAATAGTTGAGCTTCAAGACAAATTATATAATAAGAAGCAGAAACCTTCTACAAAGAAAACAAATGAATCAGCAGAATACACATTATTGGATATTATAGGAGAAGATAAAGAAATTTTGAGGCTAAAATCCATTGTGTTGAAGGCAGGGGAATCGGATATATCAGTATTAGTATCTGGAGATACAGGTACAGGAAAGGAATTGTTTGTCCATTCTATTCACAATGTAAGCCATAGAAGCTCTAAGCCTTTTATTACACAAAACTGTGCGGCATTACCTGCAAATCTTCTTGAAGGAATTCTATTTGGAACCATAAAAGGAGGATTTACAGGAGCAGAAGATAGACCAGGATTATTTGAATTGGCCCATGGTGGAACTCTTTTTTTAGATGAAATTAACTCCATGCCCTTAGAACTTCAGTCAAAGCTTTTAAGAGTATTGCAGGATGGGAATATAAGAAGAGTTGGAGCTACAAATACTATAAAAGTTGACGTTAGAATAATAGCAGCAACTAATATTCCTCCAGAGGAAGCAATAGAAAAAAGACAAATAAGAAAAGATCTATACTATAGACTAAATGTATTGTCTCTTGAAATCCCACCATTGAGGGAAAGAAAAGGAGATATTCCAATTTTAGTAAATTATTTTATAAATAAGTTCAATAAAAAGTTTGATAAAAAAGTAGAGAATATATCTAATGAAGTCTTGAACATATTCAATAATTATGACTGGAGTGGAAATGTACGAGAACTGGAACATTTACTAGAAGGAATAATTAGCATATCAGATAAAAAAATACTAGAAGTAGAAGACCTACCATATAAATTCAAGAAATATAAAAAAGAAACCATACCAAACCTATCCCTTACAGAGATTTTAGAAACAACGGAAAAAGAAATAATAAAAGAAGCCTTAGGAAAAACAGATAATAATATAACTAAAACAGCAGAAATACTAGGAATACCAAGGCAAACTTTGCAGTATAAAATACAAAGGTTGAAGCTTTAACTTCAACCTTTGTATTTTATATAATTATGAGTTAGCTTTGCCGAAAAATGGGCAGATTTTTATATGATAAACACTTCTTTGGCAGAAAATACTTTATTTTCTTTATAAAAAATTTATACTGAATCTCTCAAATCTAGTTAAATTCACCAAAATACTTAATTTACAATTCAAAATTCACAATTCAAAATTTGTCAACAAATAGTTGGCATATCTTTTGCATTATATAATTATAAATAAATTTTTAACAATATACTGGGAGGAATGTAAAATGAAAAAAGGATGTCCATACGGAACGCATAGAGTTATTGAACCAAAGGGAGTTTTACCACAACCAGCATTAAAAATTGACAATGATATGGAGATTTATGACAACGAAATACTTATAGATGTTCAAACACTTAATGTAGATTCAGCAAGTTTTACACAAATAAAAGAACAGGCTAATGGGGATATAGAAGAAATCAAGAAAATAATGAAAGGCATAGTAGCAGAAAGAGGAAAGCACCAAAATCCAGTTACAGGATCAGGTGGAATGTTAATAGGTACAGTGGAAAAAATAGGACCAGCTTTAGAAGGAAAAACTGACCTTAAAGTAGGAGATAAAATAGCTACTTTAGTTTCTTTATCTTTAACACCTCTTAGAATAGATGAATTTAAAGAAATAAGAAAAGATGTAGACCAAGTTGATATAGTAGGTAAGGCAATATTATTTGAATCAGGAATTTATGCAGTTATTCCATCAGATATGCCAGAAAACTTAGCACTATCAGTATTAGACGTAGCAGGAGCACCAGCACAAACAGCAAAACTAGTTAAACCAGGAGATACTGTAGTAGTTATAGGAGGAACAGGAAAATCAGGTATGCTTTGCCTATACGAAGCGAAAAAGAGAGCAGGAGTTACAGGAAAAGTTATTTGTATTGGCTCAAGGGACACTACTTTACAAAGATGTAAAGATTCAAATTTAGCAGATGTATATATAAAAGCCAATGCAACAGATGCAGTAGAAATCTTAGAAAAAGTAAAAGAAGCTACTAATGGAGAAATGGCAGATATAGTAATCAATACAGTAAATATCCCAAATACAGAAATGTCAAGTATTCTAATTTGCAAGGATAGGGGAATAGTTTACTTCTTCAGTATGGCAACAAGCTTTACAAAGGCTGCTTTAGGAGCAGAAGGAGTAGGTAAAGACGTAACTATGATAGTAGGAAACGGATATACAAAAGACCATGCAGCAATATCATTAGAACTAATGAGAGAATCAGAAGAATTAAGAAAAATATTTACAGAACTTTATGCCTAAAAAACAATTAATAGTGAATAGTGAATAGTTGCTGTTCACTTTTCACCATTCACTATTAGTTATTAACTAAAAATAAGGGGGACTTATCTTGAGAAGGTATAATGAAATTGAACTTTGGAAAGATGTTAGCGAGGAAGAATGGAATGACTGGCGTTGGCAAGTTAGAAATAGAATTTCTGATGTAGATACTTTAAAAAAAATAATCAATATAACAGAAGAAGAAGAAAAGAATATAGGTGCTGTACTTGAAAAATTTAGAGTAGGAATTACACCATATTATGCTTCACTAATGGACCCAGATGATCCTCATTGTCCAGTGAGAATGCAGGCAGTACCAACAATAATGGAAACTCATATTAGCGATTCAGACCTAGAAGACCCACTACATGAAGATGAAGATTCACCAGTACCAGGATTAACTCATAGATACCCAGATAGAGTATTGTTTTTAATTACAGACCAATGTTCAATGTATTGCAGACATTGTACTAGAAGAAGATTTGCAGGACAGAAAGACACAGGAGTACCAAGAGACAGAATAGATGCCTGTATAGAATATATAAGAAATACACCTGAAGTAAGAGATGTGTTATTGTCAGGAGGAGACTGTTTATTAGTATCTGATGATGTTTTAGAATATATTATCTCAAAATTAAGAGAAATTCCACATGTGGAAATAGTAAGACTAGGAAGTCGTACACCAGTAGTACTTCCACAAAGAATTACAGATGATCTAGTAAATATGTTGAAAAAATACCATCCAATATGGTTAAATACCCACTTTAACCATCCAAAAGAAATAACTGCTGAATCAAAAGCTGCCTGTGAGAGATTAGCAAATGCAGGTATCCCTTTAGGAAATCAATCTGTATTACTTAGAGGAATCAATGATTGTCCACATATAATGAAGGATTTGGTACATGGGTTAGTTAAAATGAGAGTAAGACCTTATTATATCTATCAATGTGACCTTTCCATGGGAATTGAACATTTTAGAACCAAAGTATCTAAAGGTATTGAAATAATAGAAGCCCTAAGAGGTCATACATCAGGCTATGCAGTACCTACATTTGTAGTAGATGCACCAGGTGGTGGAGGAAAAACTCCAGTAATGCCTCAATATATTATCTCACAATCACCAACTAAAGTAGTGCTAAGAAACTACGAAGGAATTATCACAACATATACAGAACCACAAATCATAGAAGAACCATGCGATTGTCCTGTATGTAAAGGGGAAAGACAAGGAAAAATCACAGGAGTAGCAGAACTTTTACAAGGTAAAGAAGTAAAATCCATGGAACCAAGTGATTTGGAGAGACATAATAGGAAACACTAGGATGTTTCCACTTGTGAATTTTGAATTAAAACCATAAACAATTCAAAATTTGCCACTGAAAGGAGCATCTTATGTTAGAGTTTATAAATGGTAAATATAAAACAATATCTATAGTAGGTATGGCTAAAAATAGTGGAAAGACTGTTACACTTAATCATTTAATAGGAGAGGCTGGCGAACAGGGAGTGACCATAGGAATTACCTCCATAGGTAGAGATGGAGAATCTTTAGACATCGTTACAGAAACTGAAAAGCCTCGTATCTATGTAGAAGCAGGTACACTGATTGCTACATCTACAGGAATGATTGGTCTAGGAGATGCTACTATTGAAATACTTACAGTAACAGAATATAGAACACCTTTAGGTGAAATAGTCATAGGTAGAGTAAAAGATGAGGGTTATGTTGAAGTAGCAGGCCCTCAGCTTCTTTCTGAAATAAAAAATGTATCAGATATTATGTTAAACTTAGGTGCAAAATTTGTCATTATAGACGGAGCTTTAGATAGGTTATCTCAAGCAGCCCCAGCTATATCAGAAGCTACCATATTAGCTACAGGAGCAGTATTATCTCGTGATATAAACAAAGTCATAGAAGAAACAATCCATACAGTAAACACTTTGAGCCTTCCCGTAGTAGAAGATATGAAAGTCAGAAATATCATAAGAAAATTAATGGACAACAATGAAATAGCAGTCATAGATGAAAATAAAAAAGTAACAAATATTCCTTTAAAAACTGCTTTAAATGGAGGGCATATCATAGGAGATTATCTAAGAGATAACTCAAGATATTTAGTGATTCCAGGTTCTTTAGTGAAAAAGACCATAGAGGATTTGAGAAGAACTACGAGACGATATAAAAATATAGATATAGTAATTCGTGATGGAACTAAAATATTTATAAATCCAAAGGATTGGCTGGTGTTTCTACATGCAGGTGTAAGAGTAAAGGTATTGGATCCTGTAAACTTAATATGTATTACACTAAACCCTTATGCTCCAGCAGGTTACTATTTTGAGCCAAGGGAATTTCTATCTAAAATGAAATCTTACATAACTAAAATACCAGTAATGGATTTAGTATTAGGTGGTGAGTAAATGGAATTCATGGATGAAAAAACCATAGAAACCTTAGAATTTAGATATATTCTAAACAATATAAAAACCCTTACACCTTACGGGAAAATGTATAAAAATAGACTAAAAGCCTTTGAAATAGGAGAAGAAAAGGAATTAATAGAGGAACTAGGTAGAATAGAATCCTATCTTCCTGTTGTAGAAAACAGAGAAATTATAAGCCCCATAGATAGTGTCTTTTCCCATGTAAAAGATTTAAGAGCTTCCATTAAACGTACTATGGAGGACTTTATTCTTACAGAAGTAGAGTTGTTTGAAATAAAGACCTTTCTTTTTATAGTCAAAGACTTAAATGAAATAATAAAAAAATATAATATTAAAGTATATGAAAATACAGAGATCATACCAATAAAATCTTTAGAAAGACTTTTAGACCCTGAAGAAACAGGAGTTTCCACATTTTATATCTACGACAATTATTCGGAAGAGCTAAAGTCTATTAGAGAGAAAAAAAGAAATCTAGATAAGGAAATAAAAATAGAGAAAAAGAAGATTAGGGAAAAAATAGAAGAGGAGTTTAAACTAAGGCTTCAACCAGATTTATCACTATCTATACCAAAGAGTAATAGAGAATTAATAGAAAAAGTTGAAAATTATCCTTACCTTATTTATACATCAGAAACCTATATAAATATAAAATTCGCCATAAAACCAACAGAATATATGATAAATCTAGAACAGGAAGTACTTATTTTAAAAGGGAAGGAAGAAAAAGAAGAATTAAGAATTAGAGAATTCCTGTCACAAGAAATAAATAAAAGAAAAAAAGAAATATTTAGGAATATGAGAAGTATTGGGATACTAGATTTGATTTTAGGAAAAGCCAAATACGCTTTAGATATAAATGGAGTAAAACCAGAAATAATACAAGAACATAAAATAGTAATTGAAGATGGAATCCATCCCAAAGTTTCTTACACTTTAAAAGAAAAGGATTTAGAATTTACCCCTATATCTATAGAGTTGAAAGAAGGAGCAACCTGTATTACAGGTGCTAATATGGGTGGAAAAACAATTAGTTTAAAACTTGTAGGACTATTATCTGCAATGGCACAATATGGATTATTTGTACCAGCTAAAAAGATGAAATATGGACTAAATAAATTTATAAAAACCTCCATAGGAGATATGCAGTCTGCGGATTCAGGATTATCTACCTTTGGGGGAGAAATAAAAACTGTCAGCGAAGCTATAAATTTAGCCAATGAAAGAGGAATCATTTTAATAGACGAATTAGCAAGGGGAACTAATCCAGAAGAAGGCTATGCCATATCAAAGGCAATAGTTAGTTACTTAAAAGATAAGAGACTCATAAGCCTTTTGACTACACACTATGATAATATAGCCAATTTAGAAAGAGTAGTTCATCTTCAAGTAATAGGCTTATCAAAAATAAATATATTTGACTTAGCAGAAGAACTAGATGCAGATAAAAAAATGCAGATAATCAACAAATATATGGATTATCGTTTAAGAGTAGTAGCAAAAAATGCACCAGTTCCCAAAGACGCACTAAATATAGCTAGAATAATGGGATTAGACGAAAAAATACTTAAAATAGCAGAAAGATATATCAGTAGTTGAACTAAAAAAAGAGGGAGTGAATTAAATGAGCAAACTTAATCTCGATCAAAGTTTAATAGAAAGTTGTCGAAATGCTGCTAAAAATATTGCAAGTGAGACACAAAAATTTATCGATGAACACACTACAACAGCAACAGAAAGAACCATTACCAGACTTCTTGGAGTAGATGGAGTAGATGAAATAGAGAAACCACTGCCAAATGTTATAGTAGATAATATAAAAGAAGGTGGAGGATTAGAAAGAGGGGCAGCTTATTGGATAGGAAATGCAATGGTGCAAACAGGCTTGACACCTCAAGAAGTAGCAGAAAAAGTGGCTCTAGGAGAAATCGATATAACAAGACTTCCGGCAAGTGATGAAGGAAAGATAAAAGAAACCATATATAAAATTGCAGAAGAAACCGTATTTAAGATTAAAGAAAATAGAAATAAAAGACAACATTACTTAAACACCATAGGAGAAGGAGAAAAACCATATCTGTATGTAATTGTAGCCACAGGAAATATATATGAAGATATAGTCCAAGCTAAAGCAGCTGCTCGTCAAGGAGCAGATGTAGTTGCAGTTATTAGAACCACAGGACAATCACTTCTAGACTATGTACCTTATGGACCTACTACAGAAGGATTTGGAGGAACTTATGCAACTCAAGAAAACTTTAGACTAATGAGAGAGGCATTAGATGAAGTAGGAGAAGAAGTAGGAAGATATATAAGACTATGTAACTACTGTTCAGGACTTTGTATGCCAGAAATTGCAGCTATGGGAGCCATTGAAAGACTAGATATGATGCTAAATGATGCCCTGTATGGAATCTTATTTAGAGATATAAATATGCAGAGAACCTTAATAGACCAATATTTCTCCAGAATGATAAATGGTTTTGCAGGTATTATTATAAATACAGGTGAAGACAATTACTTAACTACAGATGATGCAGTAGAAGCAGCACATACAGTATTGGCATCACAATTTATAAATGAACAATTTGCACTTAAAGCAGGAATACCAGAGGAGCAAATGGGACTAGGCCATGCTTTTGAAATGGATCCTGATGTGGAAAACGGATTTTTATTGGAATTGGCTCAAGCACAAATGGCTAGAGAAATATTTCCCAATGCACCACTGAAATATATGCCGCCTACAAAGTTTATGACAGGAAATATACTTAAAGGTCATGTACAAAATGCTATGTTTAATATGGTGTCCATTATGACAAATCAAGGTATTCAACTATTAGGTATGCTGACAGAAGCCATACACACACCACATTTACAAGATAGATATTTGTCCATAGAAAATGCAAAATATGTATTCAACAATGCAAGAAGTCTTGGAGAAGAAATAGAATTTAAAAAAGATGGTATAATCCAAAACAGAGCACAAGAAGTTCTGCAAAATGCAGAAAAACTCTTAACTCAAATAGAGAAAGAGGGATTGTTTAAAACCATAGAAGAAGGAAAATTTGGTGGAGTAAAAAGAACTCCTACAGGCGGAAAAGGATTAGATGGAGTAGCAAAGAAAGACTCTGGTTATTTTAATCCATTTGTAGAGCTAATGCTAGGAGGTAGAGAATAATGGCTGAAGTTCAAAAAGTAGATCTAACAAAAATAAAACCTTATGGAGATACATTAAATGATGGAATGGTACAAATGGGATTCACCCTTCCAGTGCCTCAAGGTGACGAAGCATCAGAAGCAGCGAGACAATTAGCAAGAAAAATGGGTTTTGAAGAACCAGCTGTAGTATATTCAAAGGATTTAGGTGTAGGATATACGTATTTTGTAGTATATGGCAAAACCACTCATACAGTAGATTTTACAAAAATAGAAGTGCCAAAGGTAGATGTAGATATATTGTCTAAAGAAGAAGTGGAAATATATATAAAAGATAATATAAAAAGAAATGTAGTAATAGTAGGAGCTTGCACAGGTACAGATGCCCATACAGTAGGTATAGATGCCATAATGAACATGAAAGGCTATGCAGGACATTTTGGTCTAGAAAGATATGAAGGAGTAGACGCATACAATCTAGGTTCTCAAGTTCCGAATGAAGAATTAGTGGCAAAGGCAATAGAATTAAAAGCAGATGGAATCCTAGTATCACAAGTAGTTACACAAAAGGATGTACACATACCAAATATGACAGAACTAGTAGAGCTACTTGAAGCCGAAGGCATGAGAGACAAAGTAATACTATGCTGCGGAGGTCCAAGAATTAGCCACGAATTGGCAAAAGAATTAGGCTACGATGCAGGATTTGGCACAGGAAGTTTTGCAGAAGATGTGGCAACCTTTGTAGTTACAGAAATGGTAAATAGAGGATTAGTATAGAATAAACCCAATAATTTTCAATAACTCCGATTTTTGGTGACTAAAACCAAAAATCGGAGTTATTGCTTTGGTTGACCTAAGACCCCGAATATTATAAAATAATATTTATGGGAGATGACAAAATGAAAAATAAAATACTACAAACTATAATGGCTATATTTCTTATGATTATATTGAGTTTATCCATAATGACAGTAACTCTATTATTCTCAAGGGCTGTGGCAGATGTTAATTTACTGAATACCTATTTTGCAGACAAGCTACTAATATTGATGAACTTTTTACCTATATTTTTATTTATGGTATTTGCCTATTTAATATTTAATAGGCTTTGGGCAAGTTTTTCACTTACTAGCTTATTATTTATTACTTTATCCATAATAAATAAGTTAAAGTTAAGCTATAGAGATGATCCGTTTACATTTATAGACTTAAAACTATTTGGTGAATCTTTGACCATGGCTAAGAAATATGATGTTGGTTTAAGTAAAGAAATAATAATTATGATACTTTTATTTATAGGCATTGCCATTGCTCTTAAATTTCTCTGTAATTATAAGATTAATTCTTCTAAGATGAGAGTAGTGCTTTTAGCTATATTCATAATTGGAACTACAATAATATCTAAGGAATTTTACTTTAATCCTAAAGTATATGCACAAGTAGGAGATAAGTCCAATATAAATATATGGATAAAGACCCAACAGTTTCAAGTAAGGGGTTTCGTATATCCCTTTATTTATAGTTCTCTTGATGCAGTAGAGAAAAAGCCTGAAGGATACAATAAGGCAGAGGCAGTAACTGCTTTTAATTCCATTGATCCTATGGACATAAGAGAAGAAGAAAAAGTAAATATAATAGCCATTATGTTAGAAGCCTATAATGACTTCTCTAAATTTCCAGGTGTAGATTTAAATATAGATATATATAAAAACTTTCATGACATTCAAAAGGAATCTATTCATGGGAATTTAGTAACCAATATATTTGCAGGAGATACAATAAAAACTGAAAGAGGGTTTTTAACTGGGTTTCACAACCAGCCTAAATATTATAAACAAACCAATTCCTTTGTGTGGTATCTAAAGGAACAAGGCTATAGGACAGAAGCCATGCACCCAATTACAGGACAATTTTATAATCGACAAAATGCAAATGAGTATTTGGGATTTGACTACTTTGAACATATGGATAATAGATATAAGGATATATCCCCAGATTATCTAAGGGATGAAGATTTCTTTAAATATATAATAGAAGGATACGAAAAAAATAAAGGTAAGTCACCTTATTTCAATTTCTCAGTAACATATCAAAACCATGGACCTTATTCGGAAGAGGCAAATACAGATAAGGAATATTTAAAGAAAAAAGATAAGTATGATGAAAAACTATATAATATAATAAACAATTATTTTACAGGAATAAATAAAACGGACAAGGCCTTGAAGGATTTAGTTGATTACTTTAGAAAAGAAGAAGAACCAACTATAATCATTTTATTTGGAGACCATAACCCTTGGCTTGGAAAAGAAAACTCAGGATATACCATGATGGATATAAACTTAGATTTATCCACTGTAGAAGGATTTGAAAATTACTATGAGACTCCTTATTTGATATGGGGAAATAATAGTGCAAAGGAAGTTTTACAAAAAGATTTTCAAGGCAGAGGAAGGGATATAAGTCCAAACTTCCTAATGGCAGAACTATTCCAGTATCTAGCCTGGGAAGGAAATGAATATATGCAGGAAATAGTAAAACTAAAAGAAAACATAGATGTAGTTCATCAACTTTTCTTCAAGGAAAATGGAGAATATAAAAAAGAGTTATCAGAAGAAAATAAAAAGCTTTGGGAAGACTTTAAAAACAAAGAGTATTACTATAGCCATGATTTTAAGAAATAAGGTGTTAAAAGGGATTTTCCCTTTTAACATCTTGCTTATCAGGAGGTAAAAATGACATTATCAATTTTATTTATATTAAAAACAATTTTGTATATGAACATTACTACAGTGGAATTCAATCAATTATCAATATTTTTAATTACATATATGATTACATTGTTAATTATATCTTTAATAGACCAAACTAAACTCAAGTATAAAAATGGAATTATAATAATATTTTATAGTTTAATATCTTTTATAATGTTTGTTGATGTAATTTATTATATGCAGTTTGCATCTTTACCATCAGTGGCTATGCTAAGTCAAACTAAGCAATTGACCGCAGTGGGAGATAGTATAAAGTACTTAGTAGATATAAAAAACTTACTATTGATATTAGATATACCTATATTGATACTTATATTTTTATATAAAATAGATAAAGTAAAGTGCCCTGTATCGAAAAAGGTAAGAACCTATATAATATTAGGAATTTTAGCATTAGCTGTAATATATGTAAATATTACAGACCAAAATCAATCTATAAAGGCACAAGAATTTTATTCTTTTCATGCTATAGATGTGGTAAATAACATGAGTAAAGTCTTTTCCAAAGAGGTAAATACTGGATTAACAGAAGAAGATATAAATGAGTTGAAAAATAGAACAGAAATACAAGAAGGGAAATTATCTAGTTTAGGCAAAGATAGGAATCTAATAGTATTGCAAGTTGAGTCCTTACAAAATTTTGTAATTAATATGGAATATGAAGGACAAGAAGTCACACCAAATCTAAACAAACTTATAAAGGATAGTTCTTCAGTATACTATGACAAATATTATCAATTAATAGGAAGAGGAAACACATCTGATGCAGAGTTTGTATCACATAACTCCATGTATCCTTCCATGGAAGAGCCAAGTTATGTACAATATGAGAATAATAAATTCTATGGATTGCCTTGGGTTCTTCGAGACAATGGATATACTGCCTGGGCAATGCACGGTTATAAGAAGGAGTTTTGGAATAGAGAAAAGGCATATATTGCACAGGGGTTTCAAAGATTTATATCTGAAGAGGACTACGAATTTGAAGAAACAATAGGCTTTGGACTAAGAGATGAAGATTTTTTAAAACAATCAATAGAATATATAAAAGAAATGGATAATATGGATGAAAATCCCTTTTATGCCTTTTTGATAACTTTAACCTCCCATGCTCCATATAAAATGTCTGAAGAATATCATGGACTAAATTTAAACGAGAAGCATAAAGATACTTTATTAGGTAATTATTTGCAATCTATACATTATACAGATAAATATATAGGAGAATTTATTGAGAGCTTGAAAGAAACTGGAATATATGAAGAAAGTGTAATAGCACTATATGGCGACCATTTTGCTATATCCAGTACTCAAAAAGAAGTACAAGATATGATGTCGGAATTTCTAGGACAGCACTATGATTTTGATACTATGATGAATATACCATTGATTATCAATATACCAGGAGAAACAATTAAAGAGACCATATCCACAGTAGGCAGTCCCTTGGATTTTTACCCGACTATTATGAATATTATGGGGTATAAAAATGAAAAGGGCTTAGTATTCGGCAGAGATTTGACAAATTGCACAGGCAATAATTTTGTAGCTCCACAGACATATATGTTAAAAGGGTCCTTTATAGATGAAGATACGCTATTTGTCGTATCTAGAGATGGTATATTTGAACATAGCAGAGCCGTAAACAAGAAAACTGGAAAAGAAGTAGAAGTAGAACAGTTTAGAGAGCAATATGAAAAAGCAATAGAAGAAATAAACAAGTCAGAATTTATTTTAAAGAAGGATATATTAAGAATCTATATGGAAAACAATGGACAGATAAATCTGGAGCAACTGGAGGATATTCAGATAGAAAATAAGGAGTTGATAAAAGCAGGTGATTATGGTTCGATTGAAGATTTAGAGGAAGATTACAGTAAGGGGTATAGGCTTTTGGCTCTTACCTTAGAATGGGAAGATGAAGAGACAATAATCATAAAAAACAATACATCCAAAATAACAATGGCTGATTTGGCAAAATGGGCGAGAGAAAAAGAAGATGTGTATATAGTCCTAAGAACGATGGAAGAAAATGAAGATATATTTGTAAAATTAAAAGAAGAATATGAGGAATTTAGATATAGATTTATACCAGAAATAAAATATTTTGACCACTATATACCTGTATCATATATGGGCTTTAGAAATGTAATATTGGATATAAGTAGTGGGGACTATAATGAAAATGAAATTATAGATTTCCTAAGGAGATACCCTAACTTTGGGGTGACAATGTCTGAACCACAATTACAATCAGATTTAGCAAAGAAAATTAAGGAACTGGGAGTCAATCCTTACTTAGACAGCATAACCAATGAAAGGGAACTTAAAAAATTACAAAAAAAGGGAATTTTTGGAGGCTTTATAAAATAAATAGAATACTAATTTTGGGAGGTATATATGAAAAAGACAATAGCATTTCTACTAATCTTAACCTTGTTAATACCAAGTACTGCATGGGGAGAATCACAAAGCACATATGAAGAAAAAGAAGCAAATTTACTTTTCTTTGTAGACGTATTGGATTATATACAGGAAAAGTACCCCTTTGAAATAGATGAGGATAAATTAATTGAAGGAGCACTAAAGGGAATGTTAGGTTCTTTAGACCCTTATAGTGACTATTATAATTCAGAAGAAGCAGAAATTATATATAAGAATTTATTTGGCACCTTTGGAGGTATAGGTGTAACCATAGAAGAAAAAGAAGGATATATAAATATAAAAAACACATTAAAGGATCAACCAGCACAAAAGGCAGGTATAAAGGAAAACGATCTTATTGTATCTGTAGATAATATGGATATAAAAAATTTACCACTAGAAAAAGTATCCTCTATGATTCAAGGAGAAAAAGGTACAGCAGTAAAACTTGGAATTAAGAGAGGCAGTGAAGTTTTAACCTTTAATATAAAAAGAGATATTATAGAAATAAGTCCTGTAAAATCAGAAATTCTAAAGGAGAAAATAGGATATATAAAAATAGAGGAATTTAATTCTCAAACCACTGTAGAAACAAAGAAAGCACTAAATGAATTTGATAATAAGAAAATCACAAAGGTAATCTTAGACCTTAGGGATAATCCAGGTGGACAACTTAGTGAAGCAGTAACCATATCTAACTTATTTGTACCAAAAGGAGATGTGGTTCATATAAAAGAAAAAAACAAAGCACTATTAACCCATGTATCTACCTTGGAAAAATCTAAATATAAATTAGCAGTACTAGTAAATGAAAATTCAGCATCAGCATCAGAAATTGTAGCAGGAGCAATCAAGGATAGAAAAGCAGGAACATTAATAGGTACAAAAACCTTTGGCAAAGGAATAGTGCAAACTTTAATGCCTGTAGATGATGGCAGTATTATAAAAATGACTACAGCAGAATATCTAACACCAAATAAAATATCTATCCACGGCAAAGGAATAGAGCCAGATATAAAAGTAGAAAATACAGATAAGGACTTACAATTAAAGAAAGCAATAGAAATATTAAAATAGGCAAGGTGCCTGCACCCTCTCGTATTTTTTTGTCCATAATCAAGATGATAGAAAAAATAATTAAATAAACTGAATATAAAAAATTACAACAAATATATCATAACTCGTAAAAAAATTACACATAATAAATATATAATGATATAATAAGCTTAAGGAGATGATATATATGTTATCAAAAATAATTTTGAATAATTTCAAATCATTTAAAAATAAAACAGAGATAGATTTTACAAAGACAAACTATAGATTTCTTACGGATACGAATGTTTCAGATAATGGGATTATAAAAGGATGTTTGTTTGTTGGAGCTAATGCATCGGGAAAATCCAATATTATACTGGCTATTAAACTATTATTGGATTTATTATTTAAGGAAAGAGAAATTAATTCAGGATTGTTTCTATGCCTTTTTTCTAAGGAAAATGATTTCTCAATTGATTATTATTTTTCAGTAGAGGAAAGTAAAATTAGATACTTTATAAAACACAATCCATCAAGGGGACTTATTTGTGAAACCCTTTATTTAGACGATAAAATAATTTTAGAAAGAATTGGTACTAATGCAAAGTCTTATATAAATGGAGAAAAAGAAATGATTTATGATGAAAATGACTTAAGTAAAGATACGTTATTTCTTAGGACATTATATTTTAACACCAAGTTTGCTGGAAATAATATTCTAAAAGCCTGGTTTGATTTCTTGCAGAATTCCATATATATTGATGCTTTTGAAAAAAATGTAATTTCATATGGGAAAGAAGATATAGGGCTAAGCAACTATCTAAAATCCAATGGAACAAAAGATATTAATCGTTTCTTTGATAAATATAAATTCAACCAAAATATTAACTATTCAAAAGAAGACAAAAATCATAAGATTACGATCCAAATAGGAAAAGATGAAGAAAAGATGATTTTCTTTAGGAGGAAAGGTATTGATGCTCCAATTCCATTTAATGAAGAGTCTTTGGGGAATAGAACACTTTTAAATGTTCTTCCTGCATTTCTGACCTTAGTTAATAAAGAAGGTATGCTTCTTGTTGATGAGTTTTCCAGTGGATTTCATAATGAGCTGGAAGAATTATTAATTCGATATTTTATGAGGGAATCGAATTCCTCGCAGATTTTATTTGTTTCACACTCAACTAATTTACTTTCAACTTCAATTATGAGACCTGACCAGATATATTCAGTAAACTTTAATGGCTCAGAAGGAAGTTGGGTAAAAAGATTTTCCGATGAACAGCCTAGAATGGCCCAAAACATGGAAAAAATGTATTTAAGTGGAGTATTCGAAGGGTTGCCTGGATATAATGAAGATTAATAAAGATAAAAGTATTGGTAGAGTACTATTTATAGTTGAAGGAGCAAGGACAGAATTCTCTTTATTAAGAAGAATTTTTTGTGATGTTTTGGGATATGAGTATATTGAAAAACGAAGAAGTAGGGCTAAATTCTTCCAAAATAAAAATAAACACTCCTCTAAAATAGCAGTGATTAATACAGAACATTCAAATATATCCGATATACTTGATGAAAATGATTATTTAGATGACGTTATTGCAGAATTAGTAACTAAATATAGTTTTCCAGTAGATAGATCTGCCGTTTATTATTTATTTGATAGAGATCCAAAGTCTAATGTAGATACTAATTTAATCGTAGGGCTATTAAATAGCCTAAAAAACCCATATGAAAATGATGAATTAATGGGTGGATTATTATTGTTAAGCTATCCTTCAATTGAAGCTTATACAGTTTCAAACTTCATTGAAGACTCTCATAATATGGAGTTTTCTTTGGGGAAGGATGTGAAAGATTATATAACTGCTAATAAACAGATACAATTTAATATGGTAAGTGAGAGTACTATAGAAAAAGCGGCACGTGAACTGATGAAGTATTTAGAGGAGGAAAGAGTTCAAACAGATATTGATTATTTTGGAGAAGTAAATTCCAAGATTTTTTTAAAACAAGAAAAGTATTTCGAATCTCATGCAAAATATAAGCTGGTTAGCCTACTGTCAGTAGCATTTATCCAACTTGGAATAATTGAAATACAATGATTTAAGCCATAAGAGTTATGGCTTTTTTCTATTTAAGATTTAACAGATTTTGTCGATATATATATATGAGGAATTATCATGATTAGGGGGAATCGGAATGAGAAAGATATTTAGTATAATTGTAGCAATGATTTTAATAATAGGAGGATTTTCATTAGAAGTACATGGAAGTGCAAATAATACAGAAAAGCCTAGACCAAAAGTTATAAGCACCACACCAGGATATGAACAAAAATATCTTAATCCAGAGAATTTATTTGAAAGATTTCCCACGGAAACAGCTGGAGAATATATAGAAGGATATTATCTTACAGTAGTATTTAATAATATAGAAAGTGGGATAAAACCTCTAAATAAATATCCACAAGGGGTTACCTTAAGCATAAAGGGCGAAAGTGAAAATATAGTGGATAGCAATAAAGAAATGAATATTAAAGAAAATAAAGATAAAAAAGAGCTGACAATCTATATACCTTTAAGAGAAAAGTTAAAAGATAATCAGATATATAACGGATATATTCCAGAAAGTATAATTGGAGATAGTACTGATATAGAGAAAACTGGAAACACAGAATACAGATGGTCCTTTAGTACAAATTATTTTCCAAAGGCTGAGAGGCTGTATGAAGGCTCAATAGTGGAATCATATGATTGGCGTTACCCAATGGTTATAGATGGCTCTATGTTTCATGAAAATACTTATGTAGAGTTCAGAGCCTCTACAGGTAGAATATATAGTCCAGACAGAGTATCTGTATATGATGAACAACTATATATATACTTGCCAAGGAGAGGATTACCAGTAGGATTGTACGATATAATAATAAGCAATGGCAGAGATTATGATACCTTTATGGTATATGGAGTACTTTCAGTAGTAGAAGAAGGAGACTACATACCAAATGAAGAATATAAAATAATCCAAAATAGCGAATACGGTATAGTAAAGGGAGATTTAAACTCAAGTAAGGATACATTGGAGCTTAAATCTAGGGAATTAGATAAATATTATTTAGAAATAAACCTAGATGAACTAATGGGGAACAATACATGGGTAAGGAACATAGAATATCCCACTTCATGGAGTAGTAATTTAGGAGAATTGGTACTAAAGTCCAAATGGACAAATGTATCCATAAAAAGTCCAAAGCTCTATGGAAGTACAGATGAAAAAAATATAAACTTTAGAGTAGGCAGAGTGGAACAAAGTATAGCAGATATTTTAAAGAAAAAATTAGTAGATAAAAATATAAAATCCAATTTCATAGAAGTATCAGGCAATAACTTTGATTTTGCTGGTTTAACCATAGAGATACCATATTTTGAATCAGATGGGAGAAGACTAAAAATATTAAGATACGATGAAGAACTAAGGATATTTGAAGAAATAATATCTACAACAGAATTCATAGATGGAAAAGTAAAAGGAATAACCAATCGACCAGGCATCTTTGTAGTAGTAGAATAGGAGGGAGAAGTTTGAAAAGAATATTAAGTTTTATTTTGGCACTTGCAATAATATTAGGAGCTATACCTATAAATGATTTAGTTGTATGGGCAGATGATGATAAGGCTAGTATAACTAGTATAATTGTAAATAAGACATATGATAATTTAGAAGATTCAGGAGAATTTTTCATAACCATAATAGGAGATAATCTAAATGCAGCAGATGTACAAATAATTGACTCAGATGGGGCATTAGCACGACCTAAAAAAAGTAGTGCATCAGGAAGGTATGTTGCACAATATAGTTATAAGGCGTCTGGAACTGGTGAAAGGCTTTTTATAGATGGAAAAACATATTCTCTTGGAGAAGAAGATATGCCTAAGATAACAGGTAGAGGTGATAAAAAAACAGATAGTATAATAAATTCAGGAGAAAATTTAATTCTAACTGGAGAAAACATAGGGAACCTAAAGGATGCAACTAAAGGAATAGAAGGTTATTTTATTCAAGCAACATCTAAAGATTCTATACAAACTCAAGAAATAAAAGATAAAAATGGAAATAGTATAATCGAAAAAAACCTAGGTACTAGGGTTGGAACACATTCACTTGTATTCAAACAGAAGAAAATAGAGAATAGTATTCCGATAGAAATAGAACATACCTATAAGTCTATAGTTACAGTAAGAGGAGAACTAACTATGACAGGAGTTGTTTCAATATTTCCCACCAAAGGGCCTATAAACTCTACTGTAACTATATCAGCTGATAATATAGAATCCAATGTAAGTGTATTCTTAATGGAAAAAGGGAAAGCATATGAGTACACAAAGGAAAATATGGCTCCAAACGAAAGTATAAAGCATAGTAAGGAAGATGGTCAAGAAAAATTGATATTCAACGTACCTGGGGTTGATAATGGACCATATGAAATAGTAGTTACAAACAGAGTAGATCCAAATAGTAATATAGACGAACAAATTAATAAATATAGAATTTTAGGTAATGAAGTAAATGGAGAATTTAAAAAACTAGAATTTTTAGTAGTAGATGGAAGCAACATTGTGAACAAGGTAGAGATAGATCCTAATTATAGCTCGATTAAAGGAACATCTGCAGAGGTAAAAGGAATGAATATAGGTAGGCTAAGCTCAAATATATATGAAGGTGGTAAAATAGAAGGAGATAAGTTAGTAGTTGATGGATTAAATACGAAAAGGCTAACCTTAACATATATTGGTGGAAAATATTATGAAGAGGAAATAGAAAAGCTAGTTAGAACAATAACAATTCAAATAGGTCAAAATGCTACTTTTACTGGTTATAATTTAGAAGGAACAGAATTTGATAAGTTTAATATAATAGTTCCAGAAATTGATGATCCAACTAAACTTGTCAAAGATGTAATCATATTTATTGAAGATGAAATAGAATTTATTGGTGGAAGAAAGGAAACTAGTACAGAGAGATATTCAATAATAAATGGTTTTACCTATAAGGAAATAGACTATAAACCAAGCATAAAAACAATTATACCTAATATTATCCAAGTAGATGAGAAACGTAAAGTTACCGAAGATTTTATAATCTCAATAACTGGAGATAACTTTTTAAAATATGGATATATTGAAAAGGATAAATTGAAAATAAAGACACCAGAAATTAGTGTAGAAAAACAAGAAAATTCTAATATGTGGTTTGATAATGAAAATATAAGAATATATAAAGCAGGAGATGAATTAGAAGATAAAATAAATGAACAGTTTGGAAACATTATAAAAATAAAAATAAAAAAAGGAAGTGTCATACCAGAAGTACTTATAAACACTCCTTCTAATTTAAAATTACAAAATCCATTGGCGGTTGAATCTGATGGGGATAAAGGTTCAAGTGCCTATGGAGAAATTAGATTTGTTCAAGTAAGAGAAGATAAAACTCCAACTATAACCTCAGTTACACCAAATGTAGTAACCACAGCAGGAGAAAAAGGAATAGTTATAACAGGACAAAAATTCTTCCCTGGAGTAAAAGTATATATAGATGGAGAAGAAGTTAAAAATATAAAAAGAAATGAATTAGGTACAGAAATAATATTTGATGCACCAGCAAAACCAGAAAGTTTTGTGCAAATAATAGTTCAAAATGAAGAAGGTGGAGCAGCTGTATTCTATCCATTTACCTATGTAAAAACATATACAAGACCTAGATTCATAGATTTTAACCCTAAGAAAGGTACAGCAGATACTTTAGTAACTATAAAGGGAGAAAATCTGGTATTACCAAATCCATTGGTTAAAGATTTAAGTGGAAATGGAATAGATAAACTCATAGGAACTAAAGTTTTATTAGGTGGGAAAGATATAAATGAATACAATAGAAACCCAGTAACAGGAGCAATAGAATTACAAGATTACAGTTCATCAGACCATATAATCAAAAATGAAAGTGGAAATATAGTATTATCATATTACTATTATAGTGTAATCTTACAACAAGGTACTACAGATCCTATATACTATACAATCTATTTTGATACTAAAACAGGAGAAGTAAAATTAACAGATGGAGATAGAGGAATATATATATTACGAGGAAAAGGTAGTGGAATAGTAGGCTTTAAAGATGGAAAAGAGTATGATTTAACAGTAAGCGATGATTCTATTGAAATAGATGGAAAAACCTTAAACATAATGACTCCTTATGCTGTAACAGGTGGTAAAATCACAGGAAACAAGGTAAAGGTAATCAACAACAGTGAATTACAATTTACAGTACCACCAATGCCTAGAGAGGGATATTATGATGTAACTATTGTCAACCCAGATACAACTAGAGACTCTAAAACTGGAAATAATGGATTTTACTATGCTTTCCATCCAGAGTATAACTTGGATATTGTAAGTATACAGCCAAACGAAGGTTCAGTTGATGGAGGATATTATATAACAATCACTGGAAGTGAAAGCAAAAAGTTTATAGACAATGGAGGAGACAATAAAACATCTGTATTTATAGGTGGAGTAAAAGTAGATCCAAAAGATGTGGAAATATCCATAGATCGTAAAAGTATAATAGTAAAAGTACCAAAATACTCTGGAGACTTGTCTACGGAAACTGAAATGGATAGAAAAACAGTTCCAGTAGTAGTAGTAAATCCAGATGGAGGTAGTGGAAAGAAAGAAGATGGATTCTCTTATATACTTCCCATAAGCTATCCTAAAATAAGCAATGTAATAGAAAAAGAAGGAAGTGCAGCAGGAGATATAACAGTATATGTAGAAGGTTCAGAGTTTAGATTCTATGAGCCATATAGGGATTTAAACAACAACTTGCAGTATGATGATGGAGAACCTTTTACAGAGCTAAACGGAGATGGCAAATGGACAGATTTAAGAGGTAAAAAAATGGAGGACTTATCTGAAGATGATAAAAAAATTCTTCCTAGAATCTACTTTGGGGGGCAATTAGCAACTATTGTAAGCTTTACATCCACAATGATAGAAGTAAAAACTCCAAAGGGACAGGCAGGAACAGTAGATGTGTACTTAATAAATAATGACCAAGGTATATCAAATAAAGTCAACTATACCTACAAGGCTTCTTCACCAAAGATAACAAATGTAAGCCCAAGTATAGGTAAAAAACAAGGTGGAGACAAGGTAGAGATATTAGGAGAAGGATTTACTACAAGTAATATTAGAGTATATAATTCAACTAATGTACCTACTGGAAGAAAAACCATACAGCTAGTACAATTTGGAGATAGTAACAATAGATCTGTATCCAATAAAAGTGTAACCAGTACAGGTGATAAAAACACAGGAAACTTTTCAGAAAATAGAACAAAAGACATTGAAATAGGAAATCTTACAGTAAAATATGAAAATGGAAAGTTAATGGTTAGCTTTATAGAAGGAGTAGGGGATACAAAGGTAGAATATGAAAATACATTTGACTATGATATGGAAGAAATATTCCTTCCAATAAATCTACTAAAAGATAAAGATGATAACTCATATAATGGAAATGAACTAGTACGGATAAAAGTAGAAAGATTACCAGGAGCAAGTACCACATCTAGACTTAGAATAGATAGAGGATTTTCTCCAAATGCTACACTGAAAAATAGTGGACATATAGATATAACCACTCCAAACTATTATACTGTAGGTAAAGTACCCGTAACAGTTATAAATCCAGATGGAGGAGAGGCTAAGGGTGAGTTTGAATACAAGAATCCAGACAGTAACCCTAAGATTACAAATATCCTAAAGGACGGAGAACCGGGATATTCTGTAGATAATGGAGGAAGAACAATAATAGAAGTAAACTATTTAGGTGGAAATGTCATAGAAGTTCAAGGAATGGACTTTAGAAAACCTGTACAAATAGAAATAGGAGATATAAAAATAAATGTTCCTATAGAATATAGTCCTGATGAAACCATATCAAATACATTAAGATTTACTATGCCAGCAGTAGACAGTAAATATATAAATGCCTATCATAAATTAAAAGTAATAAATGAAGATGGAGGAACTTGTGATTCTGACAAAATAGAAATTAGATTTATCATGCCAGAGGTTACAGGGCTACAAATAACAAAAGTAACTCCAAACTTTGGACCAACTTCAGGAGGGACAGTAATTACCATAGAAGGTAAAGACTTCAGAGAAAAGATAGATGGCAGGGGAGAACTAAAAGTATATATAACTAAGGGAAATACGCAAATAAGAGTACCACAAGAAGATATAATTTCCATAAGTATAGATAAAATAGTTCTAAGAACTCCAGCCTATGAAGCAGGAAAAGTAGGAATAAAAGTGGAAAACCCCGATGGAGGAATCGCAGAATTAAAGGATGCCTTCACTTATGTAAGTAATCCAAAGATAAACTCCGTAGTAAGTCCAGAAGATGATAGAAGAATTATAGAGACCATATCCATAGAAGGCGGAGAAAAAATAAAGATTTTAGGAAGCGACTTCATGGAAGGAGCAAAAGTAATATTTGTACCAAATTTAAGAAAGCTAATGGATTCAGAAGAAGCAACAGATTATATTACCATAGGTGCAGATAGATATGTAATAGAAGGTGGAGTAGATGGTACAGAAATAGAAGTAGTAGACGGACAAACCATATTGGTGACAACTCCTGCTGGAAAACTTGGAGATAAAGGGGTTATAGTCATAAACCCAGATAAAAGTGCTACTAATATATATAATATAACCTATGGTATACCAGAGACATCAGCACCTCTTGATGTACGAGCAGAAGTAGTATTTGATCAATTTATTAGAGTATTTTGGACAGGAGTAAAAGAAGCCTTTGAATATGAAATTTATATGAGTGAAGATGGAGGAAAATTTGAATTCATAGGCTCAACAGAGTTGACATCCTATTCAGTTCAGAAAATAAGTCCAAATACTAAATATCAATTTTTAGTAAGAGCCATAGGAAAATATGGTACATCAAAACCAATCAAAGAATCACAAAGTAATATAGTTACTACAGGTAGAGATGTAGGGCCAAAGGATACAGATGGTAAATTAGGAGAAAATACTGTAATAAATAGAAATGGCAATGAAGCTAGTATAATCATAGGTTCTAAAGACTTTACATCTAAAGGTATGACAATAGACTTGACTAGAGGAAGTCTCCAAGGAGTAAATGATATATCCATTAGGATTCCAGCTAATATTATAGTGAATTCCACCGCAAAAATAACTGTTATTGGAAAAGATTATAATATGAACTTTAATCCAAGTATGTTTAAAAATACAACAATTATAAGCAACAAAGATAATTCAAATGCAGGTGTAGTATTTAAAATACTAACTTACAAAGGAGCTATAGATGCTAAAGCTGGAAATACAGTTTTAGGAACTGCTTATTTATTAGAAAGTAATATATATATAGGAAAAGATACAGAAAATATAGAGTACCTAAATGGAAATATTATATTTGCATTGGAACACGATATGTTAAAGGCACAAAGTCGTAGGTTAAATAATATTCAAATGGTAAGATACGATAATGGAAGTAAGTCATGGATAAGCACCCAAGGAGTCAATAGGCTAGGGATATATACTGTAATAGGAAGTAGGCGATAATATGAAAAAAATAAGCATTATCTTATTGGCAGCATTGTTATTTATGAACTTTTCTATAGCCAATGCACAAGGAACCAATATTTATAAAGAAGGAGTTCTAGAGGGATATTTTATAGAAGCCATAGATAACAAAATAAAAGTAGAAGAATATAGTGGCACAATATATACCATTCCTATGATTAAAAACGTAGTGTTGGAAATAGACGGAAGACCTGTAAAGATTACAGACTTTAAAAAAGGAATGGAAGTATATATAACATTACAAGGCAGAAATATAAAATATATGGATGCCTACTCAGTAGATAATCCAGCCTATATTCAACCGGGAGAAAAAGTAAGAATAGGAACTGTTTTAGGAATAGACAGAGACCAAATAGAGATCAAACTACCAACAGGAAAAAGGGAAGTATACTTTACTTCCCCTGCCACTGTAGTCACAAAAAATAAAGAAAATATCAATCTAAAAGAGCTATATGTAGGAGATAGAGTCAAGTTTTACTTTGACGACATAGATACATCCTATATAAGCAGAGTAAATATCCAAGGAGATTCTATTCTAATAAAGGATATTTATAGAGGACAGCTAACAGTAACAGATTCTCTACAGGATATAATAGCCTTAGAAAAGGTAGATGTCTTTAGAAATGGTAAATGGACATCCTTAGGTAAAAGTATAAAGGTTCCATATAACGGAAACCTTCCTATATATATAGGGGGTCAAAAGATAGATATAAAAAACCTGAAACACTATAAAGGTAAAACTGTCTATATGGCAATGAAAGACTATTTTGGCAAAGAAAAGGTAGAAAGAATGGTAGTAAAAGCACAATATGAAAATAACTTCTCTGAAAAAATAAGAGAAATAAACTGGTTTAGCAGTCAGATGGAACTAGGCAACAATAGAAATATTAACTTCCATGATGGAACCATAGTAGTTAAAAACAATAGATTAGTAGATGTATATAATCTGAATTCAGGTTCTGATGGGCTAATTATAGCAGATGGAAGAGGAAGCGATTTAACAGCAGATTTAGTCTATATATATAATGAAAATATAAACAATACCAATATAGGACAGGACCAATTATATGTAGGAAGACTAAATACAATTTTAGAAGATATATTGTACCTAAAGGATTTCTTCCTATTGGATAAAAACAACTGGGAATCCTTCAATGATGAAAAAGAATTTTTCTATGATGACGATACATTTATATATGATTTAGAAAACAACAAAGAGGTTTCACCTAAAGAATTTTTCTCAAGGGATTATTCTGTAGATGAAAACAATAGGAGAAATAGAACTAGAGACTGGTATGGATATTTATATACAGAGGGAGATAGAATTTCAGCAGCTTTTATAAAAAGATCCATGGACTCTCTTTTAAACCAAAGAACTACCATAGGCATAGTGGAGTCTAGCCCAGTGGAAGATAATAATATGGGTTGGTTCCTAAAATTAAAAAATAGTAAGGACTGGAGTACCATTAATGAACAATGGATGGAAAAAAACTCAACTCTTAATATATATCTAAGGGAAGCCATGATTATAAAAAATGGACAAAGAGTTACAGTAAATGATATAAAATCAGGAGATAGCCTTTACATGGTAAGAGATGACAATATGGCAAAGGTAATTATCGTAAAATGAGGTGCAATATGAAAACAAAAATAATTTTAACACTATTGATTATCTGTTTACTAATACCAACTACATCTATAGCAACACCTTTAGAATTCGTAGGAGGAGTACAAAATGAGCATCAGTATGAGGAAATAGTATTTATTACAGGACAACCTATAAAATTTGTAGGAAGCTATAGTGCATCAGAAAAAGTAAAGAATGAGGAAGAATCTGTAACATATAAATTCAAACTACAATCAGAAGACCCTAAAGTTTTAGGAAAGTTAGACAGGACAGTAACATATGTAACTAGTCTGTCAAAACACGCAGGAGTAGGACAAACCATAGGGCAGACTTCAGTATCTAAATATAAAGAGACCATAAAGATAGGTAGTGATACCTACAACCTTACAGACTACCAATTTTCAAAATCAGATATAATAGATCAAAGACCAGCTTCTGATTTTTACTCAGGTAATATAAAAGGAAGAAAGTATTATGATTACAATAAAAGTCAAGGGAATGTAATCATAGATATAACAGGTGGAAATGTAGGATATGAAAACTTCTGGGGTAGTACAGAAACTCAAATCATAGACCATATAATCACAGCTGATATAGGGCAAAATTCATTCCAGGGTTCATATACCCACCAAGTATCAGATAGTATGACAAAGAGTTTAAGGTACTCTGAAAACGATGCAAGTTTTTCAAGCTTCCATGGAGGACATATTAGAGTTACAGAAAAAAATGTAGTATCTAAATACGACTATAGACTATCAAAGAGTCATGGCAGTATATCTTTAAGCCAAGACATGGTACCAAGATTAGAAAGACTAATCGTACCAAAGTTTAGAGATGTAAATGGTCATTGGGCAGAAGAAGATATAAAGAAACTATATTCTCTAGATGTATTTGAAGGAGGCAACACTACCTTCTCACCAGATACACCAATTACAAGATTAGATTTTACAAAGGCAATTATGAAAGCCTCAGATATACGAACATCTATGGAAGAAACAAAGAAAACCCGTAGAAGAAGAAATCAACCAGAGGAAGTATCATACTTTAAAGATATAGCTATTTCAAATGAAGACTATAAATATGTAAAATCAGCAGTAGACAGTAATATAATCGCAGGAATATCAAAGGATTTATTTGGACCAAAGAAATCACTAAAAAGGTCAGAAGCCATAGTAATACTAGTACGTGCTTTGGGCTTTGAAACCAGAGCACCAAATCCAGGATATATGACATCCTTCTCTGACGATAAGGATATACCTAACTGGGCAAAGGATAGTATATATGTGGCAAAGGAGCTAAACCTTCTAGAAGGAGATAAAGCAAATAGAATAAATCCAAATGGAATACTAACAAGGGCAGAAGCCTCAGATTTAATAGTAAGATTCCTAGAATTTCTAGAAAAAGACTTACAGAGAGACTATAGAGACAATATAATAGAATTCTAAGGGGTCTCCCTTTGTAACACAACTGTAACATAACTGTAATTGTATTACAGAGAATATTAGTATATACTAATACCATAAAGATTTTAAGTAACGAATTTGATAGTAATATTACAAGTTTGTTACATTAGTATTTGGGGATTGATTTTATAATCCATAAATGCTATAATCTAGGATAGAATGCAAAATTAAACAATTTTGCAGAATATTTATAATTTTAAAGGAGGTCAATAGACTATGAGTAAAAGAATTTTATCCTTAGTACTTGCAATGGTTATGGTACTAGGAACATTCGGTACAGTTTTCGCAGCTAATACTGTAACAACTGAAGCAGAAGCAGGAGCATTCCTAAAAGCTGCTGGAGTATTAGTAGGTGACGAAAACGGAAACTTAAACCTTGGCAACAATCTGTCAAGACAAGACGCAGTAATATTAGTAGCACAATTAAGAGGTGAAATTGAGGCAGCTAAAAACTTCTCAAAATTACCTACTTATGAAGACGTTAAAATTAAGTTCTACAATGCACCATTAGCATGGGCACAAGACAATGAGCTTTTCGTAGGACATAGTGACAAAGTATTTGGATTTGGTGAGAACTTAACAGCTCAAGCTTATGCAAAAGTACTTTTAACAGCTTTAGGATACAAAGTAGCTCCTAATGGAGATTCAGACATTAAATGGGCAGACGCTTTAGCAAAATCTGAAGAGTTTGGAATTCTAGAAAACTTAGAAGTATCTGACTCAACAGAAATCACTAGAGGACAAATGGCATTAATGACATTTAACGCTCTAGGAGTTACAATGAAAGATTCAAAAGAAACTTTAGCTGACAAACTAGGTATTGAAATGCCAGTAGTTGAAGCTAAAGAATTAAAAGTTGAAGAAGTTTACACAGAAAATTTAGCAGAAGTAGTAGTTGAACTATCAAATGCTAAATTAGTAGATGAAGAAAAATTAACAGATTCTAACAACTATAAATTAACAGGATTTGTAGTAGAAAAAGCTACATTAGAAGGAAATGATGTTACTTTATTACTAAACACAAAAGATGGTAAGGAAGCTTTAGTAAAAGGTAGAGATTATGAATTAGTAATTAGAGGTATAGATAAAGCTATAAACAAAACATTTAAATTTAAAGCTAATGATAATACTATACCAGCAATAGAAGAAGTAACAGTTCTTGGAGAGTATGGAATTAAAGTTACTACTACAGAACCAGTAGCTAACGTTAAAGAAAGAAACTTCTTAATAGATGGTAAAAACATTGCTATGGAAGTTGAACAATATGGTAGAGATATAATCTTGACACCATACCATAAAGCTTCATTTGATTTAAAAGCTGAAAAATTAACTGTTAAAGAATTAGTAGACTTTGCAGGATATAAATCAGTAGAAAAAGATTTTGAAATTGAAATAGCTAAAGACGATGTAGCTCCAAAGGTAGTAGACGTTATATTAAGAGGAAACAAAGTAGAAGTAATATTTGACAAAGATATTTACAATGGTTCAGTAGATGCATACTACAGTAGAGTATCTGTAGGAAATGTATCCTATGAATCAGGAAGACATAGTGTATATGCTGATAAAGCTGAAAAAACAGATACAAATAAAGTTGTTTATACATTTGAAAAAGAACTTCCAAGAAGAACAGATATAACTATAGTAGATGTTGAAAACCATTCAAAAGTTGCAATGGAAAAAACTACTATGGAAGCTAGAGAAATAATCGACAATATAGAGCCAGAATTGATAGATAACAAAGTAACTACAAGTGCAGCTGACAAAACAGCTACAATTAAATTATACTTCAACAAAGATGTAAAAGGTACTTTTGAAGATAAGTCTGATGATGAATTTGTTATAGATGACCACTTCACTCTATATGTAAAAGAAGTATCAAACAGAAATATAGAAAAATACAAAATAGACTCAGCTAAATATGAAGAAGATAGAAAAGATGTTGTTGTTGTTAAATTATCAGGTCTAGATGTGAACAATAAAGACAAAGACTATAACTATATATTAGAAGTAGTAAACTTTGTAGATGCAAGTTCATCAAGAAATAAAATGTACAGAGACTATGTTGACTTTGAAGTTAAATCAGCAACAACTGCATTTAAAGTTGAAGATGTATATGTATCTTCACAAACAAAAGCAAAAACTGAAATAACTATTGCATTTAATAAAGCAGTAGATAGAACTTTAGCAGAAGATCCAACTAATTACATCTTTAAACATGAAAATGGAGCAAGACAAGATGTTAGAGACCTAAAAGGTGAAATAATCACTGAAAGAAACGGTAAAGATGTTACTTTAGTATTACCAGAATTTAATATAGATAAATATGATGAACTAAGAATATTAGATACATTAAAAGATAAAGATGGTACTAGATTAAATGCTACAGTAACACATTTATTTGGAGTGAATTTTGCAGGATTAGTTGAAAAGGCTGAAAATGCTGAAAGTGATGCATTTAAATTATTAAATGATGATGCAGATACTGAGACAACTAATGAAGTTGCATTAAGAAAGGCATATAACACATTAGTTGAATTACAAGAAGATGGAAAATACGAAAAAGCTAATCATGGTAAATTAGTTGATGCTATAGCAGCAGTAGAGAAAGCTATAGAAAAAGTAGAAAAAGATAACGAAGCTAAAAAAGAAAAAGAAGAAAAAGATAATAAAGCAGAAGCAACAAAAGTTGAAAAAACTATTAACGCATTACCAGCTGTAGCTAAATTAACTTTAAAAGATGCTGATAAAGTAGTAGCTGCAAGAAAGGCATACAATGACTTAACAGAAGTACAAAAAGCATTAGTATCTTCAAAAGTATTAGAAGCGTTAAAAGCAGCAGAAGATAAAATAGCAGAATTAGAAGACGCAGATGCAGATGCTAAAATAGCAGCAGAAAAAGGAAAATTAACAGCTAAAATAAACGAAGCTTATATTGAGCTTGGTAAAGGTGCTGAAAAAAGTGAAGTTGCTAAAACAACATTAAATGATGCAATAGTTGCTGCTGAAACAGTATTAGCAACAGAAGATGTAAAATTAGAAGATCTTACTCAAGCAATAGCAACATTAAATGATGCAATTGAAGCATTTAAAATAGCTGAATAATAAAATTGCGAAACGTTACTCTATAAACTTATAGAAATATGAGTGAAAAGGGTGGGAATCATGCCCTGTACCGTAAGGTGTGGGGTATTTTCCTAACTATACAATACCAGTTATTAGGTGAAACTCCTAATCTATGTAATAGTCTTACAAACATAGTACCTAATCCTCCTGCATATTGCCTAAGGTTACTCCCTTAGCAATATGAAGCCAGGTGAAGTCGTAATAGGTGAAAGTCCTATGCGGGGCTCCTTAAAAGATAACTATGGTTAAGTTGATGAATCCATGATGATGTGGATTATGTTAGTCTATAATATCAAAATACCTTCAGCTTATTATAGACCTATATATTTGAAATAATATATTAGAATCAGAAATAATTCAGACTATTAAATCTGATTTTCATAATTGGCTAGTGGAGACCTAAGGTTATCAAAAATAGGGATGGTATGTATGGAACGTTTGAGGTCCTATATAAGGAGGAGGAGTAACTCCATAGATATATATAGGAAGTCAGCAGGTTCGTAGTAGTTTAGATCATATGCCGTTTGTATTTATATGGTAACATATGAAGAGGATAAAACATATGGGAGCGAAGGAACCTAGTCGGTAATATATGTGAATAATATTGAATAAATAGATAAATTTTAACCACCATGTCCCCCCAGACATGGTGGTTTTTGTATTTGAATTTATTATTATAAAATTAATGAATATTAATGTTTTCATGGATAGATTAATTTAATTTAACAGAAAAGCATAATTATGTTATTGTATATAGGGGCAAGGCTAGTTGTTTGGGGACAACTAAACATATATATTATCGATGGAACGCCGTATGCAGTGAAAGTTGCACGTACGGTGTAGACCTACTGAAATCCTTTGGGATAGGTAAGGAATGGTGAAGAAGATTCTGTATGGGAAATAAAAGATTTTACCTATTCAGGAACATCCATAACTGGTTTTTCTGAAGTTGGAAAAGAAAAATTTAAAACTAATAAAAATCTAATATTACCTTTGTCAAACGAATTAGGAGAAGCAATAACAGAAATTGGAGATGGTGCATTTTCAATAACAGATTATAGCAATAAAGCAAACTCAAAAGTAGGTATAAACTCTGTAAAATTGCCAGATACTATAAGAATCATAGGAAAAGAAGCATTTCGCTACAATGCTTTAACATCTATAGAGATTCCAGATAGTGTAATTTCCATTAAAATGTCAGCTTTTAATGGAAATCTACTGCAATCCCTAACTTTACCAGAAAGTGTAACGGAAGTAGAAGGAGGAGCCTTTACTCTTAATGAAATATCGGAGCTAAAGCTTTCTAGTGGGTTAACAACTATACCTCCAGCTTTTGCTTTTAATAAACTAAAATATATAGAAATTCCAGAGGGAGTAACAAGAATAGATGATAAGGCTTTTAGTGATAACGAATTAGTTGAAGTTAAGCTACCTAGTACATTAAAATATTTATCTGGATTTAATAACAATGAGTTTAGAAACATAACGATTCCTGAAAGTGTAGAGGAATTAGGATCTAATGCCTTTGCTAGTAATAAGTTAAAGTCAGTAACAATACCAGGAAATGTTAAAATTATAGGAAAAAGAGCATTTAATAATACATGGCATGATCAATATCTAAATTCAGTAATTATTGAAGAAGGTGTTGAAAAAATTGATGAATATGCCTTTGCAAATAATCAATTAAAAGATGTAGAAATTCCAAGCAGTCTAAAAGAACTTCATGGTAACGGTTTTTTCAAAAACTTAGGATATGATGGTTCAGTTCACTTATTTACACAAAACTATAAGAATACCAATGAATTACAAGAATCTAAACACCATGTAATTAATCCTGCAAAATTGATTATAAAATACGTATTTGATGATAATATTTTGAAAGAGGAATCTACATTTAAGAATCCATCAACAGGTGAATATCTACACATAGGAGATAAAAATATAGAAATAATTCCTCAATATAGAGATAATCAATATGAACCAAGTGATACAAATCCAATATTTATAGATTTAGATCATAAAGAGAATATATTAACTATTCAATTTAAGATGAAAGATATAGTAGAAGAAGTAACTATCAAATCTATAGGAAAAGTAGGTTCAATTGCAGTAAATATTGGAACATCAAAAGACTTGGTGATTGATAGACTGGCTAGAAAAACCTTTATAATTGATTCTAATAACAAGGAACATGAAGTAGAATTAAACTGGGCACTTGACAATTATAATGGTGAAATATCAGGTAGTTATACAGCAGTAGCTACATTTGAATTACCACAGGGAGTAGTTCAATCAAATCCTGAAATAAAGCTTGAAGTCACAACAAACATAATAGTGAAAGAAAAGTCTGAAGATATACAAGATAGTATTTGGGTGGTAGAAGATTTTACTTATGAAGCAACAACTATAACGGGATTTTCTGAAAGTGGAATAGAAAAATTAAAAACTAATAAAGATTTAATCTTACCTAAGACAAATCCACAAGGAGAAAATATAACTCATATTGGAGATGGAGCATTTGCAAATAAGGAATTAACAAGTCTTATAATTCCAGAAGGATTAAATGGTTTAGTAATAGGAGCAAGTGCATTTAAAGAAAATCAATTAAATAAAGTAATAATTCCTGAAGGTGTAAGAGAAATATTAACTTTTGCATTTTATAAAAACAACTTAAAATATGTGGACTTTCCAGGAACTCTACAAAAAGTAGGAAACCAAGGGTTTGCTCATAATGAGTTAATATCCCTTACATTTCCAGAAGGCAATGAAAAACTATGTTTAGATAGTCTGTCATTTTATAACAATAAATTGACATCTATAACTATACTAATGGAAGTAAATAAGATCCACGAGGAGGCTTTCAAATCTAATGAAGGGTATGAAAATGATAATAATAAAGTTCATGTATTTTTAGCTAAAGTAGACCCAGAGAATAATGGTCTATTTGAAAACTCAAACTATCATAGAATAATTATGTTATCTGTAGAATCTATAAAAGAAATACAAGCAATAGAAGTTGATTATGGAACTACAAAAGAAAATATAAAGTTACCAGCAACTATAGAATTAAGACTAAACAATGGAGATATAGAGGAAGTAGATGTAGAATGGTCAAGTGGTAATTATAATTCAGAAGAATCAGGAGAATATACTTTTACAGGTTCATATGATTTGCCGAAAGGAATAGAAGGAGAAAAACTAGAAGCTACAGTTAAAGTTATAGTAGGAGAGAAATTAGAGGAAAGATCTGAATTCGAGTTTTCTGATGGTACGATTAATAAATATATGGGAACTGAAACAGATATAATAATTCCAGAAACGATTAATGGAGAAAAAGTTGTAGTTATTGGAGATAAGGCATTTAAAGGTAAGGGAATAACGTCTGTACAAATACCTGATACTGTAAGGACTATAGGGATGGCTGCATTTGCACAAAATGAACTTACAAGTGTAGAACTTCCTAAAGAATTGGCTGAAATGAGAAATATGGCATTCTACCAAAACAAATTAACATCTGTAAAGATAAACGATGGTCTGACAGTAATATCTACTGCTTCCTTCAGAGATAACCAATTAACGTCCATAGAAATCCCTGAAAGTGTTACAAGCATAGCTAAACAAGCTTTTATGGATAATAAACTTGAAACAATTAATATTCCATCTAAAATAAAAGACATAGGTGCAAGTACATTTGAGAATAATAACCTTAATTTAGTAATTATTCCTGTAGACATTGTAACTATCGGAAATAAAGCTTTCGATGGAAACCTTAATATAAAACTTGAATATTTAATTTTAGTTGAAGCTATAGAGGAAGCTGAAAAAATAGATTCAACTGATAAATCAGTGGAACTTGCACAAGCATTAGAAGAAGCTATAGAAGAGGCAAAAGAATTAAATGAAAAACCCAATGCTACATTAAAAGAAGTAAAGGAGGCTGTTGAAAATATTAATAGTGCTATAGAAGCATTGAGCTTAGAGAAAATAACCGAAGAAATTGCTGCATAGTATAAAACACATAATGTGAAGGGATGCTATTTTCTCCCCTTGCATTATAAATATTAGAAAAGTTCAAAAAGGGTGTAGAATAACTTGACTTTGATACCAAAATTTGCTATGATATATAATATAACCTATAAGTGTGATGATCAAATAATGGGTAATGTAGCTAAATTCAGAAAAATAGAATAATAGCACTTATAACCTTAGTATTGGGGGATATTAAGGAGAAAGGTTATTTGACACACTAGCACATATATTATCGATAGCACGCCGTATGCGGTGAAAGTCGCACGTACGGTGTAGACCTACACGAAAACCATAAGGTTAGTGAGGGATGGTGAACCAGAAGTTGAAGAAGCAACAGTAGGTGGAAACAAAGTAGCTGTGAAAAATAATGCTGTAGAAATCAAATTCGAAGAAGAAACAGAGTCTATTCCAAAAGTAGTTGTAAACTTTAAAGAAAATGTAAAAGTTACAGTAATTACTGATAAGACTGGTAAAAAATATGACAAGCCAGCTCAATTAGAAGAAGCAAAAAACTGGTTAGGATATAAAGGTAACTTAGATGAATTTAAAAAAGTAATTGAAATTGGAACAGATAGAACTTTTGCAGAAGTCATAGCTAAACTAGGTGAATCTTTCCAAGTTACAGTAGTAAATGAAGCAGGTAAAGATCTTACATTAACTATCAATCTGAAACTAGAAGTACCTGCACCAGTACTAGTGAAAGATTTATTATTAGAAGATGAAGCAAAGAATTTTTTTGAACCTATGTCAGGAGTATTTGCGATACAATTATTTAAAAATGAAGTAAAAGCAAAATTCCCTAAAATAACTGATGCAGATAAACTGGAGTTACAAATAGGTGAGGATTATTTTGAATTAAATCATAAAGTAGATGTTGACGAAAATGAATTTTGGAGTTCAGGTAGTTTACAATCGGATTCAGATGATGTAGAAATAACAAAAGATATGATTAAAAATGGTGTAATAAGAATTAAAAAATAATTGTATGAGAAATATAGCTTTTTCCTGATGTTTAACATCAAGAAAAAGCTATATTTGAATCAAGATAAGTATAAGGAGTGGAATAGATATGCTAAGAAAAAACTTGGAGTTAAAACTTATACTGTCAGTAATAATATTATTTTTTATAATAATAGGTCCTAAACCAGTAAATGCTGCTTCAGGAAAAATTGATAATGTTATAATAAAGGTTGAAGAATTTTTAGTGGAGATGCCAATTGATACATATATAGATATCTATATGAGAAGAACTGGAAGTATATATGACTTTATAAAAAGAAAAAATGGTTCAATATATGTTGTTGGATTAAGATCAGGAAATCAATACATCCATTTAAATGAATATATTGATAAATATTTTTATGAAAAAAGTGTACGTAGGGCACTGGCAAGTTCTGAAACTATGAGTGACCAAATGGTATCAAAAATCAATGATATATCTAAGTATAAAATAGAAATTACGAACGTCAAAGTAGGAATAATTGAGGGCATATTAAAAAATGATAAAATTACTGTTATAATACCAAAGGAAATATCTAGTGAGTCAATTGGTTCTATAGAAATGAATTTTTCAAAAAAAGTAAGAATTATAGAAATTGATGAGGAAGTACCCTGGCTAGACATAATAAATAGATTTAAAGAAAATGGATATTATTTAGATGAATATTATGATAAATATAAGGTAAAGTCTAGTTGGTCATATAAAAAACTAGTTAACATAGAACCGAGTACTTCCTATAAAGTTATTACTGAAGATGGATATAGTGAGAAATTTTACATTAACTTAATTATCGAATGATGTGTTTAGTATTTATAGGTAAGCATAAATAAATTAGATATATGATGATAAAAAGGAGAGAACAATATGCTAAAGTTAGAAAAGATATCAAAAATTTTAATATTATTGGTATTAATTTTTACTATATCAATTCCAGTTGCTTTTGCCAATGAAGGTGTTCCTTCAAACAGAATAAACGATGTTGTTATATTAACTAAAGATGGTGATTATGTAAAAGTGCCATTAGATGACTATATTGATATGTATATGACTAGAAAAGGTGCATTATATAAATCTTTGTCAAGAAAAAGTGGTGCTATGATAACCAAAGTAATTGTAAGTGGACAGAAATATATTAATATTGATGAATATATAGATTCATATATGTATACAAAAAAGGTGAAAGATGCAATACTACACGCCAAACCAACGTCATCTGAAGATATATCTAAATTTAAGAAAGTTGTAAATGTAGATGAAAAAACGGGAGAAGTTGAGTTAGCTCCAATAATAGAAGTTATAGAAGAATTTAAAGTAATAAAAATATATTAAATAAGATAAAATATATATGAAGCTTAGGGTTTAGATATACAAACTCTAAGCTTTTCATATTGTAAAATTTATGCAATTTTTATGACTACATATATTTCTATAAATGACTTTGCGGAGTTGTAGATAAAAAATTATCCGACAATTTAAAATAATAACTAAAATCGCAATATTCTCTTGAATACTTATCCATATTATGGTAAAATCAATTTTAAATAATTATATAAAGAGGGAGGGTATTTAATGAAAAGAAAAATTGCAATGTCTCTTGTTTTGTTGATTTTACTTTCAACTTTTTCTACTGCCTATGCAAATGAAAGTGTTGATGTTATCAACAAAGCTGCAGAATTCTTGCGAAAAGAAAAGGTACTAATAGGAGATGAGAATGGAAATCTACTATTAGACCAAGTACTTACTAGACAAGATGCTGTAATATTGCTTGCTAGATTATTGGGAGAAGAGGAAGAAGCTAAAAATTTCCCAATAGATGACCTAACATTTGAAGACATAAAGATCTCTCGTTATAAGCCATATTTAGCATGGGCTCTAAAAAAAGGATATTTTGTAGGCTATAGTGCCCAAAAATTTGGCTTCGGAGACAAAATTACAGTACAACAGTTTTCGTCTGTATTGCTAAGAGCCCTAGGATATGATATAGAATACAAATTATCAGTTGAAAAAGCAAAAGAAATAGGAATACTAAAAGGCATTGAAGATAAGGAAGATAAATCTTTGCTATTAGTTCCGAGAGGCATAGTAGTAATAATGATAGTAAATGCTTTAGATATTCCTATGAATCCACAATCAAACATAGACAAACCTATCTTATTAGGTGAAAGACTAAATATTAATGTACCTGAAGAACTTAAGAATGAAATAGCAAAATCCAAGTTGTCAGTAAAATCTATTACACCACAAACCCCGTCAACAGTACAACCTAAGCCACCGGTGAAATCATCTACTGATTCATCACAAACATCAAGTCCGTCAGTAGATCCTTCAAAACCATTACCAAAACCAAATGCACCTAAAGCACCATTAGTACTAGGAACCCCAACATCAAATAGCATTACCCTAAACCCTATTGAAGGTGTAGAATATGCAATCTATTCTATTGGAGGAAAGATACAAAGCTTTATAAAATGGCAAGATTCAAATATATTTACTGGACTAACACCAGATACTGAATATACTTTTATAGCTAGAATAAAAGAAACTAAGGATACAGTAAAATCTGATAATAGCTCTAGTTCTTCTATCATAAGGACAAGCAAGGCTTCAGATATAAAAGTAAAGTTTATATCCCAACTTAATCTAAACGATTTCGTACCTTTTGGTAGTATTGAATTTGAACTTTTTAATTTGCCAAATGCGTATGAATATGAAATAGACTATGAATTAGAAGGAGGTATTAAATCAACTACTCCAAGAACTCTATTGAGTTCAAGTGATTTGCCACTTATTCGTTATACCAAATTAATTACCATAAGGGTATATGATTCAAAGGGTGGTCTTTTAAATACATTTAAAGATGTAGAGTTGACTCTGGAAGATATTTCAAATTCAATTATTACTGTGGATTTTGTAACTAAAGTTAGTGCTGATGGATTAGTTCCTTTTGGCATAGCTAGGATAAAACTGAATAATCTGCTTAATGCAGATTCATATGAGTTAGATTATAAGTTGTCTGATGGAAACATTCGTACTACAGAAAGAGTAAAATTAACTTCTAGTGATTCACCTATATTTAGATATACTGAAAATGTGACCATTAGAGTATATGATTCTAATAACAAACTGTTGAAAACTTTTCAAAATGTATATCTTTCTATAGACAAAGCTGAACCAACAATCAAAGCTAATTTTAAAGCAAAGGTATCAGTTGGAGATGTAATCCCATTTGGAACGGTAAGTATTGAAATAAAAAACTTACCCGATGCTTACCAATATGAAATAGATTATGAATTAGCAGATGGCAAAATAGAGACTACACCCATTACGCCAATAGATTCAGATAATCCACCTCTTATTAGATACACAGAATATGTCAAAGTTAAGATATATGATAAAAATAGGACTCTAATTCATACTTTTGAGCAGGTGCAATTGATTAAGTAAATTATAATCAATAAAATAATAAAGGGGGAAAATGTTTTGAAAAGATTTAATAAATTGTTGTCATTAATATTAGTTTTATCTTTGATTTTACCAGGAGTAGTTTTTGCAGAAAATGAAGTTCCATCTAATCAAGAATTGAGCAATTCTGTTACAGAGATGTTTGAAAAGGCAGATGTTGATCGTGATGAGTATTTTACTCCCGAACAAGAAGTAAGAATTGTAGTAGAGCTAGACTCAAATCCTGGGATAGTTCATGCTACACGCAGAGGAGTAGAGTATTCTGAGTTATCAATGGCAGAAATAAATGACATAGAAAGAAATATATTTATGGAACAAGAAACTGTAAAAAATAGTATTTCTAGAATTACAGATATGGAATATATAAATGATTTTCATATTACATTCAATGGGTTTAGTGGTAATGTAAAATACGGCGATATTAAATCCATTGAAGCATTACCATCTGTAAAAAAGGTTTATATAGCAAATGAATATAATAGACCTGAAGCCGAAATAAATATGGTTACAAGTAATGATATGGTATATTCTCAACTAGCATGGGCAGCAGGATATGAAGGGGAAGGTACAGTAGTATCTATAATAGATACAGGAATTGATCCTGGTCACAAAGATATGGTTCTTAGTGAAGGTACTACCCCTAAACTAGAAGAAAAGGATATAGAAGAGGCTAAACTAGAGAGAGGAAAGTATTTTACTAAAAAGGTTCCATTTGGATACAACTATTATGATTTAAACAATCAAATATTAGATTTTGGTAGTGGTCCTCATGGTATGCACGTAGCAGGGACTGTAGGTGCAAATGGAGATACTAATAATGGTGGAATTAAAGGTGTTGCTCCAGAAGCTCAACTTTTAGCCATGAAAGTTTTTTCAAATGACCCAATCTATGCAACAACTTTTAGTGATATTTATTTAAAGGCAATTGAAGACTCTATCAAACTTGGTGTAGATGCTTTAAATATGAGTTTAGGCTCAACGGCTAGTTTCTTTATAGATGACAGCCCAGAGGATGTTGCTATAACAAATGCTGTGGAAAATGGAGTAGTATGCTTAATCTCAGCAGGTAACTCTGGTTACAATGTTTATGGAACTAGTGGAGCACCTAATTACGGATTCCCTACAAAAGAGAATCCAGATGTTGGTGTAGTAGGTGGACCGTCACTAAATACAGATTCCATATCAATAGCTTCAGTAGAAAATACGAATCAATTAGTTAATCAACTTTCTTATAAAGTTAATGGTAAAAAACAAGGAGCACCAATGTCAATAGCTGGAAGTATAGATCCTTCAAGGGTATTTACAAATGAAGTTGAGGTAATAGATGCTGGATTTGGAGCACCTGAAGATTTTGAAGACAAAGATTTAAAAGGTAAAGTAGCATTAATGATGCGTGGTGTTGCACCAGGATCAAGTTTTAGTGGTGCTTTTACAGATAAGATTATAAATGCTCAGAAAGCAGGAGCAGCAGGAGCTATAATATATAACCACCAATCAGGTGGAGAAGAATTAATAAGTATGCAATATCCAGATACAGGTATTATACCAGCTGTATTTATTGGATATAGTCATGGTATTGGTATACTAAATATGGGAGGAACAACTCCAGTACTTCCATCTAATTCCATAATATTAAATCCAAATGCTTATGATATAAGATTTTTAAATAGTAGTTCTAAAGCACAAGAAGAATTAATAACAACTTATAATAAAAAGTTACCAATTTATCTAAAGCTAAATACAGATTTAATAGTTGATATATTAGGTAACAAAACAGGATTAGATAAACTTCCTGAAACAGTGAAATATAGTGATGTCAATGGAACTGAATCAATCAGAGGATTTACAGAGTCCGTTGGTACACAAAGGCTGATAAAATTCGAATCAGAAATGTTAAGCGTGGTAAATCCTAAAGGTGGACTGATGTCAGATTTCACTTCATGGGGTACTACACCTTCATTAGAAATGAAGCCTGAATTGACAGCACCAGGAGGACAGATTTATTCAACATTTAACAATGATAAATATGGTATTATGAGTGGAACATCAATGGCAGCACCTCATGTAGCAGGAGGATCTGCAATTGTAATGCAGTATTTAAAACAAGATGCTAGATATAGTGATTTAACACCACAAGAACAAGCAAGGCTAGCCAAGGTTCTTCTGATGAATACAGCTACTCCAGTTGTTGATGAATATGAAGTAGAGGTATCACCAAGAAGACAAGGTGCTGGGACAATGAATGTTAATGCAGCTGTTAATACACCTGTAAGAATTGTAAATGTAGATACTAATGAAGCTAAGTTTGAGTTAAGAGATTTCGAAGATAAATCCTTTACTATGAATTTTATTGCAATCAATGACTCTGATGAAGATTTAACTTATGCAGTAGATACTACTGTATTAAAAGATATTATTGATACTTCGACACCAGTGGCACTTAATGTACTAGAGTCAGAGTATGTAGATGCAACAATAGATGGGGAATCCACTATAACTATACCAGCCAAAGGCAGAATAGAATTTTCAATAGAAGTTGATTTCTCAAAAGATAAAAACGTCTATAGAAATATGTTTATAGAAGGTTTTGTAAGATTTGAAGATGCTAGAGAAGGAGAATTGGCAGTTAACCCAACTTTAGGAGTACCATTTATTGGTTTCTATGGAGACTGGGGAGAGCCAAAGGTTGTAGATAATATGAGATTCCTTGACGAAGAAGGAACATCATACTTTAATACATCAGGTATCTTGAGATTTGATGAAAATGACAGCGGATATTATTATACTGATGGAGTATTCTTGAGTCCAGAAACAGACAGTGGGAAGAAATATGGAACTGACTCTATGTTACCTTATATTTCCTTCCTAAGAAATGCTGAAATAGTTAAGTATAATGTTCTTGATAAAGATGGAGATCTTTTAAGAACCATAGCAATACAAAATTTTGTTAGAAAACACTATAGAGATGGAAGTAGAGCAAGGGCATTACAAACTATGATAAAAGATGCTCAATGGGATGGTACTGTAAATGGTGAGAGATTATCTGATGGTGAATATATCTTTGAAATTCAATCTAAGATTCACTATAAAGGTGCAGAGATACAAAGTAAACAGATCCCTGTAATAATAGATACTACAAAACCAATAGTCAAAGACTTAGTATTTAATAGTGAAAATGCTGACTTATCTTGGGAGGTTGAAGAAAAAGGTTCTGGTATAATGGGCTTTGACATCTATCTGAATGATAAGCTTGCTACTTCAATAAAAGGTAACTTGACACAGAATAAATATAAGGTAAATATTGCTAAAAATCTGGTAGATGGTACAGCATATGAAATAGCTGTTGTAGCATATGATAGGGCATTTAACGAAGGACGTAGCACCGTAAAAACAGATGTTGGGCAAGTAGTTCCAGAGATATATATATATAGTCCAAGCTTACTAGAAGTATATAAAGAAAGAACCATAGTATTTGATGGATTTGTAACTAATTTTGAGTTACTTGATGAAGTTGCCATAGGAGATATAGGTACTGCTGAATTTGAATATAGAGAATATGTAGAACTTCCTCACCCAGACGATTCTACACAAATGATCTATGCTGGACCAGCATATTACTTCTATGGAGAATTTGAATTAGAAGATGGATACCATGAAATACCAGTAGTAGTAAAATCATCAACTGGTAATGAGGGTAGCATAACAAGAAGATTCTACGTAGATACTACTCCAGCTACTTTGGAAATCAAAAATTTAGGAATAGTAGAAGGCTCTGATAAAGTCACATTTGAAATTACTATGAAAGATAATTTCCCATATCTTAAATTATATAAAGGTGATAGCCAAATATTTAGCTACGATAATTTAGGTCCTGGAAATATAAAAGAAACTATAATAATTGAACAATTTATAGTAGATCTTGTAGATGGAGAGAATGAATTTGTATTTACGTTAATAGATGCTTCTGGACGAGAGGTTGAAGAAACAATAACTATTACAAAAGAATCAGCAGAGAAGTTTTATGAAGAAATACCATCAATAGAAGAAGATATAGAAACTCAAGAAAACTTAGTGTTACCAGAGATACCAGAAACACCAGAAATTGAACAAGAATCAGAAAATCTATAAAAACATAGAACTTCAACCACGTTATTTATCGTGGTTGAAGTTCTATATATAAATATTGGAGGATTAAATATGAAATTAGGTATGAGGATTATACTCTTTTTATTTTCTATATTATTAATTGGAGGATTTGTTGCTGATACATATGTAAGTGCTGGAGGGTTAACAGAATATAAGATATTAGATAGAAAATTGAAAGATAATAAGAAATACATATGGACCATAGAATTTAACCAAGATGTTGATGTTGAATATTTAACCAAAGAAAATATATATATTGTAAATAAAGATGGAAACAAATTGAATAATATAAATATTATAACTGATAAAAATATAGTTAGGTTAAAAAATAGTTATGACTATAGAATAAATGAAGAATATACTATTGTAATCGAAGAAAACTTAAAATCTACGAAGAAAATAAACTTAGCAAAGGCCATAAAATTTCCATTTATGATTCGACTGGATAGGCCAGTAGCACCTAACTCACCTAAGAGTTTAGGTAGGCCATCATCTAGTACTATAAAATTAGAAGAAATAAAAGGAGCAGAATATAGTATATATTCTATTGATGATATTTTGATGAGTGAATTAAAGTGGCAAGATTCTAATGTATTTGTAGATTTAAAACCTAATAAATTCTATAGATTTGTAGCAAGAATAAAAGAGACATCTAATAATTTAGAATCTGATATTAGTCTTATATCAGAGCCAATACAGACTAACAGTGATAGTGTTACAGTAACATTTGTTTCAAAAGTATCTATAGGAGATATGATACCTTTTGGAACAGCAAAGGTAGAAACCAATGTGCCAAATGCCTATTCATATGAATTAATATATAAATTGTCAGGAGGAGCAAAAGAGGTTACTCCAAGGACTGTTATTGACGTTGAAGATCAACCTTTATTTAGATATACAGAGTATATTGATGTAAATATATATGATAACCTTGGTAGATTGATTCAGCAATTTATAAATGTAAAACTCCAGAAACAAATTTAGTGGCATTTTACTTTACTTTGATGTATTCAATTGATATAATAAATTACATAAAATACAAAATATGGAGGTATGAGATGAAAAGAATAAGTTCGATTGTTTTAGCATTGGTTTTAACTTTATCTTTTGCTATCCCCTCATTAGCGGATACAGTGAAATTAAATGATTTAGGGGATTCAAAATATAAGGTTGAAATTGAAAAATTAGTAGAAGATGGAACTATTAGTGGGTATTTAGATGGTACATTTAAACCACAAAATGGTATTACAAGAGGAGAATTAGCAAGAATAATTGCTGTAACATTGAATTTAGAGGAAGACAAAAATGTAGCAGAACATTTTACAGATGTAAGAGGAAAATGGAATCAAGGCTCTGTTGGTGCATTATATAAAGCTAATATTATGATTGGAGTTAGCTCCGACAAATTTGGACAAGAGCAGAATGTAACAAGAGAGGAATTAGCAGTTATTTTACTTAGAACATTCGGATTAGAAGAGACTGTCAAAGAATTGGATCTTGATATTGAATTTAAAGACGCAGAAGACATTTCAGCTTGGGCAAGGAATGCTGTAGCATTTGTAAAATCAATTGGTTTAATGGATGGTATAGAAAATGAAGATGGTTCTTTTACTTTCCTACCTAAATCATTTGGTGAGAGAGAACTAGTAGCTAAGTTAGTATATGAACTTAAATATAATAGAGAGAAATATACTGAAATTATAGCAATTATTATGGAAGAATCAAACTCAGAAACCAAAAAAGATGAAAAAAAGACAGAAGACAATTCTAAGAAGGACAATACAGTTGGAGATAAATCAAGTGCAAACAAATCTAATGAAAATAAGCCAAATGAAAACAAACCAAGTCAGAGTTCTATAGTATCTAAATATAGAGGTCAACTTTTATCTTTAAGAAGTAGTGTAAATGGTGAACTTTCGTCTTTAATTTCAAGTGCTGTGGCAGAATATAAAAGTGGTGGAGATTATAACGAAATTTATTCCAGATATATGGATATGGCTTATGAACTAGAGGCTGATACAGATTCACAAGTATCCTCTATATTATCAGAGTTATCAAGAGAATTAAGTGAAAATGGATATAATACAGAAGTAATATCAGAGTTAGAGGCGGAATATCAAGAAGCCAAAGACGAAGCAAGAGATAGTATATAGTCATAAAACTTATTAAACCACGGATAAACACCGTGGTTTATATAAACTAAAGAGGAGTGGAAGAGAGTTATGCAAAGAAACAAAGGACTTATCTCATTAGTATTGTTATTTACGATACTTTTATCTACAACAACTTATGCTGATGTTTTAGAAGAATCTGTCTTGATAGAAGAGATAGAAGAGCTTCCACAAATATTGGAGATAAATTCGGAAATTAAATATGGACCCTTTAGCACAGACTATATTGAACCTAGATTATTTTATGACAATATAAGCATAGATTCTATTGAATCCATAGATATAGCACATAGTTATGAAGAGCTAAAAGAAACAATTTATAAACATATGAAAAATTATGAATACAGTTTTTCTATAAACTACAAAGGAGATACATCAGATCTAAAAAACGACATTAGTAGGATATGGGAGGAAATATTTGAGTCAGACCATTATCTTTATGGGACTGTAAGTACCTATGGAGAATATAAATCTATTGGATATGAAAATGATGTTACCATAGATTTCACATCCTTTACTTACCATACCAACAAAGTTCAAGAAAAATTTGTGGATTCTAAAGTAGCAGATGTAGTAAATCAAATAATAGAACCAAACATGAATGAATTTCAAAAAGTTAAAGCTATTAATGATTGGGTAGTAAACAATACAAGATACAATGAAGATACAACAACTAGTCCCCATGCTGCTTATACTCTATTCAATGAAGGAGAAGGAGTTTGCCAAGCCTATGCCTTAGCTACACTAAGGTTGTTGGAAGAGGAAGGCTTTGAAGTAAAATATGTTACAGGAAAAGTAGGTGAAATTCCTCATGGTTGGAATCTAGTTAAAGTAGATGGAAAATGGTATCACCTAGACACCACATGGAACGATCCTGTTTCCGTAGCGGGAGATATATTAAGCTATAAATATTTTTTAATATCAGATAAATCTATAGAGACAGATCATGAGAGAGATGAAAGAAGCAAAGCCTATCCTAAAGCAACAGATACTTATTATGAGACTATGAGATATATAAAAAATCCAGTGGAATTGGATAATAGTTTGTTTTATATAAAGGATTTAGACACTGATGATTATAAATTATATAAGCTCAAATTAGATACTATGACAGAAACTCAATTAACAAACCACAATGTTCAGTTTATAGCAGGATATGAGGACTGGATATATTATAGCAACTATTCTTACGGTGGATATATATTTAAGATAAAAATTGATGGAACAGATAATATTCAATTAAATAATGTCAACTCTAAAGATCTTTATATAGATTTTCCATATCTACATTTTTACGATTATACAAATAAAAAAGATGATAAGTTAGCAATTGATGAGATAATAGGTGTAACAGGTATTTCTCTAAATAGAACAGAAGATATAACCCTTATACTAGGAGGACAACCAGTTAGATTAGAAGCTAGAGTTGAACCATTAGATGTAACAAACAAATCCATCATTTGGACTTCAAGTAATAAAGCAGTAGCAACAGTAGAAGATGGATTAATTACAGCTAAAGCAAAGGGAGAAACTATAATCACTGTTACTACAGCAGATGGAAAATTTAGTGATTCAGTAAATGTAGAAGTAAAAGATGGATATAAAATACTAGATTTAAATGATAAAAAAATAGATACTGGATATTCATGGACTATAAAACTAAACAAATCTGTTAAAGAAGATACTGTAGATTTTAATAGTGTATATGTTGAAAATGAATTTGGAGAAAGGTTACATCTTTCTGATTTTGATGTTAAAGTATTAGATGAAGACCCTACATTAATTGCTGTAATTAACAAAAATGTATATGAAAAGGATAAACTATATTATATAGTAATAGAAAATACATTAGTATCTACAAAAGAAAACGAGGTCCTAAAAGAAGCAGTAAAAATGCCATTTATAATAAAATAACTTCAAGGGGATGTTTCATAACTGATAAATCAGTTATGAAACTCCTCTTTTCCTGAGAATGTAAATAACTTTGTGCTTTAGAGAGAATCGTTCATCTCTAATCTGACAAGAAATATTAAACTGGATAAAACTTACAACTAAATATCTTGATTTTATCTTTGCCAAGACTATTTTATTTTATACATTAAAATGAATAGTTTTGGCAATAATTTTATATAAGTGATGCTATGACTTTTTACAAATGGATTTTAGCTTTACTTTTATAAAAAACCCTTTTGTTTTTTAAGGAGTTATAGGCTTTAAATCAGTATTACAAGCTATTTAAACGCCCATAATTCCAGATTTAGAAGGTTTTTATATGCCACTCAGTATAATTACATTAAAGATGGACATTTACTCGTTCTTCAAAGAAGATGGATAGTTGATTTATAATTAAATCCCAGCTTTTATATCTTTTGGTCCATTTCTTTATGGTATTTTGACTAGCTAAGTAAAGTATCTTTTCTAGAGCTTGATCAGATGGGAACATAGTTTTAGTCTTGGTTACTTTTCTTAGCTGTCTATGAAAACCTTCTATTATATTT
>NZ_VUNQ01000050.1 GCF_009695605.1 Tissierella pigra
TACAGATTAAAAGATAGAAAAGAGTATATGTCTTCTAGAAAAGAAATCACAAATACTCTTTTAAATAAATAAATTCTCTGCACTTTTTAAATGACTTTTTTATGTAGAATTAGATTGTCGTTGACAGTTTTTCTTCTTCATATGAATCTATATCATTTAGAATTTCTTTTTTTATTCTATACTTTATGGATGAACAAGCATTGTCTAATAAAAATTCTATTGCTTTATTCATATGTTCCTCCTTTCATTTTTAATCTTTTTCCCTTCATAATCGTTACTGCTCTTAGCTAGTTATACTAATAGATGATTAAATTTCAATCTATACAAAATCTCCTTAGACTCCATTTCAAGCTTTAGATTTATAAACCACTCAATCTGAAATTTTGTACTGTTGATTCCAAATTGGAAATTAAGAGCTTCAAAAATACTAATATCATCGATACTTTCAAATATACTGCTCTTTATCAAGCATTGATAAATATAAAGTTAGCAAGTTACTTCACGCCTCTCTCTACAGGAAGTTTTGGCTTTCAGTACGTCTTTTAATCCACCGAGATGGATTACAGCCTTTATACAGCTTTCTTTAAAGCTTCTGAACACTACACTCTAGTATTCTTTAACCTTTCTGCTGCTTATTTTGTTAGTATATAGTTCATTATATTGTGTCACTTCAAATTGTTTTGTCTATGCCACAATTATATTCTGTTAAACCAATATTTTCAAGATATAGTGAATTAACTTTAAAAATCTTATCTAATTTTAAATTTTTTCATGTGTAACCATCCTAGTTCATGTGAAATTAAAAGCACAAAGATTTCTTCATCATTATCCTGATTCCTTTAAATTTTTCTCTATTCAATTTGCATTTTTAAGGTGTCTTCTTCGAAAATCTACTATGTCATCTATAAAATCGCCCAAAAAAAGAGGCCAAAATTGCACTTTTTGACCCAGTTTTTTGCTCACTTTTCATCTCAAAACCACTATATGTTGTGGTCAAACTGTATTATTTTCTCTCTGAACCACAATACGTCATCATTATTATACTCTCAACGTGGCTCGTCCTCTTGATAGGTGCATTTTTGTAAACCTGCATTTTGCTCACTTTTAGAAGTTTGTTTATGTCCATCAATTTTACTAGTTAATCCTGTTTTAAATATGAATGTCAACATATAAGGATCTATACTTCCATCTTCTTTATACCCACCTATGATAACTTCTTCCACTACAGTTTTAAATACTTCCCTATCAAATTCTACTAGTGGTTCTTTGCTTTCGAATAGTTTCCTGAAGGATGCTATTCTTTCTTTGATAGTCTTTTCTTCATCTTCTACTACATCTAACTCTTTCTTTTCTGTTTTTAATTCTTGGAGTTCTTTCTTTAATTCGGTATATTTTTCTTCATAGGTTTCTTTATCTATTTGGTCTTCTAGATGTAGATCTATGAGTTTACTTATCTTATTCTCTACATTTCTTATATCTCCATCTATTTGCTTTAATAGTTTTTTATTATCCTTGGACTGTAATTCCTTCTCTATGTTTTCTAGGAATTCTTCTACTATGGTTTTTTTATCTCTACATAGGATATTAAAGGCTTTTACAAAGGCATTCTCTATTATCTTTTCTTCTACTGCCTTACATTCAGGACAGGATTTCTTTCCCTTCCTGATTGCAGTTGTGCAGAACCAGACATCCTTTTGTTTATCAGTTCCACTATGCCATCTTCTCCTGGTAATATTCCCACCACAGTAGGCACATTTCATCATGCTGGAAAAGGCATATTTTAAGCTATGTTTTTTCATTCTTCCCTGATTATGATTTCTACTTCTTTTTTCTAATATTTCTTTTGCTTTATTAAATTGTTCCCTTGATATAATAGGTTCATGGTTATTTTTTATATAATACTTTTCTTCTTCTCCAAAGTTATCTAATCTTCTTTTACTTATTGGATCTAGAGTAAAGGTCTTTCCCATTAGGATATCCCCTACATATTTTTCATTTTTAATAATTCCTCTGACAGAGGAGTCTGACCATGTGGTATTTCCTTTCTTGGTCTTATAACCTTTTTCTGTAAGCTCCCTTGCTAGTACAAAGCATCCTATGCCACTGGTATACCTATTAAATATATATTTTACTATCTTAGATTCTTCTTCATTTATAATTAACTTTTTCTTTTCCTTGTCATAATCATAACCTAAACAGGAAGCTTGTCCTACTAATTCTCCTCTTTTCATCTTCATTTTAAGACCCATTTTAGTATTGGCAGAAAGAGATTCACTTTCCTGTTGTGCTAAAGAACTTAGGATAGTTAATAACATTTCTCCATTCATTGTTAAGGTATTTATATTCTCTTTTTCAAAGATTATTGCTATATTTTCATCTTTTAACATTCTAACATACTTCAAAGTGTCCATGGTATTGCGAGCAAATCTAGATATGGATTTAGTAATTATAATATCTATTAAACCATTATTGGCATCAGATATCATTCTTTGAAACTCATCTCTATTATCTGACTGAGTACCTGATATTCCTGAATCAGCATAGATATCTACAAATTCCCATTCCTTATTCTTCTTAATTAAATCTGTATAATGGTTTACTTGGGATTGATAGCTATTCATTTGTTCATCTGAATCCGTACTTACTCTACAGTAGGCTGCTACTCTAGCTTTGTTTATTGTCTTTCCAGTATTTCTATCAATTTTCTCTTTCTGGGCTTCAATTACTTGTACCTTACTCATTTTCTCACCAACCTTTCTTTTAATCTATAATCCTCATATTCCTGCCAGGGATTACAAGGATTATAGATAGAAGATTCTTCTTAGTCAAGCTAATTATCAGTGTTTCAGGGTCTTCATCTCTGCATTTATTCTAGAAATTCACAAGAATAAACACAGAAAATAAAATAGTAAAGGTAAGCCAGCCCTAATATATTTTATTGTTATTCTCCTATTTTCTTATTTCTTCCTACTCTTTTACTTCGTATCTTTTCTTTATACTATTTCTTATAGTTGAATGTTCTTTTTCTGAAATTAATTCCTCTTTTAATAATCGATTTAACATTCCTATTTGTAAACTATATTTTTCTATATTATTCTTTAGAAATTTATATCCAATTGGAGTAAAAAGAATATTTGCTACTGTTCCTATATCCCCTTCTCCTCTTATATCTTTTAAAATTATCCTTATTTTCTTCCAAAGTGATCTTAACTTCTTTTTCATTAAAAACCTCCAATCTTATTTATAACTTTTATATAATTTCCCTTACATTTTCTTTGACCACCTATAGGTGACACCAACAAATGCCTGTTTATCGGGATTTTTATCATTTCTGACCACCTAAGACAGCACAAACCCCAGTTTCCGACCACCCATCTTTATTCTTTCAAACCACGGCACTGCCGGGGGATGTGTCTGGAAGGTGGAATCTTTTGACCACCTTCCTTTATCCTGCACTAAAATCTACAGGGTAGTTCAGTCCATATTTTGCTTTTTTAAGCTATCCTTTTATCTCTAATATTTCCAAGAACAGTTATCAACACATTTTCAGCCATTCCCCTACATCTGCCTAAATTTGATTTTCATCTCCCTCTTCGACCAATTACTCTCTTATCCTATTCAAAGGCCACACAGGGGGAACTGTGCCTAGACTTTCAGGGTCAAGAGGGACATTAGTTTGAAGACTTAGGGGGTAGTCATTTTATCGTCCCTAATGCCCTATTTTGAAAATTTCAATCAATCTTTTGCCATTACTCTTCCGTAAAACAACAGAGATTGAACGTTCTTCAAGTTCTTTTGTATTTTGTATTATCTTTTTACTAAGGGTCTTTGGAGAAATATTATCGTCCCTGTTTTTAGAAAGTTTCCCTGCTAATTCTGTAGGAGTAGATTTATGATACTCTTTATCTTCCATAAAGTCAGAAAGAAGCAGCACTACATCATCTAGTAGGACATCTTTGTTTACAAAGCTGTCTGTTACTACTTGCCAAATATTGTCTTCATTCCTTTCTAATTTAATTTCTCTATAGTCTATATCTCTACCTACACAGGAAAGAGTCGCCATCTTACTTCCTCTAGATTCTTCTACCAGAATAAAGCTACTGTCTACTGCTCCTTGTATTCCTGTTGTACCAGAAATACGATTAAAGGGATCCTTATCATATTCCTTTCTTAAGTGATGGATGAGTAAAATAGCTATTCCATATTTATCTGCTAGATTTTTTAATATGGTTAGATCACTATAGTCATTGGCATAGTTATGATCCTTAGATGTATTTCTTATCATCTGTAGGGTATCAATAATAATTAAGACTGTATCTGGATTCTCTTTTATGAAGCTTACTATCCTTTCTTCTAAGTCACCCCCTAACCTTGCATTTTCTGTACAGAAGTTTACCTTATCCGTTGCTTCATCTGTAATATCAAATAGTCTATTTTGGATTCTTATTTGACCATCTTCAAAGCAAAGATAAAGAGTAGTCCCTTCTTTAACCTTATTTCCCCAAACCTCCTCTCCTTTAGCTACTGCTACTGACAACCATAAAGCAAGCCAAGACTTTCCTACCTTTGGTGATCCTGCCAGAATATGAAGCCCCTCTGATAGTAGATTTTCAATAATAAAATTAATTGGTTTAAGTGGCATAGTCATTAAAGTTTCACCATCAATAGTATTAAATCTTTTTGTCATTTATTTTCACCCCCTTACTTGTTTCCACATTTGAAGTCGATTTTTCAAGTCTAATTGGAAAAATATTTTATTTGAAAATTATCTCTTCATAAGTTTCCACACTTAAGCCCTGATTTTGAAGTCTAAATATAAAACATTTTAAATAAAAAATACCCCTCTATATGTTTCCACATTAAGAGGGGTATTTACGAAGTCTAGATTTCAAAATAGGCAGAAAAATAACCTTGATATTTTCATCAAGGTTATTTTCTGTATATCTAATTTTTTAGATTGATTTTGAAACTACATGCCCTTCTCACAACCACTCTATATATTTAATTTAACTTGTGTTATAATAATTTTTAACTTTCCCCGTCTTCTTACTCATATTACCAGATAAATTAAAGTAGAAGGGTATTTTCTGGTAGCAAGATGCACAAAGAATTAACATAATATTTTGGTATTCTTATTCATCATTTGGTAATAATAAACTGTCTTTCACTATATCTCCAGATTTAAATACCGAGAGCATTATGCCGATTAAGGTCATATTTACTATTGTAGACATTCCGCTATATGAAATAAAAGGCAATGTTAGAGAACCCATTATAGGCAAACCTAAATTTGTTATGGTATAAAAGATAACTTCCATTGTAAATGTAACTAACACTGCCATGGAGACTAATTTCCCTAGAATACTTTTTTGTTTATAGCATAGCTTAAATGAACGGATTATAAAAAAAGATATTATCCCCATTACTACAATAAATGACAGCCAACCTAATCTATGAATTAAGTATGTCAGTATATAATCTGTGTTAATTGTAGGTATCATATAGGGATTTGATCCTAAATCCCCTCTACCCATAAACTTTGTAGCTGCTAGCATTTCTCTCATTCTTGCACTAATATAACCATCACCTAATGGATCCTTAAATGGATTTATTATATTTAAAAATCGTTCTCTCTTATGACTATAGAACATTAGCTTTATAAATCCCGTAATAACTATGGCTAGAGTTGGTATGTATACATGAAGCATTCCATAAAACTTATTTACGTTGAACCATCCCTTTATTATTGCCATGGTTATAAGGATTAAAAAGCATAAGGATATTAAAGCTACAACTGACATGCTTGGTATTCTAAGTCCTATCAATACGGGGATAATGAAAAATACTCCACTTAAGATTATTCCCAAATATCCCTTACTTCTCATATTATAAATTATCCCAGCCATAACCGTTGGAAATGCAAGTAAAATAAATTGAACATATAAATGCTTCCCCCTAATAACAGGTGATAAGAGTATCGAAAGTATGGATAAAACAGTTAATCCTGCAAAAATAGACTTAGGATATCTGCCTATAAATGTAAAATCAATAAAATATGCACCTATCATACATGCTATACCTATTAAGGTGGCCATCAAACTTCTTTCCAGCATAAAGGGTGTATCTGGCTCAAAGCTTGCAATATATCTAATTCCAAAGCCAAGTATAATCATAATCCCTGTTAAGAGAAATATATTCCATTCCATCTTAGGTCTATGGGTTCTATCCAGCTCAGTTCCAATTAAAACAGGATCCCCCATTTCTTTTATTGCCTTTTCCATGGCAGTCTCCTCATCTAATCCCTTATCCATGAATGCATTTTTTTGATCTATAACATGGTTTCTTATTTCCTCAGAAACGGTATTATGAGCCTTTTTCCATCTTATTTGTTCACAAATGGTTTCTATGAATTCATTTAGTTTAGCAGAATATTGCATAACTTTCCCCTCCCCTTAGGACCTGATTAATTGCCCTTACATAAGCCTTCCATTCATCTTCCTTTTCTGATAACATTCCTTTTCCTTTTTTTGTAATGGTATAATACTTTCGCAACCTACCATTATCTGCACTTTTTTCATAGGAATTAACCATGTTTTTTTCTTCTAGATCATGTAGAAGCGGATAAAGTGTACCTGCTTTTAATGAAAATGTATCATCAGATCTTTTGGATAATGTATCAATCATCTGATAACCATACATATCTTCGCCATCCAACAATTTCAATATAAGCATAGCTGTACTACCCGTAATTAAATTCTTATTTATGCTCATAAGACATCTCCTTTCGTATATAGATTGCCTATATATAGTATATATAGACAATCTATATATGTCAATACAAAGATTACTTTTTTACTCCGTATCTCATGCTACATAACCATTCCCATAATAACCTCAACTCCATCAAAAACTTCCTTCCTTCTTCTTCCTTTCCCTACATCAGAAAAAACGATATGTTTGTCTCTATGAAAAAACTTCATAAGAACATATCGTTTTTGTTGATAATTAGGCATTCTACTATCTATGTCTATTATTAAGTTTTCTGTATTCCTACCACGCACTCTATGTGCCCAGTATGTGGAAACATATCTACTGGCTGAATCTCCGTTGCCTTATATCCATACCTTACTAAATACCTCAAATCTCTTTCCTGAGTTATTGGGTTGCAAGATATATAAACTATCTTTTCAGGAGATAGTTTAACTAAAGAGGATAAGAATCTTTCATCACTTCCAGCTCTAGGGGGATCCATTATAACCACATCTACATTTTTATTTTCATTTGCTAGTTTTACCATAAAATTTCCAGCATCATCATTATAAAAATATACATTTTTAATATTATTTTGTTTCGCATTTTTAATTGCATCTTTTACAGCATCTTTATTTAGCTCTACTCCTATTACGTTTTTTACTTTTTTACTTACTATTAGCCCTATGGTACCAATTCCACAATAGGCATCTAATACTGTTTCATTTCCTTTAAATTTAGCCATTTCAATAGCCTTATTATATAATACTTCTGTTTGTATGGGATTTACCTGATAAAAGGATTTTGCAGAAATCTGGAACCTTATGCCACACAGAATATCTTCTATATATCCTTTTCCGTAGATTACTATTTCCTCATTTCCAAGAACTACAGATGTATTTCGGTTATTTATATTCATTATTATTGTAGATATTTCTGGATGTTTTTTTCTTAAGGCTTTTATATAATTATTTTTTCCTGGAAAAATCTTAGTAGATACTACTAATACTACCATTACCTCATTTGTAGCAAAGCCTCGTTTTATAAGTACATGTCTTAAAAATCCATCACGGGTATCCTCATCATAGGGTTTCATCTTGAAGGATTTCATAAGACCTTTTATTGTTTCTATAATCTCATCTGCCTTATTATCTTGAATCATACATCTATCTATATTTATTACATCATGGGTATTTTCTTCATATATCCCAGATATAATCTCTCTTTTTTTATTATATGAGAAGGTGGAATGTATTTTATTCCTGTAATTATAGGGGTCTTTCATAACCAAAATATCGTTTACCTTACAAAAAGAACCTAAAAGCTCCTCTACATTTCTTTGCTTAAATCTACTTTGCCCTTCATAAGATAAATGTTGTATTTGGCAACCTCCACACTTACTATAATATGGACATTTGGGTTTCACTCTATCCTTAGATTCTTCTTCTATTTTTATTAGCTTTGCAGTTGTTACTCCCTTGTTTTGAGAAATCTCAACAGTAGCCATTTCTCCTTCTATTAGATTGGGCAAGTAATATTCCTTTCCATTTATACTTACAATACCCTTGCCATCTTCATTTATGCCTATACATTTCACCTTTAGCAATTCTTTCTTCATATTTTCACCTTTTATTTTTATTTATATTTCCCTTCTCCAGTTCCTTGGTGCAAGTAATGCTATTATGGTAAATAGTTCGAGTCTACCTAGAAGCATAAGAAAAGAGAAAAATACCTTTGAAATTTGACTATATCCAAAAAATGTACTAGTAGGTCCTACAAATCCTAGACCTGGTCCAATATTTCCTAAAGTGGCAGCCACTGAACTAGCTGCACTTTCCAAATCTACACCTTCTAGGGATACTAAAATAGTAGATAATGCAAATATGATAATATATAATCCTACAAAACTATTGATACCTGCTATGGTTTCATTGGGAAGTATCTTATCATTTAATTTAACTGGTTTCATAGCCCTAGGATGGAATATTTTCAATATCTCTCGTTTAATTAACTTTAACATAATAAGTATTCTAATGACCTTCATACCACCAGCAGTAGAACCTGCACTGGCTCCTGTAAACATAAGTAAGAGTAAAATAGCCTTACTAAAGGTTGGCCAAATATCAAAATTAGCTGTGGAGTATCCTGTTGTAGTCATAATAGAGCCTACTTGAAAAAAGGAGTCTCTAAATGCCAATCCCAGGTTTGAGTAAACTGTACTATATAAATTAATGGCAATAGATAATACTGCTACCCCTACAATTATAAAATAAAGTCTTAATTCCTCATCTTTTAGAACATCTCTCCATTTGCCTTTAAATAAGGAATAATATAGAGAAAAATTCACACCTGAAAGTACCATGAAGCTTCCTATTACCAAATGGATATAAGTACTATTATAAGCTCCTACACTGGCATTTTTAGTAGCGAATCCACCTGTACCTACTGTACCAAAGGTATATACTAAAGAATCAAATAGGGACATACCTCCCAATTTTAAAAATACCACCTGAATTATTGTAATGGCAAAATAAGTGCCGTAAAGAATTTTAGCGGTATCTCTTATTCTTGGTGCTATTTTTCCTGCAATAGGTCCTGGACTTTCTGCCTTAAATATTTGAAATGCTCCTATACCTAAAGCTGGTAACAATGCCAAAGTAAATACCAGTATTCCCATACCACCTATCCAGTGAGTAAAAGAACGCCAGAATAAAATCCCCATAGGTAATACTTCTACATCTGCTATTACTGTAGCACCAGTTGTTGTAAATCCAGATACTATTTCAAAAAATGCGTCTATATAAGTTGGAGTGCTTTCCGATAGATATAGAGGCAATGCACCAAATAATGATATTAAAAACCATCCTAAAGATACAATTGCCAAGCCTTCCCTAGCACTAATATGTTTATTTTGATTTTTCTTTCTCAATAAAATAAATCCAATTATGGATGTTATTAGTATTGTTATTAGAAAAGGCATTTTATCCCACTGATTTGTATATAAGGATATAAGTAAAGATGGCACCATAAGTGCAGACTCTAATATTAATATACTACCTAATACCCTTAGTACGATTCCATAATTCACTTAATACGCCTCCCTTATGGGTCTTAAAGAACATCTTCAAGGTTGGTAAGTCTTCTGTTAAACAAAATACTACTATTCTGTCATTGGCATTTATTACAGTTTTTCCATTAGGTATTATAACCTTTCCTCCATGAACTATGGCCCCAATTATTATACCCTTAGGTAATTTCAACTCTTCTAAAGTCTTACCTACTATAGGAAGATCTCTACCTACAATTATTTCTGTTACTTCTCCATCTCCTCCAATTAGTAGTGATACAGATACTATTTTACCACCACGAATATATTTTAATATATTACTTGCAGTAATATAGATTGGATTAAATGCAGCATCTACTCCCAGCCTATCTATTATCTTAGTATAGTTTTCTCTACTAATCTTTGATATGGTTTTAGGTACTCCTGCTTGCTTAGCCATTAATGCCATAAGTAAGTTTTCTTCATCATAGCCTGTGGCTCCTACAAAGGCATCCATAGAAGATATTCTTTCTTCCTCCAATAAATGTATGTCTGCACCATCTCCATGAATAATTAGTACATCTCCTAAAACTTCTGATAATTCCTGACATCTTTCCTTATCCTTTTCTATCAATGTAACAGATATATTAGCCTTAGATAGTCTTTCTGCAAGATAATATCCAATATTACTTCCTCCAAGTATCATTACATTTTCTATTTCCTTTTTAGTTATATCCTTAGTAAATCTATCATTTAAATTATTTATATCAGTACTTTTTCCTATAACATGAATTATATCATTATCAATCAATCTTGTTGCTCCGTCTGGAATAATTATGCTACCATCTCTAGATATGGCTGTAATAAGTAATCCTTCAAAATTCTCTAATTCCATTAGTTTTTTGCCTACAAAGTCCTTCATATGTTCAATATTAAAATCAATCATTTGAATCTTTCCGCTGGCAAAGTCTCCTGAATAAAAATTATAATTTTTTAGTAAATATTTTTCTATGACTTGAGCCGTAGAAAAATCTGGATTAATAATATTATCAATTCCCATTTCCTTCTTTATAAAGTCTATCTGCTCCATATACTCCGGATTCCTAATACGTGCTATGGTTCTTTCACATCCCAACTTTTTTCCTAATGAACATATTAAAGTATTGGTTTCATCACTATCTGTTGAAGCTACTAAAATATTATATGTTTCTATGCCCAATTCTTTTAGAATATTTATATCAATACCATTTCCTAAAACAGTCAGAACATCTAAATGTTCATTTACAAAATCTATTACCCTCGGATTATAATCAATTACTGTAACGTCTATATCTTCTAGTACCATGGTTTCTGCCAATTTATATCCGAGTTTCCCTGCCCCTATTACCATTATCTTCATAATTTTCACCTCTTATTTATCTAGTTTTCATCTACTAATTGTTTTTTGTCCACATTGGAATTATATAGTATACCTAATACCACAATTAATCCACCTATTATCTTTCCCTTTGAGACATGGCTTAATCTTAGATAGTCTATAATTACTCCTGTAAATATTTGTCCTATAAAGATTAATAAAGTGCTATATATAGTTGGTATCTTAGGAATTATAACATTTGAACTGGCCACAATGACAACTCCCAAAGCACCACCTAAAAAGGCATAAAAAGGTATGTTAACTAAGGCTTCCATATGTAAATATTCCCTTAATCCCATGGTTATAAGAAGAATAATTATTAATCCTCCTATATAGTTAATAAATGCTCCTTGGAATACTCCTATTCTCTTTGCCAAACTGGCATTTACTACCATTGACAATATAGTGAGAAATCCTCCAGCTATTGCTAATATTATATATATCATATTTTTAATCTCCTTAATATATGGTCATTATAATGATTCCGACTAATATAATTCCAAATCCTATAATTTTTTTCTTGTGAAATTTATAAGTATCCATACCCATTAATCCATAATGGTCAATGGCTGATGATAATATTAATTGTCCAAAGACTCCCAGTGCCAAAGTCAAGGAAGCTCCTAGAGTAGAAAAGCTTATATTGTTTGCCAATACTAACAACACTCCAATAGCTCCACCACTATATAAATATAAAGGTACATCCTTCTTAAATACAGGCTTAATCTTTTTAAATATCAAAATACCTGCAATTGCCGTAAGCCCAACTAAATGAATTACCAATATAGATAAATAATTACCTAAATAGCCATCTAGAGTTCCATTAAATGTTACCATTATGGTAATCAAAATACCTATAAAAATTGCATAAATTCTATACATCTGTATACCTCCTTCTTCCAATTTATTGTATCAGAAATAACCATATTTATATATAGGTTTTCACAAATAAAAAATGTTCTTTCTACAACTTAATAGTATATAGAAAAAACATTTTCATTATATTTTAAATTTACATAATCACTTTATATTCAAACTCTAAATAGACTATACTACCCTCATTGTAAACTTTGTCTTTTGAAAGTTCTATGGCTATTAAATTAGCATCTTTTGTTGATATATGGTATTCTACTATGGCTCCTTTAAATACTCTTTTCTCTATTATTCCTTCCATAGTGTTTTCCTTTGGGTTATCATGTAGTTTTATTTCTTCTGGTCTTACAAATTCTACTTTTTCATTTGTACTTTTTATATTTGAACGACCTATAAATTGCAATGGAAACTCTCCCTTTGGATAATTGTATATATCCATAGGGGAAGATATTTGTTCTATTCTTCCTTTATTCATCAAAATAATCTGGTCTGCTACTGAAAAAGCATCTTCTTGGTCGTGAGTTACAAAGATTGTTGTTATATTAAATGTTTTTTGTATTTTTTGGATTTCTTCTCTCATAACCAATTTTAATTTAGCATCTAAATTTGAAAAAGGCTCATCTAATAATAATAAATTTGGTTTCACTACTAATGATCTTGCTAAAGCTACTCTTTGCTGCTCTCCTCCAGAAAGTTGATTTATCCTTCTATTATCATAACCCTTTAAGCCAACAATTTCTAAAATCTCTTGTCCTTCTTTTATTGCTTCCTTTCTAGTAACTTTTTTAAACTTTAATCCATAGATTGTATTTTCTATTACTGATTTATGTGGAAACAAACCATAGGATTGGAATACTGTCGATATAGGTCTTTCCTCTGGACTTAAACTTAATATTTCTCTATTATCAATAATCACGTTTCCTGATTCTGGATTTTCAAATCCTCCTAAACATCTTAATATAGTAGTCTTTCCAGAGCCACTTGGCCCAAGAATACAGGTAATACTGCCTTTTTCTGCCTCAAATGAAACATTATCTACTACTTTTTTATCTCCATATATTTTAGTTAAGCCCGATACTGTAAGAAACATCCTTTTTCTTCTCCTTCCTTGATAATAAAAGATAATATAATCCATTTACCATAAGACACACCAATATAATTAGAAATGCTATAACCGAGCCTACTCCATATTTCCCTGATTCTATAACATCAAACATTACCATTGTTGCAAGTTTTTGTTTTGGATATATTAAAAATATTATTGAACCAATAGTTGTCATAGTTGAAGTAAATCCATTGACGAATGAAATATATAATCCAGATTTACTTAATGGAAGAATAATATCTTTTATTACATGGCAGTCATGTCCCCCTAAATCTTTTACAGAGTTTATAGTATCTCTATTTATTTGAGTTAATGTAGAATATCCTACTTTTGAAGCAAAAGGCAATTGTCTAAAGGTAACATTTAAGATTACTATTAAAAGAGTTCCTGTTAATTCCAATGGTGGTTTATTAAAAGCCAATATATATCCAATTCCGAAAAATGTTCCAGGTACTATATATGGCATTGTGGCTATAAAATCTATTATCTTCATGGATTTATAATTTCTTATAAATCCATAGTATTCTAATATAAGTCCAATAACAGAACTTGCTATTCCAGCTATTAATGCTACAAATATTGTTCTTGGGAATGTATCTAATACATTTATCTTGCTTTCTCTAAAGTGATTCAGTGTAAAATACATCTTTCCTTTGTAAATATCTGTAAAGGCTGACATTATAATAGAAGCATATTGAATTAAAATCCAAACTAAAAAAAATATGGCTCCTGTTTTCATAAGATTATATAAATAGCCATCTCTCTTTATACTTATACCTTCACCTGAATTAGTTCCATGTTGACTCATGGCAAGTGATTGAAACTTTGTCATATATAGTATAAATACTATAATTGCAGGAATAAATAATATAACTGAAATAGTAGCTGCCCTCCTTATATCTCCCTTTGCTATTATAGATAAATAAGCTTCTGTCGCCAATACATTAAATGCTCCTCCGATTATTCTTGGAGTTGAAAAATCAGCCAATGACCTTATGAAAGATAACAGCATAACTACAATTATTGATGGTTTCATAAGAGGTAAAATAATATCTTTTATAATATCTGTAGTCTTAGCTCCTAAAGAACGAGCTGATTCTATAAGGGTCTTATCTATTTGTTTTAAATATCCCATAAGTAATATTGCATTCATAGAAGTAAATCCTAAGCTTTGCATCAGTACTATTCCCAATTGTCCATAGGGAGATATGGACAATCCCAATAATCCATAGGTTATAAACCCTCTTCTTCCAAAAAGTCTTATGTATGAAAGTGATGTGACGAAAGGAGGAGAAATAATAGTTAGCATAAGTATTGCAGTGATTATCTTCTTAACTCTATCTGTAGATATATAAAAATATACTGCAATCATTATAGAAAAAATAGTACTTAAAATTGTACTGTATATTCCAGTGGTTATTGAATTCTTTATTAAATAGGCTTCATCCTTCACAAATGAAAAATACGATAAATCAATTCTTCCATTTTCCATTAAGGAAGTTATAAATACTGAAATGAAGGGATATAGTATAAAAATTAGTACAGATAATATTATTGTTATCATTAATATTTTATCCAATGAATCTAAAAGTTTCTTTCTCATATTCTTTTCCTTTCAAATATTATAATCTAATTATATAGATTATTTTAAAAAATGGAAAGGTGAAATGGTTAACCATTTCACCTAATATCTATTTTCCTATTGTTAGTTCTTCCCATCTCTTTAGTATATCTTCTCTCATAGTCCCAAAAGTTGAGATGTCTTGATCTATTAGTTTGTCTTCTGGAAGACCTAAGTCATAACCACCGATGCCAACTTTAATCATTTGTGCTCCATCTTTACCATCAAGTTCTGCTAATTTTTCTTGATTTTCATCTCTTAGCATAAAGTCTAAAAAAGCTTTTGCTATATCTGCTCCCTCACCATCTTTAAATATTGCTACTCCTTCTGGTACCCAAGGTATACCATCTTCTGGATATATAACAGTTAAGTTATTCTTTTCTCCTACATCAAAAGAAGATTTATCTGCTGGTATTATTCCTATTGCAAATTCTCCAGCTACAGTTTTTTCTTCTGGGTCTTTACCTCTTTTGCCATAGAATGGAATATTTTCATTTAATTTTTCTAAATATGCCCAACCTTCCTCTTCACCATACATATCCAATATTCCTTTTACTGCTCCATAATTTGTTCCTGAAATAGCTGGATTTGCCATTATTATTTCATCTTTATATTTTGGATCTGCTAATTCCTTCCAAGTTTTAGGAGTTTCTAATCCTTTTTCTTTTAATAACTCTTCATTCACTAAAAATCCAACTACTGTCAATCCTTTTGAAATCCAATATCCTTCTTCATCTCTAAATTCGCTGCCTACTTTATCTGCTTCTTTTGGAATATAGGATTCTAATAATCCAGAGTCTTTTGCTGCCATAAATGCGTCAATTCCACCGCCAAACCAAAGGTCTGCCATTGGTTTTCCGCCTTCTGCTTGTATTCTAGATATTACTTCTCCACTAGACATAGATAAGAAGTCTACTTTTGCATTTACTTCTTTTGCAAATTCATCAAATAGTTCTACATATTTTTCAGATGTAGTTACTACATTCATCTGTCTTCCTTCAAAATCAAGTTTTGCTTCATCTTTTTCTGCTGTATCTTTATCTACTGATTCTGTTTTTTCTGAGTCTATTATTTCTTGATTTTTATCAGTAGTTTGTCCACAAGCTGTAAAAACCATTGTCAATATCAATAATAAAGATAAAAACACTAAACCTTTTCTTTTCATATTTCTGCTCCTTCACATAATATTTTATAATCAATAGAAAAATTCTGCTTTTTCTATTTTCAATTTGGAATCTTCTGCCCATAAGTTTCAAAAAGGCTTCTTTAAGCCTATTTTATGTAATGTTCTTCTATTCCGTTTTTAATGATAGTATTTTAAAATTTCAAAGTCAATCATTATAAATATTAATAATAATATTATTATTAATATAGGGTTTATCTATACTAGATTAATACATACAGTTTATATGTTATTATTGAAATAACAAGAAAATGGAGGCAAAATAATTATGATAATAGATACTCACATACATGAAAAAAAATATTCTTCAGATAGTTTTATTGATTTAAAAGAAGCTGTTGATACGGCAAAACTCATAGGGTTAGATGGCATATGTATAACAAATCATGATAATAACAGTTTGAAAAATGAACTGGGTAATTATACTAAGATTAATGGAATATTAGTAATAGTTGGTGCTGAAGTTTTAACTCATCAGGGAGATATATTAGTATTTGGTTTAGAAGATATTCCTAAAGAGAAAATATCTGCTATGGAACTTCTTAATTTGGTGAAAAAACATAAAGGAGTAGCCATCGCTGCTCATCCTTTTAGAAATAATAATAGGGGATTAGAAAATCATCTTCATGATGTAGCTGCTATATTAGATGGTGTTGAGTCCTTTAATGGAAGTACTTATTCTTACCATAATCTATATGCCTATGCAGCAGCTACTGAATTAGGATTACCATCTTTAGGTGCTAGTGATGCTCATGTAATGGATAAAATCGGTAAATATGCAACTAGATTTTATGATACCATAAGAGATGATAAAGATTTTATAGAAGCTATTAAATCAAAAAACTTTCATCCTGTAATGAGAAAAGATGGACAGTTCACCAATTTTGATTGTAAGCGTCAATTGTAGCCCACCTAGACTAGGCTCAAGTATCATGAGAGAATACACCTAACATATTAAATTATGGAGGTGTATTTTTATTGAAATTAGAAGAAAATAGAGAAGTTTGGATAAGACGGGTAGAGGAATTTAAAGCAAGCAATCTTTCACAAGTAGCATGGTGCAGGGAAAATGGAATAAATGTTGGTGGCCTAAGATATTGGCTTAGAAAACTTAATGGTTCAGGCATATCCACTAAAGAATCTCTATCAGTGGTGGAATTTGCATCTGTTTCAATCACAGAAGATAATTCCTTTTCACCTATTGAAATTGAAATTAATAATGTAAAATTATCCATAACTAATAACTATGATGAAATACTTCTTCTTAAGCTTATCAATAGTTTAAGGAAAATATGATTAAACAAATCACAATAGAAAGGGTCCATTTAGCTTTGGGTCCAACAGATCTTAGAAAATCTATTGATGGTCTTGCCCTAATAGTTGAACATGTACTAAAAATGGACCCTTTTTCTACCCACCTATTTGCCTTTTGCAACAAAAGACAAAATCTTATCAAGATATTAGTTTGGGATAATAATGGTTTTTGGATACATTACAAAAGACTTGAAAATGGATATTTTAGGTGGCCACAAAAAGAAGCTGGTCCATCAGTTTCCATAAATGAAAGACAGTTTCGTTGGCTTTTAGATGGACTAAGTATAGAGCAAAAAGATGCCCATAAACCTGCTAATGAAAGGGTTTTTATCTAGTAATAAATCTTTAAAAAAACCTTTAAATTAGGTAAAATAAAACTTTTTTTGTCTGCTTAAATATAGTATAATATAGGTATGGAAAATATAACCGAAACTGAAAAATTACAACTACATAGCAAAGAATTAGAGCTTCAATCAAAGGAACTAGATAATGAAATTTTAAGATTAAAACATGAACTGGAAATAGCTAATGCTAAATTAAAATGGTATGAGGAGCAGTTTAAATTAAATGCAGTAAAGAAATATGGAAAATCCGGTGATAATGTAGATGAAGACCAAATTTCATTTTTTAATGAAGCAGAAATAAGTGAAAGACCTGAAATAGAAGAACCTACTATGGAAAAGATTACTTATGAAAGAAAAAGAAGAGGTATAAATAAAAAGTCTTTTGAAGATTTACCAGTAGAAAGAATAGAATATGAAATTTCGGAAGAAGAAAGGTCTTGTGAAATATGTGGTACTATTATGCATGAAATGAGCGTTGAAATAAGGAAAGAAATAAAGGTAGTACCGGCCACAGCATCTATAGTAGAGCATATAAGAAAAGTATACTCCTGTATAAAATGCGAGAGAGAAGGAGAAAAGGCTAATATAATTACAGCCAAAATGCCAGAGCCTGTAATTAAAGGAAGCTTTGTATCCCCGAGCCTTCTTGCCTATTTAATGTACTAAAAATACTCAGCAGTGCTACCACTTGATAGGCAGGAAAGGATATTTAAAGACTATGGAGTAGAAATTTCAAAGCAGAATATGGCTAATTGGATAATAAAAGGATCCGAACTATGGTTGGAGCCATTCTTTGAAAGGCTCAAAGAAAAACTGCTAAAAGAAACCTTTATACAGGCAGATGAAAGTCCTTTAAGGGTACTAACCAAGGATGGAAAGCCTACAGATAGCAAATCATATATGTGGCTATATAAATCTGGCAACTATGGAAAGCAAATAGCCCTATATGAATACCAGCCATCTAGGAGTGGAAAACATCCTAAGAATTTCCTTAGTGGATTTACAGGTCTACTTCAGACGGATGATTACAGTGGGTACAATTCTGTGGAGAATATTACAAGAGTAGGCTGTTTTGCACATGCCCGTAGGTATTATACCGATAGTTTGAAAATCCTACCAAAAGAAGCCGAAATAGAAAAGACCCATGCTTATGAAGCAGTAAAATATTTTAAAGAAATGTTCCATCTAGAATCAAAGTGGAAAGAATTATCCCCTGAAGAAAGGTTTAAAGTTAGGAATGAAGAACTAAAACCAATACTAGAGGATTATTTGGCATGGCTACAAGCTCTTCAGCCAAAAGTAGTAAGAAAAAGCAAACTAGGCCAGGCAATTAACTATAGTTTATCCAATTGGGGGCTCCTAACTAATGTACTCTTAGACGGACAATGTGAATTAGATAATAATGGTGCAGAAAGAGCTATAAAGCCATTTGTAATAGGTCGAAAAAATTACCTTTTCTGCAAATCTCCCCATGGAGCAAAGGCTAGTGCTACAGTATATAGCATAGTTGAAACAGCTAAGATGAATAATCTTAACCCTTATAATTATCTAAAATATTTATTCGAAGAATTACCAAATACAAAACTTACAAATTCAGATTCCCTAGATCATCTACTTCCCTGGTCAGAAACACTACCAGAAGAATGCAGAAGAAAACCTAAAAGTAAGGAATAAAAATAAGTCCTATTTATGATATATAATTATCTCATAGATAGGACTTTATTTATAGATGGGCTGCAATTGATGGATACCTACTATATATGTTATAATTATGTAAGGGAGTGTTTAAATGTATGTAGATGATAAAATTGTTTATCTATTCTGCTCACTATTATTCCCTTTATTCCATAAGCTTATTTACTCTATTTATAATATAAAGACTCCTTTACTCATAAGTCTGATATCCCTAGTGATAAACTTTTTATTAGTCTTATCACTAGGCCCTACTATGGGGACTAGTAAAACTAGAAATACATAAATAATAGAGATGATTTTAAAAAATCATCTCTATTTCTTTATTTTATTTGATTTTACAATTGATAATTTCACCATTAGATTTATTTAGCTTTAAACACCAATGACCTATGAATTTTATGTCCTTTTGTTCTCCTTTTATCTTTTTAATTATATCTAAATAATCTTGTCCTTCAGCCTTTATTCTTTCAATTTCAATAAGTCCTACGGCTTCCAAAGATGTAGAAGTCTTTCCACAAATATGAATTATAGTTTTTCCCAGTCGACTTTCAACTCTTTTTAATATATTATATGTAGATTGTCCCGATATATCTTTATATATCTTAGGTCCAACTATATCCATAGTACCTACAGGATCTGCAAAGGAAATGAAATCTACCCCTTGTTTGACCCCCTCTAAAATAAGTTTTACTATACTATTCTCAATTATCTCCAATAATCTATTAATCTTTTCTCTATCTTTTCTAACAGCTCTATAAAACAACTGACTATCCATAACAGATGTAGCAACACTAAAGGGACCTGTTATATTGAGGATTACATTTTCTTCGTTTTTCTTTAGAATATTTATTGCCTTTAAAACCTCGGCAACTCTTCCCCTGTTTAAATCTATTAATGATATATCTTCAACTAAGTTTATATCATTAATCTTATACTTTCCAATCCTATTGCCTACTTTTTGATCGAAAATTACCTTTGAACCGAAGGCCTCAGCTTCTACAGTATGACAGAGAGGCAATTTACAGTATTTCTCATTTTTATATTCTTTTAATGCCTTTGCTAATATAGCCATCTCATGGGCATTTTTATTTGATTCTTCATATGATATATTTAATCCTTCTAAAATACTGTCAGGTATTATTTCAACTTCCTGTCCCACACATTTAAAAATACTTGCAGCTACCATATTCTCACCTTTTCTAGAAATTTAATTGAGATACAAAAACATCCTGGAAATTTTCTCTAAGAGATAATTCCAGCACTTCTATGTTTTCACTAATTTTATATACCTCTTTAAAGCATCCTTTATTAATTAATGCCAACCTAGCTCCTTCTAAGGAAGTGTTCCCTAAAAAGCTTATATCTCCTTTAAATCCCTTGGGAATAAGCCCTATTATTTTCATATTAGAGGAACTAACATGGTATCCAAATGCACCTGCAATATATATCTGTGATATTTCTTTTATACTTAAACCTATTTCCTCCAGCATTAGAATTACACCAGTGGCTATGGCTCCCTTTGCCAGTTGAATCTGTCTTATATCCTTTTGAGAGATATATATATCTTCTGTTATATAAAATTTCTTATCTACTAATCTATCTTCGAGTTTAGAGTCTAAATCCTTGTTCCATCTTCCAGTTTTTAAAAGGATATTTCTTTTCACTAAGGCTCCTACTATGTCAATAAGCCCACTTCCACAAATTCCTAAAGGTCTATCATCTTCTATTGTAGTATAGCTAATGTTAAATTCCTCATCTATATCAAAGGTTTCAATTGCTCCCTTTTGTGCACGACAGCCACATTCTATATTCATCCCCTCCAGGGCAGGACCTGCCGCAGTAGATGTGGCTATTATCATTCCATCTTTTAAAACTGCCATTTCGCCATTGGTACCAATATCTATAAATACAGCTTTCTCATTATTTTTAAAACCTGATGCCATAATACCAGATACTATATCTCCCCCTACATAGGATGAAGCCGATGGAACTATGCTAAGTATGGCTTCATCATTGGTCTTAATAGATATATCTCTTGCTTTAAAATCCTTTGGATTTAAAAATATTGACCTATAGGGAGCCTTAGCTAATAAAGTTGGATCAACTCCAAGTAGGAGATGAAGCATAGTAGTATTGGCAGCAATTGTAATATGATATATATCATCTATATTATAGATATTCCCTATTAAGGCTTTTATTGAGTTATTCATTTCATCTACTATCAATTCCTGAAGCTTAATAGCTCCTAATGGATTCTCCATACAATATGTAATTCTCGTTAGCACATCTCCCCCATATTGGGTTTGAGGATTTAAGGATGATAGTTTGTCTATTATTTCTCCGCTAGATAAATCTATTAAATAATAAGAAATACCCGTAGTTCCAATGTCGATTCCAATTCCTAGAATATTGTTTTTATGGCTCTTTATATCTAATAATTTACCCTCAAATACTACACCCCACAACTCCTCAGAGTTGTTTTTTTCCAGTATGTTAATTTTTTTATATAGTTCTACTGAATTAAGTTCATATCCTAAATAGTTTGCGTATGGAATAGAACTATGCCTATTTATCTTAGGAAGTTCTTTAATTTTAACAGGGCTATCTACTGGAACATGAATACTAAAGCCTTTGTTAATAGTCTTTAAAGCTTTTTCATTTTCCATAAGCTCCACTTCTACTTCCCCAAATATCTTTGCCATACAGGACAATCTTTCAAATTTATTCTCGTCAATGACTGTTCTTTCTCTATCACTAGGTTCAGATAATTGTCCCCTTGCTATGACCTTACACTTACCACAAGACCCCATGCCATTACATGGAGTTTCAACCCTTAGCTTAGCTTCCCTAATGACGTCTAGTAAAATTGTACCTTCCTCCACTTCAATACTTATATTTTCTCTGATGAATTTTACTATGGCCATTATATACTTCCTTTCACATAGTCTGTCATAGCTCTAAGGTTTTCTATTGGAGTAGACATACCTAAGCCACAGGCTGGAGATACAATATCTACCTTAGAATCCATTGCATTCTTTGTAATTGAAATAATCTTGTCTACGGGCCCATTTTGTATAAGTAATGTACTTACATTTCCCATGAGTCTCGTACTAAGTTTTGATTTGGCAAATCTCATATTTACTATAGAATCAAAGCTAAGTGCTTCTACATCTAAAGAGTTTAAACTATCAATTATTGTCTTTGCATCACCACATATATGAATGATTACAGGAGTATCTGTCTCTTTCATAGCCTTTAGAAACTTAATATACATAGGCATTGCAAATTTATCAAAGTTTTTCTTACCTAATATTTCACCTGTTGCTGTAGGGTCCGACATGGCAATAAGATCAGCACCTGCTCCTACCATTTTTATTGCGTATTCTATTAGATAATTATTTACATATTCAATAAATCTATATGCCTTATCAGGTTCCTTTCTTAACATTTTAAACAGTTTGAGAGGGTCTACAATTGAAGTGGATGTGCTTATTGGTCCTGTAATATTTCCAATTACAGGAATCTCATCATTCCTTAGCCTTTCAATTGCTTTGATTACAGTCTGCGCCCTTGAATTTATGGATAATTTGGGATTGAAGTTGTCCATAATCTCTTCCAAGTTAGAATCATTATATTTGAGTATCCTTGGCTCGTTGTTTTTATCACCTTCACTAATGACTACGCCAAAAGGTTCTGATTCGCAAGTCATACAAAAAGGCACCCCATAGTTTTCAAATCCTATGATTTCTCTCACCTTAATAGCAGTAGCCACCATAGCATCTAAGTCAGTATTATGATTATCGCTTATCTCTCCTAAGAGTTCTGTAACTCCTGCATTCATCATGCCTCCAGGACATATCACAGGAGGTCTATCTACCTTCTCACCCCTAAGGACTTTTAGCAATCTCTCTTTTTCATTCATTATATTTTCTCCTATTCTTCACTAAATAGTAGTTCTTCATTAATAGGGTAGCTACCATATATTCTAGCTGCATCCATTAATGCATCAATATTTTCCATTGGCGAATCCTTAGGAATCTGACATCCAGAACTAAGTATATATCCCTTTTTAGTTCCATAGGTCTTTCTAATACATTCTTTGGCCGCTCTAAGTACATCTTCCCTGGTACCTTTTTGTATTACATCAACTGGTGGAATATTTCCTGATATTGTAATTCTATCTCCCATTATTTCCTTAGCATCTTGAAGATTTTCTACATTATCTATGCTAAAGCTTGAAATCCCCGTATCCATAACAGACTCCCAAATACCTTTACTTTTACCACAAATATGAATTGAAAGGCTACGTCCTGTCAAGGATTTCATCTTATCCACATTTTTCTTAATATAAGGTGCGGAAAATTCATTAAATTGTTTAACACTTATTAGACTTGTGGATGAAACAGGATCTGATAATCCTACTCCTATACCTAGTTCTGCAGCCTTTTCTATAAATCTATTATTAGATTCAGTTACTATCTCCATTAATGTATGAACCTTATTTGGATATTTTAGCATCCATTTTAATAGATTTTCCGTACCAACCACCGAAGCAGCAGTACTAAAAGGTCCAGCCAATCCTGCTCCAACATTTACCTCATGTCCTATCTTATCTTTTATAATCTGTACTGCCTTGAGAACTAAAGGTAGTTTTCCATCCTTTTCAGGGTCGGAAGGTTTTAAACTTTCTATTTCATCTACATTTTTTATGGCAGGTGCATCCATAAGTGAAATATTATCATCAGGATAATACATCTTTGAACCCATAGCCTCAGCAACTCCCCTTAAAGTAGCTGAGACACTTACACCATCATGTCTTAATCGTTTAAACAATTCTATCTCTAACTCTGCCATTCTCTCTGCTGAATGATAATATTCTTTTAGGGTGATACCTATAAATGGTGCCATAGTTACCCCCATATGTGGATTGCACGGTATACGATCTATTTCAAGTCCTTGAGAAAAGGCTGTCATTCTTTCCTTTGGAGTCATTTGGTCCTTTTTCAACTTTATCCCTCCAATCAATTAATTAGCTATCATTGATTTCATTCTCTTTACTGCTTCATTTGCATCTGCAGTATATGCATCTGCTCCAATTTCATCTGCAAATCTCTGAGATATAGGCCCTCCACCTATCATTACCTTATACTTATCCCTTATATTTTTTTCCTTTAAGGTATCTATTACAGTTTTCATTCCCATCATAGTAGTTGTCATCAAGGTTGACATACAGATAAAGTCTGCTCCCACTTCTTCTGCCACTAGAATAAAATTATTTAATGGAACGTCTCTACCTAAGTCATATACCTCAATACCTGCGGATTCTGTCATTATCTTAACCAAATTCTTTCCTATATCATGGGTATCTCCTTCTACAACTCCTATAACTACCTTAATAGAATTGTCTGTAGCTTCTGCCTTTATATGAGGTTTCAATATATCTAATCCTATGTTTAGTGTATCTGAACAGGTAAGCACCTCTGGCAAGAAGTATTCTTGCTCCTCATAAAGTTGTCCAACCTTATCCATGCCATTTACCAATCCCTTTGAAATAGTCTCATCAGCGGGAATAGAGAGCTCCAGCGATTTATTGCAAAGTTCCTCTACTAATTCATCTTCCATGTCCACTACGGCTTCGCTTATTTCTCCAAATAATTTTTCTTTGTTCATCCTTTAACCTCCTTAATTTGCTAGACTTATTAATTATTATTGTATATTAATTGACAATGGTATTCTAATAGAGATTATCTATACTAAATCCACCCATTATAGGGTAGTGTAATAATGCATACAAATGTTTAAAACAGAATGATATTAGAGATGTAAATTCCTCTCTAATATCATTCTGTTTTAAAACATAGGTATAAAGCTACCTTTGAATATTCTTTTTATTTCTTCTCTCATTTCATCAGTATGGAATGATTCATTTAAATCTTGAACCCATTTCTTGTCTTTATCCTCAATTCTTACTGTAAGACCCGCACCAAACATTTGTAAATCATCTAATCCTGATGTCGCAATAGCTAAATTTGTATCTTTTCCTGCTGCAACCATTAAGGAAACAGCCATGCAAGAGGCATCTACATCTGGAAGTACTGTAGTTAATTGCATTAAATCTACTTCTACAAATTCAACATTTTTAATATATTCTGTTATATCAAATACTGTGGGAAATTCTATTCCCTCTTTCACTTTTATAAATCCTAATTCCTCTAACATTAATAAGGCCCTAGCTTTATTAGTGGCATCTGTAGAAATAGCAATCTTAGCTTTATCGGGTACATCTTCTACTGAAGAGTGTTTTTCTGAAAATAATGCAAAAACTGGAGCATGTACTAAATCTTCTAGCATGTAAAGGTTAGTTCCTTTTTCCTTATTAAAATTGTCTAGATATGGTCTATGTTGTAAAAAGTTGGCATCTATTTCACCTTCTACAAGTCCTATATTAAGGGATATAGGATCATCAAACATAACAATTTCCATATCATATCCCAAATCCTTTAGTCCCTTCCTCGCAGCTTCTACCTCTTCAACTACAGTTGCTGTGGTTCCTATTTTAATAGTTGGGACCTGATCTAAATCAGCTTGTTTTTCATTAGAAGAACATCCTGCTAAAGCAAATACTAAAATTATTAAAATTATGATTTTAAACAGTTCTCTTTTCAATTGGCATTACCTCCTATTTTAGCTTATTATATAAAAAATTTCCCATAACTTGTATGCATTGAACCAGTATTATCAAGACCACTACAACAGAATACATCACTTTATCATTAAAGCTTTGATGCCCATAAGTTATTGCAACAGCACCTAATCCTCCTGCCCCTACTGCACCAGCCATAGCAGTAGCTCCCAAAAGGCTTACAATCCCCAAGCATATTCCCGAAATAATTGATGGAATCGCTTCAATAAACATAACTTTAAATATAATTTGCATATCAGAAGCCCCGAAGGATTTTGCTGCCTCAATTAAAGATTTATCTACTTCTTTTAAACTTCCCTCGATAACCCTCGCCATAAAGGGGGTTGAAGCAATTGTTAAAGGTACAATAGCTCCCTTTATTCCTATAGATGTTCCTACAAAAAAACGTGTAAATGGTATAATAGCCACTATTAATATGATAAAGGGAAAAGAACGAATAATATTTACGATAACATCTAACACCTTATGAACACAAGAATTAGGCCTTAATCCATTCTCTTCAGTAGCTATTAACACGATTGCAACTATGCAACCAAATATCAAAGATAGAATAGTAGAAATAAGTAGCATTTTCATTGTATCAAATAAAGCAGGTAGTATTAATTTATATAATATCTCTATTAAATTCATATCTCGCATTTTAACTCACCTTTTTTACCTATAAAATCAATATTTGTCATCATATCTCTCCAAACTATACTTTTACTATCTAAATACTTTATCACCCTCGGGTATTGATCATCTTTAAGACTAATGACAAAAAAACCCAAATTCTTGTTGCCATATCGCTCCATTCTACCTCCTACAATTGAAAAAGTTATATTTAAATCCAATGCCATTTGTGTAAAAATAGCATTGTTGTTTAAATCCTCGGAAATAAAAATCTGTATACTTTTACCTATGGAATAATTAATCTCCTCCTCTTCACCTAAAAATCTTTTCATTGCTGGAGATTGTCTAAAAAAAATTTCTTCTACAGATCCTTCCTCAACTATTTTCCCATTTTCCAATATACAAGCTTTATTACAAATTTGTTTCACTACTTCAATTTGATGGGTAACTATTATAATGGTTATTCCAAGTTTTTCATTAATTTCTCTTAATAACGCAAGAATGGATTTAGTAGTTTTTGGGTCTAAAGCTGAGGTAGCTTCATCACATAATAAGATTTTAGGATTTAATGCTAACGCCCTAGCTATGGCAACTCTTTGTTTTTGTCCACCGCTAAGATTTCTTGGTCTTTTATTTCTTTTATCTAGAATACCAACTAACTCTAATAATTCATTCACTCGCTTATCTATTTCTGAATTTGGATATTTCCAACAGACCATAGGTAAAGCAACATTATCATAAACAGTTTTTCTTTCAAGTAATGAAAAATTTTGAAATATCATTCCTATTTCCTTACGAGCCTCCCTTAAGCCTTCCCTATTATAGCTAGACATCTCCATTCCATTAACAATTAACTTGCCTTCATCATAACTTTCCAATCCATTTATGCATCGTAAAAGTGTAGATTTTCCTGCGCCACTTCTTCCTACTAAACCATAAATATCTCCCTTACTAATATTAAGGTTTATTCCATGAAGTACGGCAAAATCATTATATCTTTTTTTTAAGTCTTTAACTATAATCAAACTTTCACTTCCTTTTCCTGTCCACAGCTTATAACTAATTTTAACCAACTTGATCTTGATTATCTGCATTATTAACGAATAATAGTATATATTATTTGACAATTTTGTTCCAATTAATATTTATTATACTTAAAATTCAATTATAATTTATTCTTATAATAAATGTAATATGACTTCAAGCCTACTAATTTATTATTACTAGGATTTCTCTATATGGAACAATAGGAATAAATAATTAATAACAAGTCTGTTTTTTTAACATATAATTGTAAATATCAAGTAACTTAAAATAAAAATCCATTTATAGTTCTATGTTTAACTAAGAAGATTTAAAACCTTTAGATCTTTTTTTAAAATTTGAATAGGTTACACTACATGTAGCAATCTATCCAAACATGATATAATAATCGTAGGGAGAAAAGAAACTATCTAGAAAACAATATGATAAGAACTTTAAGAATCAAATAGTTTAAATTTATAAGCAGGGAAATCACATGTACAATATCCTAAGTGATAAGTATGGTACATTCCACCAACTATAGGCTAATCTTATGAATAATTTAAGATAGAAAGACATATTGTGGAGTACCTTTCGTAAAAGCAGGAGTAATTATAGATTCATATATCAAAATAGGTTTATAAGCCTTAAGGACTTGGAATTATAGTTAACACCATATATTTACTGGTATAATCACGTAAAGATATGTGATACCAATAGGATATAGAAATATAACCGGATTAGAAATGTTAGCATAAGTGTTGTTTATGGGGTAAATTTCTATTCAGAATAAATTCTTTAGAATCTAGTCATAATACCCCCTTTGTCTCCAGCAATAGAGATTACTTCTTATGGATGAACGAGATAAATACAGACCGAAAATATATTAATTCCTTCTAACCCCTTCGGAATTCATCTCCATATTTATCGTCCCCAATTTTCCCAGTTTGATAAGTGTCTATACCATAACGAGCCAATGCTACTGAAAGGTTAGCAGCACTGCCTCCAGGTACAAGTCTTTCAGAATCTATAAAACCAAATCCATCTTCCTTTGGTAATTCTCTTGTTTCTAATATAACATCCATAGCCACTGTGCCAAGGGAAAGCACTTTCTTCTTTTGTTCCATTCAATATCCACCTCTTTAAATCAAGTAGTATTTTTCAATACTTCTGATTAATTTTTTATTATTTTAGTAGATCATTTTAAGCAAAATAATTTTATTTTACATGAAATGTCTATTTTAATCCTCACTTAATAAAAG
>NZ_VUNQ01000051.1 GCF_009695605.1 Tissierella pigra
TGGTGTTCATTACGAGTACAGAAAATAGTCTAACAATCTTAGGCTTTATTGGCATGCTCAAGATTCCTGGGCTGCCTTTTTTTTATTTAATAGGAAAAGTAGGACTTTCCTATTAAATAAAAAAAGACTTGTCTGCAGTCTTTTTCTGCAGACAAGTCTCATTATTTAAAATAAAGCCAGATAAATTTTATCAGTATGTTGACTTTATTACACAAATTTTATTGTGCTAATTACTCCCTTATCCTATCAACAAGTATATACAACAATACTTGTACTGTCAATATTATATTCAAATTATTGGCTCTGCATCAATCTATTATATACACTTATAATTATTTATAATAGGTTTTTAGAGCATCTTTCTGCAATTTAATTATTTACGATATTATAAAAGAGGCTTCACATAAGTTCTCTAAACTTATGAGTAGCCTCTAATATTTATATTTGGGCAACAAAATCGTAATAAATCAATTCCATCTTGTTTCAGATCTAGTAAATGTAATAGATTTGGGGCTTACTACATCATACCGCCCATACCACCCATGCCACCCATTCCTGCCATGGCTGCCATTGGGTCTTCTTTTTCTACATCTACTACTGCACTTTCTGTAGTAAGTACCATTGCTGCTACAGATGCTGCATTTTGTAGAGCTGATCTAGTTACCTTAGTTGGGTCTGCTATACCTGTTTGAATCATATCTACATATTTTTCATTTAAAGCATCGAATCCAGTACCTACAGCTTCTGCTTTAACTTTTTCTACAATAACAGAACCTTCTAATCCTGCATTAGTTGCTATTTGTCTAACTGGTTCTTCTAATGCACGAACTATTATACTAACTCCTGTTTTTTCATCTCCATTTGTAGTTTCAAGTAATTTAGCAACAGCTGGTATTGCATCTATTAACACTGTTCCACCACCAGGAACCATACCCTCTTCAACTCCTGCACGAGTTGCAGCTAGAGCATCTTCTATTCTAAGTTTTCTTTCTTTAAGTTCAGTTTCAGTTGCAGCACCTACTTGGATTACTGCTACTCCTCCTGATAATTTAGCTAATCTTTCTTGAAGTTTTTCAGCATCGAATTCTGAATCTGTTTCTTCAAGTTGAGCCTTGATTTGTTTAACTCTATTTTTAATTTCTTCTTGGTCCCCTTCTCCATTAACTATTACAGTTGTTTCTTTATCTACCTTAACCTTCGCTGCTCTACCTAACATATCAACAGTAGCTTCTTTCAAATCATATCCTAATTCTTCTGATATTACTGTTCCACCTGTTAATATAGCTATATCTTGTAACATTTCTTTTCTTCTATCACCAAAACCAGGTGCCTTAACAGCAATACAGTTGAATGTTCCTCTTAATTTGTTAACTACTAATGTAGCCATTGCTTCTCCTTCAATATCTTCAGCAATGATTATTAGTGGTTTACTCATTTGTACTATTTCTTCAAGAATAGGAAGAATTTCTTGGATATTTGTAATCTTCTTATCTGTGATTAAAATATATGGATTATCATATTCCGCTATCATTTTTTCAGTATCTGTTACCATATAAGCAGATACATATCCTCTATCAAACTGCATACCTTCTACTACATCTAAAGTTGTTCCCATGGATCTTGATTCTTCTACAGTGATTACTCCATCTTTACCTACCTTTTCCATAGCTTCAGCTATTAATTTACCGATTTCTTCATCTCCTGCTGAAATTGATGCAAGTTGAGCTATAGCTTCTTTGGAGTCAACAGTCTTAGAGAATCTTTTGATTTCTTCTACTGCAGTATTTACAGCAGACCTAATTCCTTTTTGAAGAATCATTGGGTTTGCACCTGCAGCTACGTTTTTAAGTCCTTCTCTAATAATTGCTTGAGCAAGTAAAGTAGCCGTTGTTGTTCCATCTCCTGCCACATCATTAGTTTTTGTAGCTACCTCTTTAACAAGTTGAGCACCCATATTTTCATACTTATCTTCTAATTCGATTTCACGAGCAATAGTTACACCATCATTTGTAATAAGTGGTGCACCAAATTTTTTATCTAATACAACATTTCTACCTTTAGGTCCCAACGTAACTTTTACAGTATCAGCTAATTGGTTTATTCCTCTTTCCATTGCACGACGTGCATCTTCTCCAAACATAATTTCCTTAGCCATTTATATCCACTCCTTTTTAAATTCAGTTAATAGTTTTTTTAGTGAATAACTAATAATTAATAGTGCATAGTTGTGGTTGTTTCAAGTAAACTTGAAACTATTAAATAAGATATTCTTCATTTTATTATGTCTTTTTAACTATTCACTTTTCACTCTTCACTATTAGTTATCCACTGGTTTATTCTACTATTGCTAATATGTCAGATAATTTTAATATAGTTAATTCTTCACCATCTACTTTTATTTCAGTTCCTGCATATTTTGAAAATATTACTTTGTCTCCTGCTTTAATTTGATCTTTCTTCTTTTCATCATTTGTAATATCTGCACCGATTGCAACTACTTCAGCCATTTGTGGTTGTTCCTTAGCAGAACTTGGTAAAACTATACCTGATTTTGTTTTTTCCTCTACTTCAACCTTCTTAATTACAATTCTATCACCTAGTGGTCTTAGGTTCATAATTAACTACCTCCCTATGTTAATAGTAATTTTTTTCTTTTTATTAGCACTCATTGTTATTGAGTGCTAATGTTTACAATATATATGTTACTTAAATGAATTGATGGAATCAAGTCTTAAATTTGACTGTATTAATTCATCATTTGCTAAAATATACCTCTTTACCCATTTTTCTTTCTTTTTCTTTGATTTACTCTTATTATCTTATTAAATTAACCAAGTTTACTAATATATAGTAAATAATAGGAATAAAAACTGACGGAAGCATGTTTCCTACCTTTATTTTTTTAATTCCTAGTATATTTATCCCTATTGCCATAATAAGTAGCCCACCAACTGCTGACATTTCATTTACTACTTGCGGAGTCAATAAACCTTTTACAGAATTAGCTAATAAAGTAATACTGCCTTGATAAATAAACACTGGAATACTTGAAAAAGCTACTCCAATTCCTAAAGTTGAAGCAAATATTATAGCTGAAATACCATCCAGAATTGATTTCGCAAATAATGTTTCATGATTACTTTGTATACCAGATTCAAGAGAACCAACTATTGCCATAGCTCCCACGCAATATACTAAAGAAGCAGTTACAAACCCTTTAGAAAAATTACTATCCTTACCCCTAAATTTACTTTGTAAGAAATTTCCTAGATTGTCTAGTTTGTTTTCTATTCCAACTATTTCACCTACTATACCTCCTACTACAATACTTCCTATAACTAAAATAATATTTTCAGATTTAATTCCTCCCATTATGCCAATAACCATTACTGCAAGACCTATCCCATCCATTATTGTATTCTTATAATCATCTTTAATTCCTTTTTTTATACCTATACCTAATAATGATCCTATTATAATTGCTACAGTATTTACTATTGTTCCTAGCATAATTAATCTACCTCCTTAAATACAGTGAATAACTAATAATGAATAGTTATTATTCTATTTTCACTATATTTTAATAGAATACACCATTTTAAAGATAATTTCTATTAAAAAATGGAATCCTTTTAAAGAATTCCATTTTTACTCTATTTTTTAATTATATTTTACTTTTCTTATATACATTGTCCTTACTATAATAAAATAAATCATCTGAAACATTAAATAACCCAATGCAACAATAATCCCATTTGTAAAAAGATTCTTTTGAAGTAAATTAGAAAGGGATTTCAATGCAAATAAAGAATGTGTAGTACTAACCACAAAGGGTAAAAAGAATATAGTTCCTATTTGCTTAGTTATTATCTTATTTATCTCCTTCTCCGTTGTTCCAATTTTTCTAAGTATATCGTATTCTAATTTATCCTGTTTTACTTCATTGAATAATTTAAAATATATTATACTGCCTGAAGCTATAAAGAATAAAAAGGCTATGAAAAATCCTATGAATAATGTAAGTCCAAAATTATTTCTAATACTTTTATATGGAATTGCTTTGGCATAATAGTTGTATTGGTATTTACTTTCTAGCATCTCCTTTATTTCAACTGAAGCATCAAAGGAATTCTTCCATTTATCTAATTTTATTCCATTGTATATAACTACATCCTCATCTCCTACTATCTCCAGCCAGTTTGCATAGTCTTTGTCATTTAATATAAACGCATCAAAATATCCTAATTTATTTAAAGACATTACACTATCATGTAATTCTCCATTTACCTTATATTCTTTTACTTTGTCCTTTAGTTTTAATTGTGCTGTTTCTAAAGGATACCTCTTAATTTTTTCTGGTTTACCATCATAGCCAATTGTCTCGTAAGGAAAATTATATACTACCTCATTCTCTTTTACTGTAATTTCATCCTTTCCTTGATAAACCGCCAGTTTATTATAATCCTCATTAGATATAAGTAAAATTTCTTCCCTAATATTATCATTGATTTTTTTGGATTCATTTTTAATCTTTATATTTTTAACTGTATGAAACTCATTTATTTTTAAATCATATTTGTTTAGAATTTCTTTTACTTTATCTATGCTCTGATTATCCTTCAATGTTTCTCCTCTTTGTATTATTCCAATATCCTCTGGTGTATCAATACCTGATATACTTGAGATTTCTGTAAAAAATGAATATATTGTTTCTGTGGCAGTAAAGGTAATTGCACCTAAAATAGCTGCTGCAAATAACACCTTAGCTGTATCCTGTAATTTGAATATCATTTGAGAATAGGATATCATATTAACCTTTTTATAAAGGATATTTTCATTTTTTAAAATTTTATTAGCCACAGCTATGCTAAATTGAGTAAATGTAAAATAGGTACCAGCTACAACTATAAATATAACTGGAAGCATAGCCAAAGGTACAAAATTGCCCTCTACAATCCAAGCTATACCATATCCTAAGACCAATAAACTAACACCTAGAATCGACTTCTTTCTTGAAAAGTTTGGTATTTCCTTAGGTATCCTATTGCTTTTAATCTGTTGTATTATTTCTTTATTCTTTATTTTGAAAAGCATTAAAATACTTACTATTTCAAACAAAATAAAAAACACTAAAATAGTAAGCCCTAAAGCCTTAAAGGATATATTAAATGGAAGACTAATATCCATAAATGCTTCCATAACCATAAGAAATAATTTAGAAAAAGCTAATCCTGAAAATATACCAGTTACTATGGACAAAACCGTTATTATAGTATTTTCTATAAATACATATTTCCTTATTTGTTTTCTTGTCATTCCATATAAAGAAAGTAGTCCAAACTCCTTACCTCTAGACTTCAAAAATATGGAGGTAGAATATCCTACAAATAACACGGAAAATATTACTATAATAACTTGACAAGCTATCATACTATTAATTACTCCCATTTGTGCCACTGGATGTCCACCTATATTCTTATAATTTAAAGATGGATGAAATACAAAATTAGCAAATATAAAAAATGCTGTAACAGCAAACGCATTACTTAAATAATACATTACATATCTATATAGATTTCCTTTAACATTGCTAAGGGCCATATTAGATATTTTCATTATACCCACCTCCTAAAAGAGATAAGGCATCTAATATTTCTTTAAAAAATATTTGTCTGTTAGAATCCTTAACTATTTCAGTGAAAAATTTTCCATCCTTTATCATTATTATTCTCCTACAAAAACTAGCTGCAAAGGCATCATGAGTTACCATTACTATGGTTGCCTTTCTCTTTTCATTAATTTTCTCTAAAGAACTCATTAAATCAAAGGATGCCTTAGAATCTAAGTTCCCTGTGGGTTCATCTGCTAGAATAATAGCTGGATTATTGATTAATGCCCTTGCACAAGCAGTCCTTTGCTGCTGTCCTCCTGATATTTCGTAGGTTCTTTTATCTAAAATATCCTTAATATTTAATATGGATGATATTTCATCTAATTTCTTTTCTATTTCTTTTTTTAATAGTCCTTCTAAAACTAAAGGAAGAATTATATTTTCTTTTACTGACAATGTGTCTAATAGATTAAAATCTTGAAATATAAAACCCAAATTTCTTCTTCTAAATATAGTCAATTTATCTTCTTTTAGCCTGTATGGATCTTCTCCATTTATATTGATTTCTCCTGATGATGGAGAGTCTATTGTAGCAAGGATATTTAATAATGTAGTCTTTCCACTACCTGAAGGCCCCATTATTCCCACAAATTCTCCTTCTTTTATATTCATGTTAAAATTATCTAACGCCTTTACTGATATTCCTTTGCCTTTGCTTCCATATATTTTAGATAAATCTTTAGTTTGTAATACTGCCATTTCATTACCTCCTGATTTGTATTTCTATATATATCATAATAATTTAAGGGAAATCTTTCTATCGATTTCCCTTTCAAATGGAGATATTATCTTACAATATTGTTAGGTTAGGTCATTTTCCACAGTTTCCCAACTCAAATCTATTTACTCACTCCGTTCACTGTGTTAGGTCATAAATACTCTTGCCGTGGTAAAAAATAATACTTGATTTTGTACCCTCTCCTTCAATGGATTCTATGGATACTCCATGACCTAGTTTATCACATACATCCTTCACAAGGTACAATCCCATTCCTGTAGATTCAAGATATTTCCTGCCATTCTTCCCAGTGAAAAAAGGATCAAACACCCTATCTAAATCCTGCTTAGGTATACCTACTCCCCTATCTTCAATTAGAAGTACGGTTTTATTATTTTCATCATAGACTTCTATATCTATTACCTTATTATTACTATCCTTAACCTTCGAATATTTAATACTATTAGATAGTATTTGACTGATTACAAATTTAATCCATTTTTTATCGCTTTTAACTATTTTGTCTTCCTTTGAAATTATTTTAGGATAAATAGAATTTGCTATAAAGGCATTTTTATTTTCATTTATAATACTTCTAAGGATTTCAAATAAACTAACATCTTCTACTTTAAAGTCCAGTTCAAAATTGCTGACCCTAAGTGTATATAATGCCATTTCTAGACCATGAGATAGCTTTTCTACTTCCTCTCCAATACTTTCATAATTTTTTCTAGTATATTCATCAATATCCCTATCCCTTTCATCTTCCAAAATAAGCTTAATAACCGATACTGGAGTTTTCATCTGATGAATCCATCTATTATTAAAATAATTTTGTGTTTCAGAAGACTTTTTATGCTTTTCCAATGTACTTATATATTTAAGATAATTGCTGATTAAGACCTCTTTAAATAAATCATACTCTCTGCTTATTTTATCTGGAATATTGAATACATCAGTTAATTCAACATCATTATCCAATTTATTACTGATTAAATTATAAAACTTTCTTTTTCTCCCAAAATCAATAGATAGAAAAACTGTCAAGAATATAGTTGATAAAACAAAAGCATATATTATATTTGCTGTATGAAACCTTTCCTTTCTAATTATTAAATCAAGCATCATTATGATTATAGCTAGAAAATTACTAAGGAAATATATAATAATATAAAATAATCTATCTTTCAAATAATCTCTAAATCTCATTTTATCACCTAATCCCAAGTTTTTATCATGGAATAACCTTGGCCTCTTTTGGTCTGAATTGTATCATATATTCCTATATCCTCTAAGCGTTTTCTTAGCCTAGCAATATTTACTGATAAGGTATTATCATCTACAAACTCAACATCATCCCATAATTCTTCTAATAGTATTTCACGAGATACTATTTCATTTATATTGGATATAAGAATATACAGAAGACTAAATTCCTTTTTACTTAACTCTATCTTTTTCCCTGTCCATTCAACTATACTTTGATTTTTATATAAATATACTCCGTCTACTTCATATATATCCTTTGTATTGTTCTCTGCATATTCACCATATGTTCTTCTTATTGCTCCTTTTATTTTTGCCAATAATAAATCAAAGGAAAAGGGTTTTATGATATAATCATCCCCACCATTTTCTATTGCCATTACTTGATCCATATCTGAAAACCTAGCTGAAATAAATATTATAGGAACCTTAGATATACTTCTCAATTCTCTGCACCAAAAGAAGCCATCATAATTAGGTAAATTTATATCCAACAGGACTATATGTGGATTCTCAATTATAAATTCTCCTTTTATATTGGAATAATCCTTAACTGTAGTCACTATATAATTATATCTTTCTAATCTATCCTTAATAAGATTTAAAATTTTTTCATCATCTTCTATAACAAAAATTTTATACATTTTGTCACCTCTTAAATTCTGCACCCTTTACTCATTTATTCACTCCCATTGGGATAAGGTATTTCTCCTTTTCCCTCTCTTATAAAGGAATTTGTCCACTGTGGCATAGGTGGCTGATTATTTTCCTTAATCATTTCCTGCCATTTTTCATCTGTTAGCCTCTCTCCAGATATAAATTCATGATAACTAAATATAGCTCCCCTTGTAAGATATAGATTGCCATCTATAGGTACAACCACATATATTTCGTAGGCAGGACCTACTCCTGCTTCTACATATCCACCATCACTATATTTATTGGGTGCTAAAGTTTGAAAATCAGCAATAACTGCCATGTTCTTATCTGTTTCAGAAGTTATCTCAAACCAACGCATATAATCCCCTGCAAATGAAGCAGTTAAATCCTCTAAAATTCCGCCAAAAATATTGATACGTTCATATTCTTCTATAGTTAAGCTTTCATTTCTAAGCTCTTTAATAGAACAATTAATTAGAAATTCTAATATATCCTCAAATTTCTCCATTTTCATATGAATACTTTCTACAGTAAGTCCCCTTGCAGATAAATTTTTCCTTGAAAACTTTGTAAGCCAAAGAAGTTTTTCATACACTTCTATATTAGGTTCCACATATCCTTTTGGAATATTCTCTTCATATCCATCACCACATTCTGCCCCTATTTGTTTTCCATATAGAATTGTATCATGTTTAAGTTCTGACCAAGACCCCAATGCTGTGTTTAAATCTTTATCATTCCAAGCTTCATTGGTCATAAAAGATGGATAACCTTCACCAAAAGGCTCTAAAAATCCTTTTAATACCCATAACCATCCTTGATACATATTGGCTCTCCAAGACTTATCTGATAGTCTGTTGAACTTTTCTTTTAAATTTTGAAATATAACAGGATAATCTTTCCACTGTTGATTCTCCTCCTTAGTCAATTGAATTACTTTAGCTCTTTCTGACCCTAATACTCCCATTACATCAAGTCCCGATGCTATTGGTCTGGCAAAGGGTTCTACCAATTCCTGCATTATTTCTGCATCTATTACATACCTTTGTCCCATGAGTCTAAATTGTTTGCCTGTTGGAGTAGATTCAGATGTATATTTAGCCTTTATCTGTGGTTCTGGTAGTTTATCAGCTTCTTTATAGAATTTCTCTAGTTTCTTCTTATTATTTAATTCGTTTATATCAAAATGCTTTCCATATACTTTTGTAAGTACTTCTCCATATTGATATATGTTTAAATCATCAGAACTTCCCACAAAGAAATTAGTTGGCTCATATATATTTTCCCATTTAGTATAGCTTTCCTCATCTGAGTATAGACTACAAGTAATTAAGAGAGCCTGTAGGGTTTGTTCTATATTTCTTTGTTCTATACCTTTATCTGCCTCTTCAAAATACAATGGAAATGGAGCTTGCCCATACCACATCATAGCCCTAAAATACCTTTCTAAATCTTTGGACCTTGTATAATGCCCCCTTATAGTATATTGGCTATAATCTAGTTTGTATGGGAATATATTTGACTGAGAAAAACCACTACTATTTTTAATTAAATTCCATTCAGCCTCTGCCATTTCCTTTGATACCACAGGAATATTATTTGGTAAATTCTTTTCTAAAGCAATCTGTGCAGTAGCAAAATATGCAATATTTTTAAGCTGAATTTCTTTTAACTCCTTATTTGTTAAGTCATTATATAATTTAATAGAATTATTCAACATACTATTTGTCATTTCTTCAACTAAAGCTAATAGCTTATCACTTTCCAATGTTCTCAAAGTATAGTCATAGAATATGTGATATACTTGTAATACTGAATCAGTAGTAATAAAAGATGGTATTTCTAGATATTCATTATTCTCATAAATATAAAATAACTGCTCTTCTTTAGTAGGATTTACCACAAAATTATTCTTAGCCAATAATTCTAATTGCTCTTTAGAAAAACTTCCAAATTTCTCAGAATTTAAAACATTAGTCATATTCTCATTAGTCTTATATGGCTCTACTAAGGCTTCAATGGTTCTAGGTTCATAGGGAACTTCTATATTTATCAATCCCTGATTTATTTCAATATCAATTTCCCTTTTCTCACTTTCATTCTGTTCATTTTCCTTTAAAGGATTATTTACTTCTAAAGGATTATGCACCTCTTTACCAACACATCCAGTCATTATAATAGACAGAACTAAAATCAAAGCAACTATTGAATACATGGTTCTTCTCTTCACTCTAATCCTCCCTTTCTACTTTTATACGATTTTCTACTATTTTTATTAAAGCTTTATGGCTTTTTCTCTGTTCCTTAATCTTAATAAACAACTGGTTATCTTTTGTAATTAGGTCACTTATATCTTCATAGCCTTCTGTTTCCAAATATACTTCAAATCCAAACCCTTTCCATTTATATGTATTGATTACTTTTCTATTATCTGCTAATATTTCTATGGCTACTATTTCATCTACTCCATCTTCATCTATATCAAAAAACACATAGTCTAAAAAAGGTTTGGATAATCTAGAACCTCTCCATTTTGGCTCCAGCTTATTCCCCTCAAAGGAATATATAAATGGTCTTTTAGCCATTACAGGATGAAGGGGTGATGTTTTATATACTCCTATGGATATTTCTTCTTTACCATCTCCATCTATATCTCCTATGACTATTTTCCATGGATTATAGGCTGAGTAATCCTCCCTATATATTTCTTTTCTATCTTCTATGGAATATATAATTACTTCTTCTCCAAATTTCCTTCTCCTGCTTCCTGTAAGTACAACTAAATATTCCTTATTATCTCCATTTATATTTCCTACGGCAAAGTCCTTAACTTTTTCATTTATTTTTATAAGAAGTTCTACTGTATCATGAGGAAAAAATAATGTTAATATTATTAAAAATGATATTACAATAACTCCATATTTGGTTTTAATTATATAGTTAGGTTTATTTGTTTTTATTTTAACCATCTTTCTTCCTCTAACTTCCTATTATTTAAATAAAGTATATCACTATTATATAATGGAAAAATTACAAATAATTTACAATTACTTTCCTATTCCCAATTCCCTAGCATAATAGAATAGATATTGCTGTGCAAATCCTGCAAGGCTGCCAAATATTCTAGCACCATGTTCCCCTATATGTTTTACATTGGTTTCTTCCTTTAAATAAAAATATTCCATTACCCTTTTAACCCACACATCTACTGGAAAAGCCTCATCTTTATTAAAAGCAAATAACAATATACAATCACTTACCTTTGGTCCTACTCCAGGTAAAGTCATTAAAAGTTCTTTTCCTTCATCTCTATTTAAATTAAATATGCTGTTTAAATTTAATTCTCCTTTAGCTATAATCTTTGCTGTTTCTACTATCCTTTCTCCTCTAAATCCTACTTTACATATTTCCTTTAAATCTTCTGGATTTACCTTTGATAAACTTTGTGGTGTTGGAAAACTATAATATTTTTCATCTATTTTTTCACCATAATTTTTTGACATTAATTCTATAGATTTTTTTATTCTTGGTATTTGATTATTGGCTGATGTTATAAAGGATATTACCATTTCAAAAGGCTCCTGATTGAGAATTCTTAATCCTTCTCCAAAGTTTATGGCATCAGCTAATATAGGGTCTTTAGATAATTGTTTCTTTATCTCATCATAATCCCTTTCTAAATCAAAATACCTATACCAAATGTTGTTAAAATCCTCCATATTGGTGTCAGATAGAATTATATCATTTCCATCTTTTTTTACATTTAATACTTTTCCGTAGGCAATTGTTGTATAGGAATTATCCTCCTCTACATACCATCTAAAAGCTTGACCACATTCAAATATATGTTTAGGATCAAAGTTTTTTACATCTTTAATTATTATTTTTCCTTGTTCTTCAATTAAATTATATTTCATATCATTTCTCCTTTTAAGTAAAATACTGTTAATTCAATTTTATTCTACCCTTTTTTGCAATAAAAAAACTGGCCTAGGCCAGTTTTTTATTGTATGGTATTAGTACCATCCTCTTAACTTCATTACTTCAGCAACTTTCTTAACTGAAATCATATAAGCTGCTTCTCTTATTGTTACATTATATTCATTTTTAAGTTTCCATATTTCGTTAAACGCTTTAACCATTTCAATTTCTTGTTTCTCTTCTACTTCTTTCTCTGACCAGTAGTATCCTTGAAGATTTTGTGCCCATTCAAAGTAAGAAACTGTAACTCCACCAGCATTTGTTAATATGTCTGGAGTAACTGTAATTCCTCTTTCTTTTAAGATAACGTCTGCACCTGGAGTAATAGGTCCATTAGCAGCTTCACAGATTAACTTAGTTTTTACTATTTTTGCTACATCTTCTGTAATAGCATTTTCTAAAGCAGCTGGAATCAGCATATCTACTTCAAGACTCCAGAACTCATCTAAGGAAATCATTTTTGCCTTTGGATAATCTACTAAATTTCTATGCTCATTGAAATAAGCTTCCATTTCATAGAAATCTAATCCATCTTCATTATATAATGCATAAGTTCCAACAGATGGTGCCCACTCAGCTATTGCAACAATTTTAGCACCTTGTCTTTGAACATTTTTAACTGTATATCTACCAACATTTCCGAATCCTTGGATAGCAACTGTTGATTTAGCCATATCTATACCTAATTCTCTAGCTGCTTCTCTAGCTATAACTGCAACTCCAAATCCTGTTGCTTCGTTTCTTCCTTCAGATCCACCCCATGCAACTGGTTTTCCAGTAAGTACTCCTATATTCATGTTATCGTTGTTTAATTTAATGTATTCATCTACCATCCAAGCCATTACTTGTCCGTTAGATCCTACGTCTGGAGCTGGAACATCTATTTTTTCTCCTAAATATTTGTGAAGACCTTGTACATATCCTCTAGATAATCTTTCTAACTCTCCTTGTGATAATTGAAGAGGATCAACAGTTATTCCACCTTTACCTCCACCATAAGGAACTCCCATAACTCCACATTTAAAAGTCATCCAAATTGATAAAGCCTTAACTTCATCTGGGTTAACCCCTGGATGGAATCTAATTCCACCTTTAGCAGGTCCTATAGCTGTATTATGTGATGATCTATATCCTTTAAATACTTTTACTGAGCCATCATCCATTTTAACAGGAATTGAAATCTCAATAATTCTTTGTGGTTCTTTAAGTAATTCATATACTGCCGGTTCTAGACCTAATGCATCACAAGCGTGTTTAACTTGTAACTGAGCACTTTCTAATGGGTTTAGATTTTCTTTTGACATTATACAAAACCTCCCTTTATTTTAATTGGTGAATTTTTTCACCAATAGATTATCTTTCCAATGAAATTATAACATATTGATTTCACAAGTTCAATATACCTAATTATTAATTGTTAATTTAAAATTATAAATTGAAAGAATGAATTCTAATTCAAGTCAAGATGACAGTAAAACTGTCAATTTCAATTGAAATTAAGGATACTATTTAAAAATTCTTTATCCTCTATTTAAAGCCTCTACTATATCATCTACATTGTCCAGCGACTCTATAAGAAGTGGTAATATTTCATAAACATCTCCAATAATACCATAGTCTGCAATTTTAAATATAGGTGCATCTTTGTCTTTATTTATGGCAACTATTACCTTAGATTCCTGCATACCTGCCAAGTGCTGAATTGCTCCTGAAATACCACAAGCAATGTAAAGAGAAGGTCTAACGGTTTTACCTGTTTGTCCTACTTGATGTCCATGCTCTATCCATCCAGCATCAACCGTAGCACGAGAAGCTCCTACTACTCCACCTAGTTTCTTTGCTAAATCTTCAATTAACTTAAATCCTTCTGGATTTCCTAATCCTCTACCACCTGATACTATTATTTTAGAATCTTCAAGTTGTACTTCTGCCTTTCCGCCTTTAACTACTTCTACAACTTTAGCTCTAATATCGGAATCCTTTAGTTCTGGAATAAATTTAATTATGTTGCCCTGTCTTTTTTCATCATATTTTGCCTTTTCCATTACTCCTGGTCTAACTGTTGACATTTGAGGTCTATGATCTGGACAAATAATAGTTGCCATTAAGTTTCCACCAAAGGCTGGACGAGTCTGCATAAGCCTTCTATTTTCTAAATCAACATCTAATTTTGTACAATCGGCAGTAAGACCTGTGTGAACTCTAGCAGATATTCTAGGTCCTAAATCTCTACCTATATTTGTAGCACCTATTAACATAATTTCAGGTTTTCTTTCTTTAATTAAGTCATAAATTACTGAAGTATATCCATCAGTTGTATATACATCCAATAGCTCATGATCTCCGTATAAAACTTCATCTGCTCCATATTTAACTAATTTTTCAGCTAAATTATCTATATCTTTACCTAATAATACGGCAGTCAAAGGAACTTTTAATTCATCAGCTATTTTTCTTCCTTCTCCTACTAATTCTATAGACACATTAAGTAGTTCCTTATCTCTTTGCTCTGCAAATACCCAAACTCCTCTATATTCATCTACGTTTACGCCACCAGCTCTATATTTGTTTTCTTCTTTTTCTATTGCATCTACTGGACAAGCTTCTATACATTGTCCGCAAGCCGTACACTTATCATTTATTTTAGCCTTTTTATCTACCATATTTATGGCATCAAAAGGACATACTCTAACGCATTTTCCACAGCCAATACATTTTAATTCTATAACTTTAACAGCCATTTGACTTCCTCCTTTATCAGATGATATATTAAATAAGATGTTTTTCTTTTAATCTCAATACTAAGGACTCAACTGCTTCTCTTCCGCTTCCCTGTAATATTTCTCCTTCACCTGATCTTCCTGGTGGTGTAAATGATTTATTTACCTGAGTAGGAGAACCGTTTAGCCCTAAATTATCAAAATCAGCTTCCACATCTTTTGCTGATAAAACCTTAACATTGTCACTACTATAGGCATTGTAAATACCTTTAATAGAAGGGTACCTTGGTTCATTTAACTCTTTTATAGCTGTTAAAAGTACAGGCATTTTAGATTCTACAACAAAATGTCCGTCTTCCAATGCTCTTTTGGCTATAACCTTATCTCCTTCAATTTTTAGTTCTTCAACATAAGTAATTTGAGGTAAATTTAAATGTTCTGCTATTTGAGGTCCAACCTGTGCTGTATCACCATCTATTGCCTGTCTACCACAGAATATAATACTATAGTCTCCAATTTTTTTGATACCTGCTGCAAGGGCAGTAGATGTAGCCCAAGTATCAGAACCAGCAAAGGCTCTATCACTTAAAAGTATAGCTTCATCTGCTCCCATGGCTAAAGTTTCCCTAAGGGCAACATCAGCCTGAGGAGGTCCCATACTTAAAACTATTACTTTTACATTTTCCATTTTATCTTTAATCTTTAAAGCTTCTTCTAAAGCATTTCTATCATCTGGATTTATAATACTTGGTACTCCTTCACGAATAAGAGTTCCACGTACTGGATCTATTCTAACTTCATTAGTATCTGGTACTTGTTTTATACATACAATAATATTCATATCCTAACCTCCCCAGTTCTATTTCAGTACAGCGGCTGATATAACCATTTGTTGTACTTGTGATGTACCTTCATATATTTCAGTAATTTTAGCATCTCTCATCATTCTCTCTATTGGATAATCCTTTGTATATCCATATCCACCAAATAATTGAACACATTTAGTAGTTACATTCATAGCACATTGTGCTGCAAATAGTTTAGCCATAGCCGCTTCTTTACTATAAGGTAAATTATTGGCTTTGTTATAAGCTGCTCTATATACAAGGAGTCTAGCTGCATCGATTTCAGTTGCCATATCCGCTACCATCCATTGAAGTCCTTGGAATTTAGATATAGACCTGCCAAATTGCTGTCTTTCTTTTATATATTTAACAGTTTCATCTAAAGCACCTGAGGCTATTCCTAAAGCTTGAGCCGCTATACCTATTCTACCACCATCTAAAGTAGACATAGCAATTTTAAATCCTTCTCCTTCTTTACCTAGTAGATTTTCCTTAGGTACTTTACAATTTTGGAATATTAGCTCGGCAGTTGCAGATGCCCTGATACCCATTTTTTCTTCTATTTTTCCGATGCTAAAACCAGGGAAGTCTTTTTCAACTATAAATGCAGATATCCCCCTAGTGCCTTTACTTTTATCAGTCATAGCAAATATTATATATGTATCTGACTGCCCACCATTTGTTATAAATATCTTTGAACCATTTAAAATATAATTATCACCATCTAAGATAGCAGTAGTTTGTTGTCCTGCTGCATCAGTTCCAGCATTAGGTTCTGTTAATCCAAAAGCCCCTAAATGCTCTCCCTTTGCCAATGGAATTAAATATTTTTGTTTTTGCTCTTCTGTACCATATTTATATATAGGCCAGCATCCTAAAGATGTATGAGCTGAACATATAACTCCTGTGGTACCACAGGCCTTTGATAATTCTTCTACAGCTATAGCATAAGATAATTCGTCTCCCCCTGCACCACCATATTCTACTGGAAAAGGTATGCCTAACATATTATATTTAGCCATTTTTTCTACAGTTTCTATTGGAAATCTTTCTGTTTCATCAATCTCAGCCGCAATGGGTTTTACCTCTTTTTCTGTGAATTCTTTCATTACATTTCTTACCATTTGTTGCGCTTTAGTTAAATTGAAATCCATATATTATTTCCCTCCCTAATATATTAGCTGTATCTCTCTTTTTATTATAATCCATTTAATATTTAATTTCTACTAATATTGTTAAATTTTTATCCTTTTTTTACATAAAAAAAGGCAATCCTTAAAGATTAGCCTTTTGTCTGTTATATTAATGTATATGTTTTTGTTTCAAGAAATATGAAAGTGCAAATAGTGATTCATTTAAACGAACGTTTTCCACTATTATATTATCAGGCACATTTAAGTCTGTGGGAGCAAAGTTCCAAATCCCTTTTACTTCTGCCTTAACAAATATATCTGCTATATCTTGAGCATATGCCTTGGGAGTAGTAATTATCCCTATATCTACATTATTTTCTTTTATAAATTCAACCATATAATCAACATCTTTTATTTCAATTTCTCTAATTTTTAAACCTATTAACTTAGGATTCTTATCAAAAAGAGACAATACCTTAAATCCTGCATCCTCAAATCCTTTATAATTTGCAATTGCTTGACCTAAGTTTCCTGCACCTGCTATTACTGCTTTATATATAGTATCTAGCCCTAGTATTTTTCCTAGTTCTCCATGAAGTTCTTCTACATTATATCCATAACCCTGTTGTCCAAATCCTCCAAAGTTGTTTAAATCCTGTCTTATTTGAGAAGCTGTAAATCCAGTCATTTTACTTAACTCTTGAGATGAAATTCTATTAATGCCTTTATCTATTAATTCTCCTAAGTATCTATAGTACTTTGGTAATCTTCTTATGACTGTTATGGAAACTTTACTATATTTGTCCATTATCTCACCACCTAATAATATTTTACAGATAATTATATCATCATGATATTAATATGTCAATTTTCAAAAAATATATTTTTTTGAATATTTAGTCATATTTTTGACACACTAGTACTGAAAGGAGTGATTGACATGGCAAGCAAGGAACAACTGCGAAAAGTAGCATTGTATTGCAATGAATATGACCCATCGAGAAACGAGCTTATTGATTCTGCTCGAACTTATGAGGATAAATATGAGAACTGTGTCAATTGTAACCATTATAATAAAGAAGGAAGATGTACATTAAATCTAATTGATCCCATACTATCTTCCATGGCAATGGATTTGAATTTAAAATCTTAAAATACTCCTGTTTCTAGGAGTATTTTTTATATATCATAGACTTATACCATCTACAGTCAGGGATTTTATCCATAAGATTTTACTAAGGTCAATTTTCAACTCATCATTTCTCACTATTAAATTTGGAGCAAGATATACTTCTATACCTTCTATATCATACATACGAAACTTACTTTCACTATTTGGTTTTCCTATCTTAACAGATGGTTCATATCTTGCACATCATCCTCCTCCTACTTGTACTGAACTAATTTGTATAGAGCCAGATTTAAGCTTTATATACTCCTTTGCTTTATTACTTATATATATATCCATATCTTCACCTTTTCTTTCAACATTTATTTGCTTATTATACCATAGAGGGGTATTAAATACAATGGAAATGAGTCTCCTTTTTTGATACAATATACATATTACAACTATAGGAGGAAATATTATGTTAGTCCTTTCATGTAGCAATTTAACTAAAACCTATATAATAGATACTATTTTAGATAATCTTAGTTTTACTGTAGAAGATGGAGATAAAATCGGGGTAATCGGACTAAACGGTTCAGGAAAAACTACTCTTTTTAATATATTAAATGGAGAAATACCACAGGACAGTGGAGAAATATATATTCAGAAAAGCGTACAAATTGGGTATTTAAAGCAACATACCAGTATAGAAAGTAACAAAACTGTATTTAATGAATGTTTAGAAGTTTTTCTTCCTCTAATAGAAATGGAAGAAAGTTTAAGAAACCTTGAACATGAAATATCCTTAGAAGGTTCTAGGGGAGAAAGTGAAAAATTAAGTACCTTAATGGAACAATATGCAAATTTATCTGAGAAATTTTTATCTCTAAATGGATATGGATTTAAGTCAGAAATTAAAGGAACGCTTAAAGGTCTAGGATTTAAAGATGAAGACTTAGATAAAGAAGTCAATGTTCTAAGTGGTGGACAAAAGTCTCGTCTATCTTTAGCTAAATTACTTTTAGAAAAACCCGATATACTGTTACTGGACGAGCCTACTAACCACTTAGATATAGATGCTATTGATTGGCTAGAAAAGTTTTTAAAGGACTATAAAGGTGCTGCTTTAATTATATCCCATGATAGGTACTTTTTAGACAGAGTCGTAAATAGGATATTTCATATAGAACATCTAAAGCTAAATGTCTACAATACAAATTATACTAACTTTATGGCTAGAAGAAAAAAGGATTTAGAAATATATCAAAAACATTTTGAAGACCAACAAAAGGAAATAAAAAGACAGGAAGAAATAATTCGAAGATTTAAAGCCTATGGTGGTGAAAGATACCATGGTCTTGCTGAAAGTAGGCAAAAGATGTTAGATAAAATGAAATTGCTAGACAAGCCTATGGGAGAACAGCAAAAATCTAGAATTAAATTTGAACCTAAAGTTAAGTCTGGAAGAGATGTATTAAGAGTTGAAGGATTAGAAAAATCCTTTGGAGATTTTAAACTTCTAAGGGATATAAACTTCAATATCTATAGGGGAGAAAAAGTAGGGCTTATTGGAGCTAATGGTATAGGAAAAACTACTTTATTTAAAATAATCTTAGGTGAATTGTCTAAAGATGGCGGAGAAATAACTTTAGGCCATCACGTTGAAAAAGGCTATTTTGACCAAGAAATGACCAAGCTTAACTTAAATAAAACCATTATGGATGAGATTTGGGATGAAAATCCAACCTTTGACCACTATAAAGTAAGAAGTATTCTTAGTCAATTTATGTTCATAGGTGATGATATATTTAAACAGGTTTCAGATTTAAGTGGTGGAGAAAAAGGTAGATTATCTCTATTGAAGCTGATGTTATCCCAAGCCAACTTCCTACTAATGGACGAACCTACCAACCATTTAGACATAGACTCTAAAGAGGTATTGGAAGAAGCCATAATTAACTATGAAGGTACATTATTTGTCATCTCCCATGATAGGTATTTCTTAAATAAAGTAACAGATAAAATCTTAGAATTGACTAAGGAAGGTATAAAAGAATATATTGGAAATTATGACTATTATTTGGAAAAGAAAAACGAGATATTATACGAAGAAGATGAAGAAGACGGAAAAACAAAGACTCAAATAAAACTAGAAAAAAGAAAAGAAAAAGAATTATTAAAAGAAGAAAAAGTCAAAAGAAGAGAAATAAAAGCCTTAGAAGAGAAAATATCTAATCAAGAATCTAAGTTAGAAGAATTAGATAATATTCTTTGTGATTCTTCCATATATGACAAACCAGAAAAAGTTGTCGAATTAACTAAGGAAAGGGAGAATTTACAAATGGAACTAGACAACCTTTATAATCAATGGATTTTGTTGACAGAAGAATAATTCCACAGATAATTCACATGTTATACACAGTACCCACAACCTTATCCACAGTACAAGGTCTATATTTTAAGGTTTTCTACATTTTTTCCACATTGTCCACATATTTACATAATAAATTATGTTTTTATATGTGGACAAAATGTGGAGATAATTGTTATTTTTTATCCTTTTAAGTCTAAGTTAGGTATAACATTGAGATGAATATCTGATTTATTTCCGTTCTTGTAATTAAAATATGCAGCTGCACCAATCATAGCAGCATTATCTGTACATAAAATTCTTGATGGATATAGGATTTCTATATTTTCCATTTTTCCCCTTTCCTCCATCATAGTCCTTAAACCTTGGTTAGCAGCTACACCACCTGCCATTACTATTTTTTTAGAATTTCTTTCCTTTGCCAATCTAAAAGACTTATCCACAAGTACATCTAATACCGATTGTTGGAAAGATGCTGCCACATCTTCTACTACTATTTCTTCACCTTTTTGCTGCTTTTGATTCAAATAGTTTAGCACTGCCGTTTTTAATCCACTGAAACTAAAATCATAAGACTTTGGCTCTAACATAACCCTTGGAAATTCTACGGATTCTTTATTTCCACTTTCAGCTAGTTTATCTATAATTGGTCCTCCAGGATATGGAAGTCCCAATGCCCTAGCCACTTTATCGAAGGCCTCACCTGCTGCATCATCTCTCGTTCTTCCTACTAATTCATAGTCCGTATACCCATTTACTTGAACTAAATAAGTATGTCCCCCTGACACTATAAGGCAGGTAAAGGGAGGTTCTAAATCCTTATGTTCAATATAGTTTGCACATACATGACCTTCAATATGATTCACTCCAATAATAGGTATGTCTAATCCATAGGCCAATGCCTTAGCTGTAGATATTCCTATAAGCAATGCTCCAACTAATCCCGGTCCTTTAGTTACCCCTATTAAATCTATATCCTGAAAACTAACTTTCGCTTCGTCTATTGCTTCTTGAACTATATTATTTATACTTTCTATATGTTTTCTTGAAGCTATTTCTGGTACTACTCCACCAAATTTCCTATGAATATCTATTTGAGAAGATATTATATTGGATAAAACCTCTCTGCCATCTTTAATAACAGCAACTGAGGTTTCATCACAGGAAGTCTCTATGGCTAATGTCAACATAACAAACACCTCTTAACTATAATTTTTTCCACATAATAAGTGCGTCTTCATTATCATCTTGATAATACTTTGGTCTAATTCCCGATTCCACAAAACCATATTTCTTATATAAATTCTTTGCTACAGTATTAGATACTCTGACCTCTAAAGTCATTCCATTAATATCCAACTTGGTACAAAGAAAAATAAGACCTTCAACTAAGGCATTTCCTACACCTAATCCTCTATAATTGCTTTTTACTGCTATGTTGGTTATATGTCCTTCGTCTATTATAAGCCATATACCACCATATCCTACTATGGTTTCGTCTATTTCAGCTACAATATATTTTGCCAATTGATTTTTAGTTATTTCCATTAAAAATGCTTCCCTAGTCCATGGAGTAGTAAAAGCATCTTTTTCTATTTCCATTACATCATCTAAATCACTTTCTCTCATATTTCGGATAACAATATCCATTATCTTCCTTCCCTTTCTTTCAATTCTCTTTGAGCCTGAGACTCCCTTAAATATTCAGGAACTAATGTATAGAAGTCATCAATTTTCCCCTCATTATACTTCTTTAGTGCTAACTCTCCTATACTAGTGGCCCTACAAAAGTTTTGACCATTAGTTGAAAACTGTACCTTTTTTCCTAATTTCTCTTTAATTATATCCCTATGAAGAAGTCCTCCATCTCCATTTACTATTAATCTATCGTATTTCCCAAGAACATCTAAAAGATCATTTATATCTAATACATCTGGCTCCATTACAGTCTTTATATTACTTTCTTCCCATGTATATATTCCTGTATAAACCCTATCTCTTCTTGCATCTATCATTGGCACAATAATTTCATTATAAGGAAGATTAAAAGCTAATCCTTCCAGTGTAGATACACCTACTACAGGTTTATTAAATAAATGTGCAAAAGCTTTTATTGTTGCTACTCCAATTCTAAGTCCCGTAAAAGAACCAGGCCCTAGTGCAACTCCATAAAGATCAATATCACTTACATTTAACCCTAAACTATCTAATAATTCCTTAACCATTGGAACCAATTTTTCCGAATGAGTCTCCTCTTGATTTAAAGAATACTCTCCTAATATTCTATTTTCATCTAATACTGCGCAAGTTGCCATCATAGTTGATGTGTCTAAAGCTAATATTTTCAATTCTTTTCCAACTCCTTAGTTATTTCTACATATCTATTACCATAACCTGTAATGATTATCCTTCTTTCATCTATATCTTTACCCTTTTCTATATTAAGTACTATTCTTTCTTTAGGTAATAGTTTTTCTATTTTTTCTGCCCACTCTATGATGGAAATTCCATTTCCATAAAAATACTCGTCAAAACCTAAATCATAAAGTTCATCTACATTTTCAAGTCTATATACATCAAAATGGTACACTGGAATTCTTCCTGTATATTCATTGATTAAGGCAAAAGTAGGACTAGTAATATAGTCTGTAACTCCAAGTCCTAAACCTATAGATTTAGTTAAAGTAGTTTTACCTGCACCTAAATCTCCATTAAGACACAAAATATCACCTGTTTTTAAAAGATTACCTAATTTCATCCCGAATTCTTCAGTCTCTTTCAATCCATTTAATTTTATTTCCAAAAATATCAACCTTTCAAATATATTGCTAATATTATATTATAGCATAAATCAATCTACAATACATATACAATGGTTATTTATAGCATATTTGTTACTATTTATAGTGGTTAGGAAAAATCATACTACTATTAAAAATATCAATGATAATAATCTCCACTATCAAATAGTTTGATTGTTATAATTTTCTCATTGGCTATATAATGTTTATGGATTATATTTGCAAATTAATTCCAATACTTAATTTATATTAAATAAAATTAAAGAAAGGAGATTCAAGTGAGAAAAGAAAAGATGACCCCAAGAGAAAGAATGGATGCCTTCGCTAAAGGGCAGGAAATCGATCGCGTAATCTGTGTGCCAGATATGGGTGCAACTATGACACCTTTCATAGGTGTAAAAACAAGTGATTACTATCATTCAGCAGAACTTATGGCAGAGTTGGAAATAGCTTTATTTGAAAGACTTCGTCATGATAGTGTAGGTATATCTACAAGTCTTAGAGGTGTAGCAGAAGCTATGGGGGCTAAAGTAGCCTATCCCGACCATAGTATTTCTTATTTAGTAGAGCCTGCTATTAAATCTATAGACGAAATAGAATCTCTTAAAATTGTAGACCCTCTAAAGGATGGAATCTTACCAATCTTGCTTAAAGCTATAAAGCTTACAAGAGATGCACTTATAGATAAAGTAGATGTTGGTGCTTCCATGTCTGGACCCTTTAGTGTTGCTGCCTCTGTAGTAGGAACAGAAAATCTGCTTAAATGGATGATTAAATACCCTGAAAGAGTTCATACACTAATGGATATAGTGGCTGAATGTAATAACAGATATATAGAAGAAGTTGCTAAGCTAGGAGTATCCATAGGATTTGCAGACCCAGTATCATCTACAAGCCTCATAAGTCCAAAACAATTTAGAGAGTTTTCCCTACCTGCTCTTCAAAAAAACATTAAAAAAATTAAAGAAAAAACAGGAAGTGCTCCAGGCATCCATATATGTGGAACAAGTAAAGAAATTTGGGAAGATGTAGTAAATGCTGGAGTTTCTAATTTCAGTATAGACAATGTGGAAAATTTAGAAGAAGCTAAAGAGATGATTGGAGATAGAGTCACTATTACAGGTAATGTTCCTCCTGTTGATGTAATCTATGCAGGAAATAGGGAAACTATTTTTAAATCAGTTAAGGAATGTGTCAGAAAAGGTTATGATTCAAAAAAAGGATATATTTTAAGTACAGGCTGTCAAATCCCAATGAATACTCCACTTGAAAATATTGAATTATTCATGGAAGCAGGGAATTATTATGGAAAATACCCAATAGATTTAGGACTATTAACAAATGATTAATTAGGAGGATTTAAAGTGGAAAAATTAAATGAAAAAAAAGGTAACGGAGTGGCTTTATTACCCTTTCTTATTTTTGTATTTGTATATTTGATTTCAGGAATTATACTACAGATTCAAGGAGTTGAAATGGCATTTTATCAATTCCCAGCTCCCGTTGCAGCAATTATAGGAATAATATTTTCTTTTATCTTAACAAAAGGTTCGTTAGATGAAAAATTTGATATATTTATCAAAGGTTGTGGAGATGATAATATAATAATCATGTGTATTATATATTTATTAGCAGGGGCTTTTTCTGCTGTTTCTAGTGCTATGGGTGGTGTTGATTCTGCTGTAAATTTAGGTCTGACTTTAATACCAGCTAAATATATTACAGTAGGAATATTTGTAATATCTGCATTTATTTCCGTTTCAACAGGAACATCAGTAGGTACTGTAGTAGCTCTAGGCCCTATTGCTGTTCAACTAGTGGAAAAGGGTGGTTTAAATCTACCTCTAGTATTAGGTGCATTAGTAGGTGGCTCTATGTTTGGAGACAATCTATCTATTATATCCGATACGACTATAGCTGCCACAAGAACTCAAGGAGTATCTATGAAAGACAAATTTAGAGCAAATTTAGGATTTGCATTGCCTGCAGCTTTAGTTACGGCTATTCTTTTATTAATCTTTGGTAAACCAGTAAATATTCCTGAAGCTCAAGAATATACTTTTAATATAATTAAAATTCTTCCATATATATTTGTTCTAGTAGCCTCCATAGCTGGAATGAATGTATTTGTAGTTTTAACTGGAGGTGTTATTATATCCGGTGCCATAGGACTAGGTTATGGAGACTTTAAAGTATTACAATTTGTACAAGAAATATATTCAGGCTTTACAGGGATGTTTGATATTTTCTTATTATCTTTATTAACGGGTGGACTAGCAAATATGGTATCTAGTGGGGGAGGACTGGATTGGCTACTATATAAAATAAATAAAAAAATAAAAGGCAGAAAATCTGCTGAATTAGGTATAAGTGCATTAGTATCCCTTACAGATATGGCTACAGCTAATAACACAGTTTCTATAATTATAAATGGACAAATAGCAAAAGAAATATCTACAGAACATAATATAGACCCAAGAAAAACAGCCTCACTTTTAGATACATTCTCATGTATAATACAAGGTATAATACCCTATGGTGCTCAATTATTAATAGCTGGAAGTTTTACCAGTGGATTAGTAAGCCCTGTACAACTAGTACCCTATATATGGTATTGTTTCGTATTGGCTATATTTGCCATAATATCCATATTGACTCCTTTTGGAAATGGATATTTAAGAAGGAATTCTTAATACTATTAAGATAACCTACATAGAAAGTATTCCCTATATAATATAAAGGGTCAATGCTTCTATGTAGGTTATTCATTTTTGAAACTATATAAATTCACTAGTTATTTTTTTGAGAAAAATACTTATTAATTAAATATCAAAATATATCTTTATACATCACATATGTTTCACTTCTCTAGACTTCGGATACGGGTAATACCATATAGACTGTCTTCTAATTTTACTGTAATATATTCTTGATTATTTAATATAGTCTTTCTTCTTAAAACACCTTCCCAAAGCTTCATCAACATTGACTAAAAAGAAACATGAATAATTAAGCTCTCTCCCGTTGACATGGCATGAATCTCAAATCCATGTGCTTCTAAAATGTCCTTTGCAATGGAAAGTCCCAGTCCCGAACCGTGAAAGACTCCTTCTTCTTCAATTCGATAAAAAGGCATAAAAATTCGTTCAGTATCTGAATCTGACATCCCTAGGTAATCGTTTTCGATTTGGATGCCATTTCCTTTTTCACTGGTACGAATTCGGATTTTTCCACCAGGCTTCGTATATTGAATAGCATTTTTCAGTATGTTCTGAAAAGCTCGAGCCAAATCTTCTTGGTAAGCTTTTAAAAAAATCTGTTCTTCCAGTTCAATTTGAAAATCTAGATTTTTCTTTTGAATTTCTGGATAAAACATTCCCTGCACCTGATAAAGAAGTTCCATACACTCTACAGACTCCCTGGGAGATGTATTCTTCTCTTGAAATTTTGCTGCATTTAATAATTGGTCAATATATTTTCGCATAACCTCAGTTTTTTCTAAAATAATACTCAAATACTTTTCTTTCTCTTGCGATGATAAGCTCTCGTCTTTTTCCGAAAGATAGTTTGCATAGCCAGAGATGGAAGTCAAAGGATTTCGAAGGTCATGAGCAAGATAGGACATAACTTGATAATAACGATGAAGATATTCTTCATTTTCCTTTGCTGCAAGCTCTTTCTCTTGAATCAGCTGTCGAACCTCTTCCTCCACTTCTTCGTATGCCTTTTCCACGTTTCCTCTTTGACCTGTTCCGATTTCACGAATCAATTCATGAATCCGAAATATTACATTATCCTGAATTTCAAGTTTCTTATACATAGCAATTCCATTTCCGAAAAAAAAACAAAATGTGAAAATTCCATAAATCAATAAAAATAAAACCGATTTTACTTTTCCCCAAAAAACTAATTTTATCCAAAACTCTCGATTATATCCTGATTCCACTCCGAAAAGTTCTGCTATAGCTTCTTTAAAGTTATGACTATAAGTAGTTCCAGTAATCAGTAGATTTATGAATGTATTTGTCAACTGAAAAGTGTACCATATAATAATCGAAAACTGTACCACTTGGTAATGTAAACTAATTGGTTTCTTCTAACCATTCCCTAGTTTCTTTAATCCTATAAGAATCACCATTCATA
>NZ_VUNQ01000052.1 GCF_009695605.1 Tissierella pigra
GATTCCATTTTAAATCCCGTCCAAAAGTGTGCATAGTAGAGATAATACCAGGTTTAAAATTCTCAGATTTATTAAGCTTAGAAAACCAAGTAAGAATAGTGTCGGCACTAGCTTTAAAGAGTAAATGGAGCAAATTCCTGTCTTTACGAAAGAAGATACGAAGTTCTTCTGGAATGGTAAAAACAATATGCCTATGCTTGCAATTAATAAGCTTAGAAGAAATCTTAGAAGCACGATCTTGAATATATTTAGCACCACAAGAATTACAAAATCTGCTCTTACAAGTAAAATAGACATACTTAAATTTAGAGCAATTTTCACAATGATAAAGAGCATGACCCATAGAAGGGTCACCACACTTAATGATTTTATCAACATTTTTTAAGACAGCGGAACGAAGGGAATATCCTTCCAAAACAAAGGCATCCCAATGGTCAGAAAAAATATCTTTAATTTTAATAGAAAAGCTGCTCATATTATCACCATTTTATTTATACCAAAAATAAATAGAATATTAACATGAGCAGAAAAATTTAGTTTTTAAATTATTGAAGTATAGTAACGCAAATATTTAACGCGTCGTAGACGCTCTTTTTATATTAGAAAATTAAGTATAAAGGAGAAAAAAACATGAGTTTATTTGAATTGTTTATTATTGCAGTTGGTTTATCAATGGACGCATTTGCAGTAGCCGTTTGCAAAGGATTATCTATGAATAGGATTAGTATTAAAAAAGCTGGAATAGTAGGTTTGTATTTTGGAATATTCCAATCAGTAATGCCCTTGATTGGATATTTTCTCGGAATAAGATTCCACAATAAAATTACATATATGGATCATTGGATAGCATTTATATTGCTTGGATTCATTGGAATAACTATGATTAGAGAGTCAAGAAAAGGTAAATGTGGGATTGAAGTTAATTCTCAAACTAATGAAGGTACTAATGAGTTTCTTGATTTTAAAAATATGTCCGTTTTAGCATTGGCAACAAGTATTGATGCCTTAGCAATAGGCGTTACTTTTGCTTTTCTTAATGTGAATATTACCTCAGCAGTTTCATTTATTGGAATTGTCACTTTTATACTATCGATGATTGGCGTAAAAATAGGAAATGTTTTTGGTTCAGTCTACAAGTCAAAAGCAGAATTTATAGGTGGATTAATTTTAATACTTATGGGTTTCAAGATTTTACTTAGTCATTTAGGAATAATTGTTTTTAGATAAAAGAGTACATTAGGCTATAAATATTTAAATTGCAATAGAAATTTTATTCTTCTTGCCAGTGGAATAAATTTGTAATCTAGTGGAAAAATAGAGAAAATAATAAGATTTTTCTAAGGAGGATATAAATTGAGTAGCAATTTAGAAACGATAAAGTCACTTAATGGACTTTTGCAAGGAGAATATATGGCAGTAGAAAGTTTTAATAACTTTATATCTAGGTTAGATGATGACAGTGTCAAAAATGTTTTTCAGGAAGTACAAAAACAACATCGGGAGAATATTCATAAGTTAGCAAATTATATACAAGATATAGGAGGACAGCCAGACGAAAATCTTGGCATGAAGGGAACAATGGGAGAGATTAAACTCAATATGGATCTAGGTTCTAGTTCAGATACTGAGGAAGTTGTTAAAAAAGCCATAGAGGGAGAGACTAAAGGAATTAATATGGCAGAAAAAGTATTAAGAGGAGATTTAGATGATAAATCTAGAGATATGGCAGGTGAAATTCTAGAAAAAGATAGAAAGTCTATTGAAAAACTAAAAAACTTGCTATAGAAATAATCAAAAAAAGAGAAAAAATAGTAAATATAATGAGCAGTATAATGCAGGAAACCCCCTAAAAAACAACTAAGACTAATAATTTATTAAGTCTTAATAATAATTCCACAGAAGCTTTTATTAATATTATCAAGGAATAATTCATATATTAGTTTATAGATTATTCCTTGATAATTTTTTGGGAGGTGTTTATATGATTATTATTTTAAATAAAAAAACTATAAATTTTATTATTTTAGCTCTTATAATTATATTTCTTTTTATTTTTAAATTTGCTTTCTTTGAAAAGGCAGTCCCAACTAGTACAACACCATCAGGATATATAGCTTTAGTTATAGATGACTTTGGAAACAACGGTGAAGGTATAGATGAACTTACTAAACTTAATATACCAATTACCGCAGCAGTAATGCCATTTTTAGAATATACAGAGATTGATGCTAAAAAAGCATATGATGCCAATATGGAAATAATACTTCATTTACCCATGGAACCCGAAAAAGGAGACCCAAAATGGTTAGGACCTAGAGCAATACGAAGTAATTTATGTGATTATGAGATTAGAGAAATAATTAATGATGCCTTAGACCAACTGCAATGGGCGAAGGGAATAAATAATCATATGGGTTCCAAGATTATGAAGGACAAAATCATTATGAAAGAAATATTAAATGTAGTTAAGGAAAGAAATCTCTATTTCTTAAATAGTAGAACTGATGAAACAAATGTCGCAGCGGATCTAAGTAAAGAGCTGGAAGTAGTATACTTTCAAAGAGATGTTTTTTTAGACAATGAAAGAAATGAATACTCTATTACAAAAGCCATGAATCAGCTTGGAAAAATAGCTCTAGAAAAGGGCTATGCCATAGGAATTGGTCATGTAGGAGGTCAAGGTGGTAAGATTACTGTAGATACCATAGAGAAAATGTCCAAAAAATTGGAGGAAGAAGGAATTAAATTTATATATTTATCTCAAATAGAAGAACTTTTTCTTAGGAAAAGCAAATAATGTGAAAGTTATATATTTGTAAAAGCCAATGATTAAGATGTTTTGAAAAGGTAAATAAGGGTATGAATTATCGAGATTATAATTTGTGATATAAGAATATTATTCTTGTATAATTTTTTGAATAAGCTGAACAAACGACAAAAATAGGAGGGAGTTTATGAAAACCAGTTCCAAAAGTAAAAGGGGATCTATCAAAACTAAACTAATTGTAATACCATTAATTGTAGTATTTATTGTAATATCGTCTATAGGTATTTTTTCTTCTTATTTTTTGAGAACAAGTTTGAGGGATGAAATGGAGAATAACGGAGTTTATATGGCAGAAAGATTTATAGCCAATATAGAGGATAACTATAGATCATTGGAAATAATCAATGATTTCTTAGACAATAAAATTAAATCTGCTGGAAAAATGGTAATGGGCAACGAAAATATGTTAAGTAATGAATTTATAAAAAGATTGGCCGAAGATTTAGAAGTAGAACAAATAATTTACTATAATTCAGATGGAGTAGCCGTATATTCCAATATTGATGAATACATAGGCTGGAAGGCTGATAAGGGACATGCTGTTCATAACTTCATGATAAGTAGTGACAAGGAATTAATGGAGGAGATTAGAAAAGATTCAGAGTCCGATAATTATTTAAAGTATGGATATATAAAGGGATCAGAAGGAACCTTTGTACAAGTTGGTATCAATGCAAATAAAGTTCAAGAACTGACAGATTCTTTTAGTTATCAAAGTTTTCTAGACGAAATATCTCAGGATGAACAGATTTATTATGGATTATTTGTAGATAAAAACTTACAAGTCCTAGCGCATAATAACAAAGAGGAAATAGGTATAATACTTGATGATGAAGGTAGCAAAGCAGCAGCAATAGATGGTGTTCTTTTTACACAAGAATGGTACTATGAAGAAAGTGATGTCAATGTTTTAGATATTTCATACCCAGTTGTAATTAACGGAGAACATATTGGTGCCGTATCTATAGGGCTTTCTATGGATAAGGTTCAGAAGACTATTAAGAACAATATTATTTTTGTTGTTGCAATTATGATTGTTTCTTTTATAGTCTTAGGATTTATTCTATTTAGTGTTTCTAACTATGCTGTGAAAATCATAACTAGATTAAAGGAACAAATGCAGTACATGGAAAAAGGGGATTTCTCCAATGATATATCAGAAGATTTAATAAATAAAAATGATGAGTTAGGAGAAATATCTCAGGCAATAAGTATAATGCAGACTTCAGTAAGAGATATAATTAAGAATGTAATAGATACATCCCATAGTCTAGCCACCTCATCAGAAGAACTTACAGCTATTAGTCAACAATCTGCCACAGCTGCTGATGAAATTGCCAGAGCTATTGAAGAAATAGCAACTGGAGCAACTGAACAGGCTAAGGATACAGAAATAGGAGTATTATCTATATCTGAACTTGGAGATATAGTTATGAAAAATGAATCTCATATAGGAAATCTAAATGATTCTGCTGAAAGAGTAAATAGACTAAAGGATGAAGGGTTAGATGTACTTAAAGTTCTTGTGGAGAAAACAGATATAAATAGTAAATATTCTGAGGAAGTTCAGCAAGTTATTATAGATACAAATGAAAGTGCAGAAAAAATTGCTAATGCCAGCGAAATGATAAAAAGTATTGCAAGTCAAACTAATTTATTGGCACTGAATGCTGCCATTGAAGCAGCTAGAGCAGGAGATGCAGGAAGAGGATTTGCAGTTGTAGCAGAGGAAATAAGAAAATTAGCAGAACAATCCAATAAGTTTACTGAAGAAATAGGTACTATAGTAGAAGATTTAAATAATAAAACATTAACAGCAGTAAAAACTATGGAGGAGTTAGAAGATATAGTTTTATCACAGACTAAAAGTGTAGATATAACAAATAGTAAATTTGCTGGAATAGCTGAGGCCATAGAGGATATGAAGATGGCGATTAACGAGGTAAATCATTCTAGTGATGAAATAACTATTAAAAAACAAGATATTATAAAAATAATGGAGAATTTATCAGCCATATCAGAGGAAAATGCAGCAGGAACAGAAGAAGCTTCAGCATCTGTAGAAGAACAAACTGCAGCAATGGAGGAAATTGCTAACTCTAGTGAACAACTTTCAGTTATTGCAGAAAAATTAAATGACCAAGTAAAACAATTTAAGATATAAAAAACGGATTCTTTTGAATCCGTTTTTTATATAATACTCTGAATTTGCAAAAATATATAAGTTAATGATATTATATATAATAAGATTTTCAATTCTAGATAGGGGCGATGTCCATGAGCAATAATAAATTATTAGACCACTATAAACAAGCCTATGAGGAATTAAAGTTAATACTAGATTTAAGTTATGATCAAATCACAATAGCAGATGGAAATGGAGTATTTACGAGAGTAAGTAAATCATGTGAGCCTTATTTTGGAGTTCAGGAAAAGGGGATAATTGGGATTAACGCCTTTGAACTAGAAAAAAATGGAGTATTTGATGTTTCTGTTACAGCAGAAGTAATAAGAAAAGGTAAAAAGGTGACCTTGATACAAAAAACGGGAGCTAATAAAATACTAATGGTAACGGGAATTCCTATATTGGATGAAAATAATAATATAACTAAAATAATAAATATTTCTAGAGATATAACGGAGAATCAAAATCTAGGATTAGAACTTAAAGAAGTCCAAAGTAAATTACAATGGTTCCAAAAAGAATTAAATAAGAGACAGGGAATAGATAGTTCTGATGTAAGCTATAAAAGTCCTTCAATGAGGAAGATAATGGATTTAATCCTTCATATAGCAGATTTAGATGCTACAGTTTTGCTATTAGGAGAAACAGGAGTAGGTAAAGGATATATTTCAAGGGTAATTCATGAAAGTAGTATTAGAAAGAATGAACCCTTTGTTCCAATTAATTGTGGTGCTATACCAGAAAATCTTTTGGAATCTGAGCTATTTGGTTATGAAAGTGGAGCTTTCTCTGGTGCCAATAAAGGTGGAAAAAAAGGACTATTTGAAATTGCAGGGAAGGGTACTATATTCTTAGATGAAATAGGAGATATGCCAATGAATCTTCAAGTAAAACTTCTTCATGCTTTAGAAGAAAAGCAGATATTTAGAGTAGGTGGAGAGAGACCTATAAAGATTGAAGGAAGGCTAATTGCTGCAACTAATAAGGACTTGAAAAAACTTATTAGTGAAGGAAAATTTAGAGAAGATTTATATTATCGCTTAAATGTAGTACCAGTGACTATTCCTCCTTTAAGAGAAAGGAAGGAGGATATACCAGGATTAGTCAAGAAAATTCTTGATAAATGTAATAAAGAACATAATACACAGAAATATATATCCCAAGGAGCCTATAATATTCTAATAAATTACGATTACAAAGGAAATATAAGAGAACTTGGTAATATAATTGAAAGACTTGTAATAACTACTCTTGGAGACATAATTGAAGATATAAATGTTAGAGAAATATTAGAAATACCTAATGAACAAAACAATATTGATGAAATAATTCCTCTAAAATTGGCAGTAGAGGATTTAGAACGCAGAATATTAATATCAGCATTTGATAAATATAAAACAACTAGAAAAGTTGCAGAAGTATTGAAGATAGACCAATCAACAGTAGTAAAAAAAGCAAAGAAGTTAAATATAAAATACTGCTGATGAAATAAATCATAAGGTTTCGATGACGAATGTCATCGAAACCTTATTTTTTTTATTGAATTTTAAATAAAAAATTACTTAAATTAGGAATTTTAAAAGGATATTGTTTTGTTTTATTAATATTTATTTTTTAAAAAAATATTGAAAAACCTTGCTTTTAAAAGGGTTGACCATACCTTAAATAATGGAAAAGAAACTTTTAATAAATTTATATAACTCAACTTTCTATTTTTGGCATGGCATTTGCTATATATAATGACAAATAAAAAATAAAGGAGGGATGAAATTGGAATCCTGTATTGAAAGAATAAAAAATGATATAGAAAACATAACAAAGATTACAGCAACTCCCAATATGGGATGCACTAGATTTTCTTATGGCAAAGAAGATAGAGAAGTCAGGGAATACTTAACTAAGGAAATGAAAATCTTGGGATTATCTATTAATGTAGATGGTGTAGGTAATATTAGAGCAAAATATATGGATAATAACGAAGACAAACCTTCTATAATGATAGGTTCTCATATTGATACTGTTTCCAATGGAGGAAAATTTGACGGTCTTACAGGAGTAGTTACAGCTTTAGAAGTAGTTAGAATAATAAAAGAAAATAATATTAAACTAGAAAACCCAATTGAATTAATTATATTTGCAGAAGAAGAAGGTTCAAACTTTGGAACAACTATGGTTGGAAGTAAGTTTTTATCAGGTGCATATAAATTAGAATATTTAAAGAGATTAAAAAATGATGAAGGAATTACAGCGTATAATATTATGAAAGATTTTGGTCTAGATGTAGATAATGTAGAAAATGAAGTCCTAAAAAAAGAAGAAGCTAAAGCCATGGTTGAACTTCATATAGAACAAGGTGGAATTTTACACTCAGAAAATATATCCATAGGCATAGTGCAAGCCATAGTTGGAATGAAAACCTATAGGGTAAGTTTAGAAGGCGTTTCCAATCATGCAGGCTCTACACCAATGTATTTAAGAAAAGACCCAATGGTTGGAGCTGCTGAAATAATTACTTATATGGAAAAGGTAGCAAAAGAAAAGGCGTTAAAAGATACGGTTGCAACTGTAGGGAAAATTCATTGTCAACCTAATGGATCAAATGTTATACCAGGACAAGTAGAATTTAATGTAGATATTAGGGATGTAGAAACAGAAGGAATAGAAATAGTAGCAAAAGAATTAATCAATAAAACCAAGGAAATAGCCAATAAACGTGGCCTTAAATATTCCATAGATTTAGTTGGTGAATCAGATTGTGTAAAATTATCATCTAAAGTTATAAATGCTATTGAAGAAACTGCCATAGAAAATAAATACGTATATAAGGAAATGAATAGTGGTGCAGTACATGATTCAGCTATGTTAACAGGAATAACTAATGTTGGCATGATATTTGTGCCAAGTATAGACGGATTAAGCCATTGTCCCCAGGAAGAAACTAAATTTGAAGATATAAAATTAGGTTGTGATCTATTATTAGGCACAGTAATTAAGCTAGGAAATATGAAAGTAAGAAATTAAAACTAAATATACAATAGTAGGGAGGTGTTTTAAATTAAGAAAAATTTAGGAATCTCTATGTCAGTAGGATTATTATCTGGTTTATGGGTTTTAATTGCTGAAAAACTTGGAGTACCTGCATGGCCTGGATTTATTGGTTGGTCTATTTTCTTCTTTACAGGAGGAGACTTAAAAGCTTGTAAATTAAGCTTTCCATGTTTAGTATTAGGGCCAGTTTTAGCATATTTAACTGTACTTACTCAAACTACATTAGGAACTTCAGGAATCACATCTGCCATTGTAGTAGTAGGTCTTGGATTTGCTATGACCATTGCCCAAAGCTTTCCAATTTTTCAAGTAGCATCTGCTACCTTTATAGGTGCTAATGTTTATTTTGCAGCAGGAAATAATTTGTTTCACGCAATAGTAGTTACACTTGTAGGTTTAATAATAGGATTAGTATCTGTGAAGTTTGGAGCTTTTCTTGATTCAATTATTTTAAAGAAAGAAGCAGTATAAAGTGTGGATGTAAAATTAATATTATAAAAACAATAAGGAGGAAATGAAATGAGTTTATTAATTAAGAATGGTGTTATAGTTACTGCAATGGAAGAGTATAAAGGAGATATTTTAGTAGAAGAAGGGAAAATAGTAGCAATTGGAAAAGATTTAGAAGCTAAGGCTGAGGAGATAATAGATGCTAAAGGAATGTATGTGTTACCAGGTGGAGTTGACCAACACGTTCACTTCTCATTTGAATTCAATGGATCAAAAGTAAGAGGATTTGAGACTTCCAATGCAGCAGCAGTAGGTGGAACAACTACAGTAATTGAGTTTGTTAACCAAATAAAAGGAAAAGGACTAATAGATACAATAGATGATTATAGAAAAGAAAATGCAGAAGGTATAGCAATGGTAGATTATTCATTCCATGGTATAATAACAGATCCTTCAACTGGAGTATATGATGAAATTGCAAAGCTTCCAGAAGCAGGATATCCCACAGTAAAGTTATTTATGGCATATAAAGGAATGTTCTTCCACTGTGATGATGATGTAATTGCAAAATCAATGCAGAAAGCAAGAGAAGCTGGAGTTACTATAATGGTTCATGCTGAAAATGCTGATTTAATAGATGTATTACAAAGAGAATGTGTAGAAAAAGGGCAAGTTGAGCCATACTATCATGCAGTATCTAGACCTCCAATGGTAGAGGTAGAAGCCACAGAAAGAGCAATTAATATTGCAAGACTTATGGATGCTCCTTTATATGTAGTTCATGTATCTACTAAAGGTGCAGTAGATGCTATTAAACGTGCACAAGACGAAGGTTTACCAATTTATGGTGAAACTTGTACTCACTACTTGACACTTGATAAAGAAAATCTTGCAAAACCTAATTTCCAAGGAGCAAAATATGTATGTTCACCAGCACTAAGAGAACAAGATGACATGGATTACCTATGGGAATCAATTAAAAACGGATGGTTAAATGCAATAAGTTCAGACCACTGTGGATTTAACTGGGCAGAACAAAAACATATGGGTAAAGATGATTTTAGAAATATTCCAAACGGAGCACCAGGACTTGAAAATAGATTAGGAGTACTTTGGACTACTGGAGTTGAAACTGGAAAAATAACGAGATCGCAATTAGTAAATTTATTTGCAACTAAACCAGCTAAAATTAATGGTCTTGGAGATAGAAAAGGTCATATTGGCGTAGGATATGATGCTGATATAGTACTATATAATCCAAACCATAAATCAGTAATATCAAATGAAACAAGTTTACAAGGAGTTGATTATAACTCTTATGAAGGAATGGAGCAAATAGGAAGACCAGAAAAGGTATTTTTAAGAGGTCAACTAATAGTAGATGAAGGAAAATATATAGGACAACAAGGACAAGGGGAATTCGTTCCAGGAAAAGCATTTGGTCTTTGTTACGATGGAGTGGAAAGATAAATAATAGATTAAAGAGGGCTGTCATTTACAGTCCTCTTTTTCTGTATATTACAAGTTAATTACAATTGTTATTATTTTATTTAATATGGATATATATAGGTATATAATAAGTATAAGTTTTAATATAATTTAAAAAAGGGGGTTTAGTAATGGCATACATATTTGTGCTAGGTGGATTATTGGGATTTGTGGTAATTTTACTTTTGTTTTGGAGAAAAGTACCAGCAGATAAGGCAATGGTAATTACAGGATTAAAGAAAAGGGTATTGTCTGGTAAAGGTGGATTTATGATTCCTTTTTTAGAGACTTCTTGTACTATTTCTCTAGAAAACATTAGTATGACAACAGATGTAAATGAAGCACCATCAAAACAAGGTATATTTGTAAACATTGTAGGTACAGCAATTGTGAAAGTGAATAATGAAACTGAAAGTATACTTAAGGCAGTGGAGCAATTTTGCAGCGGTGGAGCAAAAAATACTGTATCAGTTATTAGTAGTATGGTAGAGCAGATTCTTGAAGGTAAATTAAGAGGGATAATATCGACTCTTACTGTAGAGCAAATAAATGAAGATAGAGCTGCCTTTGAACAGCGAATAGAAGATGATATTAGAGAAGAACTACATTCTATGGGATTATTATTAATATCATATTCTATCCTTAGAATATCTACTCAAGGTGGCTACTTGGAAAATAGAGCTATACCTCAAATAGCTTCTGCAAAAGCAGATGCAGATATAGCAACAGCAGAAAGAAAAAGAGATACTGAGATTCGTACTGCAGATGCCGTAAGGGAAGGAGAAAAGGCTAAATTATTAGCTGAAACAGAAATCGCTCAAAGTCAAAGGGATAAATTAATTAAGGTTGAAAGCTATAGGGCAGAACAGGATAGAGCGAAAGCAGACGCCGATGTAGCATATAAACTAAAAGAAATAGAAAATGAATCTTTAGTAGCGGAACAACAAGCTGCTTTAGCTAAGAAAAATGCTTTTGTAGTAGAAGAAAGACTTGTGGCAGAAATTAAGAAACCAGCAGATGCAAAGAAATATGAAACTGAAGTAAATGCAGAAGCAGAAAAGATTAGGTCCATAAAGGAAGCAGAGGCACAGGCAGAGGCAATAAGAATCAAAGCCATAGCAGAGGCTGACGCTTTAAAAATTGCTGCCATGGCAGATGCAGATGCTATTAGAGCAAGAGGAATAGCAGAGGCTGATTCCATTAAAGCAAGGGGTATAGCAGAAGCTGAATCAAAAGATAGATTGGCAGAGGCAATGGCTAAATATGGAGATGCTGCCATAGTAGAGTTAGTAGTTGGTAAACTTCCAGAAATAATGGCATCAGTGGCTAAGCCAATGGAGCAGGTAGATAAGATTACAATAATAGATAATGGAGGAAAGGCAGGAGCATCTAAATTAGCACAATTAGTGGCTGATATAACTACAAATGGATTCCAAACAGTAAAGGATCTAACAGGATTGGATATACCTGATATAATAACTAATTTTACAAATAAGGAAGATATAGAAGAACAAAAAGATAGTAAATGTGAAAATGAAGAAATGGAAGAAGCTTTAGCAGAAAATTAGAAAGTAGATAAAAAGAACTATCAAAAATTTAAAAAGATAGTTCTTTTTTTGCAGTAATATTGATTTTTTTTTCGTTCTATTTAATAGAATCAAGTACAATATATTCCTATTGAAAAAATTACAAAAAGGGTGTAATATGAGTAAAAGGATATTGAAATGTACTAGAATGGAGGTGCATTATAATAAAAAGATATAAAATTTATATTTTACTAACCCATAGTGGCTCACTGCTTTCAAAATGTATCAACGTTTATACAAAAGAGCCATATACTCATGTGTCCATAGCCTTTGATGAAGAATTAAAAGAACTATATAGTTTTGGAAGACTAAGACCTAAAAATCCAATATTTGCTGGGTTTGTAAAAGAAGATATAGTAAATGGAACCTATGCAAGATTTCCTAATACAATGTGTGCTTTATATTCTTTGGAAATAAATAGTTTACAGTATAAAAAATTGATGAGAGAACTAGACAAGTTTAAGAGAGATGGGGAAAAATATGGTTATAATTTAATAGGGCTACTAGGTGTTATGGTGAATTATCCTATTGAAAGAAAATATAATTATTTTTGTTCTCAATTTGTATCTTCATTACTTAAAAGCAGCGGTATAGAATTAATTAATAAAGAAACTGCACTAACATCTCCTAGGGATTTTAGAGAATGCAGAGAATTAAATCTTGTATATGAAGGTAAATTACAGAATTATGGTTTAAAGCAATCATACCTATATTAATAATTATTTAGAAACTCTAAAAATATTTTAAATATTTTTAGAGTTTTTTTATCTTATAATTTGAATTATTCTATCATGTGTTATTTTGTACATAAATTTTAACTTATAAAATTAAGCTATTTTTTGATGGGAAGATTAATAAAGTATTATGAGAGGAGGAAAAAAATGATTTAAGCAGATAAAATAGCTTAAAATTTTTAAATTTCAAAGTTATTTAGGATGATTAGTGTCCAAGATTTCGATGGGGGGGTAATATTTATGTCAATTATCACATGGCTAAATGATAATATTATATGGGATATGCCTATGCTTATATTAATGATTGGTACAGGAGTTTATCTAACTTTTATAACAAACGGAGTAATTTTTAAAAAGTTTGGTACAGTAATGAAGCATACATTAAGAACAATTTTTAAAAGGTATGATTATCAAGAAAAAGGTACTATAACTCCATTTCAAGCAGTATCTACGGCACTTGCTGCAACTGTAGGCACAGGAAATATTGTTGGTGTTGCTGTAGCCATTCAGGCAGGCGGACCAGGTGCAATATTTTGGATGTGGATATCTGCCCTTATTGGGATGGTTACAAAGTATGCTGAAGTTACATTAGCAGTTGCTTATAGAGGTAGGAATGATAGGAATGAGATAGTAGGAGGTCCTATGTATTATATAACTAGAGGTATGGGGAGTAAAACTCTTGCTTGTTTATTCTGTATCTTTGGATTTCTTGCATCTTATGGTATAGGCAATATGGTGCAGGCTAATTCATTGGCTGGTGGTCTTGAATCTGTATTTAGTATTCCCACATGGATAACTGGCATTGTTTTAGCAATATTAGTAGGGCTTGTTATAATTGGAGGAATTGGTAGAATTGCTAGTGTAGCAGAAATATTGGTTCCACTAATGGCTGTATTATATATGTTAGGCGCTGCTATGGCACTAATAGCCAATGCATCTAATATTCCAGCTGCTTTTATGTCTATTATTAGGGACGCATTTACAGGAACAGCAGCAGTAGGTGGATTTGCAGGAGCAACTTCAATGTATGCCACTAGAATAGGCATATCACGTGGAATTTTCACAAATGAAGCAGGATTAGGTAGTGCTCCAATTGCCCATGCAGCAGCACATACAGATCATCCAGCTAGACAAGGATTATGGGGAGCTTTTGAAGTATTTTTCGATACATTGGTAATGTGTACTGTTACTGCTCTAGTAATATTATCATCTGGATTGTGGACTGATTCAAGTTTAGATGGCAATACTATTTCATCATTAGCTTTTGAAAATGCCTTTAAAGGTGGAAGCTATATTGTATCAATAGGTCTTGTTTTATTTGCATTTGCTACAATAATTGCTTGGTACTATTATGCTGAGAAATGTGTTGAATTTTTATTTGGTAGAAAGGGGATTATTCCCTTTAGAATATCATTTACTGGAGTAGCCTTTGTTGGTTGTGTATCTGAACTTGAGCTTGTATGGCAGTTAGCGGATTTGTTAAATGGAATGATGGCTATTCCTAATTTAATAGCTCTTATTGCTTTAAGTGGTGTAGTTAGAAGATTAACAAAGGACTTTTTTAAGGATCCAGATCGTAAAAGACCAAGAAATGAAAATTTTTCTAAATATATCACTATAAAGAGAAAATAATATAAATAAAATAAATACCTAAGGATAAATAAAACTTTATAAATTTTGCAGTATTTTTATTTTTGTTTTCGTTATAATTAATGAGAGAGGAGGGGAGAAATGAATAAGGAGTCAATATTGATAGAAAAAGCATTAAAAGGAGATGAAAATTCCTTTGCTGAAATAATAGATTTATATAAAAATTATGTATTTGCTATTATTCTTAATTTTATTAAAGATTATAATGAAGTAGAAAATGTAGCACAAGAAGTCTTTTTACAAATTTACCTCTCCCTGCCTAACTATGAATCTAATAATTTTAAAGGTTGGATTAGCAGAATAGCATCTAATAAGTCTATAGATTTTATTAGGAAAAAAAAGGCTAAATTTAAAGAAGAAATAATGGAAGATGAAGACGAACTAATGGATACTCCTAGATTTAGTCATAACCATACTCCAGAGGAAATTTTAATAGAAAAAGAAAGAAAACAGGAAGTTTCTAATTTATGCAGATCCGTTCCAGCTATATATACAGATGTAATTGAAAAGTTTTATTTAGAAGGAAAGTCCTATGAGGAAATTGCAGAGGAAGAAGGAGTTACAGTTAAGACCATAGCCTCAAGACTATATAGGGGAAGGAATATGTTAAAAGAGAAATGGAGGAAAGACTATGAAACATTATGATTATGTAGAATGGGTTTTATATAAAAAGAATCTTCTTGATCATAGAATCCATAAAGAAATGGAAGAACATCTTTATATATGTGATGAGTGTATGGAAATCTTTCTTTCTCTTATAGATGAAGAAGAAATTAAGTTTGCTGGGGATATAGTACCAGAAGACTTTACAAATAAGGTAATGAAGGACATTAAAGGAATTAGACCTATGAAAAGAACCATTAAGAAAAAGGTAAAGCCAACTAATGATTTCTTTATGTACTATGTAGCTGTAGCATCTGTTGCTATTATTTTAACAGCAAATGGATTCTTTGGAAAAATGGTAGAGGTTGTGCCTCAAATAACTTCCAATATAAATATGGAAGAAAATCGATTTAATGCAAATGGTATCTATAATTTTTCAGAAAAAATCACAAACAGCACGTCAAATTTTATAAATGACTTTAAGTTTAATAAAAAATAAGGAGGAATAATATGAGACAGAAAAGTAAGTTTATTACATTTATATTATCATTTTTACCTGGATTATCTCATTTTTATTTAGGATATGCCGATAGGGGATTTATTTATTTAATAATTCTTGGGATGTTAGGAGCTGGTTCTATAGGGTTGTCTATTATGTTAGGTAATGAAGGACCTGCAATCATAGGATTTACAGGTGCTTGTGTTCTTTGGCTAGTAGCTTTAGTAGATGCTTTCTCTGTTGCTAACAGCTTAAGATATAATGGTGTAGAGGCACAAAGTAACTGGAGTTCAGAAGAAACTAGGATTTCAAATAAAAAAATCATTACTTTAGCATTATCTATAATACCAGGAGCAGGACATATGTATTTGGGTTACCAAAAAAAAGGTTTAGTATTAATGGGTGTGTTTTTCTTTGCAATATTTTTTATGGGATGGCTAAACCTAAGTTTCTTGTTATTTTTACTACCTTTAGTTTGGTTCTATTCATTCTTTGATGCCTTCCATACATTAAATGGTAATAATGTGGAGGAAGTAGAAATAGATATAGAAAAATTACTACCAGTTATTAAACGTGAATATATAGGTTTTGGATTGATTGGAATAGGACTTATTGTTGCATTCCAAAGAATAATTCATCCAATAATAAATCAATATTTAGATTATTATATAGTAAACTATATTCAAACATCTATAGTATCTTTAATCTTTATTTTTGCTGGTGTGAAGATGTTACAAAGGAAAAAGGATGTAGAAGTAGTAGAGGAGGATGAAGAACTTGAAAACTAAAAGAGTAGGAACCATATCCATGGCTATAGTCCTCATTGCTTTCGGAATTCTAATATTTATAGCACAAATAAATAGCTTATCTGCTGTAGGATTAGCAGTAAAATTTTGGCCAATGATATTAATATTATTAGGCGGTGAAATTCTTTGGGTTAGCTTTAAAGAGAAAAAGGAAAATGAAAACTTTTTAGTACGATATGATATATTTTCTATGTTTATAGTAATGATAGTGTTATTTGTAAATATATGTATATATGGTCTTGTGGAAACAGGAATTATGGATTATATTAAAGCGAGAGTTTCAGAAGAAACAAGTTATAGATATGAAAACTATATAGAATAAAACAATAACTTCGATTTTGAGTCATTAAAAATCGAAGTTATTGTTTTAAAATTTTAAATTTATTTTTAACTTGTGTTTTGGAGATTTATAAATTAAAATATAGTATTAAGATAGAAAAGTATTATTAATTTATATATTTCACATACTAAAGATACTAGATAATAAGGAGGAGTTGTAATTGGAATTTATAGGTGAAGGTTTAACTTTTGATGACGTTTTATTAGTTCCTGGAAAATCTGAAGTATTACCAAAGGAAACAAATATTAGTACTTATTTAACTAAAAACATAAAATTAAACATACCTTTAATGAGTGCTGGAATGGATACTGTAACTGAATCTAAAATGGCAATAGCAATGGCTAGAGAAGGTGGAATTGGTATTCTTCATAAGAATATGTCCATAGAAGAACAAGCATTAGAGGTAGATAAGGTAAAAAGGTCAGAACATGGGGTAATCACTGATCCATTTTTTTTATCTCCAGAACATAGCGTATCAGATGCTTTAGAATTAATGGAAAGATACCATATATCAGGAGTTCCTATAACAGACGAAACTGGAAGATTAGTGGGAATTATAACCAATAGAGATATTAGATTTGAAAAAGAAACTTCAAAGAAAATTGATGAAGTAATGACTAAGGAAAATCTAGTTACAGCAAGAATAGATATTCCTATGGATGAAGCCTTAGATATTATGAAACAACATAAAATAGAAAAACTTCCATTAGTAGATGATGATTTTATGTTATCAGGATTGATAACTATTAAAGATATAGAAAAATCTATTCAATATCCAAATTCAGCTAAAGATCATACAGGTAGACTATTGGCAGGAGCAGCAGTTGGAGTAACTGGGGATATGCTGGAAAGAGTAGCAGCATTGGTTAAATCTAAGGTAGACGTTATAGTAGTTGATACAGCACATGGACATTCTAAGGGAGTATTAGAGGCAGTAGCTAAGATAAAGAGAGAATATCCTAGCTTACAGGTAATTGCAGGAAATGTGGCGACTGGTGAGGCTACTATAGACTTAATAAAGGCAGGAGCAGATGCTGTAAAAGTAGGAATAGGACCTGGTTCTATTTGTACTACTAGAGTTGTAACTGGTATTGGTGTACCGCAGATAACAGCAGTAGTAAATTGTGCTGAAGCAGCAAAGGAATATGGAGTTCCTGTTATTGCAGATGGAGGAATTAAGTATTCAGGAGATATAACAAAAGCTATAGCAGCTGGAGCAAGTGTAATAATGGCAGGTTCTTTATTTGCAGGAACTGACGAAAGTCCAGGAGAAGAAGTGTTATATGAAGGAAGAAGATATAAGGAATATAGAGGAATGGGTTCTATGGGAGCTATGGATTCTGGTAGCAAGGATAGATATTTCCAAGAAGATACTAAAAAATATGTTCCAGAGGGTGTAGAAGGTAGAATTCACTATAGAGGTCCACTGGGAGATGTGGTTTATCAGCTTATTGGTGGATTAAAGTCAGGAATGGGCTATGTTGGTGCTAAAGATATTGAAGAATTGAAGAGTAAAGCAAAGTTCATAAAAATTACATCAGCATCTTTAATAGAAAACCATCCACATGATATTCATATTACAAAAGAATCACCAAACTATAGTAGACGCTAAGGAGTGATATAGTGCAAGATTTTATAAATAAACAAGTAGAAGAAATTAAAAATAAAGTTGGAAATAAAAAGGCATTATGTGCATTATCAGGTGGTGTAGATTCTTCTGTGGCAGCAGTATTAGTCCATAAAGCCATAGGTGATAATCTAGTTTGTGTATTTGTAGACCATGGATTATTGAGGAAAAATGAAAGATATGAAGTGGAAACCATATTTAGAGATAAGTTTCATATGAATTTAATTGTAGTAGATGCAGAAGAAAGATTTTTAGGTAAATTAGAGGGTGTTACTGATCCAGAACAAAAAAGAAAAGTAATTGGAGAAGAATTTATTAGAGTATTTGAAGAGGAGCAATCTAAACTTCAAGATATAGAATTCTTAGTACAAGGAACAATTTATCCAGATATAGTTGAGAGTATAAATAAAGATGGCAAACTTGCAGTTAAATCTCATCATAATGTTGGTGGATTACCAGAGGATGTAAATTTTGAGCTTATAGAGCCTCTTAAAGAGTTATATAAAGACCAAGTTAGGGAAGTAGGAAGGGCATTGGGTATCGATGAAGAATTAGTAAGCAGACAGCCATTCCCAGGACCGGGACTGGGGGTAAGATGTTTGGGAGAGTTGACTAAGGAGAAGCTAGATATCCTAAGAGACGCTGATTATATCTACAGAGATGAAATCAAAAAAGCAGGTTTAGATAAAGAAATCTGGCAATACTTTGCAGTATTACCAAATATCCAATCTGTAGGAGTTATAAATGGTGAAAGAACCTATAAGCATTTAATTGGACTTAGAGCTATAACCACTAAAGATGCAATGGAAGCTAAATGGTATCCAATGCCATTAGAGCTACTAGAGAAGATTTCTACAAGAATTACAGATGAAGTACCACAGGTAAATAGAGTGGTATACGATATAACAAATAAACCACCGGCTACTATTGAATGGGAGTAAGACCAGCCCAAGAAGGAATGGGTTTAAATCAATGCTTACAGAGGTTTGAAAAGCTAAAACGGGACAAAATTGGGTAAAAATCTTTAAAAGAATAAATAAAAGAATAGTTTCAAATGGCTTAGAATAAGCTCAAGCCCTGGTCTTTAGGACTAGGGCTTTTGTTATTTTGTGATGCTATTTTGATACTGTAAAAATAAGCAATTAGAGTATAATCTCCAATTGCTTATTTTTTTAAGTGCTTTGATTTTTTTGGATAAGATAGCTTCCAATCATCGAAGTCTTCATCAGAAATCTCACCATTATAGTGTTTCTTTCTCATCTCATCCTGTTGGAATGTACTCTAGACAAATCCATTTTACCACAGGAGTTTTGTTTGATACCTATGCTTTGTTTAAATCTATCTTATTTTTTGCACAAACCTCTAAAAGGGTCTGCTTTAAATTATCTTGACCTGCTAATTCATGTAAGCTTAGGGGCCTATTTAAGGATTTAATATGATTATCATCTCTTAAATTAAATTCGGCAGTTCCTTTGCGACAATAAAGTAGTCCAAGAATTACAAGATTGTTATCTTTTATACTTAGTTGGATGCCCTGATTTGCATAGTCTAAGGCTTTTTTATCAAGGCCTTTTCTATGAAAGGTGTAGGATAAATTGTAAATAATTCTAAGTCTTAGATCAATATCTTTTTCATCCAGGTGGTCTAGAGAAAAGAGGAGGATGTCTTGGCAGGAATCAATTCTTCCAAGTTTATTTTCTAATAGGGCAATATTCATTAAGATTCTGACCTCAATATCGCTATAAACAAACTCCCGATATTTTTCAAGAGAAAAAGAAGGGGTAGTCAACTGAATGGCATAGATAAGTTTGTCTAGGGATTGGATATATTGGGAATGGACTGTTTTAATTACTACTGACTAAACTAGTAAGCTTAATTGTTTTATAAGCTTATATGTATAAGAATTGGGGTTTAAATTATCTAAAATACCTTTTAATCTTTCACAATCCTCAGCTAGGTCAGTGTATTTACCATTAGCTATCTTATATTCAATCTCTTTTTTACTTCAAAAAACTTATCTTGATTATCAAATCTAAAACTTAGTAGGGCAAGGTTTAAATCTTCTTTAAATACAAGGGAAAGGGCTTCTAAGGTAATTTGATTAGGTAGGACATTTCCATTTTCAATTCTTCTCAAGGCATCTGTAGAAATAAAAGCTAAATTGGCTATGTCTTTTTGAGTATAGGACATATCCTTTCTTTTTTTACAAATATAATTACCAAAGGATGCTAGGTCATAGAACATATCAGTATACCTCCTAACACCAAATCGATTCGGGTTTATTTTTATTTGATTATAGTATATCATATTTAGTAAGTTGGTAAATAAAAAACAAAAAGAGGTTGCCAATCAAATTTATTTAGACATGAAGCTGATATTTAAGGATTAATTTGATTAATATATAAGTAGCGTTAGGGTTTAAAAAGAGGGCAAAAAATCTATATTTCCCTTTTAAAATTATGAAACTGGCTTTTTGCAAAACATTACTTTTTTATTGTGTTATGAATGTCATAAGTAACTCAGATTAATATAGATTTTATTTTTCTGCTAGGATGATTTGATAATTTTACTAACATCTAGTGCTCTATATTCAACGAGTGAAAGATAGACTATCCACTATGGAACGATGAATCCTCAGGTTATTGTACTAGTAAATATACTCTGATAACTCTAATTGCAATTGTTCTAAGGTCTCAATTTTTTTCTGATAAAGAAATTCAGTTTTCAATATTTTATTAGTGGCTTCATTAACCGCATTATCATAGAGATTGCCTTTACTGCTTAGAGAACGCCTTATTTTGAAACTTTTTATTATTGTACAGTTAAGGGTATGTTTGCAAGTAATTTTTATATAATTTACTCAAGCTTCGCACATAAATATTCCCTTGTAAACCTTGAAAATTCAATATTCGACCAGAACTATATATACCTTATAGTGCTTTTAAGAACATAAACCCTAAAAACACTTCATTTTGATTTGTATGACACCTTACAATTAGATTTAAGTATAGCAAAAAATAATATCAGTCCGACAAAACCTATGTTTCGTGCTATATTTGTCGAAAATAGGCGAACAAAATAAGTGGACCTTACCATTCTTGTATGTTAATTTATATATAAGATAACCTCATAGATTTATTGAGTATTTCCAAATTTCATTGTTTAAGATGTATAAATCTTGTGTAGGTTAAAACACACTTGTGTATCTACAAACTTGAAGTTAATTTTAGTCAACTATTGGAACTACAAGGTTTGACTAGGAAAATCAACTGCGAAGTTTGAGTAATTTATATATGAAAAATTTAAATATTTATATTATGTACAGAAATGAGAGGGCAAAATATATTTGCTTGTAACTTAATAAAATAATCAATACGAAGGAGGGGATAGCAAATGGACTTAAAACTAAAAAATCAGGAGCAAGTAGCATTAAAAGTATCTACAACTAGTTTTGAAACTGCGATGGGTGACAATAACAATAACTATAATAGAAATTAGACATTAATTAATAAATTATATGCAGAGCAGATTCAAGCAGAATTAATTATTATGTTTTAAAACATATGTCCTCTCATTTCTTTTAAATACTTGTATTGGGTGGGTTATACTAGATAGGACAGACTTTTACTTAACATGGTACAATAAAATCAGAAGCTTAGGCTGTATTTAGAAAATATATCTTGTCCGGAATAAATTTGTCTAAAGAAAGGGTGTCAATCCAAAAAAACGGTTGTATCATGAGAAAATTCAAAGGGCTCGAAGATAATTTCACCATCAGAAGAAATGAGAGCAATAACATGCAATTTTTTAGTGATATCAATGACAAGGTAAATCACGGGACATCTTCTTTTAAACGGATTGATTTTGTGATAATCCATTATTATCATAGACTTGATTGATATGAAGGCTTTAGGCACATCCAACTATAAGTGATCCAGATAAAACAGTGGTAATATCTATATATTATTACAAGTAGTATAGCTACAGGTCAAAATCAAAAGTCCATAGGTCTGAGTCTATTATGATCACAAAGCAATAGAAAAAATGTAAGGAGGGTATGATTATTCTTATAAAATAATCATATAAGGTAAATATGAAATTTAAAAGAATCTTAAATCTTATTTTTCAATGTTCACACCTAATAAAACCATTTATTTATCAAAACATTTTATTCATTTTTCTAACTCAGCTGATTGTTGGACTTACATTAATCACTCCTTTAATACTACGATATCTCATTGATAATATACTCACAATGAAAAACTGGGACTTATTTCCTAAATTCATACTGATGATGAGTCTTGCATTAGTGATTTCACGTGTTTTAAGTTTAGCAACAAATATAATATACAATCGGTTTGCAGTTAACATTGAAGAAAAGGCAAGAAATGATTTGCTTAGTTCTATTCTAAAAAAGAATATGCAATTTTTTAACGAAGTAGACGAGGGAGATTTGGTTGATCGTTTAATGAGGTCTCCAGAACAACTTCATACTATACCTTCTTTATATGCAGAACGTTTATTATCATCAATTGCAACTATTATTGTTGTTTTTATTATTATCATTAAAATCCACAGTAAAATGGCACTCTTCTCAATTATTGTTACACCCTTATTCCTTGTTTTATATATTAGATCACGCAAATTATTTTACGAACAAGTGAGAGAGGCAAGGCAAGAGAGTGCAAGTCTTACTAATTTTTATTTGAGTACAATTAGAAATATTAAGCATGTTAAGAATATGGTTTATGAAGAATATGAGAAAGAGATAAGTGATAAAAGTAATAGAGTACTAAAGAAGTTAGGAATAAAATATTCATTAACTGGAGCAATTGTTAATAATAGTGTTCAAATTTTAACTAAATTAAATCAATTGGGTGTTTTGATATATGGAAGTATATTGGTGAATAATGAGAAGATGTCTATTGGAACACTAGTAGCTTTTTACTCTTATCTAGAACTCTTGTACACACCAGTTGTGAGTATTATACAAACATTAACAGAATTAAACAGTTCAATTGTTGGAATGGAGAGATATTTAGAGTATTACAATGAAAATCAGGAAGAGAATTTTTTAGATGGTCTATCATTTGAACCCCAAGATATGTCTATAGAGTTTAAAGAGGTTAGCTTTAGTTATGGAAAGAAGGAAATTTTGAGAAATTTAAGCTTTTCAATTGATCATGCAGAAAAAGTCTTGTTAGTTGGAAAAAGTGGGATTGGGAAAACTACAATTATTTCTTTATTGAAAAGGTTTTATCAATATGAGAGCGGTAGTATCAAAATTGGAGATCTTAATATCGAATCCTATAATTTGAGAGAATTAAGAAAGAATATTATGTATGTGACTCAAGATAGTTTTTTTTCACCAGTAAGTCTACGAGATAATTTTAAAAAAGTAAATCCCAACATTACTGAAAGTGAAATTATAGATGCTTTAAATAAAGCTCATATTTATGATGATATTTTTAACTCCGATAAAGAAGGCCTTGAAACAATATTGACTCGAAATGGTGATAACTTTTCAGGAGGACAAAAAAGACGTATTAGCATGGCCATGGTTTTTGCCTCAAATGCACCAATTATAATTCTTGATGAGCCTTTTGTTGGATTAGATAGATCTACAACTGATAAAATTTGGGATAACTTAAAAAAAGAAGTAAGAAACAAAACAGTATTAGTTATCGACCATAACTTTAGAGACACAGATTATTTTAATAAAGTACTTGAATTTGATAAAGATAAGATTCTGAGAATAAAGGTTTGAAAGTAATGTTTTACAGATTACAATTTCGTAAACAATGTTAAGGATGTTGGAGAGGAGAAAAAAATGAAAACCAAATTAATCTTCCCACCATTTTGGATATGTAATGCACCTTATTTGAGCGTTCCTTCATTAGTTGCATTTTTAGAACATAACAATGTTGAAGTTGAACAAATCGATTTAAATTTAGAATTTATCGATAAAATGTTATCAAGTGAATTTTTAAAACTATGTAAGAATAGGATTTATTTGCAAGATGAGAATAACGAAGTGACGCCATATTTTAAAGAGATTATTAATTTCGGAATAAATAATATAGAAATGCAAAAAGATATATTTAGATCTGAAAGATCATTAAACATCTCCACATATGAACAAAGCAAAAATACAATAGCATTGGCCTTTGCAATAATTAATAAGTCCTTTAAGGGTGAAAATATAGAGAATTATTATTATGAGTCATCTTACAATAGAGAGGATTTCAGAAGTATTATACAGGCTGCAAATGATTCCTTTAACAATATGAACGAAACTTTAATTAGCATTTTATTTAATTATTTTATCGATGATATTGTTAAAAACGCCGACTTAATTGGTTTTTCATTAACAGGTTTAGATCAAATTATACCTACCTTTATATTAGCTGGAGCTATAAAACGGGTAAATTCTGATATTAAAATTGTAATTGGCGGCAGCATTCCTACTAGATGGTTTGCAAGAAAAGAATATGCCCCATATTTATTTGATTATATTGATTATGTAATTTTAAATGAAGGTGAGAAACCATTATTATCACTAATACAATATTTAAACAATGAAAGAACGATAGAGAGTGTTCCTCAACTAGTTTACGCCGTAAATAATAAAATTATGTTTAATGATTTAACTGCTGAATGCGTTCCAATGAGTAACATTCCAACACCAGTTTTTAATATTAATGATTTAGAAAGATATTTAACCCCCAAAAAGGTGTTGCCATTATTGGGAAGTAGAGGCTGCTATTGGAGAAAATGTACTTTTTGTGATCACTCATTTATATATAAGGATACATTTAGGCAAGCTCCTGTTGATAAAATTATAGGTGATCTTAAAATTTATGCTGAAAAATATGGAGCTCACTATGTAAATTTCCATGATGAGGCAATGACCCCAAGCATAATGGAGGAATTATCTAGAAAAATAATTGATTCTAATTTATCAGTCAAATGGTCAACTGATGCTAGGTTAGATAAAAAGCTTACTTATGATATTCTTGAACTTGCAAGCAAGTCAGGATTGTCGGTTATATTTTTTGGCTTAGAGAGTGTAAATGATAGAGTTGTTGGGTTGATAGACAAAGGAACTAAGATAGATATAACGCAGAGAATTATTGAAGATGTTAAAAGAGCAGGTATTGCTTCTCATATGTTTTTTATTTGTGGATTCCCAACTGAGACCATTATGGAATATCAAGAAACAATTAATTTTATTGAAATAAACAAAGATATAATTGCAAGCCACGGATGTTCAAGATTTGGGCTTGGAAAATACTCTCCAATTGCGAAGAATCCGCAAAAATACAATGTTATAATTACAAATTTATATGAGGATTTTAATGCATCATTATCATATAAGTTCACTAGAATAGATATTGAAAAGAATTATTTTGATAAAATCGAAAAATTATATAGTTATGTCACGAAGGAGCTAGAGACATACGCACAAAAAATTTTTCATATAATAATACGTGAACATTGGGTTATATTTTGGGAAAGTTTGGATTTTATATTATCTGATGTTGAAAATAAAAAAAATAGTAAATGTTTAAAATCAGGGGTTTTCGTTATTGAAACAGAATCCCAAATATTGCTATATGATAGTGCCGCTAAAGAAGTATTTGAGTTTGACTTAAGTGCTAAATTTGTTATAGACTTGATTTTTGAATATGGGATAGATGATAAGAAAAGATTAATTCAAAAGTCATCAGAGCATTATAATATTAGTCAGGACCAGATAAGTGAGAGCATTGAAGAGTTTACAAATTTGCTGAAAGAAAAGGAACTTGTTTTTAAAGGAGAGTAATTTAGTTCTGGCCTAATTAGTATATTTTATCTATATAGTTGATACTTACTTACACTTAAAGGGTAATTATAAAAAAGAGTAGGAGTAGCTCCCAAAGGTTTTCGAGCCTTGGTCGTAAGATTAGGGATTCCATTATTTCCTAATAATTTTCCCATACACAACAGAAATGTAAGCACAATGTATTGACAAATGCAACATAGTTAGAAGAAGTTATAGAATTTCTAATTAACAGAAAAGAACTTCCTTAGAGATATAGAGAACATCAATTTATTGGTAATTATAAAGGGTATAGGGAGTGCCATATTTTATCTGACTGGCTATTGATATACAAAATAGAAGAAGATATCTTGACTTTAACATTAACTAGAACAGGGACACATAGTGACTTATTTTAAAAAAATTATTAGAAAAAAATAAGCTAAGGATTAGAGATAATACCATAATACAACATCACTTATGAAGCTGTATTGATGCTAAAAAATGTAGGAAAGAGAAATAATAGGTATAAAATACAACAAAACAGAAACTAAAATGTAACTAAAAAACAAATAAGAGTAACTTTTAAGCTTATGCTCTTTATTAAGTGGGAGTAACTCCCAATGAACCGAGCAACAGCGAAGATGAATTGAAGGAGTTACCACTGTCAGGGTTGGCGAGACTTGTAGCGACTGTAAGGACCTAAAAGTCCGCAACCTACGGCTTGGAGTAGGTAGAATATAGTATTTTCAATGATTATAGGTATTAAATTGTAGGCTAAATAAGATTAGGTGGCTCCGATTTTTGACACTATATGTGGCAGATGGGAGCCATCTATTTTTATTCTTTGGAGGTGTTATTTCAGGTGGAAAAAGTGAAAGGGGAACCACAATTATTTGTCTGTTGAATAATTCTATTTTTTTATTAGTTTTTTCCTGAGAAATAATGTAAAAGGTCTACTATAGGATTATTATAGACAGAGAAAAATCAAAGGATTGAAAAGACTGGCAGAAAACCTAAAAATAGAGTCAATTATATTGTCCATCTGTGAACATTCGAAAATGGCAGATTAGCAGTAATAGCAAGAAGGAAGAGTATATTTAAAAATTGAAAAGCTATATATTTTACTATATACTCTGTTAGTATACAGAGTTTTTTATGTTTGTGAAATAGGTTCTATTGTCAACGACAATCTAATTCTACATAAAAAAGTCATTTAAAAAGTGCAGAGAATTTATTTATTTAAAAGAGTATTTGTGATTTCTTTTCTAGAAGACATATACTCTTTTCTATCTTTTAATCTG
>NZ_VUNQ01000053.1 GCF_009695605.1 Tissierella pigra
ATCTCCTGGTGTTGTTAAATTTCCATCACTAATCATATTTCTTAAAACTTCTTTTGGTAATGTTGACATAAAAAATTCTCCTTTCTGGTTCAAATCATATTTTGATTCTTGCCAGAAAAGAGAATTTTATTTCGTAAAAGCACAGATTATTTTACATTACCATTAAAAGTCAAGAAAAGAGCATTTGTTAAGTTAGTATCCTCTTATTTTAACACTAAGTTTTTCATGCTTATGTCCAAAGCTTTAACTGAATGGGTAAGCATACCTAATGAAATATAGTCCACGCCTGTTTCTGCTATTTGTCTTATATTATCTAAACTTATATTGCCTGATGCCTCAGTTATGCTTCTATGGTTAATCAATTCTATAGCCTTCTTCATAGTATCCGTGTCCATATTATCAAGCATTATAATATCTACTCCCACATTTAAGGCTTCCTCTATTTGCTCTAGACTTTCTACTTCTACTTCTATTTTTCTTACAAAGGAAACCTTCTCTCTTACTTTATTTACCGCTTTCTTTATCCCCCCAGCTGCTTCTATATGATTATCCTTTATAAGTACTCCATCTGATAAACTAAATCTATGATTATGACCACCACCTACCGCAACAGCATATTTTTCAAGAATCCTCAAGTTAGGAGTGGTTTTTCTAGTATCTAATATTTTTGCATTAGTATGTTTAACTAATTCCACTGCTCTATTGGTAATTGTCGCAATTCCGCTCATTCTCTGCAGAAGGTTTAATGCTATTCTTTCTCCTATTAAAATATTATAAGTACTTCCCTTTAAAATTCCAATAGCCTGTCCAGTTTTAATTGAATCTCCATCTGCTACAAAGAAATCAACCTCTACATCTCCTAAAATATTAAATACTCTTCTTAAAACCGGTAATCCTGCTATTATTCCATCTTCTTTAGATATTAAATCCACATTACATTTACTATCATATGAAACTATAGCAGATGTAGTAATATCACTATAAATAGCATCTTCTATCAGTGCATCTTTTATAATCTGATCTACAATTAACCAATTCATTCTATACTCTCCTCTTTTTATCAAGTAGTACTTTTCAATACTTCTGATTAATCTTTATTACTTTAAGCTAACTCAAGCATCTTAAATAATGCCCTACTCGCACTAATCCTTATATCTTCATCAATAATAATTTGATTTTTATCATGTAATAAACTCTCATATACATCTTCAATAGTTATACATTTCATTGGATTACATATGATATCAAGGTTATGAAATCTTCTATCCTTATACCTATTTCTAAGTTCATAAAGAATACCATCTTCTGTTAAAATTAAAAAATCCTTATGATTTGTTGTGCCTACATAGTCAATAATTTGACCTGTGCTTCCAATATAATCAGCTAAATCACGTACTTCCTTTCTACACTCTGGATGTACCAATATATGTAAATCCATATTTGTTTTTTCCCTGTAATCTAAAATATCTTTAGCTCTTATATTATTATGAACACAACAAAATCCATCATATAAAATCATTTTCTTATCTTTCACTTTTTCCTGTATACAACTGCCTAAATGTTTATCAGGTATAAATATTATTTCTTCAGCATCTATATTATTTACTACATTATAGGCATTGGCAGATGTACAACATACATCTGAAATAGCTTTTACCTCTGTGGATGAATTTACATAGCTAACTATCTTAGCATCTTTATGTATTTCCTTTAGCTTCAGCACATCTTCTTTTGTTGCTAAATCTACCATAGAACATTTTGCATCTGTATTAGGTAATAAGACTTTTTTATGAGGAGACAATATTTTTGCACTTTCAGCCATAAAGCTGACACCACAAAATACAATCACTTCATTATCTACTTCTAATCCAATTTTACTTAGATTATAAGAATCTCCCACATAATCAGCTATTTCTTGTATTTCATCCCTTACATAATAATGTGCAAGTATTACAGCATTCTTCTCCTCTTTCAACCGTAATATTTCTTCTTTATAGTTTATCATACTGTGTTCCTTCTCTCTAAAATTTACTTTTTCAATGCAATTGCATCTATTTCAACATCAATTCCTCTCAATTGAACACCCATAGTTGTTCTAACTGGAAATGGCTCACTAAACATTTCTCTATAAACAGAGTTCATTTCATCAAAATATTTAATATCTGATAAATATACAGTTGTCCTCACTACATCTTTTAATGTACATCCAGATTCTTTTAAAATAGCTTGAATATTTTCAATAACCTGTCTTGTTTGTTCTTTAATATCCTTCTTTATTTCACCAGTAACTGGATCCTGCGGACGTTGCCCTGCAGTAAAAACAAAATTATCCGTTATAATACCTTGAGAATATGGTCCTGCAGGTGTAGGTGCATTTTGAGTAATTATTTGTGTAAAATTAGTTGTCATCATAAAACCTCCTATTATTTTTTATTATCATAACAAAAGTAAATACAACTGTCAATACAGATGTATTTACTTTTATATTTCTTAATATATTTTTCTCTTGATTATTATTCTCCTTCTATGTTAAACTGTTTGTGACAGCATCTATTTGAGCTGTACAAATAATACACTTACTGCCAAAAATTAAATATAATATCTGCTTTGATCCATTGGACTAAGACAGGGCTAATAAGTTTAAATTCATCAAGTCTTTTTGTTATGTCCAAAAAGACTTTTATTTTTTCTAAGGGGTGAATATATTGAAAATTTCTTTTATAGGTGCTGGAAAGGTAGGCATTTCATTTGGCCTGTATCTCAAAAAATATAGTTATAATTTACTAGGATATTATAGTCGTTCTTTTTCATCGATAGTAAATGCTGCAAATATTACAGATTCAACTGCATTTAAAAACCTTGGGGACACCATAGAGGCTGATATTATATTCATCACTGTAAATGATGATTCTATTAAAGAAGTAGCAAATAATATTTCTAAACTCAATATTGATTATAAAGATAAGATATTTGTACATATGAGTGGAGCTTTGTCCTCCTCTGAACTGGAGATTTTAAAAAATGAATCATCCAGTATAATCTCCTTACATCCTATACAAACTTTTACAGATGTACATACTACGGTGGAAAAGCTTAAAGATACTGTATTTTCTATAGAAGGGGATAATAAAGGCATAACAGTTATAAAAAAAGTTCTAGATAAATGCAGAAATAAGTATTTTATACTAGATAAGGAGCAAAAACCTCTTTATCATGCTGGTGCATGTGTGGTATCAAATTATTTAGTTACTCTTCTTGACTATGGATTTTCCATCTTAAAACATATAGGGCTTTCGGAGGAATTAGCAATCAATAGCTTTTCTCCCCTTATAGATTCCAGTATAAACAATATTAAAAATTTAGGAACGAAAAATTCCCTTACAGGTCCTATCTCTCGTGGTGATATAAATACTATAAGAAAGCATTTAGATTCCTTTGAGGTAAATGACTTTAAAAACACTTTACTTTATAAGGAACTAGGGATTTCTACTGTTAAATTAGCAGAAGGAAAAAATCTAGATGAGAAGGTTGCTTTACAAATATTAAAACTATTGGAGGAGAATTAAAATGGGTAAAAATACAGTAAGATCATTTTGGGAAATGAAAAAAAATAATGAAAAGATTACAATGCTAACTGCTTATGATTATTCTACAGCTAAATTGTTAGATGAAGCAGGTATAAATTCTTTACTTGTTGGTGACTCCTTAGGTATGGTAGTATTGGGCTATGAAAACACTCTTCAGGTTACTGTCGATGATATTATTCATCATTGTAAAGCTGTTTCAAGAGGATCGCAAAATTCTCTAATAGTTGGAGATATGCCATTTCTATCCTATCACATTAGTATAGAGGATACCATAAGAAATGCTGGCAGAATAATTCAGGAAGGAAATGCCCATTGTGTAAAGCTTGAAGGCGGAAAAGATGTAATTGATAAGGTAGAAGCTCTTATAAAAGCGCAAATTCCAGTAATGGGCCATATTGGACTTACTCCCCAGTCTGTAAACATGTTTGGAGGCTTTACTGTTCAAGGTAAAAATGAAGAAGATGCGCAAAAAATAATAGATGATGCTTTATTATTGGAAAAGGTTGGAGTATTTTCAATAGTCCTTGAGGGTATACCTGCAAAACTGGCAGAGATAATCACAAACAAACTTACTATTCCTACCATAGGCATAGGAGCAGGGAATAAATGTGATGGTCAGGTTTTAGTTATAAATGATATGTTAGGTATCTATTCTGATTTTACTCCTAAATTTGTAAAAAAATATGCAAATATAAAAGATGAAATAAATAAAGGATTAAGTAATTATATTGAAGAAGTGAAAAATGGCTCTTTTCCAAGACCAGAACATTCGTTTTCCATAGCAGACGAAATCCTTGAAAAATTATATTAGGGGTGAAAAAATGTTATTAAATACTATTGAAGATTTAAGAAAACAAATAAAACCTAAAGTAGACAATTCCACAATTGGCTTAGTTCCCACCATGGGTTACCTTCATGAAGGACATATTTCTTTAATAAATAGAGCAAGGAAAGAAAATGATATTGTTATATTAAGTATTTTTGTAAATCCAACCCAATTTGCTCCCAATGAAGATTTGGATAAATATCCTCGTGATTTAGATAAGGATATGAAACTTGCCTATGATAATGGAGTTGATTATATATTTGCACCAACTGTAGAAGAAATGTATGGAAATAATTATTCTACCTATGTAAATATTGAAGGAGATATAACCAAAAAACTTTGTGGAAGTTCTCGTCCCACTCATTTTAAGGGAGTGACTACTGTTGTAACTAAGCTTTTTAATATTACTACTCCTAATAATGCTTATTTTGGACAAAAAGATGCACAACAGCTAAGTATAATTAAAAAACTAGTTAAGGAATTGAATTTTGATATAAATATAGTTTCTTGTCCCATAGTAAGGGATAAGTATGGTCTTGCTTTAAGTTCAAGGAATGTATATTTAAGTGAGCTTGAAAGAAAACAGGCTTTAGTATTATCTCAATCCTTAAATGATATAAAATCCATGTATCTAAGTGGTAATAACAATGCCTTGGAGTTAAAGAAATATATAGTTGATAAGATTAGTACTATGAATCTAGCAAATATAGACTATGTAGAAATTGTAGATTTTGAAACATTTGAGGATGTTGATATAATAAATAAACAAACTCTGGTAGCATTGGCAGTTAAGTTTGGAAACACGAGACTAATTGATAATATAATCTTGGGGGAATAATTATGTATTTAACAATGCTTAAATCAAAAATTCATAGAGCAACTGTAACAGAAGCTAATTTAAATTATGTAGGAAGTATAACCATAGATGGAGAGCTTTTAGAGAAATCTGGTATATTGCCTGGTGAGAAGGTATATATAGTAAATAACAATAACGGAGCAAGACTTGAAACTTATGTAATAGAAGGTGAAAAGGAAAGCGGTGTCATATGCTTAAATGGTGCTGCTGCACGTTTGGTACAACCTGGTGATATTGTTATAATTATGGCTTATGCCCTTATGGATAAAAATGAAGCATTAAATTCAATTCCTACAATCTTGATATTGGATGAAAAAAACAAAATAAAAGAAATTCTTTCAGAAGAAGTTCATGGTGATATTAAATAGTATATTTTTATATTAAAATTCTTGCTTAAGTAAAAAGATATGGGGTTTAAAACTCTTGGAAGCCAGATTTGATTATTACAAAGGAAAAATTGGAACATATGTTAAATATTATAGAACTGGCAGGAGAACTGAATCACAGAGTAGATTATAACCAAATAGTAACCTGCATTTGTTGAAAAAACTATGAAATAGATAAAGGGATTAATCCCTTTATCTATTTATCTTAACTTATTATTCTAATTAAAGTAATACTGCTGCTATTGTTCCAAATATTAATAATGGAATATTATAATGGAGAAATGTAGGTACACAAGTATCCCAAATATGATCATGCTGACCATCTACATTAAGACCAGCAGTAGGTCCCAATGTACTGTCTGATGCAGGCGATCCGGCGTCTCCCAATGCTCCTGCTGTACCTACTAAACAAATTGTTGCAGCAGGACTAAATCCTAATGCTATGCACAGAGGAACAAATATTGTTGCAATTATTGGGACTGTTCCAAAAGATGTACCAATTCCTAAAGTAATAATTAACCCTATTAATAGCATTGTAAATGCTGCTATTGCTTTACTTCCTCCCATCATACCTGCCGCCGCCTTTACTAAAGATTCAACCCCACCTGTTTCCCTAATAACTGCACCATAACCTGAAGCAACTAACATTACAAAAGCAATAAATCCCATTAATCCAATACCACCATTTATCATCTCATCAAGCTCTTTCCATTTAAATCCACCTAGCATCATCATCAATGCTAATCCTACTATGGCACCCAGCGGAAGGGATTTTGTTATAATTTGAATTACAAATGCTGCTACAGCTCCTACTAATGCAGCCCAGTGTTCTCTTGTTACTCCTAGTTCTTCTATATCTTTAGTATCAGATTCTTGTAATTCAAGCTCTTTATACTCCCTTGGTTTTTTATAACTTATTAACACAGCTATAAATAATCCTACTATCATTCCTATACCTGGAAGCAACATTGACTTCCAAATCATATTTGTTTCTACAAAGACTCCATTATCTATTAAAGCATCTCTTATTATGTTGTGAAAAAGGAGTCCGAATCCTACTGGTAATATTATATAAGGAGCCTTAAGTCCAAATGTTAGTGCTGACGCTACTCCTCTTCTATCAATTTTATATTTGTTCATAACAGGTATTAATGGAGGTATTAGTATTGGAATAAAAGCTATGTGGACTGGAATTAAGTTTTGGGAAAAACAAGCCACGCCAGCTATTAATAATACAAATAGCCTTCTTCTACCATCTATTACCCTTCCTATTTTCCTAGCTAATATGTCTGCAACTCCTGTCTTACCAATTGCTACTGCTAAAGCACCAAGCAGTATATATGATAGTGCAGTTTCTGCACTTCCACCCATTCCATTAATTAAAATAGCAATGGAATCACCTACTGACATACCAGATAATACACCACCTAACAATGCCGATAAAATAAGTGCGATTAATACATTTACTCTTAATAAACATAATACAGCCATGACTAATACTGATAATAATACTGGATTAGTTAACATAACATCCCTCCTTGATACTAATATACATATTAAAACTGTGTTTTAACATATATTATTCACTCTAAATAAACCATAGAACTTTAATCACCTAAGGAAGTTGTGCTATATTGACTGATTAGTTCCAGAAAATATATTAGAAAAAATAGTTCTACCTTCTAATATATTTTTATAATAAATATTAATTGCCATTCTAAATTTAATAGACTTAATTTATATATGTTGTTCTCTCCATAATTTTTCGTATCTTATGGCATTGTCTTTTATGGACTTCAGGTCATCTTCTGTCAATTCTCTTCTTACTTTTCCAGGAGAACCTAATACTAAAGAGTTAGGTGGTATAACTGCTCCTTCTGTAACCAAGGCTCCTGCCCCTATAATACAGTTATCTCCTACAACAGCACTATTAAGAATTATAGCACCCATTCCTATTAAACAGTTATTACCTACAGTACATCCATGAACAACTGCGTTGTGTCCTATGGTAGTATAGTCTCCGATTTTCAAAGGTTCATTAGTATCTACATGTAAACTAGAGTTATCTTGAACATTGCTATAGTTTCCAATTTCAATCGTATTCATATCTCCTCGAACTACTGCTCCATACCATATACTAGTACCTTTACCTATAGTTACCTCTCCTAAAACATCGGCAGTTTCAGCAATAAATGCTTCTTCATGGATTTTAGGGTTTTTATCTTTTAAATTTTTTATCATAATATCTCTCCTTATATATTGTCATTTAATATTTACTACCCTAATTATATCATAAAAACCCAGTAATTTTTCATTCTTAAATTTTATAGATTTCCCTGTAAATCTATTTTATCAGCCACTTTTCTCATGGCAAGTATCGTTTCTTTAATTACCTCATCCCTTTCCATTCCTAACATCTCTATACCCTTCTCTATAATAGCTCTATCTACTCCAGCTGCAAAAGCCTTGTCTTTCCACTTTTTCTTCACTGATTTTGGTTCTAAATCAAGGATAGATCTGCTTGGGCGAAGAAGAGCTACTGCTGTTATAAGCCCTGTTAATTCATCAATGGCATATAGGACTTTCTCCATTTTTTCTACAGGTTCTATATCTACACATATTTCATAACCATGACTAGCAATTGCTCTTATATAATCCTCTGGATATGATTCTTCCCTAAGAATTTCTTGAACCTTTATACAATGTTCATTAGGATACATCTCATAATCTAAATCATGAATAAGACCTATTATTGACCATTTCTCTACATCTTCCTCATTAAAAAGCTCTGCAAAATGTTTCATTGTTGCTTCAACTGAAAGTCCATGGCGTAGTAGACTATCTGATTTGTTATATTTTTTAAATAACTCCAAAGCCTCTTTTCTAGTTGGTTTTTTATTTGCCATATGTTTCCCCTCTTTCTTTTTGACTTTAGTATATATAATAAAGTAGTAGACTTAGAGTGTCAAGGTCTTATACCTAGAATTAACAGAATATTAATACATAAAAAGAATCATAAGCTTATACATTAATCTTATAATCCTTTTTCATATTAGTTTTTCCTAAATTAAAAATTTTATTTTATTATTTAATATATTCACTACTTACTAAAATATCTTTTATTACTTCTGTTGGTATGGTAAATTCCTGTGTTCCCATGTATCCAGGGGCAATTTCATATTTATCAAATGAAATTATTAATTTACCCTCATGGTTTATATAGAAACTTTGTTCCTTTGATATATTTTTAAACTCTGATTCACTATCCATAGCAAAATCATCAATCCAGTAAACTTTATTTTCGTCTTCCTTCATTTGTTCTCTCATTTGTTCTTTTATATTTTCACTTATTGCTTCTGTATAGCTTTCATTCTTAAATAAACTTGGTAATGTAATCAATATTTGATTCTTCTTATCAATGGTATCATACTTAACTTTTCTGTCTGAAGATCCTGAAGTACTTTCAATATAACGTCCTATGGAGAATATATTATCATTATCAGTTTTTACCTCATAGTTCGTACTAATACTTATATTTCCACTATTTTTTGATTGAAGTTTTTCCATTTCTGATACAAAGGCTTCATATAGCTCTTTATTTTCTTTAATATATTTTTCGTTTATTCTATTTTGTAATTCTTCATTTTCTAAACCTTCTATTTTAGGAACCTTAATATTAGCATCAAACTTATCTTTATCTATTTTATACTCTCTAAATGTCAATACTTTGACTATGCCACCAAATATTGGTACTTCAGATAGATTCTCTGCAAGAGATGGACTAGTGTTGACTCCTGCTGTTATTAATAATGCAGCTGCAGCTACTGACGCTGCTGTGGTTTTTAATATTTTATATTTATTATCTTTTTTCATACTATTTTTTCTCCCCTCTTTAATTGACTTTTTGACTATAAATTCCAGTTCATCTGGAATTGATATATTCATATATTCCTTTTTTGATTCTTCAAGTTTATTATTCATACTACTCCTCCTGGTCTTCATCATTTATTTTAATTCGTAATTTTTCAAGTCCCTTATATAATCGAGTTTTTACTGTATTTAAATTTAGATTTAAAATCTCAGCAATTTCTCCTATCTTTAAGTCTTCAAAATATCTTAGGATTATAATAATACGATAATCTTCAGGTAACTCTTTAATTGCAGTATTCAAATCAATATCTTCATACATATCCATTTTACCTAAATCAAACCCAGATAAAGTCTCATCATCTACTACAACTAATCTCTTTCTTTTACGTAAAAAATCTAGTGAAGTATTTACCAGAATTCTATAATACCAAGTCTTTATGTAATCAATATTTTTTAAGGAACCTTTAAATAAAAAAGCCTTATATATAGATTCTTGTATAATATCTAAAGCATCCTCAATATTCCTTACATAGGTATAGACCAATCTATAGTGACTTTCTTTGTTTTCAATTACATAGTTTGTAATTTGTTCATCTATACTATCTTCATCCATCCCGGGAAATTCTCCTTTCTCTTGTCATAAGCTTAAGCCTTACACTATATAGACGTATAATGCTTTAAAAAAGTTTTATAAATTTAAGTTTTTTAGAATTATTCAATTAAAAAAGGTATCATATTAATGATACCTTTTTACTATTACCTATACATATGAATATTACCTGATTTGTTTTTAATTATTTATCTGTTTCTACTAAATAGTTTTCTATATTGTATTCCTTATACTTTTCTGCATACCATTCTTGATATACTTGTGGTAACTTTTCTTCCAATAATATATCTTTTATTTCATCTTTACTGTCTTCTAAGTTTGCTGCTTTAGCTTCTTGCTTATCTTCTAGTTTTATTATATGATACCCAAATTTACTTTTAACTGGATTGCTTATTTCTCCTATTTTCAAAGCAAATGCTGTATTTTCAAATTCTTCTACCATTTGCCCTTTTCCAAAATATCCTAAATCTCCACCTTGTTCTTTAGTTCCCTCATCTGTAGAATATTCCTTTGCAAGTTTAGCAAAGTCTTCACCAGCGGAAAGCTTTTCTTTAACTTCCTTAGCAGTTTCCTCTGTTTCTACTAATATGTGGCTTGCTTTTACTTGTTCTTCTTGGTTAAAAGTTTCCTTATTCTCTTTAAAGTAATTATCTATATCTTCATCTGTTACTGTAACTTTACCTTCCATAAGTTTTTTTATTTGTAAATTCATAATTATATCGTTTTTAATATCTTCCATATCAAAACCATATTCTCCTATGGCTTGATTAAAGGCATCTTCACTTCCATAATAATTTTTTACTACACTAAGTTCAGCTTCTACTTCTGCATCATCGATTTCAATTTTTTCTTTTTCAATCTCTGATTTAATTATCTTTTCACTTATTAAATACTCTATTGCTTGTGTTCCGTATTGCTCCACCATTATATTATATAAGTCATCCTTTGTTATAGTTTGGTCATTTACTTTAGCAACTATCTCCTTTTCTCCACTGGTACATCCAGTTACTCCTAAAACCAATGCCATAATAATTGTAAGTATTATATACTTGTTGCCTTTACTTCTTAATTTGTTCATATTTTTCCCCTTTCGCTTTTAATTAATAAAAGCAAAAATTTAAATATCCCACAATTCTTGATATATTAATGATTGCTTTTTATTAATTATAACATAGAATTATGGGATTATTATGGTAAAATATAAAATTTAATCTTGGATACGAATTTTACTTTAATTTATTTAAAGATAAAGAATTTGGTACTTTATTTTCAATTTTAGATATTTTAGATGGTAAATTGGCTTTACTAGTAAAGTGTTGGGTTTTAAGTATATTTATACACTGGTTATTTACTACAGGATTACTAGTATTTTCAATTAAAGATTTGTATCTAAAAAATATACTTCCCTTTACTTCTTCATATAGACTATTGAATTTAAGCTGATTTGAAATTTCTTTAGGATTCATCCAACTTAAATTTTTATTGTTTGGATCTGCTTGTCTATAGTTAGCATGTCCTATATACAAATTAACATCGGTATCTTTTACAGCATCTGACCACCAATTAACTAATTCTCCATAGGGTGCTGCCTTTTCATCAAAGCTCCAATATATTTGTGGCGCTATATAGTCTATCCAATTATTTTTTACCCATTTTCTAGTATCTGCAAATTGGTCATCATAAGATGCCCTAGAAGTTACTGGAGTTAAACTTCCTTCCATATGCAATGCTTTATGCCCCCATATTCCAAAAGGACTTATTCCAAACTGTACATTTCTATTATTATTCTCGTTATAAGACTCAATAGAATTATGTATGTTTTCGATTAATGTATCTACATTATTTCTTCTCCAATCATCTTTATTTTTAAATTCAGTACCATATTTTTTAAATGTAGTTTCTTCTTCTTTAAAATACCACCCATTTCCTGATTTAAAGGGATAGAAATAGTCGTCAAAATGTACTGCATCTATATCATAGTTTTCTACTACTTCCATTACACTATTGGTAATATATTTAATAACTTCTGGTTCTCCTGGATTTAATTGTAGCTTACCACCAAAGCTGTAAACATATTGTGGATTTTGTCTTGCCCAGTTATTTAAGGCTAAGTCTGATAACTTTTCACTTCCCGTTGTTACTCTATAGGGGTTAAACCAAGCATGAAACTCTATTCCTCTTTTATGAGTTTCTTCTACCATCCACTCTAAAGGATCCCAACCAGGATCTAGTCCTTGCTTACCTGTTAGATACTCTGACCATGGGTTGATTTTAGATTTATAAAATGTATCTAATTTAGGTCTTACTTGAAATATAACTGAATTCATATTTAGGTTTTCTAGATTATTTAAAAGCTGTCTATATTCAGCTTTATATACTTCCTTATTTAATCCATTCTTGGAAAAGTCTAAATTATATACAGTGGACACCCATACTCCTCTAAATTCTTCTACCTTTTCTTGTGCATATATAGGTATTTCTATAGGCTTATTATTTATTAAAACTATTTCATTAGTGTTGTATTTAGTTAGAAACTGCATACCTGTTCTGGCCGTTTTAGCTTCAACTATTGTGGTATTTAATCCTATAGTTAAAACAGTAGCACCTATAGCCATAAGCTTACATATATTTCTTTTCATCTCCAATCCTCTCCAATCTAGTAAAATTATGTTATTTTATTAGATTATATTATAACTGGACAAGGATTACAAATTACGATTCTATGACATTTGTCCAAAGAAATACCCCCTAAAAAATTTAGGGGGTATTTCTTTATTTTTTAGCTCTTATGATTTCTACATCATATCCATCTGGATCTGTTACAAAATAATATCTTGGCTTCTCTCCTGGAAGTCCCATTAGTTCTGTAACTTCATAACCCATTTCCTTATGTCTTTCACGAGATCCTTCTAAATCCTCTACGTTAAATGCCATATGGCTAAATCCATCTCCTATTGTATAAGGTTTCTCTGGATTATAATTATATGTTAATTCTACTTCATAATTACCTGTTTCATCAGCTAAAAACACTAATGTAAATTCATCTTCTGGAAAATCACTTCTTCTAGTTTCTACTAGTCCTAAAGCTTCTTTATAAAACTTTAAAGATTTTTCTAAATCCATTACCCTAATACAGGTATGTAACATCTTATAATTCATTAAAATCCACTCCTTTTTTATTAATTACTTCATTCAATTATGATTATACCCAATTGAAGTAGGATTTTGTAACTTTTTATAATAATATATTTTTTCTTTCTTGGGCATAATAACCTAAAACCATTAGGAGGGATTCTTTTATGTCTATTATGGAATTAGATACTCGAGGTCATGAACAAAGTCATATAAATAATATGGTTATAAATAGTTTTGATTCACTTCCTGTAGGTGAAAAGATGATATTAGTGAATGATACTGATCCTTCTCATGTATTCGACCATCTAGAAGAAAAAAGATATGGTAAATTTGAATGGGATTATGTAGAAGAAGGTCCTGATGTATGGAAGGTATCTTTAGCTAAAAAATATCTTAACTATATATAATACAAAAAGCAGATGACTTTAGCAATCCTCCAATAAGGATGTTTACAAAATCATAGTTGTTTAGCATATAGCAAAACGATTACCGATGAATTGTAAATAATCTTTATTGGAGGATTTGCTTTATAGCACAGATGTTTTTTTAATTTTATATCAAGTCAATATCGGTTTTGAATCAAATTATATCATCCCGAAGCGCGTCAATAATATTTTCTCTTTTTATCTTGTTAGTGGCATACAGCATTGTAATAAATACAATAAAGAGCACACCAAACACGCTGATTGCCATACTGCCCCACGGAAACACAAAATCAATATTGTCCGCCCCGCCGACGACCATACCCTTATAAATCAGACAGGAAAGGACTCCTGAAAGGGGCAGCCCCAAAATCATCGTCCGCGCTCCATAAAGAGTGCATTCAAAGCGCATCATCTTATTGAAATCCCGGTCGGACATCCCCACAGAACGGAGCATGGCAAATTCCCGTCTGCGCAGCTTGATATTGGTGGAAATTGTGTTGAAGACGTTCGCAACCGCGATTAGCGAAATCATCGTAATAAAAACAACCGAGAACAGATTGACAATGAATGTGATATTGCGGTTTTGCTCCAGCATCTCATAGACATTGTACAGATTATAGTCGGCGGTAATGCTGGCTCCATCAATCATCGTCTGCATCTCAGCTGTAGACTGACCAGGATTTTCCGACTTGAAGGTCATGCCCAGCTTTGTAGGCTTTACTGTCGCACCAAGTGCGTCAAACTGCGGCTTTATCTCGTAAGGAGCCATCACCATAAGCGTGTATCCGGGCCACTCACCCGGCTCCGTGGGTAGCAGATCCGGGTAGTCTTTTACAAAGGTTGCACGGATTGTTTTCGTCTGATCCCCGGTCTTGGAGCGGAGCGTAAATTCCATAGGCTGTTCCTGCGTATACCAATTCCCGGGCAGAATTCCTGCCATGATCATTTTTTTGTCCTGTCCAGTGTATTCCTCTGCGGACAGACCAAGACCTTCCAACAGATTCTGATAGACGCTACCCTCAACAAACTGAATATCCAACAACACTTCTACCGTTTCACTTGCCCCATCATAACCGATGGGCTCGCCGTACTCGTCAAAAAAATGACTTGATAAATCACTTACATTGAGCACGCAGGAATAGGTTGAAAGTGCCTGATAAGAGCTTTTGGTAACGCTGTCGACGGTTTTCAACTCATCATAAAGCTGGAACAGTTCACTTTCCTCCATGTCTCGCGTATAGAAACAGATGTCATATTCTTCAACTACCACAGATGAATTCTCCGCAATCTTATTTAGATATGTTCCGAAAGAGCTTGCCGACACAAACAACACGACGCTTAACGTAAGCGACAGGATAATGCTGCGGTAACGCCGCCTGTTTCTCTTAAAGTTTTTTAACGCAAGTGTTTCCTCTAAACAGTAAAGGCGTTCCGCGAGCTTTGAGGTTCTTATCGCTTTGGCTTCCACCTTGACCTCGTTTGTCTGGCGGATACACTCCATCACAGGCGTACTGGCGGCCTTCTTTGCCGGAATATAGGCCGAAATTAGAATGGTGATCATACTGATAACCGCTGCAGCAACAAGAGCAGGAACAGACACCACCAAAGTCAACGATACATTGTCATACATAACATTTGCGAAATTCTTTGCCACAAGGGAAAGTACAAGTTTGATGCTTGGTATCCCGACCAAAATGCCGATCGGAATGCCGATTATACCGATGCAAAGTCCCTCAAACAGCACAGAATTACGCAGCTGTTTTTCCGTGGCACCTACCGACATGAGTATTCCAAACTGGTGCGTGCGTTCATTCAATGAGATGTCAAATGAATTATAAATCAGGAACACCGAGCCGAGCATAACCAGGGCAATCAAAATGCCACCAATGGAGTACAGGAGAACTGTAAGTATCTTTTCCCCTGAAAGTCCCATAAAGCACAGTACATCATCGTTCAAAACGTAACTGTTATTGTCTGATATGCTGTCTACATAAGAATGAACCTGATATGGGTTCTTTAGCGTGATAAATACGGTAAGACTATCCGATGCGGCTGTATCCTTTGTTGTGATTAAAGTGTATCCGGGTGCAGCATACTCCTCGATTGCCGGTCGTTGGCAGATGCCGACAACCGTATATGTTTTCTTTGTCGTAGGTACAAGCGTTTCTTCCCCGGCACAATAAGAATCGTGCTGGCTGAGCTTCTGATCGACACTCATGCGGTTGCCGACTGAGAGAGTGAGTGTGTCACCCACCAAAATTTTCACTCCGCCGTTTGCCGCAATATGAGCTGGTATCACGACTTCGCTGCTGTTCTCCGGCAGTCTGCCAGAAAGCAGCTTGATGGGCAGAGCATCCAAGGCTTCCTCGTTCCATCCGGTAACAAAAAGATATGGCTTGTCTGGATTTTGCCCCCCTTCCAGTGTGGCATAGCCGATGTTCTGTAGCGCTACCACATTTGCCACTCGGCTGTCCTCTGCCTGTTTCTGCGCAATGGAGGAATCTGCCTCCGGGATTTCAATATGCCAATCACCATATTTGGCAGCGGCACCATTTATCATATAGCTTTGCAGGGACACGGCAAAGGTAGCGACTGCCGTAATCATGGCGGCGGACAGAACAACTCCGATAATCGTGACAATCGTTCGGGTACGGCTTTTTTTCATGCTTTGCAGGGTAACCTTGTTGAAAATGTTCATGGTCTCACCCTCTCGTCTCGCACTACTTTGCCGTCTGATATGCCGATAATGCGGTCTGCTTGCAGGGCGATATTTTCGTCATGGGTGACGAGGAGCAAAGTCTGCCCATATTTTTTATTGCTTTCTTTCAGCAGTTTGATGATTTCATGTCCATTTCGGCTATCCAAACTGCCTGTGGGTTCGTCGGCAAGCATGACCGCCGGGGCGTTCATCAAAGCGCGTCCTATGGCAACCCGCTGTTGCTGACCACCCGAAAGCTGATTGGGTAAATGAGTTTTGCGGTCTTTTAGCCCCAGCAGATCCAACAAGTCATTCAGCCGTTCCTCGTTGATCTTCCTCTTGTCCATCAGTATAGGCAAAGTGATGTTTTCCACCACATTCAGAGTGGGAATAAGGTTGTGAAACTGATAAATCAGCCCGACCTGCCTCCTGCGGAAAATAGCGAGTTTTTCATTGCTTTGGGCATATACATCCTGTCCCTCCAAATATACCTTTCCGCTTGTGGGCACGTCCACGCCGCCGATGATGTGAAGCAATGTGGATTTGCCGGAGCCGGAGGAGCCGATGATTGCCGTAAACTCCCCCTTTTCAATTGCAACCGAAACATGGTCAAGGGCGGTAACTTGGTTTTCGCCCTTGCCGTAGACCTTGCATAAATTTTCAATTTTTAAAAACTCCATTATGTGAGTCTCCTTTCTCATGTCTTACCCATATAATAGACCCTTCAACTTACATCTCTGTGACTTTTAGGTGAGAGATTCGTCACTTTAGGAAACGAATGGAAAATATCGCGCCGCCCTGCGGGTGATTTTTGGCGGTAATCGTCCCTCCCTGCCGTGTTATAATCATCTTGCAGAGAGCCAATCCAATCCCATATCCTGTAGCGTTTGGGTTTTTCCCACGATAAAACCTGTCAAACAGGCATGGTAAATCTTCTTTTTCAAAGCCCGAGCCGCTGTCGTGGATGGCAATCTCGGTAAACAGTGGGTTGGACCTGCAGACAATCTCAATCTTCCCGTTCTTGCCTGCGCTCTCCATGCAATTTTTGAGGATGTTTTGAATTGCTTCCGAAAGCCAACCTGAATCACCCTGAATAATTACCCCTTTCGGCACGTCTATTTGCAAATCAATATCCTGCAGCTCCATCAGGATTAGGAACGGGCGAAGCGCGGCGCATATCAAGTTGTTTACATCTATCTGCTCACTTTGGAATACCACAATGCCCGCGTCCAAGCGGGATAATTTCAATAGGGAAGTAAGCAACCAATCCATCCGCACAAGCAATTCATCTGTTTCCCGTACAAATGCTTTCCGCTGGTTTTCATCAGGATTATTCGCTAACAATGACAGAATGAGGTTCACGGATGTGAGAGGGGTACGGAGTTGGTGGGCTATGTCAGCCAGCGAATCGGCAAGATGTTCTTTTTCTTTTTTTAGTGCGTCGTTTTGCTCTCGAATACGCAGTGTCATTTTTGTTATCTCGCTTTGCAGAATGGAAAGTTCACCCTCATCCGATTCACCAATATACAGATGGTCAGCATTATGGAGCACAAGATCGATTTGATTTGAAATCTGCGCAATGCTTTTGTATCGGGCTTTGGTAAACGCGAAAAACGCTATGCCAAAGGCAGCGGCAGAAGCAATGGCAAGGATTCCCGCCGCAGTATTTATTGCAAATCCCAGAATTACAGCAACCGCCGCCATTAAGGAGAATAAAATAACAAACTGCCGAAACTCTCTATTCCGAAGCATACTCGCCCCCCAATCTATACCCTATCCCCCGAACGGTCAGAATAATTTGCGGGCTTGATGGGTCGTTCTCTATCTTCTCCCGCAATCGTTTGATGTACACGGTTAATGTATTGTCATTGACAAACTCGCCCGCTGCGTCCCACAATTCGTCAAGTAGCCTGCCCCTCGTGATAATACTTTTAGGGTTGCTAATAAACACCAGCAACAAGCGGTATTCTAATGCTGAAAGAAAAACCTCGCTGCCGTTTTTTTTCACAACACCGCTTGCCGTATCGACATGAAGCCCGCGGATTTCAAAATCCGATCCGCAACGCCCGCTTTTTCGCAGGGCGGTTCCAATTCGCGCAATCAATTCACGCGGACGAAAAGGCTTGGTGATATAGTCGTCCGCGCCCATGTTCAGCCCGGTAACAACACTCGCCTCATCACCAGAAGCCGTCAGAAAGATAACGGGAACATCCCCTGTTTCTTTGATTTCTGTGTAAACCGTAAAGCCATTTCCGTCAGGCAAAGAAATATCAATCAACGCCAAGTCAAATTTGTTCCCGGCAAGGGCAGCAAGGGCTTCACTCCGCGTAGGGGCGTGAGTGACTGTAAATCCCTCCGAGCGGAGCAAAAGCACAAGGTTTCTGGCGATTGCCTCATCATCCTCAACCAAAAATATCCGTTTCATTTATTTTCACCATCCTTTACTTTATTGCTCCTGTATCGTCCGTCAGCCGGTTTTTCAGCGTCAACCGGAACAAGCCATGTATTTCCCATTTTTTTAGCTCCCTTAATCCGTCCAGCAGAGCAATGGTACACTACCATTCTGTCTGTGATTCCCCAATTTTTCGCTACTTCTTTTGTCGTTATATAATCCACGCATAGCACCTCCATAATTTTATTATATTTCTTTTGACAGAAATATACAAGCTGAGGTATAAAGCAAAAAAATACAGGAGTGTGGAAAGTAGTTCACGCTCCAGCTTGGCAAACCTCGCCGAACTGTTACCATAAATTTACTGTAGAAAAGGCCGGACAGATGGGGATAGCGTTTATGAAGCAGGTCGATGTGACTGCTACGGATAAAGTTGCTCGTTTAATTAAACCGAGCATTAGCCATCTGCTTTTTGTATTGCAGAAACTTTTATATAATTTATGTTGTTATAGATAAAGTTAATAGTATATAATATATCTATATATATTAATAATAGAAGGGAATTTTATATGTTTAGAGTAATTGATTACGAAGATATAGATAAAAATAGAATAGATGAGAATCATATAATAATAGACTTGCGAAGTCCTAGTGAATATGAGTCTGCAACCATACCAAGGGCTATTAATATACCTATCTTTAGCAATAAAGAGAGAGAATTAATAGGTACAGTTTATAAAAATGAAAGCATTGATAAAGCAAAGAAAATTGGTGTAAAAGTTGTGTCTGAAAAATTACCTAGTATTTATGAAGAAGTATCTAAACTTGATAGAGAGTATAACAATCTTGTATTTTTCTGTTCTAGGGGTGGATATAGAAGTAGTTCTCTAGTTGCATTATTTAAATCCATTGGAATAAATGCCATTAAACTTGATAATGGATATAAAGGATATAGAAAATATATAAATGACCATTTACCAAATATAGTTAAAGATATACAGTTTGTCGTCCTATACGGCAATACTGGAACAGGTAAAACAGATATACTAAAGGAATTAGAAAATCAAGGCATGGATGTTTTAGATTTAGAAGGATGTGCTAATCACAGAGGCTCTCTCCTTGGTAGTGTAGGCCTTGGTAAACAAAATAGCCAAAAGATGTTTGAATCTTTAGTATATGATTCTTTAAGTAAAAGAAAGACCAATCTTGTATTTGTAGAAGGTGAAAGCAGAAGAATTGGAAAAGATATGATACCTGTTTATATATATGAAGCTATGAATAATGGTATAGGAATAAAAATTCAAGCTACTATGGAAAATCGAGTATATAACCTTTCAAAGGACTATGTACATGATACAGATAATGAACTTATAGTATCTTTAAATAATTTAAGAAAGTATTTAGGGGATAATAATATCGATAAATATATAGAACTAATAAAGAATCACAGATATAAAGAAGTAATTGAGGAACTTATGATTAAATATTATGACCCTATGTATGAACACAAAAATAGGAATTATAAAAAAATCTTTAATAATAACAATGCTAAAGAAACAGCTGAGGAAATAATCAAATGGTCAGAGAATATAAAAAGCTCTAAGTAATTATACTTAGGGCTTTTTATATTCTTATGAAGCAAATTTTGCTAAATCTTCATCTATATCTAATGTTTTATATATATATTTTGCTACTCCATAGATTAATATAATAAATATATTAAATGCTAAAAATGCAGTTAAACTGTAAGCCATTGGTGACATGAATTTTTCAAAGGATGCCTTAGCAATAGGTGCTTCAACTAAATAACAGTAGTTTGATTTAGCTACTATATTGAATATATATATAAATGAATGATAAATGTTTGTAAAATATAATATTGACCTTAAACTCTCTCTATCCATCCTATACTCTTCAACTACTAATATATATATTGTGGACCATAGTAAACCTATATGGCCTATGAAAAATGATATATTAGTATAATGGGGAAATGAAAATGGGTCTAAGTCAGTAGGTAGTAACAATGCCAATATTGCCCCTGCTACACCCCAATAGCATCCTACGTTTTTAAATATCTTTTTATCTGTTACTAAGGCAAAGATTGTAAATATAATGGCTACTCTACAATTATAGAATGGCAAACTTTCTTGTATAGTAAAATACCCTGAGAATCCATACCATAAATATAAACTTACCTGTTGTAAAACCAATATTATAATCATAAATTTTTTAAATATTTTTCCCATATTTGTAGATTTAAGTCTATCTTTCTTTAATACTATAAATTCAACACCTACAAATGCAATGGCTAATATTAAAAAATGAGTTAAGCTCCAAATTGGAAATACAAAATCATCTGGAGTTCCCCTAAAAAAATACTTCATACATTATTCCTCCTATTTGGGAATGAATCCTACTTTCTTATAGACCTTTCTAAGGGTTTTCATAGCATGATATGATGCTTTTTCTGCCCCTTCTTTATATATCTTCTCTAAATGGTCTTTATTGTTTATTAAATAATTATATTTTTCTTGAATAGGTGAAAGACTTTCTACAACTACTTCTGCTAAATCTTCTTTAAATTCACCATATCCCTTTCCTTCATATCTATTTACTATATTAGGTATTTCTTCTTTTGAAAACACACTATATATATCTAATAAATTTTTGAGTCCAATTTGTTCATCATTATAAGCCACTACTCCTAAGGAATCTGTAACTGCTCTTTTTATTTTTCTTCTAATTGTGTCTTTATCATCTAAAAGTAATATATATGCGTTTTCATCTGTATCTGATTTACTCATTTTTGCTTCTGGATTTTGAAGACTCATTATTTTTGCCCCAATCTCCTTTATTTGTGGATCTGGAACTTTAAATGTATCGCTATATTTATTATTAAATCTTATGGCTAAATCTCTAGCTAACTCTAAATGTTGCTTTTGATCCTCTCCCACTGGAACTAAATCCGCTTCATATAAGAGTATATCAGAAGCCATTAGTACTGGATAAGTGAATAATGCTGCATTTAAGTTCTCTTCAGACTTTCTAGACTTTTCTTTGAACTGAGTCATTCTATTTAATTGCCCCATATAAGATATACTATTTAATACCCAAGTTAGTTCTGTATGTTCTGGTACATGGGATTGAATAAATATAGTGCTTTTTTCTGGGTCTATTCCTGCCGCCAAATATAATGCCAGTACATCTAATGTATTTTTTCTAAGATCCTTTGGCACTTGAGGTATAGTTATTGCATGTAAATCAACTATACAGTAATAGCAATTATATTCATTTTGCAAATCTACCCAGTTTTTTATAGCTCCCAAATAGTTCCCTATAGTTAATTTCCCTGAAGGCTGTACTCCACTAAATACAATTTTTCTTTCCATAAAAATCCCTCCTATCATAATTACTGTCATTTGTTAGTTTGTTTGATACTATGACTACGAAGTTTCGAAACTCAAATTCATTTAATCGCTACTCATGTAGATTTGGAGCTCATTGACTTTTTGTCCAATGAGCGTAACGAATTGTAGACAAAACGGACAGCGTAGGTGCGTTTGACCTATATAGCCTTCATCACCTTCGTTAGATTGAGTTGTTTGACAAAGTGACTACGCAGTTTCGCATCACAAATCTATTCACTCGCTACGCTCATATAGATTTGGAGCTCATTGCGTTTGACCTACTAAAGCTCACTGGCGTTCGCTAAGTTAGGTCATAAAAAAACCTTCCATCTCTATTAAGAGACGAAAGGTTCAATTCCGCGGTACCACTCTTGTTGCTAAAAAGCCAACTCTAATCATATAAGGTTGATTAATCCTATATCTTACTATGTTCAGATATATACTCACAAGTCCATTCATCATAATAGTATCACTGGTTTCCACCTTTTCCAGCTCTCTTTAGATCTTTATTATGATTACTATTCTTGATCTTTGTATTTACTATATTATATATATTATACTCTAGAATACTATATTGTAAACTAAAATTTAAATATTTTTTATACTACATATATATAGCCATAGTTCTTATTCTTTTTTCTTATTATTCTTGCTGGAGAGCCTACTGCTGTAGAATATGGAGGAACATCCTCCAATACTACAGAATTCGCACCTATTTTAGCTCCTTTTCCAATGGTTATTGGTCCAAGAATTTTAGCACCTGCTCCTATAATTACATCATCTTCTATAGTTGGATGTCTCTTAGAACCCTTTTCTCCACCTATTCCTCCTAATGTCACTCCATGATACATCACTACATTATTTCCAATTTCGGCAGTTTCACCTATTACTACACCCATTCCATGGTCTATAAACAATTTATCACCGATAGTAGCTCCAGGGTGAATTTCAATACCAGTTATTCTTCTAGCTCGTTGAGAGATTATCCAAGACCATATGAATTTTTTCTTCTTATATAGTCTATGTGCAATTCTGTGGTAAAATATCGCCCTTTGACTTGGATAGAAAAACATAGCTGTAAAAAGATTTTTAGCCGCAGGATCTTTTTCCAATATATTTTTTGCATCATTTATAAACCATTTAAACATAAAATCACTCCTCTAAAAACAAATCTGTAGATAAATATCTCTCTCCAGAATCAGGAATAATAGTTAGGACCTTTTTACCTTCACCTAACTTTTTGGCCATTATAACTGCAGCAGCCACATTTGAACCTGCTGATATTCCGCATAAAATTCCCTCTTCTACAGCTAATCTTCTTGCATAAGAATATGCTGTTTCTTCATCAATACTTAGTATTTCATCTACTATTTTATTATCAAATATACCTGGTACAAAATTTGCACCTATACCTTGTATCTTATGAGGACTAGGATTTCCACCTGTTAAAACTGGAGATTTACTTGGCTGAACAGCTACTATTAATATACCCTCATTATGTTCCTTTAGTCTTTTTCCTGCTCCTGATATAGTACCACCTGTTCCTACTCCTGCAACAAAAGCATGAATCTCTCCATTGGTTTCTTTGAGTATTTCTATACCTGTAGTCTCATAATGAGCTATTACATTATTTTTATTTTCAAACTGATTTGGCATAAAATAATTGTTTTCTTCAGCTAATTTAGTTGCTAGTTCTACTGAACCTTTCATACCATACTTTCCTTTTGTTAAAATAATCTTAGCACCATAGGCTTCCATTAGCTTTCTTCTTTCTATACTCATAGTATCTGGCATAACTAAAATTACATTATATCCCTTTGCTGCCCCTATCATAGCAAGACCAACCCCTGTATTTCCACTGGTAGGCTCTATAATAGTTCCTCCTTTAATCAATTTTCCTTCTCTTTCAGCAGCTTCTATCATATATAGAGAAGCTCTATCTTTTACACTTCCTGAAGGATTGAAGGATTCAATTTTTACAAATATCTCTGCCATTCCTTCTTCTTTAATTCTATTTAGTCTAACTATTGGTGTATTTCCTATGGATTCTTTAATATTACTAATTATCATTTTACTACCTCCTATATTTTAATAATGTATCCTGTTGTCACCAGTTTCTTTAATCAAAAACTATGACTTTGGTTAAGTTTAATGTATGACAAGGTGACTACGCAGTTTCGAAACACCAATTTATTTACTCGTTACACTCGTATAAATTGGGTTCTCATTGCGTTTGACCTACATCAACTTAACTTAGTTCGTTGTGTTAGGTCATTTCACGTAGTCTCACTGCACAAATTTATTTGCTCATTGTCATTCACATAAATTTGGCGTTCGTTACGTTTGACCTACTAAAGCTCACTATCGTTCGCTAAGTTAGGTCATAAAAAAAACCTTCTACCCATGTATAAATAAATATACAGAGGCAAAAGGTAAGTTTCGCGGTTCCACTCTGCTTAAAGAATTAATCTTTAGCTCAATTCAAGTACTTTCATACTCTAGTTCTGTAACGGGAACATCCGTATAAGTCTACTAACTATCTTCGACTCTATGCTCATTGGTGCACTTCAATTATATATTATATAGACTCCTCCCACCATTAGAGTCCTCTCTGTGATACTGTATATAACTTACTTTACCAATTCTTAGCATTTTAGTATGTTTTAATATTGTATTCAAGTATAACATAAATGTTCTTAAAAGAAAAGAATTTTTTATAATTATTTTTTAAGGTAATATATCTAGGAGACTAACTATATGAAGTCAATATAAATTTGATATATTTACCTGAAAAATAAAATAATAAAAATGTGCATAACAAATAGAACAACAACGTTGCTCTCATAAAAAATATATTTAGGTATAATTACATTTGTGAAACAAATGCTGTTTTGTTCTTAAGTAGATAAAAAATAACTCTTAATAGTTTTTTACCTACATGGCTTTGAGCAACTGAATAATGTTTACCTTCAGAACGTTTTTTAGCCATATATGTTGAAAAAGTATTATCACGCATTGATACAAGTCTTACATCTTGTAGAACTGCCCATCTAAGGTAAGTTGAGCCGCGTTTAACCATTGGAGTCTTTGATGCAGTAAACTTTCCAGATTGATAGGTAGAAGGTTCCATACCAGCAAATGCAAGAAGTTTAGCAGGTGTAGAAAATCGCTCAATGTCACCAATTTCTGATAATATTATTGAAGCCAGAGTATAACCAATACCAGGTACAGTCAAAAGTGGTGTATTTAACTCATCTACAACGATTTTAATTTGTTTATCCAAGGCATCTATTTCAGTTTGTACAGATTGAATGAGTCGGATAGTTTGCTGCAGTTCAAAGGATGTAGAACGACTACTAGAGCCAATTGAATTAGAAGCAAGTTCTTTTAATGCAATAGCCTTATCCTTGTCATACCTACCTCTAGAAGCCTTACTTATGATATTAGTAAGTTTTGTGAGATGACAAGAACTAATATCCTTAGGGGTTGGTAACTCAAGTAATAAGGCATAACTTGAACTCTGATGAACTGACCAGACAAAGTTTTCAAGTTCTGGAAAGATAATATCGAGTAAACGTGTAACAGAGAGTTTAAGTTTAGTACGATAACCAACCATACGATACCGATGTCTTGTTAGTGACTTTAACTCCTGAATTTGATATGATGAATTAGAATAGGATTTTGATTCATCAGAGAACAGCATCGTTGCAATGACTTTGGCGTCAGTTTTATCTGTTTTAGTTTTTCTGAGGGTAGTGGCCTTACGAAAAAGATTAGTAGATAAGGGATTCAAGATATGTACTTGAAATCCCTTGGAATACAGATAATTTGTAATGTTTGTGCTATAGTGACCTGTTGATTCAAGTCCTATTTTTACATCATCTAGACCATTTAAATCTAGGCAAGAAATGATTGTTGAATAGAGTTTATCGAATCCTTCCTTAGTATTTGAAATACGCAAAGAATCTGTATAGATGATTTTGGAAAGGCAACCCTTTTTTAGACAAATTTATTCCGAACAAGAATATACTTTCTAAATACTGCCTAAGCTGCTAAATCAAAGCTAGCTCTATTTCTATATTCAATTGGTGATATGTATCCTAAGGATCCATGAATCCTTATATGATTATACCAGTAAATATATTCTGCAAGTTGTAATTCAAGGTCTTCTAAGCTTTCAAATGTATTTTGATATATAAACTCTACTTTTAGGATTTTATTGGTAGCTTCACTTACAGCATTGTCATAGGGATTCCCCTTCCTACTTAGAGAACGTTCTATGTTAAAGGCTTCTAGGATATTATCTATTTT
>NZ_VUNQ01000054.1 GCF_009695605.1 Tissierella pigra
CTATATGGTAATATTAGACAATTATGTATTACACTGTAGAATTAGGAATCCCTTGGATGTAATTTATATCATCCAAGGGATTCTCACTTTGTCAATATTTAATTGTTTCCTAAATGCAACACTAGAACCATAAGGTCTGTTTTTTTATTTTGTTACTATATTTATAGTACATTTTTAAGCATCTCTTTAACTAAATTTTTAATATTATCCATATGATAAGTTTTTTCTATAGTAAGTATAATTATATTAGGTGGTAGACGATATTCTGTTAAATCTCTAATATGCTGTAAATCATATATCTGATTAGTGTCTATATAAATACACTTTTGCTCTTTAGATATGAATCCTTCCTTGAATTCTATAGAGAGACAAATATTATTAAAGTCTTTAGTTACAACACTATAGCCCTCTCCATAATATTTTATATTATTTTTTAATTCATTATCTAATATTCCGCTTATATTTAGAATATCTCCACATTTTTCTATGCTTTCAATTACAAGTTTTGTACTTTTATCTATTGAATTGATATATATGCTCTTTTTTTCATCCAATATATCCAATATTACTATTATATCTAGCATATGAACTAAATCATCATAATTATGTCTTAATATATCCTCTTTCAATAAAAGGTTTTTAGATTTTATATAATCATAGTAGAACTTAATACAGTCTCCTCCAGTATATTTATCTTCTCTGATAAAACCTAAACTTTGTTCAATGGTTTTTAATTTTAGATTAGGTAGGTTCAAATAGAGTCTATTTTTTCTAATAATTTGATAAATATCAAAAGATTTTCCTTTGTCAAATACATAATCAACATCATATTTTCTTAGTCTATGTTCTATAAAAGGAATATCAAAGGAATCACCATTAAATGTAATAATCTTATCAAAAATAGACAAATCCTGTATAAATTTATTTAACACATCTAATTCTTTATTAATATTGTTAGCAAAGTATTGATTTAACACCCAATTTTCAGTACTTTCATTAAAGTACAAAAGACCAATTAAATATATAGCACTATTATTTCTATTTAGTCCTGTAGTTTCAATGTCCATAAAGCATACTTTTTGATTCTTAAAATATTTCTCCATGTTTAAAGTATGTTCAATTATATTAGTTATAGTTTCCATAAAAAATTCACCCTAAGTCCTTCATATGTTATAATAATATTATACATTTTAATAGGTATAAAATCAAAGTTTATATATAATTGGTAAAGGACTGAAAGGAGAAAGTAATATGACCGAGCTTGAAAAAAACATATCTTTTATGAAAGATTATGAATTAAAAGAGAAGATTATATATTTAAATACAAAACAATTAAATTTAATTAAAAAGTCTAGTTATTTGAATGTATTTAATGGAGTCACAATGTTAAAAAACACTTTAAAAGACAATTTAGATAAAAATGAAACAGAATCTAATATTGAAATAAGCTCATTAGAAAATTATTTAAATAAAGCCATTAATCTAATTGAAGATTCCATCTGTAATGATGATGAAGAAAAGAAACAAAATAGATTAATAGAAGCTATAAATATTAGACAGGAATTATATGAATTGGCATCCATTATAGACGGATATAGTATAGAATTATCTTATGTCAGAGAACTCGTGGATTATTATGGAACTAAAATTATAACTAAAAAAGATTACGAAAAAATTCCATATAATAATATGAGTGTAGAAGAATTAATAAAAGAAGTTAATAATTTACTAGATAATCAAAAGCAAAATTATTTTAAGTATATTAATATTATATCCAATGTTATTTCAGTTTTACCAATGAGATTAACCAAAGATAAGTATTTTAATATAGTTCAAAATACCATAATGAGGAATCTAAAATTATATACAAAACCAGAAGCAGAGAATCAAATAAATGAGTATAAAAAACAATTTGATAGTTCTTTGAGAAATGGCTATGGAACTAAATTTGATTATTGCTTTAGAGAAATTCAAAAACTAAGGCATATAGATTTATCCAATAAAAGTTTAGAAGAAATAGATGAAGTTGCTGAAAAAATAGTTTCTTTAAATAGAAAGATAGATGAAATGTTTAACTTCATCTTGCAACTAGGACTTATTAGTAATTTAGTTATAGTTATAAATTTAATTAATGATAATAAAATAGAAGAAATAGAAGAGGTATATAGACAGTGGAAGAAGAGTATTATAGATGGAAACAGAAAGTATATAGAAGATAGTCAAAAAAATATTGAGAAAAAAATCAAACAAATAGAAAAGGATATGCTAGGAGATTTAGAAGAGTTTAATATTTTAAATTCAGAGGCAATAAGTAGGGAAACTTTTGACTATGAGAAATTAAATGAAGATTTATTATATACAAAAAAGGTATTAACTTATTATAATGATTTTAAATTGACAGACCATAAAGTACTATTTCCAGAGGATGGGGAAACAGTAGGAGCTGATTACTTAGAACAAATAGTTGATTCTTTAATTCAATATATAAATAGATCTTTGGGAAAAATGACAAATATAGAAAGAAAAATAAGAATGAGAAAACTATTGTCTCAGATAGAACTTCCTTTTAGAGGAATAGAAGAATTCAATGATTATATTAGGTATTCTTTAGATATACGTGTAGTTCCAAAAGAAGAGATTAATTTTACAATAGATTATATATTATATTTTATTGATAACTTACCAGAGGGAAAATAATAAGATATAAAGGTGTCAATTGACACCTTTATATCTTATTCTATATCATCATTGAATTCTTCTGCTTCTAGACTATGAAGTCTATCTCTACATCCAGGACGATGAGGAGGACGAGGTGGGTCTACTTCATCCCCTATACTATTACTATCAATTTGTTTAGGGAATAGTGTTGGGAATGTTGAACATATTGGCGATGTTTCTGGGGATAATTCAGCGAATCCTGTTGAAAGAACACATAATTGAACAGGAAGAATTATTTTCTTTTCACAAGTAATGCAGATTGCAATGATTAAGTCAATTCTTACTTCACCAGTTTCTGGATTTACACGAATATCTCTAGAAATACTATTTGTACCTAATCTTGTTTCACATAGTATATTACAGAATTCAGCAAATCTTGGGAAGAAAGCTGAATTAAATACTGAAGGTATACATAGCTCAAAGAAGTTAGTTAAAATTATAGGCGCATTAACTGGCGCAATAGGAACGTTAGATGTTAAAGTTATAGTATTTCTTCTTCCTCTAGAGTCTTGAACTAGTACATCTATTTCAATAAATACATTTCCTCTTAATGCAATTCTTTGAGTACCGAATACAGGAGTACCTCTGCCTCTATCATCACATTCTGTAGTATCAGCAAATATTATCTTTTGGTTTCTCATTCCATCTGGACCAACTACTTCTACAAAGCATCCTTTTTCATCTCTAATAAATTCTCCACCTGAAAGTATAGTCTCTGGATCTATAACTAAATTACGAGGATCATTAATATTTGCAGGGTTGAAGAATCTTCTACATCTAATATCAACAACTCTTACAATTCTTGATCCTACTGGTAAATGTGGAGTAAATCTGATGTTGTTGACCGTACTTAAAGCTTGTAAATTTACAAGTGTTGCATCATAAACTTTTTGTACATAAACAGGCTCAGTAACTACTCTTCTTAAAGTACCATCCCATTCACAGCCTGTATTTCCAATACAACATCTATCACTAATATTTTGAGTAAGATCTTCTGGTAATATGTTAGGATTCATTCTATTTCCTCCTTTTAAATAATATAATTTTACTACTCAATCATAATATATTCCATGGGATAATATTGTGTTACAAATAAAAACTGTAATATAAAATATATAAATATAATACTTATTAGTAAGTGGAAACTATTAGAATTAAATAAAAAGGTGGTGGAGTAATGACTTTTTTTACTGATAAATGGACTATTGCAGAATTAGCTTCAAATAATATGGTTTTAGTTAGGAAGTCAAAGACTAATATATTATTAGAAAAGGTAGTAAGTGAAGTAAGCTTTGACAGTAGAGAAGTTGTAACTAAAGATATATTAGAGGAATATGATATGGAAATTGATGAATTAAATAATATTTATATATTATATCAAAATACAGAAGGTCATCTTATTTTGAACATACTAAGAAGTAAAAAGAAAGAGGAAGTAAAACTTACTGCTGAACCAATAAGCGAGGTATTTGACTTAAATATTATAGTAGAAGGAAAGGAAATCCATATACTTTACATGATTGAAGTACAAACTAAGGAAAATCAATATAGAATAAATCATCATTACTATGATGGTACTAAATGGAGTACATATGGAGTAGATGAAATAACTAGAGAAAAGGTTTTAAATCCAATTAGAATAATAAAACTAGAAGGAGATATTTTAATATCTTACTATAGTAATGACCGAGAAATAAATTTAAGAAGGTTTAGAAATAAAAACTTAGAATGGGAAGATAAATTTAATATAGTAAATACAGAAAATCATAAGGTATTTTTAGATATGATAAAGCATAAGGATATAATTCATTTAACTTATTGTGAGTTTATAGATGGAAATTTAGTTATACGATATAATAAGATATTATATGATAAATACAATAAACAATATATAAAACATAAATCAGAATATATTTCTAACGAAGGAAGTCCAGCTTATCCTAATATTATATTCTACGAAGATAAATTATGGATTACATGGGTAGAATTAAATAAGGTTGTAAGTAGATATAGTGATAATCAAGGAGATAGTTGGGATAGTATATATGAGTGGAGTGAATCTGGAGAAATAGATTTTGTAAGGTATAAGTATATAAATGCAAATCCTAGTGATAATATAATACTTAAATACTCTTTTGGCAGTATATATCCAGAAGTAAGATTTATTGGATTTGGTCCGTTGGAGAATGCAGTAGAAGTCCCAATAAAAAAAAAGGGGCACAATATATTCCCGAGGATTTAAAAAACACTATAGACAGATTAGAGAAGAAAAATAGAGAATTAGAAGAAAGTATAATTAAAATTGAAGATTTCTTGGTTAATAGAACAAAAGGGAGGTATGAAAGAACAAGAAAAAGGCTTTAAAGCCTTTTTCTTTATTGTTGTTATAGAAATAGGTTTTGTTCAATAATTTCTTTGATTTCAGACATAGTATCAGTTAAGCCTAAAGCTAACATAAGTTTAATTCTAACTTTTTGTCCAGGTAAATTACCTCCAAAAATAACACCAAGTTCACGTAAATGTTTACCTCCACCTTCGTAGCCATAGGAGTCTAAGACTCTGCCTGTAGGACATCTTGAAACCATAACAACAGGAATATTCTTACTAATAGCTCTTTTTATACCGGGAATCATAGCAGGGGGTAAGTTTCCTCTACCTAAAGCTTCTACGACTAAACCACTATAGCCAGCATCGATGTAAAAATCCAATATATCTGATTCCATACCTGGTACAGATTTAATAAGACCCACCTTTTCCTTTATAACATTTGTATCAATAAATTGATGAGAAACCATATCTCTATAGAATATAACCTCATCATTATCTACAATTCCTAAAGGACCAAACTCTGGAGATTTAAATGTATCTAAAGATAAAGTATTAGTTTTTGTTACTTCACTAGCAGCATTGACTTCATTATTCATAACAACTAAGACACCTTTATTTTTAGATTTATTCGAAATAGCAGTACATAAAGCCGCTGAAAGGTTACTAGAACCATCATATCCAAGTTCAGAACCATTTCTCATGGCACCCACTACAACTATAGGTTTAGAAGTTTTTATTATTAAATCTAGAAGATATGCAGTTTCTTCTAAAGTATCTGTTCCATGAGTCACAATAACTCCAGTAATATCATCTCTTTTTATTACTTCTTTTACTAACTTTGCTATTTCCATCATCATAGAAGGAGTAATATGAGGGCTAGGGATATTTGCATAATTTATTACTTCAATATCAGAAAAACTCTCTATATTTGTAACCATACCAATAATTTCTTCTGATGTTAATGCTGGAATAGCTGCATGAATACGAGGATCTATTTTCATAGAAATAGTACCACCAGTAAAGATTATAGCAACTTTATTTTTGTTAGACATATTTATACCTCCAATTAATTATATTAATAATCATAAATATAATATAACATAATTATAATATTAAAAAAACATAAAAAAAAGACTCCATCAGGAGTCTTCACCCATTTTGGATGTAAATAAACCGTTCAAAAGGGGTATTGGGAATAGAGATCTTATTTGAGGTTACCAGGGGGATAACCACAATCTAATTATAGCAAAGCTCGACAAATTATGCAAGAGTTTTTAAAAAAAACTTTTTATTCGACATAAAGGCTACATAATATAATAAAATAGTTGAAATTTATTTCCCTTTAATATAATATCTAAATCTTGTATAATAAATATAATAGATAGGTAGGAGGTTAATGATATGTTTTTAGAATTGGAAAAGGTATTAAAGAATAATGGCTTTATAGTCAAAACATTTGAAAACACAACAAAAGCAAAAGAAGAATTGCTACTAGATATAAAAAAAGAAGATTCCGTAGGAATTGGCGGTTCTATGACCATACAAGATATGGGTATTTATGAGGAGTTAAAAGAAAGAGGAAATGAAGTATACTGGCATTGGAGGAAAGATACCCAAAATCCTATTGAAAAAGCTATGACATCAGATATTTATATTACAAGTACCAATGCTATAACATTAGATGGTAAGCTTGTAAACATGGATGGAAATGGAAATAGGGTTGCATCTATGTTTTTTGGACATAAGGATGTTTATATTGTTATAGGGAAGAATAAAATATGTACTGATTATGATGCTGCCATAGAAAGAATTAGAAATATAGCAGCTCCATTAAATGCAAAGAGATTAAATCTAAATACTCCATGTACTCATACAGGGAAATGTAGTGACTGTGAATCACCAGATAGAATTTGCAAAGTGGAAACAATAATCCACAAAAAACCAAATATTACAACAATCCATATTTACTTAGTAAATGAGGAATTAGGATACTAATAGAAGAGGTGTATTATATTTGATTTATTTAGACAATTGTGCTACAACAAGACTAAGAAAAGAAGTAGTAGAAATTATGCAGAGAAGCATGATTGAAGATTTTGGAAATCCGTCATCACTTCATAGACTTGGTATGAAATCCGAACAAAAAATAAAATCAGCAAGAGAACATATTGCTAATTTTTTAAATGTAGATAAGAATGAAATATATTTTACTTCTGGTGGTACAGAAAGTAATAATATCTCTATTCAAAGTATAACAAATAAGTTGAAAAAAAGAGGAAACCATATAATAACTACAAAAATAGAACATCCTTCTGTATTAAATATAATGAAAAATTATGAACAGCAAGATTTTAATGTTACTTATTTAAGTGTAGATACACAAGGATATATCTCATTAGAAGAACTAAAAGATAATATTAGAAATGATACTATTTTAGTATCAATTATGCACGTGAATAACGAGATTGGCTCCGTTCAGCCTGTATCCAAAATAAAAGATATTATCAAAAAGATAAATCCTAATACATTATTTCATGTAGATGGAATTCAAGGTTTTGGTAAAGTAGAATTGGATTTAAAAAAATGGGAGATAGATTGCTATTCTTTTAGCGGACATAAAATACATGGACCAAAAGGTATAGGAGGACTATTTATAGATAAAAAGCATAGTTTACTTCCTTTAGTTTTTGGTGGAAATCAAGAAAGAGGTTTAAGATCAGGTACTGAAAATTTGACAGGGATAATTGGGTTTGGAGAAGCTGTAAGGGTAATGAATGAAAGTCACAAAATTGAATCTAACTACGTAATAGAATTAAAAGAATATTTTGCAAGAAAAATAGAGACAGAAATACCTTATATAAAATTTAATACATCTTTAGATAAAAACTCTTCCCCATATATTATAAATATATCCTTTAAGCATGTTAGAGGAGAAATATTACTTCATTACTTGGAAAATAAGGAAATCTATGTATCTACTACATCGGCTTGTTCATCAAAGGGGACTGAAAAGAGTCATGTTTTGAAAAGCATAGGTCTTGGAAATGAAGAAATAGAGGGAAGCATAAGATTTTGCTTTTCTTATGAGAATACTATAGAAGATTTAGATTATACAGTAAAGGTACTAAAAGAGTCAGTAGAAGATATTAGGCAAATAACTATGAGGTGATTAAGTGGAAAAAGTACTATCAGTAAGTTTAGGAGAGATTGCTTTAAAGGGATTAAATAGAAAATATTTTGAAGATCAATTGATTAAAAATATGCGAAGAGTAATAAAAGATATTGGTTTTGAGAAGATATATAAAGAACAGGGAAAGATATATATAGAAGCGGAAGAACACAACTTTCCTAAAATGATAAACAGACTAAAGAAGGTATTTGGTCTTGTGTATATAAGTCCGTGTATTAGAATAGAAAAAGATGAGGAACAAATAAAAGAGGCTTCCATAGCAGCAATTAGGGAAAAAATTGACAAGGAGAAAATTAATACTTTTAAGGTAGATACCAATAGAGCAGATAAAAACTTTCCAATTAAATCCCCAGAGTTATCTAGGCAAATAGGAGGTTTGATTCTTCAAAATTTCAAAGAATTAGAGGTAGATGTACATAATCCAGATACTTTTTTATATATAGATATAAAACAAAATGCGTATATCTATACAGAAAAAGTCAAGGGCTATGGTGGACTTCCTTTAGGCACTAACGGAAAAGGATTATTACTTTTATCAGGTGGAATAGATAGTCCTGTGGCAGGTTTTTTAATGGCTAAAAGAGGATTAGAAATATCTGCTGTTCATTATCATTCCTATCCTTTCACTAGTGAAAGGGCAGAGGAGAAAGTAAAGGATTTAGCTAGAATATTATCTAGATATGTAGGTAGAATAAAAATGTATAGCGTGAATCTTTTAGATATACAAAAGGAAATTAATAACAAGTGTAAAGAAAATGAAATGACCATACTTTCAAGAAGGTTTATGATGAAAATAGCAGGTCGAATTGCAGAAAAAGAAGGAATAAATGCACTTATTACAGGTGAAAGTTTAGGTCAAGTAGCCAGTCAAACAGTAGAGGGTATTAGTGTAACAAATAGAGCGGTGGATATTCCAGTTCTTAGGCCCCTAATAGGTCTTGATAAGGTGGATATAATAGATATAGCAAGAGATATAGAAACTTTTGAGACTTCTATTTTACCTTTTGAAGATTGTTGCACAGTATTTTTACCTAAACATCCTGTTACAAAACCTAAAATAGAAGATATATTAAAGTCAGAAGAGGCTTTAGATGTGGAATCATTGATAAATAATGCAATAGAAAATATGGAGTTGATTATAATAGAATAGTTAGAGGAATTGGTTTATTAAACCAATTCCTTTTTCTTTTTTTCAAAAAAACAAATTAACAGTTAAAGAGTATCTAATTTTTAATATATTAAACCTATGATGAAATGGATATGATATGAATAAGTAATCTACATGGTTAAAGTTATAATGTTTTTTTAAATAAAGTATTGACTTTTATACTAAAATTTTACTATAATATGATAGTTGCTAAAAAAGTTTAGTAGTTATAAACTAATTATTTAATATATAACTAGTTTTTTTAGGAGGTGTATTATGAAAATCGGTGAAAAAATTAGAAGACTGAGAATCCAAAATTCTCTTACTCAAGAAGAGTTAGCAGATAGGTCGGAGCTGACTAAAGGATTTATATCTCAATTGGAAAGAGATCTAACCTCTCCTTCAATAACAACTTTAGTGGATATATTAGAAGGTCTAGGAACAAATCTACAGGAATTTTTCAATGAGAATATAGAAGAAAAAATAGTGTTTTCAAAGGATGATGCTTTTGAAACAGAGAATGAAGAGTTAAAATATACTTTAAATTGGGTAATTCCAAATGCACAGAAAAATAAGATGGAACCTATATTAATAGAATTAGAACCTGGGGGAAGGTCTAAAGAGGACTCACCTCATGAAGGTGAAGAATTTGGATACGTAATAAGTGGAAGTATTTCTTTATATATAGGTAGTAAAAAATATAGAGTAAGAAAAGGGGAGAGCTTTTATTATAAGGCTAACTCCAATCATTATATAGCAAATGAAGGCAAAACAAAGGCCTCAGTTATTTGGGTGAGTACACCACCAAATTTTTAAAGATAATGGGGGGACAAAAATGCATACTATAGAATTAAAGAACATTTCAAAAGAATACAATGGAGTTACTGTTTTAAATGATATAAATTTATATATACAAGAAAATGAATTTTTGACTCTTTTAGGACCTAGTGGATGTGGGAAAACTACAACTCTTAGAATAATAGGCGGATTTGAAGAACCCACAAAGGGGACTGTATTATTTGAAGAAAAGGATATAACAGATATTCCACCCTATAAAAGACAAATTAACACCGTATTTCAAAAATATGCTCTTTTTCCACATTTAGATGTTTATGACAATATAGCTTTTGGACTAAAGATAAAAAAGTTACCCAAAAGTGAGATAGACTCTAAAGTTAAAGAGATGTTAAGACTTGTAAATCTACAAGGTTTTGAAAAAAGGAGTATAGATTCCCTAAGTGGTGGACAACAACAAAGAATAGCCATAGCCAGAGCATTGGTAAATGAACCTAAGGTGCTTTTATTGGATGAACCACTAGGAGCATTGGATTTAAAACTTAGGAAAGATATGCAGATTGAGTTAAAGAATATGCAAAAAAGAGTGGGAATAACATTTATCTATGTAACTCACGATCAAGAAGAAGCATTGACTATGTCAGATACTATAGTTGTAATGGATAAAGGTAGAATTCAACAAATAGGAACGCCAGTTGACATATATAATGAACCTAAAAATGCCTTTGTTGCCGAATTTATAGGAGAAAGTAATATAATAGATGGAATTATGCATGAAGATTATTTAGTAGAATTTTCAGGACAGAATTTTAAATGTGTAGACAAAGGTTTTAGAAAAGGTGAAAATATAGAGGTAGTTATTCGACCAGAAGATATTGAAATAGTATCAGTAGCAAATGGTCAATTAAATGGAATAGTTAAATCTGTTACATTTAAAGGTGTTCATTATGAAATGATTATAGAATCAAAGGACTTTGAATGGATGATACATTCTACCATAATGAAGGAGGTAGGAACTGAAATAGGAATGACAGTTCTACCTGAAAATATTCATATAATGAAGAAGGTGAGAGCAGAATGAAGATGAAAAAAGTCGCCTATCCTTATATTCTTTGGATGGCAATATTTATCGTAATTCCACTTTTCCTTATACTATATTTTGCCTTTACTACAGGAGATAGCCAAAACTTTGCTACATTTCAATTTAGTCTAGATAATTTCAAAAGATTCTTTACCCCAACATACTTAAAGGTATTAGGAAGGTCTGTGAATCTGGCATTTATCTCAACTATTATCTGCCTAATCTTAGGGTATCCATTGGCGTATATTATTTCAAAGGCAGAGCCAAGAAAAAGAAATATGATGGTTTTGATGTTGGTTATACCTATGTGGATGAATTTTTTACTAAGAACCTATGCTTGGCTTACTCTTTTAGGGAGAAATGGGTTTATAAATTTTGTAATTACTAAAATAGGATTTAAACCATTAGAACTGATATATAATGACAAGGCAGTTTTATTAGGAATGGTATATAATTTTCTTCCTTTTATGGTTTTACCTATTTATACTGTTTTAATTAAGATAGAAAAGAGTTTAATAGAAGCAGCAGAAGACTTAGGAGCTAATAAGATAGAAGTATTTAGTAAAGTCGTACTTCCCCTTAGTATGCCAGGAATTATTACAGGTATTACTATGGTATTTATACCAGCAGTAAGTACCTTTGTTATATCTGCATTATTAGGAGGAAATAAGTATAATTTAATTGGTAATTTAGTAGAGCAACAATTTAGATGGACTGGAGATTGGCATTTTGGATCATCTATGTCAATAATCCTTATGATATTTATCCTAATAACAATGGCTCTTACATCTAAGTTTGACAAAGAGAAAGAAGGAGGGGGCGGAGGATTATGGTAAGTAGAGGACTTAAAAGATTATATACGTTTTTAATATTTCTATTTCTATATGCCCCTATTATAGTACTTATAGTATTTTCCTTTAATAACTCAAAGTCAAGGGGTGTATGGGCTGGATTTACTTTTAAATGGTATATAGAATTATTTAAAGATGCAGAAATTTTAAAAGCATTGTACTATACATTGCTTGTGGCAGTACTTTCAGCACTTATTTCTACAGTTTTAGGGACTTTTGCAGCCATAGGAATATATAATATGCCAGGATTAAGTAAGAAAATAACTTTGAATTTAAACTATTTACCAGTACTAAATCCAGATATAGTTACTGCAGTATCTCTTATGGCATTATTTAGATTTTTTAAGATGGAATTTGGTCTAGCTACTATGCTTTTGTCCCATATAGTATTCTGTACACCTTATGTAATATTATCAGTATTACCTAAGCTAAAGCAGATGAATAAACATTTAGCAGAGGCAGCTATGGACCTTGGTGCAACTCCTTTTTATGCTTTAAGAAAAGTAATTATACCAGAGATAATGCCAGGAATAATTACAGGTTGCCTTATGGCATTTACATTATCCATTGATGATTTTGTTATTTCATTTTTCAATACTGGAAATAATGTATCTAACCTTAGTATAGAGATATTTTCCATGTCTAGACGTGGAATAAACCCTGTAATTAATGCACTATCTACACTTATGTTTGTAAGTCTGATTATATTGCTTTTAATAATAAATAAAAGAACAGAAAAAAATGAAATAGAAAGAGGTGTCTAATTTGAAAAAAAGAAGATTTATTTTATTAGCCTTATCTTTGATTATTGTAATTATGACTGTTGGATGTGGAGAGAAGAAAGAAACTATCAATGTCTATAACTGGGGAGACTATATAGATAAGTCAGTTTTAAAGGATTTTGAAGAAGAATACGGTATTAAAGTAAATTATAGTATGTATGAGACTAATGAAGATTTATATATAAAATTAAAACAAGGCGGGTCCAGTTATGATGTAATATTCCCGTCTGATTATATGATTGAAAGAATGATAAGAGAAGACTTATTAGTTAAATTAAATAAAGATAACATACCTAATATAAAAAACATAGATGAAAAGTTCTTTAATTTAGATTTTGATAAAGACAATGATTATTCTGTGCCATATATGTGGGGTACAGTAGGTATAATTTATAATAAGACTAAAGTAGATGATGTAGTAGATAGTTGGAATATACTATGGAATGAAAAGTATAAAGATGAAATAATAATGTTGAATAGTCAAAGGGATACTCTTGCAGTAGCACTAAAAAAATTAAATTATTCCATGAATACAAGAAATATAAAAGAATTAGAAGAGGCTAAAGAACAACTTCTGATACAAAAACCACTTGTATATGCCTATTTAGGGGATGAAGTAAAGGGAGCAATGGTTAGTGGAGAGGCGGCTTTTGCAGTAGTATGGTCTGGGGATGCTGTAGCTATGATAAGAGATAATCCTGATTTAGAATATGCAATACCAAAGGAAGGGACAAATCTTTGGTTTGATAGCATGGTAATACCAAAGTCTGCTAAAAATAAAGAAGGTGCAGAAAAATTCATAAATTTTATGGCTAGACCAGATATAGCAGCAAGAAATACTGATTATATAGGGTACTCAACACCAATACCTGAAGCAGTAGAAATGTTACCTGAAGACATAAGAAATTCAAAGGTAGCATATCCAGCTGATGAAGAAATAGAAAATACAGAAATATTTCATGACCCATCAGATATTATAACTGAATATGATAGAATTTGGACTGAAATAACTTCACAAGATTAACAAATAATAAGACACTGACTTTAGAAAAAAATTTTAGAGTCAGTGTTTTGTATTGTAAAAGGTTGAAACCTTTGATAGTATAAAAATTAAGATATGTTTATCTTAAATATATAAGGTATTTAATTAAATCGGTATGGCTTATAAAAAGGAGGCTAATAAAATGAATAAAGAATTTTTCACAAGAAATAGAAAGAATTTAGGAGAAAAGTTAGAAAATAATAGTATATTATTATTATTTGCAGATAGAGCACCATATAAATCTGCTGATGAATTATATCAATTTACACCAAATAGAAATTTTTATTACTTAACTGGTATAGATAGTGATAAAGTAATTTTATTTATAAGTAATATTGATGGAAATATATCAGAAACACTATTTATAGAAAGACAAGACCCTATTATGGCAAAATGGGTAGGGGCAGTTATTTCTGAGGAGGAAGCAAAAGATATATCAGGTATAGATAATATTAAATATTTAGATGAGTTAGAAGGAACTATGAGTTCTGTATTAAGTAGAAATAAGATAGAAAAGACATATTTAGACTTGGAAAGACAAGAAATTAGTACATCAATAACAGAAGCACAATCCTTTGCAAAGATTATGGCTGAAAAATATCCATATATAAGTATAAAAAATATCTATTATGATATTGCTGAATTGAGAACTATAAAATCAGAAGAAGAAATTCAGTTAATTAGAAAAGCAATAGAAATAACTAATGAAGGCATTATGAATATGTTAGATAATATGAAGCCAAATATGATGGAATATGAAATTGAAGCACACTTTGATTTTACCTTGAGAAAAAATGGAGTAAAAGATAAAGCTTTTACAACAATTGCTGCCAGCGGAAAAAATGCTACAATATTACACTATGTAGATAATAATTCTAAATCAGAAGATGGAGACCTAGTTCTTTTTGATTTAGGAGCTCAATATAAATATTATAATGGAGATATAAGCCGTACTTTCCCTATAAATGGTAAATTTACAGAGAGACAAAGAGATATTTATAATATTGTATTAAAGGCTCAAAAAGCAGTTGAAGAAGCAGCTAAACCAGGACTTCCATATAAGGAGTTAAATGAAATTGCTAAAAAAGTATTAGCTGAGGGATGCAAGGAATTAGGATTAATAAAGAAAGATGAAGAACTATCAAAATACTATTACCATGGTGTTTCACATTATCTAGGGCTAGATACACATGATGTAGGAGAATATAACCTTGAACTTAAACCAGGTATGGTTATAACCAATGAACCAGGACTTTATATTGAAGAAGAGGGAATCGGAATAAGAATAGAAGATGATTTATTAATAACGGAAGATGGATGTGAAAACTTATCTAAATATATTATAAAAAGTGTAGAGGAAATAGAGACCTATATGAATAAATAATACTGTAACAGGTAAAAGGTAAAAAATAGATGGATTTTAAAACAAGTTAAGAAAATTTTCTTAACTTGTTTTTCTATAACTAGTACTTTTATTATACTTATGTTAGAATGATTTGTATAAAAAGACATTATACTTATTATTAAATTGAGTTAAAAGTAATATACTTTATTTGCTTATGATAAATAAATTAATTTAAGAGGAGAAAAATAATGAAAGTTGCTATAATGGGGGCTTCAGATTCAGTTGAAAAGATATATGGGGTTCTTTCTAAAGAACATAGAAATATAGAGTTTGTTAAATACGCAGAAGATGAGATAAAAAAACTTATTGATATGGCAAGAAACATAGATCTTACAATAGATGGTATTTTTCTAACTGGAATAGGTGTCTATTCTGAACTATCTTCAAAGATAAAATTTGAACAACCAGTTGTGTATACAGAAAGAGGTATAATAGGTATCATTAAAGCATTATGTGAATTCCGTAGTGATTTTGGAGATACGAAAGATCTAAAGATAGCTTTGGATATAATTAAGGAAAAGGATTTAATCGATGTATTTAATGAGTTTAATATAGAGGTTAAAGACTATGATATTCAAAGATATTTACCTAATAAAAGCGAAGAAGATTATATAAAATACTATTTAGGAAAATATGAAAATAAGGAGATAGACTGTATTTTTACATCTTTCGGATATATATATAACTATTTTAAAACTCAAGATATTCCTGTTTATAGAATACAAGCAACAAATATTGATATTAAAAATAGATTTATTCAATTAGAAAATAGCATTAAATTTAAAAATATTCATGAGCGTGTGATTCAAATACAAATCATTCAAGTAGTTGGAGAAGAAAATAAACTTTTGCAGGAAGAAATACTTATCTATTCTAAGGAGATAGAAGGTATGATGCAGGTCATAGAACCAAACGAATATCTTATTATATCTAATAAAGGAGCATTGTTAAGTTCAGAGAATATAAACTCTTTATCTAGGATAATAAATAATTGTAAACTTAATAATATTATCATTGGTGTAGGAATTGGAGAAGGGTTAACTCTCTATCAGTCTGAAACAAATGCCAGAAATGCCTTAAGAAAGAGTATTTCTGAAAAACAAGGTAATGTATATTTTTATGATGGACAAAATGTAATAGGACCAATTATGAGTAAAGGTCAAATTAAATATAAGAATCTATCAGATGAAAAAACTATACAATTATCTAAAGAAATTGGCATTAGTTCTCAGTATATTGAAAAGATAAATGGTGTAATTAATAAACTAGGAAGAGATGAATTCACTAGTCAAGAGCTAGCAGAAATTCTTTCCATAAGTGAACGGAGTGCAAATAGAATTTTGAAAAAAATAATAGATACTGGATATGGTGAGGAGTCAAACTTAGAAAATTCTTTAGGCCCTGGAAGACCACGCCGTAAAATAAAGATGAAATTATCTAAATAATAATTAGAGAAAATATTGACAACTATTTAAGCTTATAATATAATCGAGGTAATTAAGGACGTATTTAGGACACGAACTTAAAAGACAAAAGGAGGAGTAAATATGAATCATATGGTTTATGCAAATCATCCTATTATATGGCTTGTATCCATAATAGGAATATCAGTTGTACTAATTCAGTCTATATTGATAATCAAAAAGTCAATTAAGGCGGGGGTAGACATGGGAATGGATTACTCTAGAATGAAAAAAGGTATCAAAACCAGTGCAATTAGTAGTATTGGGCCAGCACTTGGAGTAGTAGGAAGTTTATTGGCATTATTAGTTACTATGGGTTCTCCCATGTCTGCTTTTAGATTAAGTGTAATAGGTGGTTCTAACTTTGAGGCCATGGCGGCAAACTTTGGAGCGCAGGCACTAGGGTCAGAACTTTCAACAAATATGACTCCAGTAGTATTTACGAATGCTTTATGGACAATGGCTTTGGGTTCAATTGGATGGATTATATTTGTATATCTATTTGCCCATAGAATGGATAAGGTAAATAATTTGTTGACAAGTGGAAGAAAAGCATTATTACCAGCAGTTAGTATAGGTGCTATGCTTGGTTCTTTTGCATATTTTAATGTTGGAAATTATATAAAATTTAGAACAAATCCAGATGTAACAATTTCAGCTGTGGCAGGTTTAATCATTATGATGATTTGCTTGAAATTGGGAGAAAAGAAATTTACTTGGTTAAAAGAATGGGCTCTAACAATTGCCATGTTTGGAGGAGCAATTATTGGAACTATAACTATTTAATTATTGGAGGAATATAAATGAATGTCTATGATGAATATATTAAGGATGTTACAAAAATAGGTAGATTTACAATGATCCTTGGATTGATAGTATCTATACTTCCACCAGCGGTTATGACTTGGGGATTTGGATTTAATCCAGGAATTGGTGCAATTATTGCGGGAGCAATTTCTCAGATTTCAGTTTCAGGAGCTTTTTATTTTAGTGAACCTATTAGCTATTTTCCTATAGTAGGAAGAGCTGGGCTTTATATGGGATTCTTATCAGGAAACTTAGTAAATATGAGAATACCAGCAGCAGTATCAGCTTTAGAAGGTTCAGGATATAAATCTGGTACTGATGAAGGAGCTATTATGGGAACAATAGGAATAGGCGTTTCTATATGGGTTGGAATTATATTTTTATTATTAGCTGTATTTGCTGGACAAAGTGTATTGTCTGCATTACCGCAATCATTTACAACAATGCTATCTCTTATTATTCCAGCATTATTTGGTGGAGTATTTGCTCAATTTGCAATAAAATCACCAAAGGCAGGTATCTTTGCTATTGCTGTTGCTTATATAATGACAAAAGCTGTAGCTTTTATTCCAGGTCAACCTTCATTTATCGTTACTTTAGTATCAGTATTTGCAACTATTGCATTTGCTAAGAAACAATTAAGTAAGCAAATAGATGGAAAATAGATAGTTACTCACTAGAAAAAGGGAGGTAATAGACTTGAATAAAGAAAGATTAATAAATAGTTTTATAGAAATGTTAAAGATTCATTCGCCTTCAAAAAAAGAAGGAGAATTTGCAAAATATATGGTTAATTTACTAGAAGGTTTAGGTGCAGACATATACCTAGATGAAGGATATTTACAATATGGTGGTGACTCTCCCTCAATTATAGCCAAAATTCCTGGAGATATAGAAGGAGAAGGAGTAACACTTGCTGCCCATATGGACGTAATAGAGCCTAATTTAAATGTAGAACCAATAATAGAAGGTAATATTATTAAAACCAATGGAACTACTACATTAGGTGGGGATGATAAGGGTGGAATAGCAAGTATTCTAGAGGTTATAAGAACTATTAAAGAAGAAAAGATATCACATAAGGATATTTATGTAGTATTAACCCCTTGTGAAGAGATTGGTATGCTTGGTGCAAAATATTTTGATTGGGGCAATGTACCAAAGGATATGATGCCTGCAAAGAATATGATTGTAGTGGATAATTCAGGGGCTGCTGGTATTATTGCACATTCCGCTCCAAGTAAGTATGATTTTGAGATTAGATTTAAAGGTAGAAACGCCCATGCTGGAATAGAACCTGAAAAGGGAATAAATGCTATTGCCATGGCAGCACACACTTTAACACATATGAATACAGGTAGAATAGATGATTTAACAACATCAAATATTTCCACAATAGATTCTAAATTTCCTTCAAATGTAGTTCCAGATATATGTACAATGACTGGAGAAGTAAGAAGTCATTCTGAAGAAAAAATATTAGAGATCCTTGAATCATATAAAAATAGATGTGATGAAACAGTTGAAAGATTTGGTGGTAGCTATGAAATTAATTACAAATGTGATTACCCAGTGTTAAAACCAAAGGATGACTTAAAATTTGCAAAAGAATTTGTCAGGGTTTATGAAGAAATGGGAGTGAATTCTGAACTTAAAATAATTGGAGGAGGTTCAGATAGTAATATATTTGCTGAACAGGGATTTAATTCAATTATTATTGGAGTTGGAATGAATAAAGTTCATACAGTTGATGAGTATTTAGAGATTGCTGAATTATTTAAAACGACAGAAGCCATTATAAGATATATAAAGAAGGATGAATAATAAATGGGCATTGAAAAGGAAATAATTAAATCTAGAGTAATCTCAGCAATTGATGATAATAAAGATTTAATACTTGAAATAGGCAGAAGAATTTATAATAATCCAGAACTTGGATTTAAAGAATTTGAAACTACTAAGCTTGTAAAAGACTTTTTTAAAAAAGAACTCAATATTGGTGTAGTTGAAAATATTGCATATACAGGTTGCAAGGCTGAAATAAATAAAGACAAAACAGGACCTAAAGTTGCAGTTTTGGGAGAGTTAGACGGTATAGTTTGTGGCAATCATAAAGATGCACTAGATTCAGGAGCAACTCATACCTGTGGGCATAATATACAAATTGCAGGAATGTTAGCTGTAGCAATTGGCCTTATAAAATCAGGTGTATATGAGGAATTAGATGGAAAGATTGATTTTATTGCAACGCCAGCTGAAGAATTCATAGAATTAGATTATAGAAGTAAACTTAAGGAAAAAGGAATCATTAAATATTTCGGAGGAAAGCAAGAGTTAATAAGAAATGGAACCTTTGATGATGTAGATATTTCCCTTATGTTCCATGCTTTAGACACAGGGGATAAAAAGGTATTAGTAGGACCTGTATCTAATGGGTTTATTGGAAAGGATATTAGATTTATAGGTAGAGAAGCCCACGCTGGAAATGCTCCCCATAAAGGAGTAAATGCACTTAATGCAGCACTACTGGCTATGAACAATATCAATGCCCAGAAAGAAACCTTTGAAGATAACGATAAGGTAAGAATTCATCCAATTATAACTAAAGGTGGGGATATTGTAAATGTAATACCTGCTGATGTTAAGATGGAATCATATACAAGGGCAAGGACTATACAAGCCATGGTAGATGCTAATAAAAAGGTTAATAGATCATTGATTGCCGGAGCTATGGCTGTAGGTGCAGATATTGAGATTAAAGAGATACCAGGGTATTTGCCAATTTTAAAACATGAAAAGATAGAAGAGATACTTCTAAAGAATCTATTATATCTTGGAATAAAAGAAGATGAAATAATAAAAGGTGGAGATTTTACAGGATCCTTTGATTTAGGAGATGTATCCCATATTATGCCCACGCTACATCCTATGTTTGGTGGAATAAAAGGAGAACTTCACTCTAAGGATTACTGTATAATTAATGAGGAGTATATCTATTTAGAGCCTGCTAAGTCATTGGCTTTAACAATAGTAGATTTATTATTTGATGGTGCAAAAGAGGCTAAAAATATCCTTAAAGATTTTGTTCCAGCTATGACAAAAGAAGAATATTTAAATTTTATGGATTCAAATGATGGAATCATAAAAGAAAGATTTCTAGATAAATAGATTTGTATATAAATTAAAAAGCTTTATATAAGATTAAATCTATGAAAATGAGAGAAAAATACTTTTATAGGGAGGCTGTCCAATTATTATCTATTGGACAGCCTTTATTCATGCCTGAAAAATCAAATTCAAATTTTTACTCCAGAATCTCTCTAGAGTTTTTTATAGAATTGTATAATAAATGAACAAAGGTAAAAACTAAAGGGTATATTAGACTTATTAAGTATAAAACGAAAAGGAGTTATTATGATTAAAAAAAACAAACTAATAAATGATAGTTGGAAATTAGATAATAGTTATGCTAGGCTCCCAGAGATATTTTTCTCAAAAATTACTCCAAATTCCGTATCATCACCTAAATTAGTTATCCTTAACCATGATTTAGCAAGGAAGTTAGGATTGGATATTGCAGAGCTACAAGGCATTGATGGAGTAAATATACTATCGGGTAATAAAATACCAAATGGAAGTCTGCCCATTGCACAAGCTTATGCAGGACATCAATTTGGATATTTTACCATGTTGGGAGATGGGAGAGCTTTACTTCTTGGTGAACAAATTACACCATTAGGACAACGATATGATATTCAATTAAAGGGGGCAGGTAGAACTCCATATTCTCGTGGTGGAGATGGTAAGGCAGCAATACAGCCTATGCTTAGGGAATATATTATAAGTGAAGGAATGAATGGGCTTGGAATTCCCACAACGCGAAGCTTAGCAGTGACATTAACAGGTGAACAAATAATTCGTGAAACTCAGCTTAAAGGAGGGGTTCTTACTCGTATTGCAAGTAGTCATATAAGAGTAGGTACATTTGAATATGCTGCTAAATGGGGAACAAATAATGAATTAAAGTCATTGGCTGATTATACAATAGAACGTCATTTTTCATATATTAAAGATGAGAAAAATCCTTATATTTTACTACTCCAAGAGGTAATAAAGCGTCAAGCATATCTTATTGCAAAATGGCAATTAGTAGGTTTTATTCATGGTGTTATGAATACTGACAATATGACAATAAGTGGAGAAACTATTGATTATGGTCCTTGTGCATTTATGGATACCTATAGCCCATCTACTGTATTTAGTTCAATAGATGTCCATGGAAGATATGCTTATGAAAATCAACCTAAAATTGCAGCTTGGAATTTAGCAAGATTTGCAGAAACACTACTACCTTTACTTCATAAAGATCAAAATAAAGCTGTTGATTTAGCTCAAGAATTAATATCAGAGTTTAGTAGTTTATACTATGATGAGTGGATTAAAGGAATGAGATGTAAGCTTGGAATGTTTAATGAGGAATTAGAAGATAAAGATATTATTGAAGAACTTTTAAATATGATGGAAAAAAATAAAGCTGATTATACAAATACTTTCAGAGGATTGACCCTAGATTGCTTAGAAGATATGGATTTGTTTAAAACTGAAGAATTTTCTAAATGGAAGGCTAAATGGCAAGATAGATTAAAGAGGCAAGGTGAATCAAAAGAGCAGGCATATTCTCTAATGAAAAACTCTAATCCTTCTATAATTCCAAGGAACCATCGTGTTGAAGAAGCCCTTGGGGCAGCAGAGAAGGGAGATTATGAGGTAATGAAAAAGCTTTTAAAGGTTCTTTTACAACCCTATGAATATTCTTATGAACAAGAAGCATATTCAGTTTTATCTAAGAACACAAATAATAATTATAAAACTTTCTGCGGAACTTAATTAATATATAGTAAGTACTTGTTTTTAAAGCATTTTATATAGTAAATAAGTCCGATTTATAAAAAAAGTTCTTAAATATATTGCCGTAAATAGACAATATGTTACAATATGTTACATAGGATGTCTTATTTTACGGAGGTCGATATGATTAAACTATGGAAAAGAAAAACAGAAGAATTAGAGATTAAAGAAGAATCAACAGTATATAACGAACAAAAAGAAAAGGAAATGAATAAACGAGCTTTAATTAAAAAGAACGAAGAAAATTTATTGTACAATTTAAACGTTAGAATAAAGGATTCTAATAATCAAGCTGAAAGCTTAATAAATATAATTGAAGTTATATCCAATAGAGTAGAGGAACAAGTAAAGGCTATTTCTGAAGTAGTAAATGAAATAGGAAATTATTCAGCTATGGCACAGGAGCTTAGTGCAAGTTCAAATACATCTTATGAGACAGCTAGAGAAACTTTAGGAATAATAGAGGAGGGGAGTAAAGCAGTATATAATACCATTGACTCTATGAATGAAATTGAGAAATCCATTTCATCAGTAATGATAGAGATTCATGAACTTAAAACGGCTACAGCTCAAATAGATAATATACTTGATGTAATAAAGGGTATAGCAGATCAAACGGACCTATTGTCTTTAAATGCTGCCATAGAGGCAGCAAGAGCAGGAGAAGCTGGAAGAGGATTTGCTGTAGTAGCAAATGAAGTTAAACTATTGGCTGAAAGAAGTACAGCATCGGCAAATGATATTTCCAATATAATTAATAATATTAATAAAAGCGTTAATACCACAATTGAAGCTATTGAAAAAAGCAATGAGAAAATTAAAGAAGGTTCAAGTATTGCAGAAGAATCCAATATATCTTTTAGTAGGATAGAAAAAGCTATTCAAACTATGATAGAGACTATGAATGAAATAAACAATGCAATATCCATTCAAACTAATAGTCTTGAATCCATAGTAGCCTCAACAGATGAAATGTCAAATGTCTCAGATAAAGCAATGTCAATGGTAGAAAGTGCATTATTGAATACGCAGTTTACAAAGGCAGCTTTAGTTGCACTTGAACAAGTTGTTAATTTGTTAAATGGAGTTACAAAAGAATTAGTAGATGAAACAATTAATTCAGAGGGAGAAATGGTTACAATAAGGAGCAATTTTTCTGAGCCTATTTTTACACTAGATCCAGCCATGGTAAATAGTATGGAAAATATGAGATTTCTTATGAACATACATACAGGATTATTAACTACTAGTGATACTGGAGATGTATTACCATCATTGGCTAAGAGTTGGTATGTAGAAGATGATAATCTTACTTGGATATTTAACCTTAGAAATAATGCAAAATTTCACAATGGAAAAATAATTCGTGCCGAAGATATAAAATATTGTTTGGAAAGAGTACTTTCACCAAACTTAAAATCTCCAAATACTTGGTTCATAGATTATATAGATGGTGCAAAGGAATATATGGAGAATATCTCAAATGAAGTAAGTGGCATTAGAATAATAGGAGAAAATCAATTAGCGATTAAGTTGGCTACACCTTTTAGTGGTTTTTTAATGTTTTTATCTCAGATATGTTGTGCAGTAATGGATCCTATGGAATTGGAAAAGGGGAATCTCGTTGGATGTGGACCTTATAGATTAGAGAGTGCTAATAATGATTTATATAGATTAGTAGCCTTCGAAGAATATATAGGAGGGAAACCATATTGTGATATTGTAGAAATAGTAAGTGGAGACAAAAATGCTCTTGGAAACTTTATAAATAATAAATATGATTTTTATGTAGTACAAGGTAAACGGGAACTAGATGAGATAAAGGAAACTAAATACTATAAAAATCTTAAAACTGAGGAACTACTAGCTACGTTTTATTTAGGATTCAAAATAAAAAATACAGATTCTCAGTATACAAGTAAGAAAGTGAGAGAAGCCATTCACTATGCAATAAATAAGAAAAGAGTAGTAGATGAAATGACAGGGGGCTTTGCATCAGAAGCCAAGTGTATGATTCCATCTAAACTAGTGCCATCTGACCATATAAGTGGATACAATTATAATCCAGAAAAGGCAAGGCAAATTCTAAAAAGTCAAAATGTAGATTTAAGTAAACCGCTTAATATACTCTGTGGACAAAATATTCATGGTGCTTTAAGATTTATAGAAGAAGATTTAAAAGCAATTGGAATTACATGTAAGTATCATCAAGTATCAGATAAGGAACATGCCAATTCAGCTAACATATATAAAGGATATGATGTATATCTATATGGTTGGTATGCAGATGCAATTGAACCATCATCTTTTATAGAGCCTTTATTTGCAACTAACAGTGTCTCTAATCTTAGTGGGTATGAAAGTGAAGAACTTATGAGATTATTAAAAATAGCAAAGCAAACATCTAATCCTATAAGAAGGATGGAAATCTATAAAGAGATACAGAGAATAATATCAGAAGATGTACCATGTATACCTCTTTATCATCCATATAATGGAATTTGTACACAAGAGAGAATAACAAATGTTAATCTTTCTCCTTTAGCAATGATAAAATATGATAATATAATAAAAGAATAATATTTTATAAAAAGCATTTGCAAATCATAAAAAAACATGGTATACTAAATATCCAGTCAAAAATGGCTGGAAAGTTGATGGGAAATTAAGTTTTGAAATAAAATAAAAAACTTATAAAAAACCGTTGACAGTAATAAACAAAAATGTTATTATAAGAAAGTTCCCTCGAGAGAGGAAACATTATGACCTAACACAACGAGCGTAGCGAGTTGATGTAGGTCAAACGCAATGAACACCAAATTTATACGAGCGTAGCGAGTAAATAAATTTGAGTTGTGAAACTGCGATGAACCTAGAAAACTAAACAGTGTGAGAAACTTTGAATTATAAAAAGTAACACATGAAATAACAGTCAGCAAATTTGAGCTAATCAGACTTTTAAATGAGAGTTTGATCCTGGCTCAGGACGAACGCT
>NZ_VUNQ01000055.1 GCF_009695605.1 Tissierella pigra
CTTGGTTTTCCATACGTAATAGATGGTAAATATATGATATATAGTATAATATTGACAAAATGGATGCTGTATTTAGAGCATCCATTTTGTCAAAGCTTAAATTTTACATTAATGCAACACTAGTACCCTGGGGGTCGCTTTTTTCTATCAAATGGGGCAGATATAGCATAAAAATAGAGTAAAAGTAGTATAAAAAGGGTTGTTGTAAGCATTGGAAATAGTGAGGTGCAGAATATAATACCGAAAATATAGAAAAACGGTACTATTTTTAACTAAAATAAGCAGATTTAGGGCAGATAATAGAGAATTTATAACAATAAATATAAGAATGGAAAGGGCATAATCGCATAATAGAACGAATAGAAGATGTGATATAACGATAAGTGTACTATTATAGAATAGGGTTTATTATGGGGCGATGATACTGTACCCACACACCATACTACGCTAAAGCATACATATATGGATACACTTATAATATAGTTAATAAGCTAATCAAATATATATCTTTGGTCTATATCTAATCAAGGTTTTTATAAAAGCTAATGATGTATTATAAGCAAATAGGTATGGATTTAGTAGCTATACAAATAATAACTGCATATAAAACTTATGCAAACTATGACCTTACTATTGGTAACCTCACATTCACTAAAATATAGGATTTATGATAAAACAAACTATAATTATCGTTAAAATAATTTATATAATATAGTAATTGCAATGATTATAGGGTATAAAAAACATTAAATAATTAGATAAACCTATTGACATACGTGTGAATACGTGCTATAATAAGTTATAGATATAAAAAGAGGTGGCGATAGGTGAAATACAGTGAATTAAAAAAACATTTAAAGAAAAATGGTTGTAAATTTGTCCGTAATGGAGCAAACCATGAAATGTGGTACAGTGAAAAGACGGGCAAAGAATTCCCAGTAGGCAGACATAATTCAAAGGAAGTAGCATCTGGCACTCTTAAAGCAATATTGAAGCAGGCAGGACTTGAATAGAGTCCTTCTTGCCGTTATAAATATATAAAGATAAAATATAAGGAGATGAAGCAATATGGCTAAATATGTATATCCTGCTATTTTCTCAAAAGAGGAAAATGGATTATATTCAATAGTCTTCCCTGATTTTGAGGCATGTTTTACTCAAGGCGATGATATTCAAGAAGGTTTATTTATGGCAAATGATGTGCTATGTTTAACACTATATGATATGGAAGAAAATAAAGAAGATATTCCCGTTCCATCAGATCCATTACAAATAAAAGCTAATGAGAATGAATTTGTAACATTAGTAAGCTGCGACACTATGGAATATCGTAAATTCTATGACAATAAAGCTGTAAAGAAAACATTAACTATTCCATCATGGTTAAATACGATGGCAGAAAGAGAAGGAGTAAACTTTTCACAGGTATTACAAGAATCACTAAAAGATAGATTGCAGTTGTAAAAGATTTGAATCAAAGGGTAGATTATAGATTAATTTCTATGGTCTACCCTTATTTTTTTATTCTTCAGTTAGATCTGTTTCATCGGGAATAAACTTAATAATTTCCTCTACAGTAACAGATCTATTCAATCTAATAGATAGGTAGTTCATAACCTTATCTATTGTTCTAATATTTAAATGCCCAGAATCATTGTTTAATTTACACTTCAGTCCCATCTTTAAGCTTTAATTTTATTATCAATTCTGCTCCTAAAGCTTCAGCTACTTCTTGCATCTGTTTTTCATTAAAATTATCTCTTTTCATTTTATCGTATAAGTTTTGAACGGAAGTCCCCATTTTTTCAGCTAAATCTGTTTTGTTAAGTTTTTCTTTAATCAGTGCTATCTCTATTTTTTCAGAAAACATATTATCAGCTCCTTTGCTATTATTTTAAATTAATACTTTTAAATAGTCAAGTAATATTATTAAAATTAAAGAAAATACTTTATAAAAAGTGTTGACAAACTAAAGTAAATACTTTATAATTAAAGTATAATCAATAGTAAATAAAAAACAAACTTTAAGAAAGGGTTGATAAGTAATGATTGAGATACCAAAGACGAACTACCCAGGAGTTTATGCACTAGTTAATTTAGAAAACGGTAAATGTTATGTAGGTCAAACTAAGAATTTAAGAAATAGAATAAGTCAACATTTTGGAAAGTTAAAAAAAGGAGAACACGATAGCGAGACAATGCAAGATGATTACGACAACGGACATATTTTTAAACCTGTCATACTAAAGGAATTTAAAAAGGAATATGATGAAACCAAATTAGAGGATTATGAAAATCTATACATCGGACTATATCAATCTCATAAAACACAACATGGATATAATACAAGATTTATAAATTTACCACCTGAATCAATTATAGAAACAATAATTTATAGACAATCCAAGGATGGATTAAAGGATCTTCAAGAAGAATTAACAAAATCAATTGAAAAATCTATTTTAAAAGTGGAGAAAGACAGAAGACTTAAATTGTTATCAAACAGGGCGAATTATTAAACCAAACCAAATATAAAGGAGCTGGAGATATGAAACAATTGATAATAGAAGAAACCGAAAACCAACTAATGGAATATGTAAAAAAAGAGATAGATGATCCACTTGCAATACTTGATATAACTACTAGTGGGTGTTTAGTGCTTGATAGTGAATATATATGTGATGACATAGATTGCTTAGAGGAATTTAAAGTGGATCATCAGAATAAATACGACATACCAACACAAGTTATTTTTAATAGGGTTATTAGTAACTGTATAGAGATAATAAAAAAAGTTGAAATTTTAATATATGATTTGAAAAAGCAGGGCTAGGTTCTAGGGTGTGAAATTCACCAGGGGAGAAATCCCCAACGCTCAACCTGAAAAGGAAATAAAGAATTGGAGGTAATACCATGTTAGATAAGAAAATCAAGGCATACAACGACAATAGATTAGTATTTGAAGGTAGTTTGAATGAGTTTATCAAGGACAATGAAGATGATTTGGACCTAGCAACAGAAGTAGCGAAGTTGGACCATCAAGACTCAATCGAATTTAATTTCTATCACAGTGGTAACTGGAGAATTGAAACAGTAAAATAAGGAAACGGAGGTAAAAAAATGACAATTGATTTAAAAGAAAGAGAAAAGACAATGAAAAATCATTACAAGATAGAAGTGGCAGACGGGAAATATATAATCATGCAAAAGGATTTTTACTTCTCAGAGATGTCTAATGAAAATCAGGAGTATTACACGGAATACAAAACTTATAAGACGTTAAAAGGTGCAATAATTGCTGTGAAAAAGGCAATAATCCAACATTTTCCAAAAGATTATTTTAAAAATGACGAGCTTGATAAATTTGTAAAAGTAATGATTTAAAACTACACTATGGAGTTAAATAAAGACGGCTCACCCGCCAAGATGAAATCCGTCTTTATAGTTCACAAGCTCCACACTGGGGAACCTGCATATTTATTATATCAGGAATCCCCAGAAAATAAAATAAAATTTGAAAGGGGATATTTACAATGATGGATAATTACCAAGCAATAGGTTATATGTTGTTGGCTTGTAAAAAAGTAGATTTAGATAAAGATACTGTAAAAGAACTATACTCGAATATGTGGTATATGTTCGATATGAAAACTGAGGAAGAAGCAGAGGAGCAGGGGATTGAATGGTATAGAGGATTAGAAGATTATTAAGGTTGATTAACTCGAACAATAATTAGTAGTGATTAACTCGAATTTATCTCAAAACTTAGATACCTAAAATGTGTAAAAACGGCTTGTCAACCGAGAACGGCGAGAGAACACCTTTAGTTATAGTAATTGCAATGGTTTAAATATTTTAAAACTAGGCAACTAAGAACGAAGAGAGAACGCAGAGAGAACAATAAGAAGAAAGGTAATAAAGGTAATAATAAGAAGAATATATAAAACCCTTCTACAATTTTTACAAAATTGCGTTGTATGATTAATTTTAAAATATCAATTAGGGAGGAATTATAATGGATCTAGATTTAATCTATAAAGAATTAGGCTATACGAATTTATTTAAATTTTTATGCAGGCTTAGAAAAGATGGTCATATAAATACATCAGGTTATCAATTAGAGAGAATTCAAAGACAACTAGACAGATTTAAAGTTAATTACAGGATACTTGATATAGGCTATGGATTTAAGATTGAGTTAAAGGAGGAATTATAATGTCAAGAAAACTTCCTAAGTTTATAGGTCAAAACCAATTTAAGAAAATGCTAGACCAGATAAATCCAAACTGTATTACTGGATGCAGAAATTATGCGATTTTAATGATAATGTATGGAGCAGGATTGAGAAATTCAGAAGTATGTAATCTAACTCCAGCTGATGTAAATTTTGAAACTGGATTACTTTACATTCAAGATGGCAAGGGTGGGAAGGATAGATATGTACCTATGAGCATAGACCTGAAGGAATCCTTAGAAAAATGGGAAGAGTGTAGACCAGATGGTAAGTTTTTCTTTTCTACTATGAAGGGCGGGCAACTAAATGATAGGTATATTAGAGATTTATGTTATAGAACATCTGAAAAAGCTAGGGTATATATTCAAGATGGAAAGGAGCAAAAGCCAGTTTATCCTCATGCATTGAGGCATAGTTTCGCCACTGAAACCTTAAACAGTGGAGATTTTACTATTAGAGAGCTTCAGGAACTAATGGGACATTCGGATGTATCCACTACGCAAGTATACACTCATGTTACTTTAGGTGGTATTGCTGAAAAATTTAAGAATAGGAAAAGTATAGTAAAATAAAGGTTTTCATGGTAAAATTATATTTATAGTAGGAAGGGGGATTTTATTATGAGGAACTTAGATACAACGATAAATAAATTGTATTATGGAACAATAGAAGATGAAATAGCAGATTTTTATGATTTGGGTACAATAAATAGTTCTAATTTACCAATTGAATTTAAAGAAGATGAATTTGGTACTTTTTATATTGATGGAACGAAGAAATCTGGAGATTTTCCCATTAGAATAGATAAACAAATAGATGGAAAATATTCGCTACTAGTTAGTGCATCAAGTCTAAAAAATAAATAAATAAATTTAAAAAATTAAGACTCTAGGATAATCTAGAGTCTTTTTTGCCTACGATTTGCCAACAATGGGTAAGTTATATTCAAATAAAAGAAAATATGAAAAGATATATTAAAATAAATATTATCTTTTATATGTGTAATTTTAGCCATTCTTAAGCTATCTTAAAATATGCTAAAATATACTATGATATAACCCCAAATATTCAAGAAGTATACCATAACTGGAAAATGGTAGAGGAAGAGTAATTGGTCATGTACAAAGCACTCTTAATTGTATGAATGAGGTACAATTAAGAGTGTTTTCTTTTTTATATTAAAAAAGGATTTAGAACTTTTATATGGAATATATTAACTATATAGAAAAAGATATATTCTTATAAAGAGATTGGAATATAAATAAAAGGAGGGAGAGCATGGAGACCATTGTTATAATAGCTTTAATAATAATAAATATTTTTACAATTTACAAGTTCTTATTTAATCTTATTTTTATAGATAAAGATGATTTTAATAAATCTGTGGGATACTCACTTACTCCAGATATTATATCTTTATTTAGGGGAGAATATTGGAAAGATAGAGGCGGAGAGATTAAATTAGGATTTTTTATTATGCTTTGTATTATAGTAACTGTATTTGAGTATAGTATAGTTATAGGTATTATAAAGAGATTTTAAGTTTTTAATAATTTAAAAAAATCTTAAAATTACAGGATAATATAAAATTAAAATTGAAATTATAGCAGAAATCCAAAATAATATTTTGGTTCCTTTGCTAGAATTTCTTTTTTCAATTATGCTATAGGACCAATATATTAAAGTTGCAGTTGTTATTACTAAAGCAGGTTTATATTTCGTAAGGTTGGATAAATATGCTGTACTTATTGTCCCTAGACCTAAGGAGGCTAATATTAATCCACCACTTCAGCAAAAGGCTGCACCAAAAGCCGTGAAAATCGATAATACACTAAGAACTTTTTCCTTCATAAACAAACCTCCTAAGGGTATTCTTTTATTTAATAATATCAAATAAAAAATAAAATATCAAGGTTTGAAAATAAGGCTGAAAATTTAGTTAATTGAAGCCTTGTTAAAAAACATTTTCAAAAAAACTATTGACACTGTTGCTTTATGGTGCTATAGTAGTTTTTAAATATAATTTCGATTGCAATCGAGTAATTTAATTAAATATAAAGACTAAGATAAAGAGTGAACTATTTAAGAAACTGATTACAGAGAACTGGACTAGCTGAGAACCAGTATTGGTAAAATAGGGAACAATCACTTTAGAGTTATAAGACTGAAAATAAAGTAGGTCTTATCGGGAGATTCCGTTATAAAATCAGGGTTTGATAGAACCTAATAAGTTAATTATCGTGAGATAATTATAAAGTGGAGTGGTAACGCTTAATGGCCTCTACGTGTATTTGATATACATGTAGAGGCTTTTTTAGGATCATTTTTATAAAAAATAATATTGGAGAGGTGTCTTAAATGAATAAAAAATTATTAGGAGCATTATCATTAGTGCTTATATTAAGTCTTATATCAGGATGCACAGCAAAAACTACAGGAAATCAAGATAATGGAGATACAATAAAAGTTGGAGTAAACTATGAACTATCAGGAGATGTTGCTACCTATGGTCAAAGTTTAAGTGATGGAGTATTATTAGCCATTGAAGAAATAAATAAAAATGGAGGAGTATTTGGAAAACAAATACAACCTATAAAAGTTGACAATAAATCAGAAGACACAGAATCAGCTAATGTTTCCACAAGATTAGCAACTAGAGATAAGGTTGTTGCATTACTTGGACCTGCCACATCAGGAAATACAAAAGCTGCCATACCAGCGGCTACACAAAATAAAATCCCTCTAGTATCTGCTTCAGCTACAGCAGATGATGTCACTGTTGATAGCAATGGAAATGTGAGAGAATATATATTTAAAACTTGTTTTAGTGATTCCTTCCAAGGAGTTATGATGGCAGAATTTGCTTTAAATGATTTAAACTTTAAAAATGCAGCAATATTAGCTGACAGTACATCTGATTATGCCAAAGGACTTTCAAAGGCTTTTAAAGAAACTTTTACAAGTCAAGGAGGAAAAATTTTATCGGAAGAAGCCTACCAAGCCAAAGATACAGATTTTAAAGCAGTATTAACAAGCCTTAAAGGGCTGAATCCAGAAGTGCTATTTGTTCCTGGATACTATGAAGAAGTTGGTCTAATTGTTAGGCAGGCAAGAGAATTAGGATTAGATGTACCAATCCTTGGTGCTGATGGATATGAGTCTCCAAAATTAACTGAAATTGCAGGAAAAGGTGTTTTAAATGATGTATATTATTCAAGCCACTACTCTCCAATGGATGATGCAGAAGAAGTAGTTAAATTTAAAGAAGATTTTAAGGCAAGATATGGTAAAGAAGCTGATGCTTTCAACGCTTTAGGATATGACTTAGGCTATTTCTTCAAAGATGCTTTAGAAAGAGCAGGAGAAGTAAATTCTGAGAAACTAAAAGATGCCTTTGCTTCAACTAAAGATTTTAAAGGTGTAACAGGAACAGTCTCAATAGATGAAAACCATAACCCAGTAAAATCTGTAACCATAATAGAGATGAAAGATGGAGTTCCAACATTCTTAAAGAAATTGGATCCAAAATAATATAAATTGAACAATGTCTTTAAGAACATTATTTTAAAGACATTGTTCATAAAAATTTATAGAAAGGAAGTTAAAAAATGGAACAATTATTACAGCAATTAATAAATGGAATATCCCTTGGAAGCATATATGCTTTAATAGCTTTAGGGTACACCATGGTATATGGAATCATAAATTTAATTAACTTTGCCCATGGAGATATTTATATGATAGGAGCCTATGTGGGATTTGCTTTAACTACCTTTCTAGGACTAGGATTTTTTCCATCATTGCTAATATCAATGTTAGTTTGCAGTATTCTAGGTATGATAATAGAAAAAGTGGCATATAAGCCCATAAGAAATTCCACAAGAATTGCAGCTCTTATTACTGCTATATCAGTATCATTATTTTTAGAATATACTATGGTATACTTTGTAAAGCCTGATACAAGAACATTTCCAGAGGTATTGCAGAGTAAAATACTTACATTATTTAATGGAAAAATTATAATAGATTTGAAGAATATTTATATTATTTTAATTACTATTTTATTGATGGCAGGACTTCAATATGTAGTTCATAAAACTAAGGTAGGAAAAGCCATGAGAGCAGTATCATTAGACAAAAATGCAGCAGAACTTATGGGAGTAGATGTGAACAAGACTATATCTTATACTTTTGCCATTGGTTCTTCTTTAGCAGGGGCAGCTGGAGTTCTTGTAGGAGTATACTATAATACTATAAATCCTCTAATGGGAGTAGTCCCAGGATTAAAGGCCTTTGTTGCAGCAGTATTAGGAGGAATTGGAATTATTCCTGGAGCAGTATTTGGAGGATTTTTCTTAGGAATGACAGAAACTCTTGTATCTGCTTATGGTGGTTCAGTATTTAAAGATGCCGTTGCCTTTTCAATATTAATTATAGTTTTACTAATTAAGCCTAATGGACTTTTGGGAAAGACTATAAAAGAAAAGGTATAGGAGGGTAGAGACATGAAAAAGAATATTATAAGTTTTAGTATATTAACTATAATTTATTTTCTAGTAAAGATATTACTAGATATAGGAATAATAGATTCTTATTTACAATTAAATATATTTCTTATTGGAATCAATATTATATTAGCTGTTGGATTAAATTTAATTACAGGGTTCACTGGTCAATTTTCCTTAGGTCATGCAGCGTTTATGTCAATAGGTGCTTATACATCAGCAGTATTTACGGCAAAACTTGGGCAATCTTTTATAGTAGCCATATTGGTATCAGGAGTTATTGCCGCCTTTGCAGGTATTTTTATTGGCATACCAACATTAAGATTAAAGGGAGATTATCTTGCTATAGCAACTCTTGGATTTGGTGAGATTGTAAGGATTATAGCTTTAAATATAGATTATATAGGTGGAGCTATTGGATTCAATGATATTCCTCAATATACAAATTGGACTTGGATATTTATGATGACAGTAGCTACAGTATTTTTAATTAAACATTTTATTAATTCATACCATGGAAGAGCCTGTATAGCCATAAGAGAAGATGAAATTGCAGCTGAGGCCATGGGAATAAACACTACGTTTTATAAGGTCTTAGCCTTTGCCATTGGTGCATTCTTTGCAGGCATTGCAGGTTCACTTTATGCTAACTATTTTTACTTTATAAAGCCAGACTCTTTTGGATTTATGAAATCCATTGATATATTAGTAATCGTTGTATTTGGTGGGATGGGAAGTATAGAAGGTTCAATTTTGGGAGCAATTTTATTATCCATAATTTCATTATTCCTTCAAGGTATTCCTGAATTGAGAATGGTTGTTTATTCAGTAGTTCTTTTTGCAATAATGGTTTATAGACCAACAGGACTTTTAGGTAAAGGTGAATTTAAATTATGGAAAAAAGGAGCTGAGAGAAATGTCAGTATTGAAAGTAAATAATCTATCAAAAAACTTTGGTGGTATTAAGGCAGTTACTGAAGTTAGTTTAAATATAGAGAAAGGTGAAATCATAGGTTTGATAGGGCCTAATGGTGCTGGAAAAACTACACTTTTTAACTTATTGACTGGAATATATACTCCCACATCAGGGGAAATAATTTATGATTTAGATAAAAAAGCATATACTAAAGATTTAAAGCCTCATAAAATAACTCATTATGGGATTGCTAGGACATTTCAAAATATACGACTTTTCCAAAATATGACGGTATTAGATAATGTACTTATGGGATTTCATAGTGGACTAAAATATAGTATAGTCTCTACATTTTTTAGGTTGCCTTCATATTATAAGACTGAAAAAAGTACTTATGATGAAGCTTTAGAGCTTCTAATTAAGTTTAATTTATTAGATAAGAAAAATGAGCTGGCTAAAAATCTTTCCTATGGAGATCAAAGAAGGCTAGAAATAGCAAGAGCTTTAGCTGCAAAACCTAAGATACTATTACTAGATGAACCTGCTGCAGGAATGAATCCTAAGGAAACCAAGGAATTAAACTTTCTAATTCAATGGATAAGAGAAACCTTTGACCTTACTATAATCCTTATAGAGCATGATATGTCTTTAGTTATGAATATCTGTGAAAGAATATTTGTATTTGACTATGGACATTTAGTTGCCAGTGGAACTCCTTTAGAAATACAGAGAAATGAAAGGGTAATCAAGGCATATTTAGGTGAGGAGGCTTTACAATGTTAGAGCTTTCAAATATAAATGTATATTATGGAGGAGTTCATGCACTTAAAAATATAAGCCTTAAAATAAAGGAAGGGGAAATAGTTACTTTAATAGGAGCAAATGGAGCAGGAAAAAGTACAACTCTAAAAGCCATATCAGGAATGGAAAAGCTTAGAAGTGGAGAAATAAAATTTAACGGAGAGGATATAAATTCTCTAAATGTTCCAAGTATAGTTAAATTGGGAATATCTCATGTTCCAGAAGGAAGAAGAATATTTTCTAAAATGAGTGTAATGGAAAACTTAGAAATGGGAGCATATATAAGAGATCATAAGGAAGATATTAAAAAGGATTTTGAAAATATATTTTCTTTGTTTCCAAGGCTGTTTGAAAGAAAAAGTCAAATGGCAGGTACATTATCAGGTGGAGAACAACAAATGCTTGCCATAGGTAGAGCTTTAATGTCAAGACCTAAGTTGATATTGTTAGATGAACCTTCTATGGGACTTGCTCCAATTATAGTTAAAGAGATATTTTCCATTATAAAAGATATAAATAAATCTGGAACTACGGTTCTTTTAGTAGAGCAAAATGCCAATATGGCTCTTAATGTAGCAGATAGAGCATATATAATTAGAAATGGTGAAATAGAAATGGAAGGTAACTCAAAGAAAATTCTAGTAGATGAAAGACTAAAAAAGGCTTATTTAGAAGGATAGAATTAGGAAACTATAAAATACTTATTAGAATTATATATAATTCTAATAAGTATTTTATTTTAAAAAGATGTCATAAAACATAAGGACAAACTATATAAATATATAGTAGATTACCAAATGAAAAGATTAAATAAATAGAATGGAGGAGAAAGATGAATTGGTATAAACAAGGAAAAGATGAAGTAGTAAAAAATCTTGGAACAAGTATAGAGAAAGGCTTAACAGATTTAGAAATTCAAAAAAGGTTAGAAAAGTATGGAACAAATGAATTGAAAGAAAAGGCAAAGGCAGGGCTTATGTCTAAAATTCTTGCTCAATTTTCCGATTTTTTAATTTTAATTTTAATTGCTGCTGCTATAGTATCTATTTTTATTGGAGAGATTAAAGACTCCATAGTAATATTATCTATTGTAATAGTCAATGCTGTTTTAGGGATTTATCAGGAAGGAAAGGCTGAAAGGGCTCTTGAAGCTCTCCAAAAAATCACATCTCCAACGGCAAAAGTCATTAGAAATGGATACTTAGATATAGTTCCTGCATCGAATTTAGTACCTGGTGATTTGATTGTCATTGAAGCAGGGGACATAGTTCCAGCAGATATAAGATTAATGGAAAGCTCTAATTTGAAAATCGATGAAGCATCTTTAACTGGAGAATCGGTACCTGTAGAAAAGAAATGTCATAAGGTTTATAAAGAGGATATGAGTTTAGGAGATAGGGATAATATGGTATTTATGAGTACTATTGCGACCTATGGAAGAGCTAAGGGTATAGTAGTAGAAACAGGTCATAATACAGAAATTGGAAGAATAGCAACTCAGATTCAATCCTTTGAAGAAGAATTAACTCCACTGCAAAAAAAATTAAATGAGTTAGGAAAGTATTTAGGTCTATTAACCATAGCAGTATGTATAGTAGTATTTACTGTGGGGATATTACAAGGACGAAAAGTAATGGAAATGTTTATGGTGGCAATTAGTTTAGCTGTTGCAGCTATACCTGAAGGGCTACCAGCTATAGTAACAATTGTACTAGCTCTAGGTATGGATAAAATGGTTAAAAGAAATGCCATAGTCAAAAAACTTTTAGCCGTAGAAACACTTGGAAGTATAACAGTTATATGTTCAGATAAGACTGGTACTTTAACTCAGAATGAAATGACAGCAGTAAAAGTTTTCACTGGCAACAAAATTTATAATGCTACTGGAGTTGGATATAATCCTGAAGGTGAATTTAAAATAGATAATAAAGAAGTAGATCCCAATGAAATAGCTGATTTAAAAACATTATTATCAATAGGAGTATTGGCAAATGATGCAAATATAAATGGAACCAATGGAATATTTAATATAATAGGAGATCCAACAGAAGGTGCATTAGTGACATTGGCTCATAAAGGAAATATAATGAAAAGCAGTATGAATAAGGAATATCCTAGAATTGAGGAGATACCTTTTGATTCTGATAGAAAGATGATGACTACATTTCATAAAAACTATATTAAAGGAAAGGTAGTATCTTTTACTAAGGGAGCACCAGATGTAATTATTAAAAGATGTAAATATATTAATATAAATGGAGAAATAAAAGATTTTGACGAATCTTTAAGAAAAAAAGCTCTAGATACTAATAGTTTTTTTGCTAAAGATGCTTTAAGGGTTTTGGCATTATCCTATAGAGAATATAATGATCTTCCAAAGGATATTTCTTCAGATAATATTGAGAAAGAAATGATATTTGTGGGTTTAGTAGGTATGATAGACCCTTCTAGACCTGAAGCCAAGGAAGCCATTGAAAAATGTAAAGGTGCAGGAATAAAAACTGTTATGATAACTGGTGATTATAAGGAAACCGCCTATGCAATTGCCAAGGAATTAGGAATTGCTAAATCCATAAATGAAGTCATAGTAGGAGAAGAACTAGATAGAATTTCAGATATAGAACTTAAAAAAATAGTGAAAAATACTACAGTCTATGCTAGGGTATCACCAGAACATAAAGTTAGAATAGTTTCTGCTCTTAAATCAAATGGTGAAATTGTTGCAATGACAGGAGATGGAGTTAATGACTCCATGGCACTAAAAAAATCAGATATAGGAATATCCATGGGAATTACTGGAACTGATGTAGCTAAAAATACTGCTGAAGTAATTCTTACAGATGATAACTTTGCAAGTATTGTATCAGCAGTTGAAGAGGGAAGAATAATTTATAGTAATATTAAGAAGTTTGTATTATTTCTTCTATCCTGCAACATTGGAGAAATAATTATAGTTTTTAGTAGTATATTGTTTAATTTACCTATACCACTTTTACCAATACAGTTATTATGGTTAAACCTAGTGACTGATAGCTTTCCAGCATTAGCGTTGGGGGTAGAAAAAGGCGAAGAAGATATAATGAAGATAAAACCTAGAAATCCAGACTCACCTATAATTGATAGAGCTATGATGACAAATATACTTATACAAAGCGTGGCAATAGGTATTACTTCCTTGATTTCTTATGTATGGGGACTTAGAGCATTTCCAGATAATTTGGTAAAAGCTAGAACCATAGCATTCTCAACATTGATTGTGGCTGAACTTCTTAGAGCATACTCTAGTAGATCAGAAAGACATATTCTCTTTGAAATAGGTATATTTTCAAATCCAACTATGATATATGCAACTACATTCTCCTTCTGTCTTTTATTAGCAGTTATATATATACCAGTTTTACAGCCAATATTTTATACTGTATCTTTAAGCTTAATTGACTGGGGAGTTATAATGAGCTTTGCACTTTTCCCCTTAATAATAGGAGAATTATACAAAGTATTATTTGGTAAAAAGGAATTTAAAAAAGAAGTAAAATTAAAAGTTCAGAAAGAAAGAACATAATAAAGAGCTACTGGCAAATTATATAATTTGTCAGTAGTTCTTTGGCTTATAAGGGAATTTTTAAATATTAATATTAAATATGTCATTTAAATTTTAAAAAAATTGGCATATATACTTTACAATTAGTGTACTATTATATATAATACACTTAATACACTGAAAGGAGGAAATCTATGTTTAATATAAATATTACTAGTGATAAACCAATTTACGAACAGATTATAGATAATATAAAAGAATTATCCTTAAAGAATATATTAAAACCTGATGATAAACTACCTTCAGTTCGGCAAATGGCTAGTATGCTTTCTGTTAATCCTAATACAGTCAGTAAAGCATATCAAGAGTTAGAAAGACAAAAAATTATCCATACAGTAAGGGGAAAGGGAACTTTTATAAGTATACCTGCTGATTATCCTATAGATAGTGATCGGATAATCAAATCATTAGAAAGTCTTAGAACTATATGTATAGAGTTAGGACATTTGGGATTTCATAAGGAAAAGATATTTAAGGAAATAGAAAAGATATATTGTGATATTGAAAAGGAGGGTTAAAATGATAGAAGTATTGGATGTGAGAAAAGACTTTGGAGATTTTACAGCTTTAGATGATATAAATATAAGGATAAAAAAAGGAACTATTCATGGAATAATAGGAGAAAATGGTGCTGGTAAAACTACTCTTTTACAAATTTTAGCTGGTATATATGATACTAAAGAAGGAAAAGTCCTTGTGGAAGGGGAAGAAGTTTATGATAATAATAAGGTAAAACATAAAATAGGATATGTAGGAGATAGAAATCAATATTTTAAGGATTATAAGATAAGGGAAATAGTAGAATTTTATTCTGGTATTTATGAGAATTTTTCTAAGACAGATTTTCAGATATATAATAAGATATTTAGATTAAATTTGGATAAAAAAATAAAGCAACTATCTAAAGGTATGCAAATGAGACTATCTCTTATGCTAAACCTTTCAATTAGACCAGAAATATTAATTTTAGATGAGCCAACATCAGGTCTGGATGCAATTGTAAAAAAGGATTTACTGGATATACTTATAGACCAAGTTCATGAAAGAGAATTAACTATAGTAATAAGTTCCCATCATATTAGCGAATTAGAAAAAATCTGTGATGAAATTACAATACTTAATAAAGGGAAAATCAAATATCAATCTAATATAGATGAGATAAAAGAAAACGTGAAAAAGTTACAAGTAGTATTTGAAGGGGATGTGGAAAAAGAAATACATCAGTTAGAAAATATTATAGATATTGAGAAGATTGGTAGTGTATATTATTTGGTTACTGATAATTATGGTGAGGTTTTAATAGCTGATTTAAAAGAAATAGGGGCACAGCTTATTGAGAACATAGGAATTACTTTGGAAGAAGTATTTGTATATACTAGTAAAATTAAGGAGGGGAGTGGAATAGATGAATAAATCCATATTAAAACATGAAACCAGATCTATGAAATGGATATTATTATTATCTATTTTAGTCAGTTTATTTTTAATTATAATGTTTAGTATAATTTTAAACGAAATGTATGGAAGAATGTTTGTAAAAGGATTGGAGGGAAATACTTCCATAGTTCAAAATGCATTTAGAGATATATCTCCTATGATTTTAATATTATTTACAATAGTTTCTGTAATACAGGTATTTATTCAATTTAGAACAGAAAAGGATGAAGAAATAAAAAGATTTTTAGAATCTTTACCAATAAGTAAGGGAGAGTTTTTTAAGGTTAAATTATCTACTGGAATAATTAATATAACTTTGGCTTTTATGATTTTAACTATTGGAATAATAATTGTAAGAATGAACAATATGTTTTGGATAAAAGATGTCTATGGTATAAGTATTATATCGGAGCCATTTATAAAGGCTGATGGTGTAGCAAGTTTGTTAAAAGAAATAGGGATTATATATTTAATAATTCTTAGTTTTTATACATTTTTGTTTATGGTTCAATATACTTTTACAAATTTAGTAGGAGGTATAGTTACAGGAATACTAGTATGGTTAGCTCCAGGGTTTATTTTGTATACATCAACTTATATATTAAATGAGTTCATAAGAATATCAGCTCTCTACGATTTAACGAATTTTTCTCGATGGCTAATACCTTGGTTATATGCTTTTGAACGTAATACTATATGGATTTATGATGGTAATGGAATGGTTTTTGCCAATATTAAGATTATAGAAAACCTAGAGATTAAATATATAATATCTTTGGCTTTAATTATTATAAATATAATAATAGGAAATAAATTTAATAAAGATTCAAAAGTTGAAAATGAAAATATGATAATACCATTTAAAGTCATTAGAGAAATATTTAAAATAGGAGTAACTATTTGTAGCGGTCTATTGGTCTCTATTATATTAAATGAAATAATAAGGATAGAAATAAACAATAGTATATATATCCTATTTATATTATTAGGAGGAGCCATAGGATATTTCATAAGCAAAAAGATAACTAAAGTAGGTATTAGATAGGAGGGATATTATGAGAAAGGTTATATTTATATTGGGAGCTTTATTGATATTAACAGGTTGTTCTAGTACTATGAATATAGAAGAACAGACCGTATTAGTAGAAGAACTAGGTTATATAAAGTATAATAAGAAAAATGAAATACATTTAGAATATGCTTTGGAAGACCAAATGTATATAAACGATGATATGAAAAAGGTTATTATGGATATAAGCAGTTTAAAAGAAAAATATAAAGATGGTATTGATGAAAGAAATTCTATTTCACCATATTTGGAAGTATATAAAACTAGCGTTTCTAAATTTAAAAATGTTGTATTTAATAATAATGATAAACTCCTAGATGAATATTTTGCTGATATAGTTGAAATTTTAGATAAGAGTATAGCTGAAGGTTTAAAGGATTATGTTTCAGATATGAAATATAAAAAATTACAGCCTGATGAAATTATTTCAGAGAAAATAGGAAGAACTCTGGTATATACTGAAAATAGAAGTAGAGGTGCTGGCAACTCTATAGCTATTAAGGTTAACTTTTTAGATATAAAGAATGACTATCATAGGGAACTTTGTAATGAAATTTTTCATGATAAATATTTTTTAGATAATGCTATAATGGGAGAAGAATTTAGTCTAATAGAATTTGTAGACTCTGAGGGCTATTATCATTATTCTCAACCAGATAGTACAAGAACAAGATATAGTATGTTTTTAAAGGATAAAGAGATGGAGAAGATAAATATACTTATACGAGGAGAGCGTGAAGCAGATTTGGAATCTGATGATATTTATGTTTTTACTAACCTAATTAATACTTTAGAATTAAGGGAAGATGAAAAAGAATTATTGTTAAATGAGTATAAAAATATATTTAATAAAAAGCTAAATAAGAAGAAAATTACCCTTGATAATTATAAAGTATTTATAAACTTCACTAAAGGAAATCTATATGGAGAAGGAAGTGAGAATCTTATATATTTTTCAATTGAAAAATATAATCTCTATTAATTGTAGTATAATTATAATAAAGTATTCAAGGGAATTATACTAACAGAGGTGAAGAAATTGAAAAATATCTTATTAATTGAAGATGATGAAAATATATCTTTTGGTATAAAGAGATATTTAGATAAACGAGATTTCAATGTAGAAATAGGAAGTGATATAGCTACAGGAAAAGAAAAGTTTAAAGCGGACTATGACTTGATTGTATTAGACATGAACTTGCCAGATGGAAGCGGATATGATTTTCTTGAGTTTATAAAATCAAAATCCCATATCCCTGTTATTTTTCTTACTGTAAAAAATGAAGATGAGGAAATAGTCAAAGGCTTAGGATTGGGAGCAGATGACTATATTACCAAACCCTTTAAATTATCTGTATTGGAGGCAAGGATAAATACAGTTTTGAGACGTGTGAAAAGAGATATATCTTTAGATGATGTAATATTTTCAAATGATATAAAGCTAATTAAATCTCAAACAAAGGTATTAAAAGAGGATAAAGAAATATTTTTAACCAGTAGAGAGTATAGATTGCTGGAAATGTTTATGGAGAATAAAGACCAAACTTTAACGAGAAGATTTATTTTAGAAAGGCTTTGGGATATAGATGGAGATTTTATTAATGACAACACCCTTACTGTGGCAATCAAAAGGCTAAGAGAAAAGATTGAATATAATCCAAATAATCCAAAGATATTAAAAACCATTAGGGGAATAGGATATAGAATGGAGAATAATAATGGCAAGATTAAATAAATCTCCATGGTATAAAGCATTATTGTTGGTTATGGTATTGCTATTATCATTTTTCTTTTCTATTTTTTTATATAATTATTACGAAAATATATTGTTTGATAAATTGTCTACTGTAGTTGGAGTAATATCAGAAGATTCTAAGGAATTGGAGATACTTGCCATGAATCAACTAAAATCAAATTTTGACAAATACTCTATTATTGGTAAAGACACATTAGATAAATATGGATATAGTCATGGAAAATTTATATTTATAAAAGATAAAAAAAATATATTTTTGTTAAGTATTATGTTTTCATTTTGTATTACTATTTTATGTGGAATATGTATGGAGACTTTAAGTAGAAATAAAAGAAGGAATGTCAATGAGTTAAAGGAATATCTGGAGAATATTAACAAAGGCAACTATTCCCTAAATATTAATGTGGATAAAGACTTTGCTATTGTTTCAGATGAATTATATAAGACTGTTGTAACCTTAAGAGAATTAAAAGAAAAAGCTGTTAAAGATAAAATGAGCTTAAAGGATAATATAGCAGATATATCCCACCAGTTAAAGACACCGATTACTTCTATTAATATTATGTCTCAACTAATGGAGGACAGCTGCTCTAAAGATGAAGAGCAAGAGTATATACATAGATTAAATAAACAAATACAAAGACTAGAGTTATTAACTAGTTCTTTATTAACCATGTCAAAGTTAGATGCTGATACTATAAAATTTACAAAAGAAATGGTAAAGTTAAAGGATATTATAGACTTAGGAATTGAGCCTATAGTGTCATTGATTGAAAAAAAGAATATAACAATAAACATATTAGACGATAACTCAAGTATAGAAGGAGATATATATTGGTTAAGTGAAGCATTTTTAAACATTATAAAAAATTCTGTGGAGCATATGGAGGACAATGGAAATATAGACGTTTTGATTAGTTCTAATCCCATATTTAAACAGATAATAATAGAGGATAGTGGCGTAGGATTTCTTAAAGAAGATATTCCATATATATTTAATAGATTTTATAAGGGGAAAAATGCGAAGAAAGATAGTATTGGTATAGGTCTTGCCATGTCAAAATTAATACTTACAAAGCATAATGGAGAAATCTCTGTGGAAAATAAAAAGGATGGGGGAGCTAGATTTAGGATTAAATTCTATTCTTAAAATGTCACTTAAATGTCACTTTAGGATTATAGAATTATAACCATGGGAGGGATAAATATGGAAATATTGAGAACAGAAAATCTAATTAAATCCTATGGTAAAGGTGAATCGAAGGTAATAGCCCTTAATGGAGTAAATCTTTCAGTGGAAAAGGGACAATTCCTATCTATTGTTGGTTCCAGTGGATCAGGTAAGTCGACACTACTACACATATTAGGTGGTGTTGATAAACCCACAGAGGGGAAAGTGTTTATTGAAGACAAGGAAATATCTACTTTGAAAGAAAATGAATTAGCTCTTTTTAGAAGAAGAAAAGTAGGGTTAATCTATCAATTCTATAATTTGATTCCAACAATTGATGTGAAGAAGAATATATTGCTTCCACTACTTTTAGATGGTAGAACTGTGGATATGGAGTATTTTAATGAAATAGTTCGTATTCTCGGTTTGGAAAATAGACTTAATCATTATCCAGGTCAACTTTCAGGAGGACAGCAACAAAGAGTGGCAATCGGCAGATCCTTAATCTATAGACCAGCAATTGTATTGGCAGATGAGCCTACAGGAAATCTAGATAGAAATAATTCAAATGAGATAATAGAATTATTAAAATTAACAAATAAGAAGTATAAGCAAACCATAATTTTAGTAACTCATGATGAAAAAATGGCATTGGAAACAGATAGGATTATTACGTTGGAAGATGGAAATATAATATCAGATGGGGTGATGCAATGAAAATCCTCACTGAATATACTTTGAATTATTTAAATAAAAATAAGAAGAATACCATATCTATAATTATTGTTATATCCATAGCTGTTATATTGTTAAGTACTATGGTACTAATCATGTATATGAATTGGAATTATGAAGTTGATAAAGCAATATACAATAATGGAAACTATCATGGAACATTTAAATCCTATATCAACAAAGCTCAGATTCCATATTTGGAAGAGAATCAGAAGGTAGATAAGGTCTATTTAAAATCAGAATACTATACAGGAAAAATAGATATGGAAAAGCCCTATATAAATATTTCATATATGGATAAAGGGTATTGGGATAATATGAAAGATAAGAATTTAATATTAGAAGGAAGAATTCCCAATAATCAAAATGAAATTGTAGTAATGGGAAATCTGATTAAAGAAAATCCATCCTATAAAATAGGAAGCAAGATAAAAATAAATCATGGGCATAGAGAAAAAGATGGTAAAGATATAGATGTATTTGACTTTCTGTATGAAGATGAAAATTTTGTAAGTGAGGATATAAGAGAATATACTATAGTTGGCATTGTTTCAGGACAAAGCTTGTCCTATGAGCCTTATTATAAAGGGTTAGGTTTTTTAGATAGGAAATTTATGAATGAAAATATTAAACTAAATGTATTTCTAAGGATGAAAAACCCGAGGTCAGTATATAAAGACTTACCACAAATAGGAAAGATATTGGGATTTGAGTTAGGGGAAGAAGTAGGGAATGAATATTCCTATAGTTCAAGATATAATTCACGATACTTATTGCTTCAAGGAATATATCCTCCTTCAATTAAGATATGGGAGGAAAAATCAAATGCTATATTTGTATCCTCTGTTTTTATATTCCTAATAATATTTATGTTTTCTATAATAATTTATAATGTATTTGCCATATGGTCTAATAATAGATTGAGGCAATTAGGTATACTTAAAAGCATAGGTGCAACTCCTAAGCAAATAAAGAGAACGGTAAAAGTTGAGGCAATATATTTATCTATAATACCAATTATATTGGGAGTAGGGCTAGGGCATTTATTTTGCTATTTATTTATAGAAAAGGTAAAAAGTATTGCGAATTCTAATATGGATGGAAGTATTTTTAATATGACATTTAAAACATCTCCTATAATTATTTTTATTATTTTAATTCTATCATTTCTAATGATTTTGCTGTCAATTAGTAGAACTGCTAAGAAACTAAGTAAAATATCTCCAATTGAGGCTATAAAATATAATGGAGTTAACTATGATAGTTTTAAAGCTACTAAAGGACATAATAAAGACTATAATCCTGCAAAGATAATCCAAAGTCTTTCTAAAGATTCATTAAAGGCTAATAAAAAAGGCTTTAGGACTACTATAATAGCTATAGGAATTGGCTTTACTATATTATTTACATTTCTAGTTGTAATGTCAGGTGTAAATGCAGATGAAATATTAAATAGCTTGAAAACTTATTATAATATAAGTATACATCTAAATAGCAACGAAATAATTGATGAAAATCTATTTAATGAAATAAGTGAGATATCTGAAATTAAGGAAAACATCATGTATAAACGTTCACATCTGTTATTTAAGATTGAATCTGAAAGTGAATCTAATAATTTTAGGGAAATGGGAGGGTTTAAGGATATTGATAGTAGGAAATTTAGTGTACGATATGTGGATGATTATTATGAGGTTGCAGGTGAGATAATTGGTATGGATCATGATAATTTCAACTTATATGCTAAGTCACTAGGTCAAGATCCAGAAAAATATTATGACATGGAAAATCCTAAGGCTATTTTCCTAAATTTAGTAAGAGAAGATATGAATACACCTATATCTAGGACAAATTATATTCCGTATTTAAATGATAATATCACTTCTTTATCATTTGGAGAATATGGTGATAATGGGTACAATTATGATATAGATATTTCGTATAAAACTTCTGAAAAACCTTGGAAAGATTTTTATATAGTAAATTATAATATTGCATTAATAGTACCTAAAGAAGTATTAAATTCAATGATGGGAGAGTTTAATCTACCAGGGCATTATAGTCACACGGAGTATGTTAATTTACTAGTAGATAACGAAGATATTGAACAGGTAAAAGATGAAATAAAGGATATAGCTAAATACTATATACCAGAGAGTGATTACTATCTTTCGGATGAAATTTCTTATGCCATAGAAGTAGAAAACTCAAGAAAAGTAATGTATTTAACAGCTTTTTCATTTGTACTATTTATGGGGATAATTGGAGTATCCAATTCATATTCAAGTATAAATAATAATTTAAGAAATAGAAGCCGTGAGTTTGCAATGTTAAAATCTATGGGTATGACAAAAGATGGATTAAAGAAAATGCTTAAGACGGAAGGAATATATTATAGCATATACCCTTTTATATACTCTATTCCTCTATGTATAATTATTTTGCTTGGAATTGTTAAGACCAATCGATTATTTGGTATCAAAGATTTTCTAGTATATTTAGATTATAAAATTATGGTTGTATATATTATAATAATAGTAATGAGTATTTACTCTGCATATTATTTTGGAATTAAAAGAATTGAAAAGGATAATATAGTAGATATACTAAAGGATGAAAGCATTTAGTATTATAATATAATCCAGCCTCTACATATGTAGAGGCTGGATTAGTCTTTCTATATATTGATTTTTCATTATATATTTAATTACTGGTATACCTATTATAGTGACTACAACAAATTCTGAAATCATAATTTGACCTGTTACTAGAAAAAAGTTTACAGGTTCAGTTGATAAAAACATTATTTCTAGTCCTATGATGAAGCTAAAAAGTGAAGGATATATACTTGCTAAGTAAATATTTTTAGTTTTACTCATGGATTTTAAAGCTAAAAAACTTGCAAGACTTCCACATATAACATCGACTACACCAAAAGGACTAGCCAAATTTGCCAAAGCACATCCTATGGTTAGGGGTATTACATAAAAGGGATCAAAATATGCAAGAAGTGTCATTATTTCAGATAACCTAAATTGTAAAGGACCATAGGCAGGTAAAGTCAAAGTTAAAATGGCATATAGTGCAGCAACTACAGCACCTCTTGTAATCATTTTAGTATTCATCTTTTTCACCTACTCCAAAGTCTGTATTATTCCAAAGAATTTCAATATTATCCATATCCTTTAAATAGGAATACTCTTTTTTAAACCAAGATATAAGCTCAAGATCAGCTTTTACGGGTGTGGAATTTTCCATATAGATATTTATACATCCTCTTTTAAAATATTTTAGAAGTAAATCAATATCTTGAGATACCATTCCCTTTGTTTGACCTTTTATTCCAACAAGAAGACAAATACTGTCAAAGTGGGCAGCCACTTCTTGTGGACTATTAAAGTTCACACCTTTTTTAAGATAATTATTTCTGAATTCATTATGGAAAGTTTCGATTCCACTTTTAAATTTCACATCTATGTCTGGGAAAAAATCTCTTATCTCTTGAAGCCTATTTTTATACATATAGTGGCTTTCAAAATAAAGTTCCTTTATATCCTTTCCATATACTATGTCTTTTATATCCTGTAAGCATTCCTTAGGTAATTCAAATACACTTGCTGAATTTATTACCTCTAGTTTTTTAAAATTTCCAGTTATATCTTTGAGAATCTCTTTATTAAACTGTATTATGCTTGTGTCATCTTTGCAATTATCATGGATATAATCACAAAAAAAACATCGCGCCCATGTACATGGGCGCGATTTTAAAAGTACGATTTCTCTAGGATTTTTTTCTAAAATCCTACTGTATCTTATGATTTTTATCACTCCCTTGATTTTTTTAAAGTGGGTTCCAAGGAAACACTCTCACAATATAAATAGACCATGATAGTCTATCATTTTTTAATCCAAATTACAAGAGGAAAATAGGTTTTTATATTAACAGTTTCTAGAGAAGTCAAACATATGTGACACGACCTCTGAAAAATTTTCTCTGAATAATGCTGTGGTTTTCTTAAATTGCTAGTAATTATTTTGTCAAGGAGGAAAGCGATAGCGATCCTTGATTAAATA
>NZ_VUNQ01000056.1 GCF_009695605.1 Tissierella pigra
CTTCTGTTATAATTGTTTTCATAAGGAAAGATCCCTCCGATTTTTGTTTGTTATGGTAAACAACATTATATCAGAGGTCTTTCCTTTTTTCATATTTACTTGTCACAAATGTATTGTCTCATATCAATTTTTATTTTTTATTAATTTCCCTTATTATTCTATTATTAGGCTTTTTTGATTTGATTGTTTATAGCTTATATTCTGTTTTTTATATTTCTAATAAAAAAATGTAGATTTATATATATTATTTGCTACAATATAGTTAAAGACAACAATAATATATAAGAGGTGATGCAAGTGGATTTTAGACAATTAGAAACCTTCGTAGAAGTTGCAAAGCTAAAAAGCTTTTCAAAAGCAGCTGAAAAGCTTTTCATTACACAACCTACTGTAACTAATCATATTCAAAATTTAGAGAAAGAACTTGGAACACTGCTGATAAATAGATTTGGCAAAAGGTTAACACTTACTGATGCAGGCGGCTTATTATATAAGTATGCAGTAAATATATTGAATTCCTGTGAGATGGCAAAGTTTGATTTGGCCTCCTATCAAGGTAAGATACAAGGACATCTTCACATATTTTCTAGCTCCGTTCCTAGAAAACATTTACTTCCTACGATTATCAAAAACTTTTTAAATTCCTATCCTGATGTTTCCTTTACAATTGGAGATAAAGATTCCAGAAAGGTGGTAAAAGGAATATTAGATGGCGAAACAGATTTTGGTATTTTAGGTGCCAAACATTCTTCAAACAACCTTAGATATATTGATTTAATGGAAGATAGATTGATTTTAATTACTCCTAATTCCCCTAAATTTCCAGATGAGAACTTTTCATTTATTAATAAAGAGGTTTTACTGAAAGAAAATATAGTATTTAGAGAAGAAGGCTCTGGCACTAGGGATTTAGTTGAAAATGTATTACAGCAATCTAATATCTCTTTGAATAAGTTAAATATTGCTGCATATGTGGAAGATACTGAAACAGTCAAAGAATTAGTATCTCTTGGTATAGGTGTCAGTTTCTTATCTGAAAAAGCTATAGAGTCAGATTTATCTCTTAACAAATATAAAGCGTTTTATATTGATGGATTAGATTTTACTAGGAAATTTTATTTTGCTTTTCATAAAAGCAGACAACTTTCACCACTAAGCGAAGCCTTCAAAAATCATATTTTAGATTTTGCAAATTCGTCTACGTTAAAATGATTAAAAACAATTATTAGGGGTAGTGGTCACTTTTCCCTTGGAACTAAATTAAGCCATTAAAATTTCATTGCATAAGACACTGAAATTTTAATGGCTTTGATGTTTTTTCTTTCTATAGTTTCTTTATATTATTTTTATATGCAAATATTGCTGCTTGCACTCTATCATTTATATCAAGTTTTTTAAAAATATTAGATACATGATTCTTCACTGTTTTCTCACTTATATATAAATTCTCTGCAATATCTTTATTATTTAATCCTTCTGCTATTAATATAAGGACCTCATACTCTCTCTTGGTCAATGAATTAATTTTATTAATATTAGTATCAGGATATTCTTCGTAACTAGAAAACTCTTTAACTAAATCTGCCACACTGGATTGAATATATTTTTTCCCTTTAGCCACTTCCTGAATACCTCTAATTAAATTATCTGAACTTAAATCTTTTAACATATAGGCATCTGCCCCTAGTTTTAAAGTCTTTAATATATACTCTTTATCTTCATGGATAGTCAGAATGACTACCTTTGTTTTTATTCCCATATCCTTAATTTTCTTTAAAGTTTCTATACCATTTAGTTTAGGCATATTTATATCTAATAATATTATATCAGGTTCTAATTCCTTAGCCATATTAAAAGCTTCTTCTCCATTACAAGCCTGTCCAACCACATTTATATTGCCTTCTAACTCTAATATTTGTTTTATTCCTTCTCTTATTAATTGATGATCATCTGCAATTATTACACTAATAGTTTTATCCTTCATCACTTACTCCTCCTCGTATAAAGGTATAAATAAATTTATTTTAGTACCTACATTTGAAGAAGATGTTATGTTGAACTTCCCGTTTAATAATTCAACTCTTTCTTTTATATTCATTAATCCAAATCCACTAGATACTGAATTGCATCCTTCTTTGTAACTTTCTGGATTAAATCCAATACCATCATCTATAATCAATAAGTTAATTTTATTCAATGTTTTCTCAATTATAATAGATGATGACTGTGCTTGGGAGTGTTTTCGAATATTACTTAAAGCCTCTTGAATTATTCTAAAAATAGCCACTTGAACAGCAGACTCTAAATCGTCAAATTTTCCATAAGGCTTAAAGTTAACCTTAATTTCAGCTTCCTCTTGAAAAATAGATATGTATCTTTCCAGTGTTGGTATAAGTCCTAAATCATCTAAGGACATAGGCCTTAAATCATATATTATTCTTCTAACATCCTTTAAAGTTAATCTAATAATCCATTTTAAATTATTGAGTTCATTTTTTGCCCTTTCTTGATCTATATTTAGTAGTTTTTCACATAACTCTGCTTTCACTATGACATGGGCTAAAGATTGGGCTGGTCCGTCATGGATGTCTCTAGCTACTTTAAGCCTTTCTTCTTCTTGTGCTTCAATAATCTTTATTCCTAAATAATGCTTTTTACTTAATTCATCAAGAGTGTCTGAAATATCCTTAGAATTTCCCATTAAATATTCTGTAGCAACAGATATTTGTTTATTAACATTTTCTGCCTTTTTATATACTTCATAAGAATTTTTCAAACGTACTTCCAAATCTTTTCTTTTCTCTATTAAATTTTTCTCCTCCCCTCTTTTCAACAAAAGATCTACCCTAATAGCATTGGCTAAATCATAAGCTTCTCTAATCTCATCTTCATTAAATAAATTAAAGTTCTTACTCTTATTTAATAAATTTCTTCTGCTCCTTTTATCTAGATCTTCCAAATTTTCTACTTGTTCAATGATTTCTATCATTTTCGCTTGAATGTTTTTAAGTTCATCTTCCAACTTTTTACATTCCGCTCTAGCATAATCTACAATTTCAAAGATTTCATCTTTACTTCCCTTTATAGAATTAATTGTAGTTTCTAGTATTTCATTTAACCTTCTAATCCCTATTGAATCCGACTTCATAATTTTTAAACCTCTAAATTTTGTATCTCTTCTATTTCATTTTCAGTTAAAATTTTATTAAGATCAATTAAGATCAGTAGTCTTTTTTCATCTAGCTTTCCTACACCTGTTATATACTTTTTATCAATCCCAGTAATGAACGCTGGAGCAGGGTCTATTTGTTCTTCATCTAACCTTAAAGTCTGAGATGCCTCATCTACTATAAATCCAATTTCTCTATCATCTAAATTAATTACAATAATTCTAGTATCTTTTGTTACTTCAAATTCTCCTAATAATAATCTCTTTTTTAGGTTGATAATAGGTATAACATTTCCTCTATAGTTTACAACACCTTCAATAAATGATGGTGTATTAGGAAGAGAAATAGATTCTTCATAAACACTGATTTCCTTTACATTCATTATATCAATACCAAACTCTCCTTTTCCTAATTTAAAAACCACATATTGATTTTCAGCCATGATATTTACCTCCTTGTTTTATAAATTATTCTCACAATTAAGACGAAGTATTAATTGTGTAATTTTGTATAAACCTTCTTTTCTAACAATGTTCCATACTCTTTGTTTAGTAGTTTAGCTTCTTTAAAATAAGTATTGATGTCAGATTTATGACCTATAATTTGTCCAAAAATGATTACTTCTAATGAATTCCTAACCTTATTGATTACAAAATTTTCATCTGTATTCCAACTGTTATTTACTGAGTCTACCATTATAATACTTAAAGCTTCTAAAACTTTATTATTATCATATTCCTTTTTTATCAAAAAATCTAGATTAATATAAGCATCTGAATAATAATTTCCATTTTTTCTTGCCTCTTTAATTATAAATCTAGTATATCCTATTAAACAGTTAGAGCCAATACATTTCCCACACTTTCCTTCCCCTAAACATATGCTTTCTATAGTTTCATTTATAACCTTTGTTTGATTATATAACTTAGAAGCTACATCAATCATAGGAGATTTCTCTTTTCCTCGTCTATTATTAATCAATTTTTTCATTAAAATAATTTCAATTATTGCTATTATTAATAAGTATAATATAATATTAGTGATATTTATATAGTCCTTTGGAATTGTATTGAATAATTTTAAACTTCCAAAAAATATAAATACTATAGATGAGGCAACTTTAATGGCTATCTCAGGTATTTTTTCCCCAATTTTGGATCCTATAAATATTCCAAATCCAGAAGTAGCAACCATCCCTAAAGTCGTACCTACTAGTATAAATATTGGATAACTTGCTTCTATAGACAAAGTCATTGCAGTTAATTGGGTTTTATCACCTAACTCTCCAACAAAAAAAGCTATGGCTACTGTTATAATAGGGCTAAATGATTTCTTGTCATTGGTTTCATCTATATCTTCATCTTTTAAGGCCATTACTCCAAATACAACGAACATAATTCCTGCAACTATTTGAATTAAATTCATAGGAACAACTGTAGAAATAAATCTACCTAATAATATTGCAATACCATGGTTAAAAATAACTCCTAGTATAACTCCAAATATTACTTCTTTTACTTTGTATTGAGTCGCAAATGTCATAGCTATTATCTGAGTTTTATCTCCCATTTCAGCGGCAAAAATTAATAAAAAAGCTCTAATAAGTTCTCCAAACATTTAGCTTTCTTCCTTTCATAATGAAAAAACTTTTAGCTTGATAGTATTTCTAACAAGCTAAAAGTTAATTTATTTAATTAAAAGTATTCTTTAAACTTTTATTTTTCTTTAGTATATACTATTTCACCTTTCTTAACTACTTTGTCTACATGGTTTATACCAAAATGATATAATATATATTCTAAATTCGGAGAATCAAAGATTACTAAATCCCCTTGTTTGCCTGATTCCAAACTTCCTATTTTTTCTTCTAAACCTAATGAGGCCGCACCATTTATTGTTACTGATGTAATTATTTCTTCTGGAGTCAATTTCATAATCAATGCTCCAAAACTCATAATCAGCTGTATGTTTTCCGTTGGACAGCTCCCTGGATTATAGTCAGTAGATAACGATACAGGTACACCTTCTTCTATCATTTTCCTCGCTTTAGCAAAGTTACCAGTTTGTAGGTTAAAGCTAGTTCCTGGTAATAAGTTAGCTATTACACCATTCTTAGCCATTTCCTTAATTCCATTATCACTGGCTGCTATTAAATGATCTGCAGAAATACATCCTATTTCAGCAGCCAATTCAGCTCCACCTAATGGTTTTATTTCATCAGCATGAAGTTTAAGACCCATTCCATATTCTCTAGCTGCAAGTAAAATCTTCTTAGATTGCTCTATGGTAAATACTCCTTCTTCACAAAATACATCGCAGAATTTAGCCAATTTTTTTTGGGCTACTTTAGGAATCATATCATTTATAATAATATCTACAAATTCATCAGAATTATCTTTATAGGCATTAGGTATAGCATGAGCACCCATAAACGTAGATATAATATCTACTGGATGATCCTCATTTAAATGTTTAGCTACTTCTAATTGTTTTATTTCAGTTTCAAAGTCGTCTATACCATATCCACTTTTTGCTTCAACTGTAGTTACTCCAAAGGATAACATAGTATTTAAACTTTTCTTTGCTTGATTATACAACTCCTCAAAACTTGCATTTTTAGTTGCTTTTACTGTAGAATGAATTCCTCCACCTGCTGCAAGTATATCTAAATAAGGTATACCCTTTAGCTTCATTGCCAATTCATTTTCCCTAGAACCACCATGTACCAAATGAGTATGGGAATCTACTAATCCTGGGGTTACGGTTTTCCCAGTTCCATCTAGAATAATAGTACTTTCATCTAAAGTAATATCAGATGGCAATTCTCCTTCTCCTACATATAATATTTTATCTTTATTTAAAGCTATTATACCATTTTTAATCAATCCAATATCTTTTAATTCTTCCTTAACTCTAGCTTTATTCTCACCTTTTAAGGTTATTAAATTATCTATATTTTTGATAATTAAAGTGGCTTTCATTTTATCACCTATTCCATCATTCTTTTTTCTAAAATTTGACTATGATCAAAGTTTTCTACTCTTAAATAATAGTCTGCCACATCAACCATTGCTGCCATAGGAACTAATCCTATTATCTCACTACCTATGACATTTACACCATATCTTTTAGCTTCTCTTTCTATAACATCAAATACTCTAAATAATGGTGTCTTTGTATAGTCTACCATATTCATGGTTACTTGAACTATGTTTCTTTCCTTAATTTCTATCCCTAAAGCCTTACAATATTTAAACCCACCACCACTTGATCTAATGGATTTAGCGATATTTTTAGCAATACTAACATCATTTGTACCTAAGTTTACATTAAATGCCACTAAAGGCATTCTAGCTCCAACTGCTGTAACTCCAGCCTCTCTATTTAATTCAACAGGTCCAAAATCAGGAGTCCAATTATCTTCTTTCAACTTAGCTTCCATACCTTCATATTGTCCACGTCTTACATCAGCTAGATTTTCTCTATCTATTGAACTTGCAGATTTTTCATATAAAAATACAGATATATTAAGTTCTTCTCCAATTCTTTTCCCTAATCTCTTTGATAATTCTACTGCTTCCTCCATAGTTACATCTGATATTGGAATTAGTGGTATAACATCAGTTGCACCCATTCTTGGATGCTCTCCCTTATGATTTTTCATATCAATTAATTCTGATGCTACTTTACAAGCATTAAAAGCAGCTTCTATTACCTTTTCGGGTTCACCTATAAATGTAACTACTGTACGATTGTGGTCTTTATCCATAGAATAGTCCAGTAACTTTACTTCTTCTACAACCCTTATTTCTTCAACTATCTTTTCAATAATCTCTTTATTTTGTCCTTCACTAAAGTTTGGCACACATTGAATTATCCTAGCCATTTATATTCCCCCTATTATTATTTATTTAATTTATTTTCAACTAATTCTTTAACTAATTTATCATCTGCTACATATGGTATTGTTATATGGTCTGTATCCTTGAATTTATTATTATACTCTACACAAGTTGAAATAGAGTTTTCATTTCTAGCCCAAGCTCTTCTTGCTACTCCACCCATTACATCCCAAGGCATTGAAGTTTTAAGGATATTATCTACTCTTTCTGAACCATCTAACACCATTCCAAATCCACCATTTATAGACTTTCCGATTCCTACTCCTCCACCATTGTGAAGTGCTATAAGGCTCATTCCCCTTGCTGCATTTCCTGCAAAACATTGAGTAGCCATATCTGCCATAATATTACTTCCATCTTTGATATTAGCAGTTTCTCTAAATGGAGAGTCTGTACCTCCTGTATCATGGTGGTCTCTACCTAACATTATAGGCCCTACCTCTTTATTTCTAACCATTTCATTAAATTTCAATGCAATTTCCGTTCTTCCTAAAGCATCTTGATATAAAATTCTAGCTTGAGTACCTACTACAAGTCCATTGGCTTCTGCATCTCTTATCCATATATAATTATCTCTGTCTTGACCTCTTCTATTAGGGTCTATTATATCCATAGCAGCTTTATCTGTTTTAATTAAATCTTCATGTTCGCCACTTAAACAAACCCATCTAAAAGGTCCATATCCATAATCAAATAACATAGGTCCCATTATATCTTCTACATAGGAAGGGAATATAAATCCTTCTGATTCATCTATTCCATTTTTAGAAATATCCTTTGCACCAGCATCATAAATAGCTTTCATGAAACTATTTCCATAATCAAAGAAATAAGTTCCTTTTTCCACTAGTTTTTTAATTAATTCAAAATGATAGATTAAGGATTCATTTACTAATTTTATAAATCCTTTTTTATCTTTTTCTAACATCTCTGTTCTTTCTTCAAAAGTAATACCATGTGGACAATATCCCCCATCATAAGGAGCATGGCATGAAGTCTGATCTGATAATAATTCTATATGAACATTATTGTTTACTGCATATTCCAATAAATCTATAATATTACCATGGTATGCAATTGCCACTGGTTCTTTTTTCTCCATGAACTCATGAGCATATGCAAATAATTCTTTTAAATCATCAAAGGATTTATCTATCCAACCCTGATCTAATCTAGTTTTTATTCTTGAATAATCTACTTCCGCTATGATTCCTACACCTTTAGCAATTTTAGTAGCTTTACCCTGTGCTCCACTCATTCCACCTAAACCAGAACTTACAAATAGATGACCTGCTAAATCACCATCTTCTTTAACTCCTAGTTTCATTCTACCTGCATTTAAAATTGTATTATATGTTCCATGAACAATACCTTGAGGTCCTATATACATCCAGCCACCTGCTGTCATTTGTCCATAGTTTGCAACTCCCATTGCCTGAGCCTTTATCCAATGTTCTTGATCATCAAAAGCACCTATCATAAGTGCGTTTGTTATAATCGCTCTAGGACTTGTAACAGAAGATTTAAATAAACCTACTGGGTGTCCTGAAGCAATTACTAAAGTCTGTTCATCAGTTAATTCTTCTAAATATTTCTTAATCAGACTATATTGCATCCAGTTTTGGCATACTTGACCAGTTTCCCCATAAGTGACTAATTCATAAGGATATAATGCTACATCAAAGTCAAGATTATTATCTATCATTACTTGAAACGCCTTACCTTCTATGCATTTTCCCTTATACTCATCTAGTGATTTTCCTTTAATATTTCCTTCTGGCCTATATCTATATCCATATATTCTACCATGAGTCAATAACTCGTCTAAAAATTCTGGTGCTAATTTTTCATGTAATTCCTCTGGTACATACCTTAAAGCATTTTTAAGAGCAATTTCTATCTCTCTTTGAGTTAAATTTAACTCTCTCTTAGGAGCTCTTCTTATATTTTCTTGAAACTTTGGCTCTGGTGGTAATTCATTTCCTAATTTAATAGTCATAGCTTGAGAAATCCCTAAATTATTAATCATTAACTATCCCTCCTATAATAATCTTCCAATTTCTTTTTCAACTTCATTAACTATTTTTCCAGTTTTTAATATATCTTCTGATTTATTAATATCAGAGTACATAACTCTATCATCTTCCATAAATGGAATATCTTCCCTTATTATATTATAAACTATATTGCTTCCTTTTCCTAATCCTTTATTATCTCTTAAATCTATTGCTTGGCAAGCTGCTAGTATTTCCATAGCAAGAACTTTTCTAGCATTTCCTAGTATTTCCCTAGCTTTTCTTGCTGCAATTGTTCCCATGGACACATGGTCTTCTTGATTAGCAGAAGATGGTATGGAGTCTACACTGGCAGGATGAGCTAATACTTTATTTTCTGATACTAAAGACGCTGCTGAATATTGTACTATCATAAATCCTGAATTAAGTCCTCCCTTTTTAACTAAAAATGCAGGTAATCCATTACTTAAAGATGGATTTACTAATCTTTCAAGTCTTCTTTCAGATATATTTGCCAGTTCAGATAAACCGATTCCTAAGAAATCGAAACTTAAAGCCATTGGTTGACCATGGAAGTTTCCACCTGAAATGACTTCTTCTTCATCTACAAATATTAAAGGATTATCTGTTGCTGAATTCATTTCTATTTCAATTTTTTCTTTTACATATTTGAAACAATCTTTACTTCCTCCATGGATTTGAGGCAAACATCTTAATGAATAAGCATCTTGTACTCTAACTTCGCCCTGTCTTGTAGTCATGGAGCTATTTTCTAATATGGATAATATATTCTTAGCTGTATTTATTTGTCCTTCATGGGCTCTTACACTATGAACTCTAGGATCAAAAGCATCAGTTATTCCATTTAGGGCTTCCATAGTTAATGATGCAGCAATATCAGCTGTTTTGCTTAAAACTATAGAATCATGTATTGTTAATGCACCAATAGAAGTCATTACTTGAGTTCCATTGATTAAAGCCAACCCTTCCTTTGATGTCAATTCAACTGTTTGAATATTCGCCTTTGCCATTGCCTCTTTACCAGACATTCTTTTTCCTTCATATATAGCTTCACCTTCACCTATCATAACTAATACCATATGGGAAAGCGGTGCTAAATCTCCACTAGCTCCAAGGGAACCTTTTTCTGGAATAATAGGATGGACCTTTTTGTTTAACATTTCTACTAATGTGTTTAATGTAGATAGTCTTATACCTGAGAAACCTTTAGATAAGGCATTAGCTCTAAGTAACATAATTCCCCTAACTACTTCCTCCTCTAAGGGATTGCCTACTCCACAAGCATGGCTTATAATCAGATTTCTTTGTAGTGTTTTTGTTTCCTCTCCAGTGATTACAACATCACTGAACTTTCCAAATCCAGTAGTTATACCATATACTACTTTATTTTCATCTACAAATTTGTCTACCAAAGCTCTGGCTTTTTCCACCTTTAAAATCGCTTCCTTAGATAATTCTACTTCTTTACCCATTCTTGCAACTTCCACAAATTCCTCTAGAGTTAGACTATTACCGTCTATAAATATTTTTTCCATGTTACAACCTCCATTCAAGTTCATCATTATATTTCATTACTTAGATAAAGTGCATAAAAAAACCACAGATAATTTCTGTGGTTTTCTTTAAATTTAATTCTCTTAAAATAAATTGTCTATTAAGCATAATCTCCCCTACTTTAAATATTGGAAATTTCAAAACTTAAATCAATTATAACATAATATAATACAAAATAGTAAACATATTTTATATTATTGCAGAAAATATATTACCAAAGTTTTTAGATAAATTAAAATCATCAAAGTCAAACTCTTTATTTTTAATAGCAGTGGAAATATATAAAATTCCCTTTACTTGCCCATTATTTATTAGTGGTAAAATTATAACAGATTGCCAGTTCGGCAGTCCTGTTAAAGAATCAATATTGTCAATATTATCCCAATCTATTAAAAATTCACCTTTTTGAGTATATAATATTCTATCGATGATTCTATGATTTATCTGTATGTTTTCTATCCAGCTATCATTAAATCTAGCTCGGCTCAAGGTTCTTTTAATATCTCCATCATCAATAAATATTATGGAACCCCACTCTGCATCTAGAGTTTCTAACACTCTTCCTAAAAATTTGAAAGTCTTTTTTTCAATACTTTGATTTTCTTTTATTAATTCAAGAGTATTAATAAGAGCCAATATATTTCTATTATCATCTTCAGTATTCCCTGTTAAAATACCTGCTAATTTATCAACTCTATTTATTGTATTGTCCATCTGAGGATTCCATATAACAGATTTGTTTCTTCCTGTTTCTTTAGCATGATATAAAGCTTGATCTGCTTTTTCAACTAGCTCCTCTTTAAATTGACTATGATGTGGATAAAGAGATATTCCTATACTTATGGTAATTGAATGTTCTATTCCCTTAATTTTAAAATTCTCAACATTTTTACGTATTTTTTCTGCAATCTTCTTAGCTTCATATTCTTTAGTATTTTTAATAAGTATAATAAACTCTTCTCCACCATATCTTGCCACTATATCAGAGGTTCTTACTGTTGATTTTAAGACTTCACCTATTAAAGCAAGAATTTGGTCTCCTTTTCTATGTCCATAAGTATCGTTGATATTCTTAAACTTATCAATATCTAACAGTAAAATCGAAAAATTTCCATTTGTGGACTTAGCGTGATTAATAAGTTCTACTAGTTTTCCTTCATAATACTTTCTAGTAAATACTCCAGTAAGTTTATCCTGAATAGCCATTAACTTCAACTTATTATTTTCTAAATTAATAAATGCTAAACTAGAAAGATTTTTAACTAATTCCAATCTTTGAATGTCAAATCTGTTAAATACCTTATCAGTTTCTAAGTAAATATAACCTTGGCTACGGCTTTCCTCGTATATAATCTTTCTTCTTTCTATCTTTCTATTAACTGATTCATTAGATTTAAATATGGGAACACATATTATCCCTTTTTTATCATTAGATAAAAACTCCTTATAATTCTGATTATATACAGTTTGGAAATTACTATTTATTAAAATTCCCATTTTATGTTTATCAGTTAAAGATAGGATGTCTTTATTAATTTTATAATCGCTTTTATCATCTAATGACGAATACACTATATAATCCTTTTCTTTATCATCATAACCTAGAATATAACCTTTTTTAGCAAAGGTTTCCTTTCCTAAATAGTTAAGTATTATATCTAAATTATGTTTGAAATCATCAGTAAATCTAGATATTAATTCTTCTGTAGTATTGATATCCAAAACATTATCCAAATAATCCAGTTTAGTTATTTTTACAAACTCTTCACTACCTATTACATCAATCATAGAAGTAATATCAAAAAAGTAATTTAAATCTTTTTCATTTACTTCCTCTAGTAATGGATAATTTACTTCACGATTATATTCATTTTTTATGCAGGTTACTATTTTTTCCTTTATTAAATCCCCTTTTTTACTTTTAATATAGCTAAATTTCAATTGTGAATCTGGTATCTTTAAAGTCAATCGATAAATTCTATCTAAGGAATCCAGTAGATATTTAATAGCTTCTTTATATTTATTTCTAGAATAAAATACAAATCCTATTAAAGTATTAAGATACAAGGTCAAAGAAAAAGTTCCATCATCAGTTTCCTCTTCCATGAAAATTAAATTTTCGATGGAAGAATCTGAAAGGTCTAAGGCATATAATATTATTTCTCTTATTTTGTGTAAAAAATCTATATCTACTAATTCCACTAAATCTGTATCTTCTTCTATTAAATTGAGAGCATATTTTCTATCCTGATTTAAAAGACAAATAATAGATAAATATAAAAGTGCTTTTCTTCTATCTTGAATAAATTCTGTATTTCTATAGGAATTTCTCAATTCTTCAACTTCTTCTATATTTAAAGTAGATTCCTTTAAAAATGTAAAACAAATAATCATTAATTTACTTCTTAGGTAATCTCGTGCATTAACTTCATGAGATAATTTCAAAGCAACATTATATGATTCTATTGCCTTCTCCCATTGTCCGAAACAACCATAGAATTCTCCTAAAAACTCATGATATTGTACATTTATTTCAAAATCAAATATTTCCTTTGATTCAAATACTTCTTTTAAATATAGATAACATCCATATGCTTTTGTATATTCCGATGTTGCAAGATATATAGTTCCTAAATTAATATGAACTAAAATAGTCATTCTAAAATCCTGAAGTTCTAAACTGCCTTGCTTTGATTCTTCCATATATCTTAAAGCATCATCAAACTTATAATCCATTATATACAACTCAGCTATATTATTTAAGAAAACAGTTTCCACCTCTTGTAGACCAGTACTTTTTGCTATGGTTAAACCCTTCTTATAATATTCCATAGCTTTTTGATTGTTTGCATAATAATCTGCATAGATGATTCCGATATTATTAATAGGTCTGGTAACATCCATAAAGTTCCCTATGGCTTCATAATAAAAAATACTTTTTTTATAGTCCTTTATTGCCTCTTTTGTGTTTCCACTTAAATGTTTTATGAGTCCCAGCCTATTGTAAAGAATCCCTAAACAATTTATATTTCCATTATTTTGAGATAGTTTTATTCCTTCGTTTAAATATCTTTCTGACTCTTTTAATTCACCATTAGATATTCCAAATCTTGCCTTAGTGGCCAATACCATTATTTTCCCCTCAACGATATTATTTTCTTTGGAAATCTTTTCTATGACTTCTACTTCTTGTAAAGCCTTTTCCTTTTCACCTTTTCTAAAATTAATATCTATAATTACAAATTTACTTTTGATTATATGGTCAAAGTTTTTTAATAGCTTTGCAGTTTTTTGATACTCTTCTAAATATGCTTTTCCTTTATCTGTTTCATCTTTTAAATAATATATATTAACTAATCCCTCTAAAACTTCAAGCTTTTCTTCGCTATCATTATCTTTAACTATATTATATGCCTGTTGCAACAAAAACTTAGCTTGACTTCCATACTTGTTTTCAAGTTTTTCTATCTCATTAAAAACTATATCTAAAGCCTTTTTATTTTGATTAGATTTAATTAAATGATATATTAATTCTTCTAATATAAGTCCATCATCTAAATCTTGAATGACTTTAGCTGCCTTTGTATGTAAGGCTGTTTTTTCTTCTTCAGATATTTGATTGTAAATTAGCCTTTTTAGTTCACTACCATTTATATTATAACTGTATCCCCAGTCTGCTACTTTTTCATCTATTAGTTTTAAATTTATTAATTCATTTAAGGCATCTTCTATATTGTGTTGTTCTATTTCCAACATCTCAAGTAATATTCTTTTATGTAGTTTATCGCTAAATATTGACATTACTTTGAATATATCAAAATAATTCTCTTTAAAATAATTTTCTTTAATTATATTCAATTGCTTTGAAAAGTCATCTTCTACATTTGGTTGAATAGATAAGTCATCGTAATCATCAACCTTTAGGTACCATCTTCCTGAAGTTTTCATGTATAATTCTCCAGTGTTGAATAAATGTTTAATTATATATTCAATTCGTCTTGGATTCCCCTTACTTTCTCTAAATAAAACAGAAGCCAAACTATAAGGAACATAGGATATTCCCAATATACTTTTAACTAATTCTCCTATTTCTTCTAGATTTAATTTATGTGAATTCATAAACTGTATATATACTTCCTTTTCCCATTGCTCTATTTTTTCCTTCACTAAAGGATGGATATTTTCGTCATTTTTATCATAGGAAAAAACAAAAAACAAATTATTACTTGTTGTATTTTGGATTAAATAATCTAGAATCATTATAAAAGTAGTGTTACATTTTTGAATATCATCAACAATAATATATATAATTTTGTCTTTAGATAGTTCTGTGAAATAATTAGCAATTCTATTGTATAATCTAAACCTTTCTATCCTTTGACTCAAGTCTGTATCTATTTCCTCATCTATATTTAGTCTTAATTCTGGTAATATTTTAGAAAGTTCAGACCTGTACTTATTTATAAGTTCCGGAGATGTATCTTTTATTGACTGTTTCAAAATATTAGCCATGTCTAACAAATGATTACTTTGGTCATCGTGTATCTCAACAAAATATACGTCTCTACCTTTCATTTTAAGTTTAAAAGATATTTCCCTTAGAAATCTTGTTTTTCCAACTCCTAAATCACCATTTAAAACCAATCCCCTTAAATCATTTGTTCCTCTTGCAATATTATCATCTAGTGACATAAATCTTCTAATTTCGTTTTTTCTTCCTATGATCTTATTGTTAAAATGTAAGACATTTCTATCCTTTACTAAATCATAGGAATAGTCAAGATTAAAAGCAATCACTACTCTATCTACAATCTCCATTAAATTCAATTCTTTGTTGATAAAGTCTCGCTTAGTAAGCTGTTTTATAATACTATTTAATACTTCCTTTTGTTCTTCAGTTATTAAAAAATCACTGTATATAAAACTGTCTGTATCATCAACAGTAAAATCTTTTAAAAACAAATATTTAATCAATACTCCTATTGAAAAATAATCTGTATTTTTATCATCTTGTTCTTTATCTATTAAGGTTTCTGGTAATATAAAATATCTTGACAAATCATCATAATTAGAACTATATCTATTTTCAAGGTTTGTAGGCAAATCCATAAGTTTCATAGTTTTATCTTCTGTTATAAATATTGCTAAAGGATTTAATAATTTATATATAAATCCTCTAAAATGCAAAAAATCAATTACCACCATAATATCAAGTATAATCTTTAATCTTTCATGAAAATTCAACTTGTCTTTTATTCTGCTTAGTCTAGACCCCTGAACATATTCTACTATTGAATAGTATAATAGCATGTTTGTTTTTTTAGTGTCTATTGTCTTTACTAAATTAAATGATTCTGAGGATAATAAATATTCATGACGAATATTAGATAGATGAATGAAGTTGTCCGAAAAGTAATCAATTACTTGATTTTGGATATTGTGATTATAAAGTTTCATCAACTGTATTTTATCACCTTCCCATAAATCAATTACCTTATATGATTCATAATAAAAGGTATCATTTAAACTTTCTTCAATTTTATATCTATTATCTATAATCCTCATTAATATCCCCTCTTTTTAGTATCTAGTCTTGGGTTTCATCTTTCATTGCTTCATATAAAGCTTTTAATCCTAAATCTAGCCTACTTTTAGCATCATCTTCAAAATCACTTAGTTTACCTGATAAAAATTCAATTCTTTTACTCATTACCTTTTCCAAAATATCATATCCCTTAGGCAATGCCTCTACTATTACTACTCTCTTATCTTTATCATGTTTTTTTCTAACTACTAGGTCTGCTTTTTCCATCCTATCTACCAGGTCTGTAATAGTGCTGCAAGCTAATGCCATATGTTGACTTAACTCTCCTATGGTCATATTTCCTTGATTTATTAATATCTGTAAAGCCGAAAATTGAGGTACAGTAATATTAAAGTCGGCTAATATTGCTCTACCTTTTTTTCTTATAATATAGTCTATTTTTCTCAAATATCTTTCTATATTGGATACATTTTCATAGCTTTCATTTTTGTTCATTTGAACCTCCTCCTTCATTTTCCCTTAAAATCATTATATAATAATTCTAAAGGCATTAGGTACGACTTCAAAAGTAGCCGGAAGTTTTCCTCCATATTCACCATCTAAATCAATAGGTACATCTCGGTTCGTCTTTAGCTCTACCTTCTTTGACTTAAAATACAATACATTTGGATGATTGACATGCCCTCCACTAAATATGTTAATAAAAATATTTGCCAAATCTTGAACTCCAGATTTCTTTATAATTACTACATCTAATAGCCCATCAAGAACATCTGCTTCTGGAGCTAATTTTTTAAATCCACCTATGGAAGAACTATTGGATACAATAAACAATAATACCTCATCATTTAAAGAATATTCTTCACTTTCTATATTTAAGTTTATGGATTCCAAATTTTGAAGAGTTATTTCTCTCAATCCTTCTATATAATATGCTAACCTACCTAAGACCATTTTAGTTTCAGGCAATACTTGATAACCTACATTTGATAAAATACCTCCAGCTGCTACGTTTACAAAATATTCGTCATTTACTTTACCCAAATCCACATCTATAAACTTTTCTCTTTTTATCATTTCATAAAACTCATTGATATTCTTAGGAATCTCCATATAATTAGCAAAATCGTTTACTGTGCCAGATGATAAAATAGCTACTGGTATTTTTCTCTCACTTTTAGCTATTCCCTTAGCTACCTCATTTACAGTTCCATCCCCTCCACTGACAATTATAATATCCCAATCTTCTTTGCAAGCTTTAATTGTCTCTAACATAGCGTCATCTTTTTTTTTAGTAATGAATTTATTTACTAAATATCCATCATCTAATAACAATTTACATAAACGATCTAGTTTTCTTTCTGTAGATTGTCTTCCTGAAGATGGATTAAATATTACCTTAACTTTTTTCATAAAACTCAGCCTCTCATCTTATAGTAATTTATATATTTATATGCAATTAATATCTATTTTATTTATCTATGAATATTATATCTATTATACCAATAATCCAATAATTGTGAAAGAATTTTAAAAATTTGATTTATTAATGGTATTAATTATAGGATTAAAAAAGATAAAAGCCTAATAGACTCTTATCTTTTTTTGATAATATTTTTTATACTATCAACTACATCTAAAATTAATTTTAAATAGCTATCGAAACTTTTTATATTGTTTTGAAGAGAAAATGCTGTTTCTGATATACTTTCAGTAACTATATCAAAAGTTTCATAAGCTTTATGCGTTGTATTTTCAATAGAATCAGTAATTGAACCTACATTTTTTGTTATCTTATTTATATTACAGACTGTACTATCTATCTCTGGAGTTAATTCTTCTAAAACATTGTCCATATTTGTTGTAATAGATTGTATGTTTTCACTTATAATAGGCAATTGTTTAAGTATATCGTCAATTTCTTTTATATTTGATTCCATTATAGTATCAGCTTTAGATATTATCTTATTTAAATTTTTAAAAATTAAAATTAAATAAGTTAAAGCACCTATACCTAATAAAAAAAGTATTAGTTTAAATAAATCTTGAACAGTAAGGGTAGCATTCATTATCTATGCCCCCTTACTCAATTTCTCTCTCATCTTTTTCTATTTGATCATCTTCTACGACTTCTTCTATAATATCCATATCTTCCACGACTTCTTCTATAATATCCATATCTTCCACTTCTTCTATAATATCTTCCTTTGCTTCATTTGCCTTTTCTTTAATATCATCATAAACATTTTTAATTTCTGATTTTATTTTTTCTCCAAAATCCTTTGTTGCTTCCATTTGGTCATTTACTGTAGTTTTTATATTTTCTGCTACTTCCTTAGTTTTATCACCTATATCTTTTCTTGTTTCCTTTCCAGATTTAGGAGCTAATAATAAACCAGCTGCAGCACCAACTGCTGTACCTATGGCTGTTCCAACGGCAAGGTTTTTAGCAGTTTCCATTTTTTTTTCTTTTTCAATTCTTTTTTTCTTTTCTTCAATAAATTTGTTTAACATTTTTATCTCCCCTTTGTTATATTGTATCTATTTTATTTGTCATTTCTACCCCAAAATGGGAGTTATAATCAATATACTTTAGATTTTTGAATTTAAAATTTTTCTTTCAATACTTTTTGTAATTCTGCTGCTTGATAACCACATTCTTCAGCAAATTTTTTAAATATATCAGCTACTTCACTATCGTTTACCTTCTTAGAATGGGTTTCATAATCTCTAACCATTTCCTGTGAATCCAATATCATCTTCTTTAAAATTTCTTTTGTAGTTAATTCCATAATATACCTCCTAATTTTATTTAATAATCTCTATTTAATTGTCTCTTATTCCTAAGTATTTTATACTTATTATAATAAAATTTTCAAATATTCATTCATTTTATCCAGATTTCCTTTATAATATATATTAAGAAATTACTTCGAGTATCTAAATTTAAAAAACTATTATAATAAGGGGGTATTACAACTTGTCAACTTTTTTTACTTTGAAGGATTTTTTCTCAAAACAAAAATGGAACTATTTAATTGGAGTAATATGGCTTTTAATAATAGACTCTATACAACTAATAGTTCCTCAAATCTTTAGGTGGCTAACGAACGATTTTCAAAACAATGCCTTAAATAATAAGGCTATATTAAAGTATGTGTTTTTAATTTTATTAACTGGAATAGCAATTGCTGTTGGACGTTTTTTTTGGAGAATATATATTTTAGGCACTTCCAGAGAACTCGAATACTATTTAAGAAAAAAGATATTCGATCATTTACTATCCTTATCTCCAAATTACTTTAACACTCATAAGACTGGAGATTTAATGGCTCATGCTACAAACGATGTAAATGCTGTTAGAATGGCCATTGGTCAAGGTACTATAATGATTGTAGACTCTATGTTTATGATAGTACTTACTTTGATTATGATGGTAAAAACAACAAATATTAGATTGACTTTTATTGCATTATTTACATTACCATTTATCGTTATTGTAGTAAGTAAATTTGGTAAGATTATTCATAAACGTTTTAAAATAGTTCAAGAGGCTTTTTCTGATCTTACTGACATTACCCAAGAAAGTTTCTCTGGTGTTCGAGTAGTAAAATCTTTTGTACAAGAAAATCTTATTCAAAGTAAATTTGAAAAAGTAAATAATGATAATTTAAAAAAGAATTTAGATTTGGTTAAAATATCTGGGACTTTCCATCCATTCATTGAGTTTATATCCTCCCTTAGCTTTCTATTAATTATTTTTTATGGAGGTAAAGAAGTAATATTAAATAAAATCTCATTAGGCGACTTTATTGCATTTAATTCATACTTAGGTCTATTAGTATGGCCAATGATGGCATTAGGTTGGGTTATAAATATATTTCAAAGAGGAGCTGCCTCAATGGACAGAATAAACATTATTCTGGAAGAAACCCCAGATATAGTTAATAATCCAAAGACTATTGAATTGGAACAACCAAAAGGACAAGTTCAATTTAAAAATGTCAGCTTTAAATATCCTGATTCTGATAACTATGCTTTAAAAAATATAAATTTTTCAATAGAACAGGGAAAGTCACTAGCTATAATTGGTAGAACAGGAAGTGGAAAGTCAACTATTGCAAGTCTGCTTCTTAGACTTTACGATGCTCAAGATGGTAATATACTCTTCGATAATATAGACATTAAAGACCTGTCTTTAAAATCTCTTAGGGAAAATATAGGCTATGTGCCACAAGATAATTTCTTGTTTTCTAATACTATAGCAGAAAATATTGCTTTTTCATTTGATAAACCTACTTCTTCCGAAAAAGTTGTAAATGCCGCTAAGTTATCTGAGGTTTACAATAATATAATAGAGTTTGAAAATGGATTTGAAACTATTTTAGGCGAAAGGGGAGTTACATTGTCTGGTGGTCAAAAACAAAGAACTTCCATAGCTCGTGCTTTAATTAAAGAACCTTCAGTACTTATATTAGATGATAGTTTGTCTAGTGTAGATACCGAAACTGAGGAAAAAATATTAAATAATTTAAAGACTATAATGGATACAAAAACTACTATTATAATTAGTCATAGAATATCTACTATTAAAGACTGTGATGAAATAATTTTATTGTCCAATGGTGAAATTGCCGAAAGAGGAACTCATGAATCTCTTTTATTAAATAATGGTTTCTATAAAAACTTATATGAGAACCAATTGTTAGAAGAAAAAATAATTAATAATTAGGAGGAAAATAATGAGTAGAGAATATGATGATGAAATAGTAGGAAAATCCTATGATAGTAAATTAATGAAACGACTTTTACAATATGCTAAACCCTATACTTTATATTTGCTCCTAGCTATTCTTATGATGGTTACTATTACAGGTTTAGAACTTATAAAACCTTATTTACTTAAAGTAACTATAGATGACTATTTATCAGGTTATACAAAACCTATGTATGAAATGGAAATTGATTCTACATATGAAGGAATAATATTTAATAATAAAAAATATGTAAAAGTTAATTCCATAAACACAGTAGATAATTTACAGTTAGAAGATTATCCTATTGTAAATATAGTAAAAGAAAATGGAGACTATTACCTTGGTGATTATGAAGATAAATCAGTGGAAAATAGAATTCTCTTAGATAATGATTCATATATAAATTTTAGAAATCCAGATATTAAAGGCATAAACAAAATAGCTCTTATTTTCTTGGTTTCTATTGTACTTGCTTTTGTTTTAAATTATCTTCAAGTATTGATTTTAAATTATACTTCACAAAAGATTATTTTCAATATAAGACAAGAGATATTTGCTCATATTCAAAGTCTTTCTATATCATTTTTTGATAAGAATCCTATTGGAAGACTAGTAACTAGAGTTACAAATGATACTGAAACTTTAAATGAAATGTATACATCTGTTTTAGTCAACTTATTTAAGGATATATTTGTCCTTATAGGTATTATCTTTATTATGATTAAAATGAATTTAACTTTGGCTTTAATTTCTTTTGCCTTAGTTCCTTTAATCATTGTGGCATCTATTATCTTTAGAAAGAAAATCAGAGTAGTGTATAGACTGGCAAGAGTACAATTATCTAAAATTAATTCTACTTTAAACGAAAATCTAACTGGAATGAGGATAATCCATATATTTAAGAAAGAAAACAAAATCTCAAATCAGTTTGATAAAATCAATCAAGATTATTTGAAAACAGCAAAAAAAGAAATTACTCTTTTTGCCATATTTAGACCTTCCATAGAAGTTATTCGTTCACTAGGTATAGCTTTTATTATATATTATGGTGGTGATAAAGTTATTTCAAATTCAATAGAATTTGGGGTATTATATGCCTTTATAGAGTATCTACAAAGGTTCTTTCAACCAATACTTGATTTGACTGAAAAATATAATATACTTCAATCTGCCATGGCTTCAAGTGAGCGAATTTTTCATATATTAGATAATACAGATATTGTAGAAAATCCTAATAACCCTATGAGTATTGACAATATAAAAGGTAAGATTGAGTTTAGAAATGTTTGGTTTGCCTACGAATCTGATAATTGGGTATTAAAAGATATTAGTTTCATAATAAACCCTGGTGAAACTATTGCATTTGTTGGAGCAACAGGAGCTGGTAAGTCCTCTATTATGAACTTAATTACTAGATTTTATGATATACAAAAAGGGGAAATATTAATAGACGATATTAATATAAAAGAATATAATAAATATGAATTACGACAAAAAATAGGTGTAGTATTACAAGATGTTTTTCTATTTACTGGAACCATAGAAGATAATATTAGATTAAACAATACTGAAATCTCTGATGACAAAATTATAGAGGTGGCTAAGTATGTTAATGCAGATTATTTTATAAATAAACTACCTCTTAAATATAAGGAACCTGTAATGGAAAGAGGTTCAACTTTATCTTCTGGCGAAAGACAGCTTCTCTCCTTTGCTAGAACTTTAGCCTACAATCCAAGTATATTAATATTAGATGAGGCTACATCAAGTATAGATACAGAGACAGAACTATTAATTCAAGATGCTCTTGAAAAATTAATTAAAGGCAGAACCAGTATTGCTGTTGCCCATAGATTATCTACTATTCAACATGCAGACAAAATCATAGTTCTTAGTAAAGGTAATATTAAAGAAATAGGTACCCACCAAGAATTATTATCTATGGAAGGGATGTATTACGATTTATATAGGCTTCAATATAAAGAGGACTTTGCTAAATAAGTCTTTACTATTTCTCTATTCTTTAGTAAAATTCTTTATAAATATAATAAATATAATTTTAGGAGTGTTAATCAAATGTATGACTTTCATCTTCATAGTGAATATTCCATTGATTCTAAAGCATCTATGGAATCCATGGTATTAGCTGCCATTGACAATAATTTAAAAAGTATATGTTTTACTGATCATGTTGATTTAGATTCCACCGTAGAAAGAATTGATTTTGTTTTTAGAACATCTGATTACTTCAAAAATATTAGACAAGTGAAGTATAAGTATATGAAGGATATTGAAATACTGGCAGGTGTAGAAATAGGCATCCAGCCACATTTATTTGAAAGATACAATGAATTTATTGATGACAATAACTTCGATTTTGTTTTAATGTCTGTTCATTCAGTAAATAAACTAGATATACATGCTGATGGTTTTACTAAAGAAATTGAACCTCTGAAAGCTTTAGAGGCGTACTATAATGATATGTATACTTGTGTAAAAGGATTTAATAATTTTGATATTCTAGGACATTTAGATTATATTGACAGATATTTTGATGATTACTCTACTATTCCAAAATATGATGAATACCATTATATGATAGAATCCATATTAAAGATTTTAATTGAAAATGGCAAAGGAATTGAGATAAATACTGCTGGAATGAGGTATGGCTTAGGTTATTTTCACCCTAAGATTCAAATCTTAAAATTATATAGAGAATTAGGAGGAGAAATAATAACCATAGGCTCAGATTCCCATAAGCCTGATACCATAGGATATGGATATAGATCTGCTGAAAAAATGTTGAAAGAACTGGGATTCAAATATGTCCATATTTTTAAAGAAAGAAAAAAATTTCCGATAAATATTGTATAAACAACAAAAATCCTCTCAAGTAAAACTTGAGAGGATTTTTCCCGCAATGCCGTCAACTAAGGTAATTCATACCCGCCTTCTAAAAGGGGGGTTTCTTGTTAACATATTCTAACGTCCCCTCAAGGGGGCTTGTTATCCAATGTTAAACCCAGACTCCCATGTCTGTTATGTCGGTTGAATTATCAAAGCCAACGCACATCGCAGAGTTTCTTTATATTTTCATTATACATCTTTTTTTGTATTTTTTCAAGTAAACTCTAAATATATTATTTGTTATGATCTAGAGAAGTCAAACATATGTGACACAGACCTCTGAAAAATTTTCTCTGAATAATGCTGTGGTTTTCTTAAATTGCTAGTAATTATTTTGTCAAGGAGGAAAGCGATAGCGATCCTTGATTAAAT
>NZ_VUNQ01000057.1 GCF_009695605.1 Tissierella pigra
TCTTTAGGATACATATCACCAATTGAATATAGAAATAGAGCTAGCTTTGATTTAGCAGCTTAGGCAGTATTTAGAAAGTATATTCTTGTTCGGAATAAATTTGTCTAAAAAAGGGTTGCCTTTCCACAAGTATTAAAAAAGTACTTTGGTCGACTATAGTTGTAATGGTCGATATATCAAACTTAATATTTTCAATTACCTTATAATAATTCGTATTATCATAATATGCCATCTTAAGTCTTAGCATTTTATCGAAGCATTCTTTTAAAAGATTAAATGGCACCATCTGAGTAATATAAGTTGAGTTTACCATCTCTATATATTCAAAAAGTAAATTTACAATAACAAAAAGTAGCATTACCAGAGTAATAAACCCTACTGTTTTTATGTCATTTTTTATAATTCCATCATCTATTAAAATTTGTCTTATTAACGGGGTGAATATACTTATTAGGGAAGTAAAGATAATGGAAATAATTATTATGACAATTCTCTTTCTATAAGGAGAAAATAACCTTAAAATATCTATAATTATTTTTTTATTTGGTTGTCTATTATTTGTCATCTTTTTTTACCTCTTCATATTGCATGTTTTAGTGTCCAACATCTGCAAATGCAGATGTTGGACAACCTTCTTATTACCATCTTGGAAAGTCTGTTCTTTGATAATATCTTTCAATAAACTCAACTTCTGCCATACCCTGCGGAGTATCATTTGGAGGTGTACACCCAGCTATACACTGAGTTTTACATTCCTCACAAGCAGCTTTGTAATAAGATGTAAATCTTTTATCGTCATTTCTCTTGCCTAACTTTTTCATACTTGTCCCTCCTTCCTTTTTATGACTTCATTAATATGTAGACTTTATCTACATATTAGCAAAACCCATTTGCTAATTTTTGAACGTTCAAAGTGCTAGCTTTATATTAATTAGAAATCGTCATTTCTAATACTAGCCTATCTTATTTCAATTTCAAAATTAACACTTTACAACACTAAATTTATTTAATAAGCTTGTACACGTTATATATACAAGGGCAACTATCTTGTATTAATTATAACAATTTTATTTTTCTGTGCGAGAGATTGTCATGAACTATATATTTTAATGTCACAAACTAAGATTTTCACAATAACTTTATACCTGTTCTCTCTTCTCTACTATTTCTAAGTAATCCTATATCCATATTAAATCCTTCTTTTCTTTAAAAATAGACCTCTAGATATCTTCACTTCATGATAACTAAAGGTCTATTTTGCGTATTATACAATTGTTGTAGGTTTAATTAACTTGTTTAATTATAATATCTGTAATATAAAACTATTATCTTGATTGTTAGCTTATTCTAATATTCATTTATGTCATAATTTAAACAGCTAAAGCAATTGTTGAGTGTTTTGAATTTATTATCCTCCTGAACGACTATGAATATATCTAGTAGCATATTATAAAATAATGAGTTTATTCTTGAAGACAAACATCCCTAATTATATATAAAGCATTATTACTATACAATATAGCTATTATTAACCCAAAAACTAACTTAATGTTTGTTCTCATTCAACAAACATTAATAGTGCTGTATGGAATTTGTTGCTATCATATTTAAATTCTATAACTCCATTGTATTTTTCTAAAACTGTTTTTACACTTTCTAATCCTAAACCATGATTGTTCTTATCTCTATGTGAAGTAATTATTTTACCTTTTTCTTTTATGATTGTTCCATCAAATGAATTATCTATCTTTAAAATTAATCGACCTTTTGTATATTTAATTTTGATATCTATATATCTATTTTTTTCTAACTTTTTTACTGCATTTAAGGCATTATCTAATAAGTTTCCTAGAATGATAGTTATATCAAATGAAGGAATTTTCAGTTCTTTAGGAATATTTAAATCTATATTTACAGCAATTTTCTCCTTTTCTGCTTCTTGTAATTTAAAGTTAATTATGCTGTCTATAACGGTATTTCCTGTAGATGCCAAACCTTCTTTATTATTAAACACTTCTATCACCCCCGATAAATACTCCAATAACTCTTCTTTTTTATCCTCTTCTACCAATACATATAAGGAGGTCATATGATTTTTCAAATCATGCTTTATTGTTTTTATAGATTTCAAAGATTCTCTCATTAGTTCAAGCTGCTTTTCATAATACTTATTTTGCTGCTGCATAAGTATCTTATCTTTCTCCTCTGATAATATCCTTGAAATTTCGTCATACAAGTAAAATGTTGCAAAATTAATCAATAATACAAATGCTATAGACATAAATATCGTTACAGATGCAAGTCCACGTACCATAAATGTTGTAATCAGTAAATATAATGTTCCTATTGGTATAATAAGTATGCATAACCAGTAGGTATTAGGGACAATATCTCCTTGACGAATATTTTTGTAGCTTCCTATAATCAGTACAATAAAATATGATACTATTCTTATAATAATAATTCCTAAAATTGATTCATAATCATTTCTTATTAGTAGATCTAATTTGAAATATCCTGTATATAAAACAATTATCATCTCAATGCACATTAAAGTGAGGTATATTAAAAGAGCTGTCAAAATCCTCTTTTTAAAACTACTCTTATAATTCAATGTTAGCATTAAGAAAAGTCCCAGATTTGAAATCAAGAGTATAATAGGAATCTTAACAAAAATATGTAACATAGTAATAGCTATAAAATATATAATATAAGACCCTATTTCTATTACCTTTTTATTTGTATTTTCCTTTGCATAAAATATCCTCATAAACTTATATATTGTATAAGTCATAAAGATATTGCTAAAAATATAAATGGAATTATATATATCAATGCTCACCACTTATTCCTCCTGCTCTATACTCAACTGTATATCTTTAATTTCTTTTCTTTTTGCTTGACTTATGGGTAATATAATCTGATTTGACATAATAACTTCCTCATATCTAAAAATAGATATATGATTATAATTAACTATGTAGGATCTATGAATTTTAATAAATTGATATTTTCTAACTATCTCAAATATATTCTGCATTACCCCATAAAAAATATCTTCACCTTTTACAGTAACAATTCTTGTTTCTCTGCCAAGGCTCTCAAAATATATGATATCCTTTATTGGTACTTTATGTGATTCATTTCCTTTTTTATATGCAAATATCCCCCCTAGTTTGTCTGCTCTAGTCATAGCTAGCCTTAGATCTTCTATCACTTTATTTGGATCAATAGGTTTTGGAATAAAGTGCAAGGGCTGTACATCAAACAGCTGACGATCATAACCATCTTTACCTGAGATATAAACAATGTCCGTTTTATGATTCTTCATCGTATTTCTTATCTTCTTTCCAACTTCAAGTCCATTCATACATTCCATTTCGATATCTAAATATATTAGGTCAAAGGTATGACTCGATTCCATATATTTGTACAATTCTTCCCCTGAAGAAAATACTATAATATCTATCTCTAAACTGGTTCTTTCCGAATAATCCAATAATATATTCTCAATTTGTGAACCTATTATCTGTTCATCATCACAAATCGCTATTCTAAACATAATTCATACCCCCTTAGCAACATGATAACTTACAGTAACTATATCACATTTATGCATTCTTTGGATAAATTATAAAGAATTAAATATATAAATATTAGGCAAAAAGACCACTATCCTAACAGGTAGAGGTCTTTCATTATCTGTAATCCTACATAAAGTAAACTAGAGAACTATTAAATACTTATAATCCTTTCAATTTGGAATTACTAACACTTTACTAATCCATAATATGCAGATCAAGAATATATATTGGATAGTTTCAAAATTAACTATTGATATTTATTCCTTGATATCTTTAATTTTTCCAAGTACAAGCATAACAGAAATCAGACATATACCCATAATTATACATATCGAAATTTGTTTCTCACCTGTAAACCAAAAGAGTAAAGCAAATCCAATTAAAACGCCTAAAATAATATTTGTCCGTTTTTTGAAAATCCTCTTTTCCTCTTGATCTAAGGGCTTGTTTGCATCCTCTACTGGTGCCATTAGCAATATGATTATACCTGATACTGTTGTAATAATAAAGCAGATAAAACCATTCCAAGGAATCAGCTTTATCAACCAAAGTACTGCTGTTATCATCACAACAGAAAATAAGTAACAACTGAACGGAGTACTTGCATGATATCCTCCTGCATAAACCCTAAGAATACTGTAAGCAACCATAAAGATTACACTTTGCCAAATCATATTAAAGAAAAAACCAATTATTATTATGGTTATCATATTTAAAAGCAACAATAAGCCTTGTTTAAAACCATAGGAATAAATATCTTTTTCCTCTACACTAATGATTTGCATACTTATTAATTTGTCCGTAAGTATTTCTGATAAATCCATTAAAACTTACGAAGCTTCTTAGCTCCTTCTGGCAATTCAGGTTGGTGAGCAATAAGCATACAAGTTGTATTAACGTTTAGTGATGTTACCATTAAAGCTAAGCTCGCCAATGTCATACTGAATTTTAATCCCAAACTCCTTAAGTTTCTCAAAGCTAGTCCCCCTTTCTTTTACTAATAAATTATCTGTTTACTCTTATTAAACAGTTTAATATTATCTTATAATTTGTAATGAACTAATAGTAATTTAAGTCATTTATAACTATACATGCTAACATATAACCTATTCAATTGTTCTAGATGTCTAATGATCTATTTTTATATAATTTGGAAAGTTATCAATTATAGATTTAATGACTTCATCGTTTCCGCGGTATACAACAATACTATTTTGGATCAATATACTATGGTTAGAATCATCTATATCATTTATCTTAGATTTTGCTTTTTTTGATGTTTTATAGTGTAACAAAAAAATTTCATCACTATCTGATAAATTTGCAACATATATATCATCAGCAGACGGTAAATCTTCACTCCTTGATTTAGGAAAATTTTTTATAGTAACACCATAACCATAGGAGATGAATATAGCTTCTAATTGATTTCTATCATTCTCCCAATTTTCATTATTTTTATTATTAATATAATGAAATGATATTATTATGCTTAATAGTACTATTAAGCATAATAATATGGATAAAATAATTTTAAGCTGTTTCTTCATCTTACAAGTATCATCATTTCTCTGTTATCAATCTTTTCCATGACTTTATCACTCAAAGTATCTGTTGATACCCAAAACTCATACCATCTGGCACATTCTCTTCCTTTTGCGTTGTTATGCAAATCCATTTCAGTATGTTCAAAAGCTGTAAAGCCATTCCATGAACCCGCAGCTCTTAATTCCGCATCTGTAAAGTCCTCATGCGCATCAGCCCACATTTTTGCCTTACTTGCACTCGCAAAGTTTCTTGTCATAATAGCATTCCACATTGCATGTCGATAAGCATTTCCTTCATCGCCATCTCTCCATCTTGGGTAATAGTCGTTTGTATATTCGTCAGCTTCTTTTGCACATGATCTAACAGTAAGAGCTTGTCCAGGGTACATACCAATTAAAAATAGTTCAGTATCTGTTAATGTATCAAGTTCATCTAATATATTCCCAATAGATTCACTTATACCATATGTTGAAATTGAATCCCTAGAATCATATATTTCTTGGAATTTCAAGATTTCATCGTAAGATACATATTTTAAAACTGAGTCAGCAACATTATCTCCATACTCTTCTCTAATTGAGTCAATAATACTCAAATTTGATGTTTGACCAGATGCAAAAGCAGTATTTGGGATTATTATGGAAATAAACATCATAAAAGCTAATGCAAGTAATCCCATTCTCTTTTTAGTTAATTTCATGAAATCTCCCACCTTTCATTTTTTTAATTTTAAATACATTGGAAGAAACTATTCATTTCTTAAATAGCTCAGTCATCTGATAACTATTTAAGTTTGTCTAATATATGCATTAGAACTTACGAAGCTTCTTAGCTCCTTCTGGTAATTTAGGTTGGTGAGCAATAAGCATACAGGTTGTATTAACATTTAATGATGTTACCATTAAAGCTAAGCTCGCCAATGTCATACCGAATTTTAACCCCAAACTCCTTAAGTTTCTCAAAGCTAGCCCCCCTTTCTTTGTTAAATAATTGTTTACCTTTATTATAACAATTTAATATTTCTATGCCATAATTTGTCATGAACTATATATTTTAATGTCATGAACTAAGATTTTTGTTAAGAAATAGATCATTAAATCCTCTTATATTATTTCTTATGATGGAAACTCATAGATTTTTTATATGATAGACTAGACTGTTTATAATGTTCTTTTTCTGATGTTAAATATATTCTTAAAGTGAGTCCTTCTTGTAGGTTCAACATGAACTCCACCTCGGTCCATAAAAAAGACAAACTACTCCCTTGGTGGGTAGCTTATCTTCTTTATTATGTTTCATTATTTTTCCAAAAAATATCTATTAAATAAATTACCTCCATTTTTCCCATACCTTTCGTCTTTGGAATGTACTTCCATATTCACTACAGATAATCTTACTGTACCTAGACACTACTATCCCCAACACACAAAGACTTACAAACAAGACTTATAGGGCGATTACATAAACTGCAACTGGTTATATTGCATCATAGGAATTTCACCTCCACCGGGATCTCCGCTGGCTGCCCCATTGGGATATCTATGGCTAGGCAGAAGTATCATTATAGGCTGATTGGGTTATGGCAAACAATCTACCATGGATTGTTTTATGGATCAGATGGGTACCGCTCTGCACCTTAGAAGGCCGACTTTTATATTAGCAGAAATCATATCTGCGTATACAGGTGGTCTTGACGCATCTTCCATTGTCGCTTATCCATTTTTGGCTTATCAGCTAATATATTTATGTAATCGGATATTAATTTTTCAAAGTACAATCTATAAAATAAAAACAGGGAAGAGAAAAATAATATCCCTTCACCTATTTCCACACTTAACCCCTATTTTTGAAGTCAGTTTTTATAAATTTTTTATTCTTTCTCCTAATTTCTTTTTTGTATTATCAATACTATACTTGACAGCACGAATGGAATATCCCTCTAACAGCGCTATTTCTTTTAATGTAAAACCATAGTTATAATATAAAAATAAGGTATATTTGAGGATTGGGATTTCTATATCCTCTTTCACCTTAGCCTTATTTATATAAAACAATTGGAGTAAAAAATTATGTACTAAAAGAAGTTAGTAAAAAGAAAAAAGACGATTAATTAATCGTCTTTTTCATGTATCTATATTCAAGTATCAAATATGTTGTAATCATTGAAAGAATAAATAATAAAGTAAATGAGCCTCTTATTACAAATGTGTAATTGAGATAAAACTCCTTATAATCCATTAATGGGTATAACCTTATTGGATTTATGGAATGATATATAAATACCAATGATAGAAAGATAGTGGATATAATTTTTAATATTAAATCTTTTTTATAGTTTTTATAATTTTGTTTCTTCGGTTCTCTATTATATTTTAAATTAAATATAATAAATGCTATTAAAATACTTAGGATTATTTTAAAAAAATATACTATAAAAATATTAAAATATTCATATAGATTTATTAAATTAGCAATTATTAAAAGTATTATAACTCCAATTATAAAAAATGATAATATTGAGATAAATACTTTTAATTTATCTTTAATTTTAATAAAATTCACCTCTTCTAATAATTATACTTTAAATTTAATTCCATAATTTTGTTTCCGCAAGAACAGTTATAGATCCTTTATTTCTACCATCAGTAACATCTGCAGTTGTAGTTGCACTAAATCTAAATCCTTTTCTATAATAACTAAAATGAGTAAAGTCATTACTTCTTGGATAACGTATACCGTCTCTATTTGTGTTATCAACATAAATTCTAAGTTCTCTATTTGATACTTCTGAATCACCAGTTGGTTTCCATCCGTAGAATACACTTTCCAGTTCATTGTCCATTCCGAAATTATCTATCCAAACTAATCCAACAAGTGCAGTAACTCCAAGTTTTGTTGCTTTATCTTCTATTTCTTTAGGTCTAGCATATGCTGTCATTGAATATACCGATTCACCATCAATTTCTCCAAGTTTTTTTACTGTATAACCTGTTTCTATTTCTGGCGTTTCTGAAGGTAATGTAGAAAAACTTCCTATTAAAGATTCTTCAGAAATAAAGTCTCCTTCGATTTTTATTTGATCTATTATTTCTTTAGGAACTTCATTATCGATAACTCCATTAATTGCATTATCTAATTCTCTGTCAATGTCTATTGATGATATTAATTCTTCTAGTTTTAAATCTTTTTCAGTCATGTTATGTTCTTGTGCTAATACATTAACACTTGGGATTAACATTAGAATTGCTAAAAAAACTGGCAATACTTTTTTGATTTTAAACATAATACCACTCCTTTTTTAATTTTTCACTTTTATATATTGTTCTATTTTCTTTAGTCTAATTTCTTTTACAGATACTATTTGTTTTAGCTGACTTAAATCTCTAATTTCAGTCAAATTTTTTAGTATTTCACATTCGTCAATATCACAAGAAAACACTTTGTATGAAAAAGAGTATAACTATCAATGCACATTAAAATAAAGATGCATCAGATATAATAATTGGCTTCACTTTTTTAGGAACATTCTTTGCCATTAAAGCATATTCTATTTTAGCTAATCCTCATCTTCAAAATTTGCATGCTTTAGCTGTTTGGAAGTACAATCATTATAGCTAATAATACGGATAAAACTTTAACTTATCTCATTTCTCAACACCTCCCTTTTTTTATTTAGATTTACTTCTGAAAAAACAATAATCAATAAACCAATACTATATATATACATCTTTTCCATACAACTTACCTTCCTTATTTGAAACTACTGACATAATTTTAAATTGCTTATGCTTTTTAGCATCGATAATGCTGAAAATATTAATAACTCTTATACATAAGAAGATAAAGATTCAATTGTAATGAAGAATTAAGGCATGTCCAAAAATTAAATTATTTATTTTCTTATCTTTTTATATTCAATTATATATTCTTCAAATTCTAAAATCAGCTGACTCTTGTCCTTTTTTTGAAATTTTCACTATATATCAATTCATGGTAATAGTAAAGCCTACTTATTTGATTTGACAAATAATAACCGATATTTATAACTTATAAATATCTATTAAATAATCCCCTTAACCTTGTGTTTATTATAATAATTTTATATTTCTATGCCATGATTTGTCATGAACTATATATTTTAATGTCATGAACTAAGATTTTTATTAAGAAATAGCTCACTAAATTATCTTATATTATTTCTTATGATAGAAACTCATAGATTTTTTATATTATAGACTAGACTGTTTGTAATGTTCTTTTTCTGATGTTAAATATATTCTTAAAGTGAGTCCTTCTTGTAGGTTCAACATGAACTCCACCTCAGTCCACAAAAAAGATAAACTACCCCCTTGGTGGATAGCTTATCTTTTTCACTTATATTCCATAATTATTTTAAAAAATATCTATTAGATGAATTACTTCCATTCTCCCTATACCGTGGTTCTTTTGTAAGTAAACCACACCGTATTAGATCTGCAATTCCCCTCTTTACTGTACTTCTAGACATGGATGTTTCCTTTGCAATAGTGTTTATGGCTGGCCAGCATTCCCCTTTTGCATCACTTCTGTCCTTTAGATACATATATACTGTTTTCGCACGAGCCGGAAGTTCATCTGATGTGTAGGAATAAATTGTTCCAAAATAACTCAAACCTTATCCCTCCTATGTTCTCAATGTCGGCCTTCTCTTTTTATTAATTGGATCTATTTTCGATGATGGATTGTGTGACATCCCACCACTTTTATTTTTTATATCTCCTGATTCTGTTTCTTCAATATTTTCATCAAGCTCTTGATTCTCAATATTTTCTTCTAATGTTTCTTTATCAGCATAGAAAACCCTACGACGCGACTTTTCCTCCATAATATATGGTTTACTAAAAGTGATGCCCCAATCTAAAAACAAACGGAGTACAGTCCTCATTGGATGCACTCCTGTTTTCATGATAACAAAGTTTCCTTTTGGTAAAGATTTTAATTCGTCTGCTGTTAATAATGGTCTCTCCATCATCTGCAAACTTTGGGAAGGATCATTTTTACCTCTGCTAATACTTCCACTCATAACAGTTCTACTTCCAAGTGATTTGGACAGAACTTGAGCAGTTTCAGAGTTAGGCGCAAAGCCTCCAAAAATAGTAAGCTGACAGTTATCAGTTATAATCTCACTACCTTCTTTTCCATAGTTTTTATCAAGCTGTGCAAAGGATTGAATGATAGGCACTAATGATATCTTTCTGGAACGACCAGCACTAAGCATCATTTCAAAGGATTCTATCTTTGGTATTGTACCTATTTCATCTGCATAAATCATTACTCGATTTGGAAGCTTACCCCCGTTTTCATCAGCTACTGTTAACATTTCACGATAGAACTGTTGTAAAAATAAGCTAACCATAAAATACTTCGTATTATCTTCTTCTGGGAGTATTAGAAAAATAGCAGATTTTTTATTACAAAAGGTTTCTGCATCAATTGCAGTGTCAAAACATAAAATCTGTTCCATTTCTGTATCTAAAAATGCATTAAGTCTTGATAGTACTGTAGATAGAACTGATGCCATTGCCTGTTCAGCTGAGTTTAAAGCTGCACCTGCAAACCACCTTGCCTTATGCCCTGAAGGAAGCTTGTCCATCAGTAACTGAAACTGACTCTTTCCTTTTACCTTACTTGGTTCCATTAAGTCCTGCACCATTTTAAATACACTAATTATATGCCTAGTATCAACTATTTCTCCATCTTCTTTCGTAGGTGGAAGATACTCTGCAATAAGTAAAATAACAGCAGTTAGAAGTCCTTCAGCTGCATCATAGAAGAAAGCATTTTGTCCATAGGCAGAACTATCGCCTGTGGAATTTATAATAGTCTTTGAAATAATCTTTGCATATTTTTCAGCCTTTGCCTTAGCATAAATATCATTATTATCTTCCCTATATCTATCCATATACTTATTAACTAAATGCAATAAATTGTTGCCATCACTTCTTGTGGGATTTCTAAGATCCATAACTGCAATATTATATCCGTAACATTCTTTAGCAATCCTTCCATAGTTTCTTGCTAAATCCCCTTTTGTGTCAGTAGTTATAAAACTCATCCCAGTTGCACAGGCATATTCCAAATTAGGATAAAGAAAAAATGCAGTCTTTCCTACACCTGCTGCACCAATCATAAGACAATGGACATCATCAGTATCTACAAGTGCTATGACATTATTTTTAGCCCCTTTGCACCCAACTATAATTCCCTGCTCTGTAGGTAGATTTTTTCCCTTCCTCCAATCTGAAACATTAAATGGTACATGCTTATAAGTTTTTAAAATTTCTTTCTTTGTAGCAAATCTAGCTGTACCATGCTGACCATCACCAACCGTTTTTGACTTGATTCCATTTAAGGTATAATAGTGTGCAATTAGTGAAATACCACCTATTACAATAAACATCAGGGCTGCCATGCCTATAAGGAGATATACTTGTGATTCCATAAATCTGTCCCCCTTTCATCCTTTGCACTTTAAAATCATATTATAGAATTTATCTTTACCTCTACTATATAATCATCTCCTTGATTTGTTTTTGTTCTTGTTTTTGTTCTTGTTTTTGTTCCTGCTTTAGTTCTTGTAGTTCAATCAAAATAATTGCCTTTAAACTATGTTGGGCAATTGACTCATAAGCTTTTGCAATATTTAATTTTTCATCTTTAGAAATAATTCCTTCATATCTACTGATTTTCAAAATTTCCTGTCCAATCATATCTAAACGACTATTGAGCCTACTGCGATTCTCATGTGCTTTAAATCCGTAATACAATCTGTTTTGGATAACATCTATGCCTTGGCTAATTTCCATTTGTTTATATTCCCTCTCAGCTAAAAGCAAAGAAAAAGCAGATAGTTGTTTTAATGTTTCAACTATCTGCTCCATATTATTTGTTTTACATCTGTGGAATAATTTATTTAATTTTGTTAGAGAATCATCTGTACTTTTAAATTCAGATGTTAGACTATAAATCTCTGAACAAACTTTATCCCGTAGGGGATAATGTGGATGTTCTTCTCTGGGTATTACAGGAAGATTAAGGCTTGCCTTAAGGTCTTCATTCCAATCTTTATATTTAGGCATAAGCTTATCACATCTTATTTTCCTATCAATTAATATATCATAGAACTTTTCAGTGGTTTCAATTCCAGCTATATCATAATCCAGACATAGTATTACATGATTAAGATGGGGATTTATTTCAATCATCTTCAGCATCGCCTGTTCAGACACTCCACACAATGATATATAACTATGGGACTGCCAATCTCTCGGATATATTGTAATAAAGGATAGCATATCAATAGGTGCTTCAAACACATAAAGCTTGTTACCTTTTCCAATATAATTAAAGCTATAGCAAGAATCACTGCTTTCTATATTTCCTTTAAACTTTTTACCCTTCGTATATATCCCCTGTTTATGTGCATGACGGGGAGTTCCATTTTCATCTAAGCCTACAAATACAGCGTTGTGATATTCCTTTGTCTTGTCTTTAGAGAGTTCACTGCTTTCATATAGCATTTTATTTCTAGCAAAGAAACTCACTATATCTCTATCAATACACCTTTGTTTGATCATATAAGCAAAGACCCTGCGCATATCAGAATGTTTTCGGGGTAAAACAAAGGGCTTTCTTTCCTCCTGTTCTTTTACGTCTGTTGTTTTATATATTATTTCTCCCTGTTCATCAAGTAATTTTGTTACTGCATCTGGAAAGCTAAGTCCATAAAAGTTCTGCAGAAAATCAATTGCTAGACCACCTTCTCCTGTTTCATGGTCATACCACCTATTTCCTCTTATGGTGATACTGCGGTCACTTGCAAGCCTTTTCTCTCTTCCTGAACGTAGTAGCTTTTCCCCCTGTCTTTCCAGAAAATCCACTAGATCAACTGAGTTTGCTTTCTTCTTTTGTTCCTCTGTAAAATGAATGTAAGTAGACATTATTACCTCCCTTTTAATTCTATAATTCAATATTCTGCTGCTCATGGTCATCTTTCTTATGTCCTTGTGCCATCTTCTTTTCTCTTAACTTTCTTAATAACTTACTATCAACCTTAATTCCAACTCCTGATGATTTTAACGGAACATTATCTTCAAATGTCTTACTCATATGATGAAATATCTTTGATACTGCAAGTGAAACAGATGTGTTATAAAACTTATCCATATTATCTAGAAAAAACTGAGCATATTCATTCCCTTGCTCGGCAGATAATGCAAACCATTTTATTGCCTCTTCTTTATTCCTTGGCACATCTTCACCCAGTAAATATATTTTTCCTAATAGATACTGCCCATATTGATTTCCTTTTTCTGCAGATAAGTACAGCCATTTTATTGCTGATGGAATGTCTTTCGTTATATCCTCATCCTTAAGATATAGCTTACCAAGCTGATATGATGCATACTCATTTCCCTGTTCTGATGAGAGTTTAAATAACTCTACAGCTTTCAATGTATCTTTATCCACGTATTCCCCATCAAGATAAAGCTTTCCAAGAGAATACTGTGCAAATTGATTTCCACTAGTCGATGCTTGTTTTAAATACTCAATTGCTTTTTTAACTTCTCTCTCTACTGGATTTTCTTCTGCAAGGATTAATTTTGCAAGGGAATAACAGGCAAATGTATTTCCAAGCTTTGCTGACTTCTCATAATACTGTTTTGCTGCTTCAAAATCAGCATATGGAAAACCCTGCTTTGCAGATTTTAAATAGAGATCAAAAGCTCTTCCATAGTTCTGCTCAGCTCCTTGACCTCTATAATAAAGACCACCCAAGGAATATTCAGCAAACTTATATCTTTCTTTTGCTGACAGAGTAAGCCAGTATGCTACTTTTTCATAATCTTCTTCTGTTCCAAGACCTTGTGAATACATCTTACCTATACGATACTCTGTATATTTCCAAGACTTTTTATCTTCTACCTTATGAAAGGCATTGAGGGCTTTTTCATACCATGCATATGATTCTTCCATATCAATTTCTACACCAAGACCATCTGCAAAGATTCTTCCCATATTAAACATGGCAAGAGCATTTCCTTTTTCAGCTTCAGATTGAAATAAACAAAAGGCATCCTCAAAATCTTGTACTACATCATCTGTACCATATAAGAATTTGCAAGCCCTTTTATAATCATCACTCCACTTGAGATAAACATCTTCAGCTATATCTATATCATCATTAGCTATTTCTTCAAAGGAAAAAATTCCTTTATTATAATTATCTGCCTCTTTAATAATCATATTTTTAATTGACTTAAATTCCTTTTGTTGTGATAGTGGTAGAGACTCTGGCAGATTATTCATGTAGCTATTAAGAACTTCGTTACGCATTTCATACCATAGCCCATATGCCTTACTTATCCTTTCATCCTTAGCAAGTTCATCTACAATCTCATCTACCATAGCTTTAAGCTTTAGTTGTAAATATCCATACTGTTTTTTTCCTTTGCTGAACTTCAATCTTTCTGCAAACTCTATAAATAGTTTTTCCACTTTACTATTTCGATAGGTATCATTTTTCATTTCAGATATTAGTTGTAATAAGACTTCTCTTGATTCTTGTTTTAGTTCATCCCTTCTTTTGCTTTGTTCTATATAGATTTCTTTTAGCTCTTCTCCAAAGATATTTTTTACAAATCCTGATTTCATTTTCTCTATGCCTTTTTTAGTTAGATATCCTTCCTTTGGATCTGTTGAATAACAAACCATATGAACATGGGGATGGTGCCCCTCATTATGAAATGCTGCATACCACTGAAAATTCTCAGGTTTTATCTTTAAGGATTCAGCAATATCTATGGAATAATAAGAAAGCATATTGTGCCAACTTTCAGCATTATCAAAACCAAGTCTTGTAGCATCTTCTCGTCTTAGTGAAATAATTGGAGTCCAAACATTTCCTTCATGATTTGCAACTTCATCTGCTATTTTACTAAGAACTAGACTGTCATCTCCGCCAGTAAATAAACCATGCTTTCCCATCTTTTCTACCCTTGGTCTATTTGCAATATAATCTACATAGTTTTTCCGTTTACCAATCTCATCAAAGTTTTCTTCTATTGCTATGGAAATAAATTCAGAAGCATTTTCTAATGATGGGTTCTCAATATAATCTTCATATTCAAATAAATTTTTGGTGTTTGGAAATTCTTTAACTAGCTGTAATATTAATTCTCCCTGTTTTGTTGTGGAAGAAAAATTTCTATTTTCTATATTAATTTTTTCTACTCCATCACGAGTAGCAATATAATTTACTAAGTTTTCAAGATGAGCCGATGTTTTATCACTCCCACCTTTTAGATAAGGACACTTTAAAATAAGTCTTGGCATAAATTATCACTCTCCAATTCCTTGCTGAAACTTTATCGCCTCCTCCATGTATATTTTACCCCTTGTCTTTCTTACTTGCTGGACACATCTTCCCCTAAGACTACGAAGTTCTTCCTCACTAATTTCTAAACCTGCGGCGAGTATATTCATCATCATACTCATTTCAACTGATAGACGAAATAAATTATTAGCATTTCTATTTTCTGTTTCTTTAAGTATTCCTTGTATTGCTGAGATTAGTATCTTAGATAGATATCCTGTAGCATCTTCGCTAACTAAATATCCCATATAAAAATTTAAAGCTTTATCTATAAATTCACTTCTGCTTTTGCAATTATCCCTTTCTAGTAAACTATCCATTTCTTCCATTGTTTCAGGATATAACCATACTGCTGTCCTTTCCTTTACTGAGTTCTTTTTCTTTGTCAATTTATCACACCTCAAACATCTATTATTTCCCTTGACCACCCACAAGGTACACCTACCAAGTCTTGTTTTTTGGGGTTCTTAGTAGATAACGACCACCTGTGACAATACAAAATCCTATTTCCGACCACCTGCCTTAATCCTTTCAACCCACGGCACTGCCGGGGGATGTAACTGGAAGGTGGAATCTTTTGACCACCTTCCTTTATCCTGCACCAAAATCAATAGGGTAGTTCACCCTATTATTTTGATAATCATCTTCTGGAAGTGAGTGATTAAGCTATTCTTATACTAATTATGAATGGTCGGCACATTTGCCCCAAATTTCGATTTACTTTATATTAGGTATAAACATACCATGTCCCCTATTTGAATGGCACACAGGGGCGAGTACGCCCTCAAAAATTGTCTTATTCCTGTTTTATTGATGGTATATTAGTTTCCACCTGCTTTTTAGCTGATTTTTTAGGTTTTCTTCTCTTTATTGCTTCTTCTTGCTTTTCATCGATATATTCTCTTACATTGGCTGGAACATATTTCTCGTATAGTTTTTGAAGTTGATCCATTAGCTCATCTTCCAGATCCAATTCTTTTTTCTCCATATATATATTTATGGCTCTTAATTTTTCAGCCTCAAAACTTATCTTAACAGTATCTTTTTTCATCTAATATTTCCCTCCTTATCCTTGTGATTTCTTAATTAAAGATGACATTATCTATAAAAACTATATTCCTATACGAACTTTATAATATTTTTCCCATCAAAAAATCACCCACATATATGGGTGATTTTTAAGTTTTTTATATTTCAAATCTAGAATTTACATATTCATTTGTTGGCCAATCTCATTATTTTCATCCTGTTCTGCCATTTTCATCTCTTGTTTCATCAATAAATCCATGCTATAGTCTAGTATTTTTTCCTTGCGTTCAGTAATCATTACTTTATAAAAATCCTTTTGGATTGATAATATTGAAGGAGTTTCTTCAATTATTTTATATATCTTTTTCATATCTATCCGTCCATGAACTCTTTTTAATGCATCATTACAATCAGGATTCTTTAATGATGAAATAAAATCAAAATATGAAATTTTTTTACTATCTTCTTCTATAGACGATGCTGGAAATACAAATACCCTTCGATTAATCTCATCATCATTATTTAAAACTTGTTCCATTCCTTCTACTGAAAGTTGGGGATATAGGCAAGAACCACAATCATATACTGGTGCTATTTCCGCTATTTTTAACTCTTCATCTATTAAAAATCCCCAATTCCCATTATGCCTATCAAAGTTTCCCAACAATGCATCTATAATAAACATATCCCAAAAGAAACTTCTTAGTTTATCTGGTGGTAGTAAATTTTGCTCATCAATTGCTTTCAAAATCGATGCTAATTCTTTACCATATCCGCTTTGTTCACTATTAATACAAGTGTTCTTTAAATGAGCAAATTCCATTAGAGTCTTACCATCGGATGTAAAATCTTTGCAAGCGACTACCACTTTTTCCTTTCCTCTTTTATCTGTATATGTTCCTAATATTGTTTCTTGAGTATTAATACCTATTGATTGGAATATGTGACAAGCAATATATTCACTAACACATCCATTGGTATAACTAATTAATTTCTTTCTTCTAGGCGCTGGAGGAAATTTCAACATATAACTCTTATCTTTATAGATAATATTGATTTTATTTCCATTTGCCCCTCCATATGCTTTAAATTTATTAATTTCACAAGAAGTAAAATCTATCATTTAATCCTCCTGTTTTTCTCCGTAGAGATATTCTTCTCTTAAATAATTTGCCTGTTCCTCTGAAATATAACCTGCCCATACATCTGAATTGATTGCACCATAAAGCTCATCCCATAGGCAATCTAAATATAGAACATTTTCTTTTTCTCCCCTTATATAAGACTTTAATGCTTTCTCCAAATTACTTGGCAAATTGGTTTCTAAATAAGATTTATCCTTGGGTTTTCCCTTACTTAAGTTATCTTTCTCTTCTACTTTCAGCTCCATAATTTCCTCAATAGGCATCTCAAGTACCTTGGATAGTTTTGAAAGTGTTATTGCACTGCATCTATTAAGATTTGTTTTACCTGAACATATATCTGATAATGTAGACCATGGGACTCCACTTATCTTTGACAAACTATATCTGGACATACCTTTTTCTCTTAAAATTCGTTGAATTGTCATAATCATCACCTATATTTAGTATATCGGTGTTCCGTTATAGTGTCAATAATTTCTTCTGCTTTATTACAATATATTTAGGTGAAATTATATAGAGCCTAAAATTTAAAAATCAAATCCTATAAACTCCATCCTTAGCTGTGCCTCTGGTTCTTCACCTGTGAATTCTTGAATCTTGCCAAATTCTTCTGTATATTTTTCTATTTGCTCATCAGTTAAGGATACAAATTCTCCGTCTTGACTATCTCCTACAATAAAAAAAGGACCAGCAATAATATCATTACCGACCCTTCGATTTAATTCCATTCCATTTAATTTTCCCTCTTCATTACATACTAATATGCAATTATCACCTAAATAAATACATTCAAATAATCCTTCAACTTCTCCTTGGATACCCTCTAAATCATTACTTATTTCCTTCTCATAGGGTAGCCTTTGTGGTTCAATTTTTAAAATTTTAATTTTCTTTTCTATATTATCCATCTATAAATCCCCCTACATTTCCATATTTTCAAATGGTTTTATTTCACTCCAATGCTCAATATAAAGCATCATATCAAAGCAATCCTCTCCGATTTCTAGTTCAGCAAGTTCCTCCCTATTTTCCAATTCTGCCATTAGCATTGTTCCTATTCCGTCATTTTCTCTTACTGTAAGACCATAGTTTTCTTCTATCTCATCAAAGTATATTACCCAACTTCCATTGGAGGTGTTTTCCATAGCTTCCTCCATAATTTTATCTACAACCATAGATATATGCTTATCAATATAAGATTTTATATTTGGTAAAAATGCTGCATATCTTGCATAGTCATATCCTTGACTTTCTATTAAAATCCCGTCACCACTATCCATATCAAGAGCCAATAAGCCATGTACTTGTCTGTCAGAATCTATATACATTTCATCTTTTCTATCTCTAATAAAATCTCTATCTTTTAATAAATTCCTACTAAATTCTTTAAATTCCTCTTCATCCATCAATTCAATTCCCTCAATTATACAATTCGCTGCATTAAAGTTTGGTATCTTTCTTTCAAATATTCCTTTTGTAATTAACATAAAGTTCTCCTCCTTTTATGGCAAATAATTTCTTGGGTTTTGCTTTTCTCCATTTATTCTTACTTCAAAATGAAGATGATTTCCTGTGCTTCTTCCTGTTGAACCTACTTCTCCTATGATATCCCCTGCTTTTACTTTTTGTCCTCCTGTAACTAAAATCTTCGAGCAATGAGCATAGAAGGTAATGAATCCACCACCATGATCTATCATTATATGATAACCATAACCTGTTGATGAATATCTGGTTAAATAGACAGTTCCATCCAGTACAGATCGTATGGGTGTACCTCTTGGCAATCCTAAATCAATTCCATTATGCCCTTTTGTCTGTCCTGTAAATGGGTCTTTTCGATATCCAAATTCACTAGTAACCACATTTCTCCAGTTAGCTCCCACTGGAGAATAAAAACCATCTGCACCTACAAATTCACCTTCTGGCAAAGGGAGTCCATTAATAAAATCATCAAATTCTTCTCCATAGGTAGGGGCAGGTCTTCCATAAAGGATGCGATAATATATTTCAGTAGTATTAGCCATATCCTCATAAGTCACAATTCTTCCCATTATATCATCTATATTTTTATATATTTCCGATATGTTTTCTATAGGAATAGCCACTATATAAGTTTCTTCATGTTCATTTCCTTCTTCATCAATTACAGTCCTTACTTGTTCCCTATAGGTTACAAAACACTCCACAAATTTTGCTTTATCTATATTTGACGGTTGATTTTCTCCGAAATACAGAGAATAAAAAATAGCCTTAACCCTAATTGAGTCCAGACTATCTCCATCTTCGATTTGACTATTTATGTCCTCTATCTTTCCATCAAGCATTGTAAAACTCCTACGCATATCTTTTATATGTCCCCTATATTCTTCTGGAATAGTGTCTGGTATACTTCCTCCATTAAATGATAAATCTAAGGCCATATTATTATGACTAGTTGTACCTGAGAGAAGGCTTAATATAACAACAATAATTAATATAAAGGGAGATAGGGTTGCTGCAATAATCCACCCTATTCCTTTTCTTAGCCTTTTATCTGATAAAGTAGATAAAGCTGTTTTTACAATAATCCCTAATGATCCGGGATCTGCCATTTACATCACCACCACTTCATTCCAAGTATATTTCCCTGTTCTGGTTCTTCCTTATCTATTTCCTCAAGATTCTCCATTTGACTAAGGGTTTTCTCTACAGCATCATATAAAATATCTAAGTTAAACCCTGCCTCAATATAGCCTTCTTCTATAGCTTTTAGATAATTATCTGATGGCTTTCCAAGTTTATAACCTTCTGTCATTATATAAACCATTGCTGTAGCTTTATAATTACCTACAGTAATATCCACTCCAGATTTTCCATAAAAATTTGGATAACCTTCATATCTATCAAGGGCTTTCTCATCATCAGGTTTGATACTCCATAGTAAAACCGGTACCGTACTTCCTTCACATGGTTCAATAGTTGCCACTGCACCATATCTTGATCCACGAAATACAAGTTCATAATCCTTCAGTTCTGATGTACCGATAACTCTTGCCGTAGGGCATCGGTGCTTCATCTGATTTAAGTTTAGGTTACTCCCATAGGCAATATATAACTTATCTTTCTCCATCTTGACCTCCTTACTGGTTCATAGACATAGAAAAAGCAGGAGATTCTTCCTCCTGCTCATCTATTCCCATATCATTATTTTCTAATTCTTCTCTTCTTTCTTGCTGTAAAAATTCTAATTCTCGCTTTTGTCTAAGTCTTTCTTTCTGTGCCTCAGCTTGCTCTGGTGACTTCCACGCAATATTTCCTTCTAGATTATCTAGGAGATGTTTTCTTGCTGTTTTAAATTCATCTCCAATTAAGTTGAGTCTTAAAAGCCATACTCTAAATGTATATTTCTCATTTTCTGATACGGTTTTTATTGGACTGGCAGACTTTTGATTATAGGCTTGTGCTGTAATTGCCATACAGAGTTGTAGATAAGCCTTAAGTTTTCCTGCATGGAGTGATCCATTAAAGGCACGAAATTCTATTGTTCCTTTTTGAAAAACAGAGTGTAGATTTAAACATCGATATCTACTGTCATGGTAATGTTGATGGCTTCCATCCCTCCCTTTATACCAGAGACTTTGAATCCCACTTATTGTTTTGGGTTTCTTTTTGTTTAGTTCTTCTAAAAAGTCCTTATCTATCTTTTTGCAATATCGTCTTTCTCTTTCTGAGTCTACCTTCAAGGCTTTATATATCATATCTTCTTTTGCAGCTATGATATTTACAAGATTTCTAAGTTGATATGCCTTAAATGGGGCTGCATTGATATGAATATGAATACCACAGCTTTTATTACTGAATGCTCCAGCCCTTCTTAACTCTCTTATCATCTCTTGGATATCCTCTATATCATCATAAAAACATATAGGACTTACTAACTCAACACTATATTCTCTATCTGCTATTTGCTTTCTATTCCCTACTTTCTTTTGACAGGTAATACTAGCATCTCTTACAAGTTTCCATTTCCTATTTTCATTATCTGTTACAGTATAAGTTCCATATCCACCTCCCTCAAAATCTACTGTACCATTTAAATATTCACCAATAACCTGCGCTGCTCTCTTTCTTGTGATACCAGTCATTTCTACCTCTACTCCAAACTTTTGCTCCCTAAGATCCATATCCTCACCGCCTTACCATAGCTTTTTTTCATTTATAATATCTATGGCATTTTCATATCCTGCATATTTAGCTGAAGTTACTATAAATTCTATAAGTCTTTTATTTCTCCAAGAGTCTATTAATTCTCCATAGCATTTATCATGAAGTTCATTGATTTTAAAAATAGTATCTGCAATAACATTTTCTATTTCTTTATCTGAGCCATTAGATGCTTTTCTGGAATTTTTTAGTTTATCAATAAATTCATCCAGTACATTATCCAGTTCTTTAATGTCCTTCTCATTATAATAATTGTAAGCTAGGAATGGATTTTCATATTCTTCTCCATTAATACAATGTTTTATCTCTTCTAATAATCTTGGTCGATTCTTTGGATCTGCCTTTAAATACTGTTCCATAAAACATAGAAGATCATTATCTCTGTTTGGAGTATAGGTAATGCACACTCTCAAATCATCTATAATGCCTTGCTTTTGATTTCTAAAAGATTCAATTTTATCAAATATCACTATCTGCCGCCTGCCTTTCCAAATAACTTTTCTTTATATTCTGGAGCATGAACTGCTAGATTGTAACGTTCATTACCACATTTATATAAACACACTCCCCTCTGTGGAAATTTAATTAGATTATATTCTGATTCCTCAAGCTGTAAGGTATCCATATAAAACTGCTTATCAATATTTCCTGCATTAAATAAAAAAGCGTGTGCCGGAATAGAAAACAGTGGCTTTGTCAGCTCCCTAATTCCTTCAATGTTGAAGTCTTCAAGGTTTTGGCTGCTAAGGATAACTGCTGATTCTTTCTTTCGCACTCGCTTCATAAAGTTACGAATATATTCAATTGCTGTAAGGTTTGTTAGGAATAAATAAAGCTCATCAATTCCTGCTGCTGTATTTCCTTCTGTTAGTAGCTTATCTGACATAAAGGATAATACATTAAATAATAAGGCATTTTTAACATTTTTACTAGCTTGAAGTAAGCCTTTAACTCCAAATACAATAAATCTATCTGATCTTATATTAGTGTGTCCATTAAAGAATTTACTCTCTGCCCCTTGGCACATGGAATGAAGTCCAAGGAGTATTTCTTGTAATAATTCTTTAGTATAGAGTTGGTACTTTTCATTATCATAACCTTTGTATTCTTCCTCTATTAATAAATAAAAGTCTGATAAAATAGGATAGTCCGTAGATTCTAGCCTACTAAAATCTGTGCTATCACTAATCTTATATTTGGTATAAAGTTTTCCAAGCATAATTTCTATTACATCAATATGCTTATCTTCAAAGTCTTTATATGAACGGAAAAAGTCCTTTAAAAAACTAATATGTTGACTTAATTTAGTTGATTGTCTAAATGCAAGAGGGGCATCATTGTCACGTGGGCTTCCTTCTTCATCCCAAGTTTTAGGTTCTAGTGGATTAATCATATATTCTCCACTCATTAAATCTACAAAGCATCCACCTATGTTTTCAGCTAATTCAACATATTCATGCTCAGGATCTAGGCATATTACATTCTTTCCTGATTCTAAAATATTACATAATATTAACTTTAATAAATAACTTTTTCCCTGCCCTGAATTTCCTAAAATCAGAATACAGGGGTTAGTTTTATCATCA
>NZ_VUNQ01000058.1 GCF_009695605.1 Tissierella pigra
TCTTTAGGATACATATCACCAATTGAATATAGAAATAGAGCTAGCTTTGATTTAGCAGCTTAGGCAGTATTTAGAAAGTATATTCTTGTTCGGAATAAATTTGTCTAAAAAAGGGTTGCCTTTCCACTATCTTCTGAATACCTAAATAAATGTGTATTATTAATATCTAGAGTCTTTAATGTTTTAGTTATTTCTATAAGCATATTGTCTAATCCTTGGTATCCAAATATTAATTTCACAAGTTTAAGGTTGCTACAATTTATTAGAAGCAATGCCTTGTTATTTTCTTTATGAACAAATATGTCCTCCTTAAAGAATTCTATAAAATGTTCTTTGTTAGGCAATTTAGTCAAAGAATCATAATACCCTAAGCGTTCAATTTTATAATTTTTGTGGATTATTAAAAATGTCATTATTTCATATATTACAAGTAAAAAGAATAAAATCAGTATAATTATTATTGTTATATTTTTTATTAAAGTAACCGTATTCTTTAAAGAATAAGTTATCACTAAAGTACCAGCTTTTATACCATCAACGTATATAGATGAAAATGTTCTATAGGTGGATATATGCCGATAGCTTTTTAAGTAATTTCTATTATGTCTAATATTTTCTGATTCCACTAGTTCATTAAATGCAGTATCACCTATTTTGGTTTTATCACTACTAGCAGTAATATTAAAATCATTATCTACAAAATGTATATATGTTATATTGTTTTCTCCTACTAATGTATCTATAAACTGTTGCACACTAAATCTATTGGTTAATTCATATACTTTATCAGATAAAATTCCGATTTGTATAAATTCACCATTGGAATGTTTAGAATAGGCATATTTATAATAATTATCTGATTCAGTGTCCTTTCGAATATCTTCAACTAAGTAATCCTCCATACCTTTCATAAAATTATATACAGGATGTCCTTCTTTTGCCGTCCATCCAACATAATTATCATTAGTAGAATATATTATCTCTCCCTTAGAATTATATAAATATATTTCATCAATTTTTAAATCCTTAGAAAGCTCTTTTAAAAATACATTATTTATTTCACTTCTATGTTTCCAGAGAGTTTTATTGGCAACGATTAACTTTTCATTAAGTAAATCTTGTATTACATTAGTTGCAGCAACAGAATCTGATAACCTAGACATATAATTATTTGCCAACCTATCAGATTCCCACTCCATGTGATCAACTAAAAATCGACTAACCATATCGGTAAAGTGAATTCCAGCTATTGTAAATATTATCACTGCACCTATTGGAATTGCATATGTTCTTAAACTAATTAATCTTACTTTTTTTCTTTTAATCAATTCCAACCCCCCCAGTCTGACTTTTATCTTGTTCTTTATCAGATAAATTTATCTCTCCAGCATCTCCAATGATATTTATAATAGTTGCAATCTTCAGTAATTTATTAATTGATATACCCTAATCTATTGAATTTATTTATATTCTACTAATTTACTTTTATTATTTTTAAAAAACTATAAATTTCTCTTGACATTATCAATTTAAAGTATTACTATTATTCTTAATATTAAAAATGCTTTGATGGAGAGAAAGATATCTAAACTTAATTACAGAGAGTTGGAATAGGTGGAACCCAACATTAAGAAGATATGTAATATTCACTCCTAAGCTGATTCGTTAAACGTTAGTTACAAGTAGGCGAATCCGAAAGCCCATCGTTATAGGGGATAGGACTGTTAGGTCTGATTGAGTGATGACTTTGTCATAATTAGGGTGGTACCACGGAGATATAATCTTCCGTCCCTATAAATATAGCTAAAAACTATATTTATAGGGACGGAAGATTTTTTTATGACCTAACACAACGAACGACAGTGAGTTGATGTAGGTCAAACGCAACAAGAACCAAATTCATGCGAGTGTAACGAGTAAATGAATTTGAGTTTCGAGACTGCGTGATATGACCTAACTTAGCGAACGCTTCCCCCTAATTATTCCATGGATTCAATCTAAGCTAATATCCTATATTTTTTATTAATTAAATTATAGGAGGATAAGAAAATGAAAACATTTAGTAAATTATTATCTTTAACAGTAGCAGGTATTATGGTTTTATCAGGTTGTAGTTCTAATATTGATACTACAAACAATATTCAAGATGAAAAGGTATATAAAATTGGAATTAGCCAATTGGCTGACCACCAGGCACTGGATGATGCAAGACGTGGTTTTGAAGATGGATTAAAAGAACTTGGAGTAAATGCAGAAATAGACTATCAAAATGCCCAAGGAGACATTCCTACTACTATTACTATCTCTCAGAAATTTGTAAAGGATGAAGTAGATTTAATCTATGCCATAGCCACATCAGCTGCACAATCTGCTAAACAAGCTACGAAAGATATTCCTATACTTTTCAGTGCTGTAACTGACCCTGTAAAGGCAGAAATAGTTCAGGATTGGAAAAATGTTGGTGGAAATATAACTGGTACATCAGATCTTGCACCTGCTGATTCTCAGCTAAAAATGTTCAAGGAAATTGACCCTACCATTAAAACTATAGGTATATTATATAATACAAATGAATCCAACTCTGAAATTCAAATAGAAGAAGTAAAGAAAATAGCTTCTTCCCAAGAATTGGAAATAATCACCGTTGGAGTAAGTAGTATAAATGAACTTCCCCAGGCAATAGACTCTATACTAAATAAGATCGATGCCTTATATGCCCTTTCTGACAATTTAATAGCTTCATCTGTTGAATTGTTATCAAAGAAACTTATAGATAAAAAAATTATCTCCGTATGTGCCGAGGAAACTCAAGTAAAAGGCGGACTGTTAATAACAAATGGACTAAGTTATTATGAACTAGGTAAACAGACAGCTGAAATGGCAAAAGAAATTCTCTTAGATAAAAAAGATATTTCAACTATACCTGTAGGAATGGCTGAAAAAACTATTACAACGATAAATATTAATACCCTAAAATCCTTAGGATTAGATGAAACAATCCCATTATTTAAAGATGCTGTCAAAGTGGGAAAATAAGTTTAATTAATAAAAACTAAATATTTAGCTATATTTATAACCCTAATTTATATCAGTTTCTATATTGAATCCATCAGAAAACTTTTAAGTAATTTTAAAAAACATATTGACATTACTACACTAAAGTATTATTATAGTTTTTAACATTAAAAATTGCTCTGATGGAGAGAAAGATATCATTGATTATTTAAAGAGAGTTGGGAAGGGTGAGAACCAACAATAACAAGATATGAAATATACACTCCTGAGCTGATTTCCTAAAAGTCAATTGCAAGTAGGGAAATCCGAAGGCCCATCGTTACAAGGGATAGGACTGTTAGGTCTGATTGAGTGATGACTTTGTCATAATTAGGGTGGTACCGCGGAGATATAATCTTCCGTCCCTATAAATATAGTTAAAAACTATATTTATAGGGACGGAAGATTTTTTTATGACCTAACTTAGCGAACGCTAGTGAGCTTTAGTAGGTCAAACGCAACGAACGCCAAATTCATGTGAGTGTAACGAACAAATGAATTTGTGTAGTGAGACTGCGTAATATGACCTAACTTAGCGAACACTTCCCCTAATTATTCCATGGATTCAATCTAAGCTAATATCCTATATTTTTTATTAATTAAATTATAGGAGGATAAGAAAATGAAAAAATTTAGTAAATTATTATCTTTAACAGTGGCAGGTATTATGGTTTTATCAGGTTGTAGTTCTAATATTGATACTGCAAACAATATTCAAGATGAAAAGGTATATAAAATTGGAATTAGCCAATTGGCTGACCACCAAGCACTGGATGATGCAAGACGTGGTTTTGAAGATGGATTAAAAGAACTTGGAGTAAATGCAGAAATAGACTATCAAAATGCCCAAGGAGACATTCCTACTACTATTACTATCTCTCAGAAATTTGTAAAAGATGAAGTAGATTTAATCTATGCCATAGCTACACCAGCTGCACAATCTGCTAAACAAGCTACGAAAGATATTCCTATACTTTTCAGTGCAGTAACAGATCCTGTAGTTGCTGAACTAGTTGATTCTATGGAAAAACCAGGAGGAAATATAACGGGAACATCAGATGCTAGTCCTATGGATAGACAATTACAATTGTTTAAGGATTTAGATGAAAATATTAAAAAAATTGGTATTATCTTTAATACTGATGAACAAAATTCACAAATTCAAGTGGAAATGGCAAAAGACTTAGGTTCTTCCATTGGTCTTGAAATTATAGAGGTTGGAATATCCAATATATCTGATATTCCCCAAGCAGTGGACTCTATAATTAAAAAGGTAGATGGAATATATACAATAACAGATAATAAGGTGGCATCTGCCATAAATATAGTTTCTGAAAAGGCTAAATCTAATAAATTAATTACCGTAGGTGCTGAAGACTCCCATGTAAATAATGGTATTCTCATAACCGATGGAATTAGCTACTATGAATTAGGGAAACAAACAGCACGAATGGCTAAGGAAATCTTAGTTGATGGAAAAACACCATCTGAAATTCCTTCAGAAACTGCCACTAATACCAAGAAAGTTTTCAATGAAAACACTCTAGGAGTCTTAGGCATTGATAAAAATAATAAAGCTTTTAAAGATGCAACAAAAAATCATTAAATAATGAGGTGAAATAAATGAATTCCTTAATAATTACTTCTTTTGAACAAGGATTAATATTTGCAATTTTAGCCATGGGAGTATTTATAACTTACAAAATACTTGATATAGCTGACCTTTCTGTAGAAGGTACATTTCCTTTTGGAGCCTTTGTATTTGCTAAATTTATATCCATGGGAATAAATCCAATAGTAAGTACATCAATAGCTTTTTTCTGTGGAACATTAGCAGGACTTTTTACAGCCACTTTATTTACAAAGCTAAAGATAAAACCTTTACTATCAGGTATTCTTACTATGACCATGCTTTACTCTGTAAATCTAAAAATAAATGGAAAATCTAATATACCATTATTTAGCTATAACTCTATTTTTGATTTAGGTCCAAATCTAATAGTTTTAGCTATAATTGTACTATCTATAAAAATTCTACTAGATGAATTTCTAAAAACAGAAACAGGCTATTTACTAATAACAACTGGAGATAATGAGTCCCTTGTAAAATCCCTTGGAGAAAATAGCAATAAGTATAAAATAATAGGACTAATGTTAGCCAATGGATTAGTAGCTCTAAGTGGTGCGTTAATGGCTCAAGTACAAGGATTTGCTGAGATAACCATGGGAAACTCTATTATAGTAGTAGCCCTTGCTTCAATTATAATAGGAGATACCATAAGAAAAAGTTCCAATAAAATTAAAAATACTACTAGGGCCATATTGGGAGCAATAATATATAAAATCATTGGTGGTATTGCCATAGATTTAGGTCTAAATCCCAATGACCTTAGGGCAATAAATGCAATAATTGTAATAGTATTTTTATCCTATAATAATTTTGCAGCTGACATCGTAAATTTAGTGAAAAAAAAGGAGGGAAATAAAGATGTTGAAAATAATAAACTTATCAAAGAAATTTAATATAAATACAGATAATGAAATTAATATTTTTCAAAACTTCAATTTGGAAATTGAAGAAAATAAATGTACAGCAATAATTGGTTCTAACGGCTGTGGCAAATCTACTCTCCTTAATATTATAGGTGGAAGTATTTTAGCCGATAAAGGTCAAATAGTGTTAAATGGCCATAATATAGAAAACTTAAGAGAAGAACAAAGAGCTAACCATATTGGAAGAGTATACCAGAATCCTTCTATGGGAGTATCTCCCTCTCTTACTATATTGGAGAATATGTCTTTAGCAAATAAAAAAGGAGAAAAATTTACTTTAAGAAAACTTATAAGAAAAAACAATATAGATAGATATATAGAATTACTAAAGGATTTAGATTTAGGTCTTGAAAACAAGTTAAATACAAAGGTAAAATTTTTATCTGGAGGTCAACGACAATCTTTATCTTTAGTCATGGCTGCTATGAAACATCCTGACTTACTTTTACTTGATGAACATACAGCAGCCTTAGATCCTAAAACCTCTAATGTAATAATGCAAAGAACAAGAGAATTAATAAAAAAATATTCTATGACAACCATAATGATTTCTCATAATATGAAAGATGCCATAGAATATTCAGATAGAATAGTAATGTTAGATAAGGGAGAAATCCTATTAGATAAGCCTAGCATAAATGTAACAGAGAAAGAATTAATTGATATATATAGAGAAAAGCTGCACAATTTTGCATAGTTAAAGAAGACCACTCCTACTATTTAATATGTAGGAGTGGTGTATAATTACAACATTAATCTTTCTTAAAATCTCCATACCATCCTGATTCGAAATCCAATTCTAACATCTTTCCAAACTCAATTGCCCATTCTCTAAAGAATGCACCTACAGAGGTAAGTATATTCCCATCTTTTATAAAATGTCCAATTTCTTCATAGGATTCTCTATACTCTGCTATATCCACCATACCCTCTAATTCTTCTATGGTTGTATGACCATGTTTTAATAATTCTTCCTTTAACATCCCAGCCAGATAACGCTTATTCTTCAATAAACCTGCCCTTGCAAGTAAAAAGGGAGTGCTGGAGATACTGGCAATTTTAATTCTAGGTAGATCAAATTGCTTCAAAAACGAATATATTCTCTCTTCATTGATAATGGGTTCAAGATCCATACATCCTGTTAATACTAAAGAATCAAACTCTTCTATATTCAAATCCTCAACTAATGCATCACAAACTATTTTCAGTCCTTCTTCACTCCTAACTGGATCTTTAGTTAAGCTGAATGTTGTATAGGGTTTATCAGCCTGAAGAAATATTGATAACATTACACTAAACTCATAGTTACTAAAATCATCATATAACAATACTGCTGTTTTCTTTTTACTCATAAACTATCCACCTCGTTTAATTAATATTCTTACTTAAAAATCACTTATCTTTCTTCCATAAATTGATCATTACACTCACCCCCAAACACACAAAAAAATGCTGAGAGAAAATCTCTCAGCATAATTAAAGCCTAAAAAGAGTACAAAAAAAGATGATAAAATCATCCTCAAATGTCAATAAATATTTGAAAGAGAGTTCTCGCTAAATTACGCACTAAAATAAGCCATTCCTAAGAATGTATTTCTGTGCATATTAAAATTTCTTATTTAGCAAGAATTTTGCTCATTGATACACCCCTCTCATATAATTAAATAAATTGTATCATAGATTGCTTTTGAATTCAAGTAATAAAATACTGGTGGCAATCTGATATTGATACCATTCTCTATAGCCCTACATCCAATAGGTAATACTGAGATTAACAACATAATAAATACTTCTTTCATATCTAAACTTACTCTCATCTTATACTTTTTACGCTTTCCTCTGGTATTTCAAGAAACTGAGAAAATAGTTCAATCTCCAGTTCACCGCTAAAATCCTTGTCTATAGGCTGAAGTACACATTCTCGCAACCTATATCCATTGATTCCTATTTCATTTTTATTAGTCCTCCCGATAATTCCAATACTAGAATTACTATATATTGGTGTTGCTTCTAAATAGTCTTTTATATAAAAATTAAGCTGAATATTATCTACTGTTTCATATTTTATAACGGCTAGATTTTTACCCCTTGGACAAACGTTTTTCAATCCTTCCATAAATATATTAAGATTTTTATCCCGTATCTCTCTATCTTCAATTTTTTCAGCCTTCTCCTTTATATCCTCATATATATCAAAAGAATAGATTTCATTTATAAAAAAACAGCTCTCCCTACCAAGTTCTTTATCATAATACACGATTTTTGTTCCTATATTTTGTTTTCCAAAATCTACTTTAAAACAATGTTGTATTGGTTTTTCTATGAAGCTTTGATTGATGTATAGTTTTATATCTAATTCCTTAGTCTTATCTATGCTAGGAGTAATTTCCTCTTCCATTTGCTCATATTGAGCAATCACTAGATTTTCCAGATTTATATCATCCCATTCTTCTGGAATTAAGCCTTTTTCAATAAAATGCTGTAACTGCATTATCTCTTCCAGGTTGCTGTTATTGATATGACTGTTTCTTGATGAACTAAAATTAACAATCTGCCCCTGTATTTCTATTTGCTTTATATAGAACTCCTTATGTCTACTGTGTTCTTCAATGCTGTGTAACTTTTCTTCTCTATTGGTCTTGATCTTTTCTCTATATTCACAATCAATTTCATTTATAGGACAACTTTTTTCTTCATATATAATCCATAGTCTATTTTTCTCTTTATCTACAGTAAAACTTAAGATTAAAACATCTCTCCCTCTTATATGTACACGTTCATTAATAATATATTCTTCTATAGGAAGTAACATCTGTTGTTTTAAATGTTTTAGTATCATCTTATCCCTCGCCTCCATATTGATGAAAATATCCAGTAAAATTGAAACCTATTATTTCTATATTATAATTCCTATCTAAATTCTTTAGCATCCCTAGGCAACGTTTTAATCTTTTTAATATATTCTGTTACATTTATATCGTCTTTAGTAGGATAATGGTATTCAAGTGATTCGGCTAATGAATTCCCTAATTTTCGTATAAATCTACCTGCTCTAAACAACGATTCCCACATTTCATCATAATCTATAGTTGGATATATGGAAACAAAGTCGTTGTACATTTCATCGGATAAATATTTTTCGAACCATTTTCCACACTTCCCAACATTTATATTCCATTCGTGTTTTTCCCCAATATGCCATGATAATAATGTTCTTATACAATCCATTAAAATAACATCAAACATATATTTAGCAAGGGGTAATTCATCTCTCCATATTCCTTTGGCAACATAGGTTTGAATCCACCATGATTCATTCAATAATTTATCAAACTCCTTTTTTGAAGGCTTTAGTACATAGTAACCAGTATCATTAGGTATAGGTATTGTAAGCTCATTATCATCTTTATTTAATAGTATTTTGCTAAGTGTATCTTCTTTAACTATTTCCCTAATATTTTTTATATCTTTAAAACTAAGATCTATTCTAACTCCATTTTTGAACTGCATAAGAAAAATATATGATCCATCATCAAAATCATTTTGCTGCATAATAACAAGTTCTCCAAATGCCTTGATCCATTTCTGATTTATTTTATAACTTAAATCTTCAATATCTGTTATAAAAAATACTATATCATAATCTTGCATTATATCTTTAGGTGCATTAGCATTAACTCTTGAACCGTTCATCATAACAGCTCTAACTCTATCTTCATTATTGGCAAAATCCAATATCTGATTTATCACTTCATTTTCTTTTCTCATATATTTTCTCTCCTTTTACAATCTTAATTGCAAATCAAATGAAGAATGTATAGTTTTAATAGATTGTAATCTAGTCATCAAATCTTATAAATAATTCCATTATATCATTATCTGATTTAAATCCTTTTCTCTCATAAAACTTAACTGCTTCATGACTTGGCCATACTATTAATATTTCCAAATCTTTTTCTGTTGCCCAAGTCTTTACATTGTCCATAAGTTTAGAACCTATTCCTTTACCTCTATATGACGGTTTTGTATAGATGTTTGTAACATATCCATACTCGTCAATAATTCTATTGGGTTTCGGAATCTTTCTAATGTGATTAATAGAAATATGGGATACGATCATATTATTATCTAATGCTATCCAATGAGTCCAATTTCCTTCTTCTAATCCGCTTTTAAAGAATTTATAACATTCCTTCATAAATATATCTTTATTTATAAAGTTTAAAGTATCCTTTCCTTCAGTCTTAAAATCCCACCTCATCTGCGATAGTTCTATAAAGTCTTCAATTCCCGCTATTCTATATTCCATAACATTTTCTCCTTTCACATAACTATCCGATTATACTCTAATAAGCTTAATAAACTTTTTTGATTTTCTATAAACTAAGTTTTCATTATTCTATTTGTCTTTTATACCCATTATCTTAAAGTATTTCAATAAATCTTTCCACTACTATTTATATTATTACAATTTAATTTACTTCAATGATAAACACTAATTCATCCATTCTAGTTATTTGTAAATCCTTACTATATCTTTTAAATTCATCTTTTAATGATTGAATATTTGAATAGTATTCGTCCTCTATTTCTTCAATTTCTTCCTTAGTCAATCTACTTATAATTTTTTCTTTTGCCTCTTGATTTTCAAACATCAAATCACCTATTACTATTCTTCCATTATCTTTTAATACTCTTATCATCTCTTTTATGGCAATTTTCTTTTCCTTCTCATTTAAATGATGAAAAGCATAGGTAGATACTATTACATCGAATTTCCCATTTCCAAAGGGTATATTTAAAAATTCTCCTAACCTTAATTTTAATTCAGGAAACTTCTCTTTTGCAACATTTAGCATCTCTCTAGACTGGTCTATTCCAATAATATCATATTGCCCCTGTAAAAACCTATTTGCTAAATTACCTGTTCCAACACCTATTTCCAGTACATTTATGGTATTTTCCTTATTTTTAACTGATTTTTCATAGACTGTATCTAATATCCCATTATAATATTTGTAGAAATTTAAGCTTCCACTATGTTTTTCTACCGACTTATCATAGGTTCTAGCCCAACTATTAAAATCCCATTTATCTTTCCACTGATTTTTTATTTGCCATAGGTCATTCATAGATTTTATTATCTTAATTGTTTTTTCTTTATATGCTTCGCTTTCACTTTCATAAATATTATCCATAATTTCTTCTAAGGAATCTTTTATTAACTGCATTCTATGAATTTGATTATTTATTACCTCCCATTGAACATGGAAATGGTTCAGTATATTATCTTTACTTTCATCTATAAATATATCCTTAATATTTTCTATTGGTATATCTAATTCTCTATACATTAATATGGTCTGTAATTTAATTAAATCATCTTCAGTAAAATACCTATAGGCATTTTCAAAATCCCTTTTTGGCTTAATCAATCCTTTCTTTTCATAAAATCTTATTTTATTAGTTGTAATATTGAATATATTTGATACTTCTTTTATGGAATAAGTTTTCTCCATTTTTGTGCCCCCTCTATATTATTCTATATATAGAATAAACCTTAGTCTAGGACTAAGGTCAAGAAAACAATTAAATATATTCTATTATTTTCTACTTTCTTCTTTTAAACACTGCTATAGCATCTCTACTATAGCCATTAGCCCCATTTGGTGTAAAACAAGATACTAATTCCCATCCTTGGTCGCCTAGTTTATTAAGTTCATAATTAAAGTCTTCAGTTTCTAATATTCCTCCACCAAATCCCTTCAATCCAAATTTAATAGTCTTATATTCCCATCTATCCAAAGTTAACCCCTCCTTAAATATTATATATAATATAAACTATTATAGACTTCTTGCCATTAATAAACATGGACTTTGTTCTCCCCAAATTTCTTTAATTTCCTCTAAAGGATAAAATCCTACCTTTCTATAAAATTCTCTAGTTTTTTTATAGTTCTTGTCAGGATGAGATTCTCCAAGGGTTTTAACCATTAAAAACTTATAATCATTTTCTAAAGAATAACCTACTGCTTTTTCAATTAAATCTCTGCCTATTCCTTTATTATGATATTCTTTTAAAATACCCATAGCATATATTTCAGATGTATATTCATTATTAATTTTCAAACTTAAAAATCCTATAGGTTTACCATCATCAAAAGCTGAATAAAATACGGTTTCTTTTACATTACCTACATATTCTATAATAGACTCTTCTATTCCAAACCAGTCTGGCAATTGTCTAAGTACAAAGTCGGTAATATTTGATTTTAATTCTTGGTCATCTATTAGTTTATATATATATCCGCAAATTCCAATAATATTAGTCATTACCTCCCCTCCATGGCACTATTATTATATCCCAACAAATATCTTTTAAAAAATTCTCTAAACCCATTGCCTATTTTGTCTTCTTTTTCTGTTATTTTCATATCTAAATAATATTTTTTACTGTTCTTTTCTACTGATAGAGAGTCAAGGGGGAATCCTTTATTTCTTCTTGTATGAGGCTTGTCCACAATTAGAAACTCATCTGATGATATTTCCTTTCCTTGGTACTGGTAGATATGCTTTTCATCTACCACAAGACAAATTGCATTTTCATATCTGGCTAATATTTGTCCTCCATTTTCCCTAGCAATACCCCCATAATATTCTATCATTTCTTCATCTGTTAACTCTTTTCCATGTACTCGTCTTACATGTACTCCTGGCTGTTTTTCTGATTCAATTCCTGTTATATAAAGCCCAGAATCACAGGAAAATACTGGTATCTTAGTTCTCCTATAATATTCTAATGCTTTTATTCTTGCATTTTCCAATGGATTATTTCCTGTTTCATCTATAGTATCATTTTGTATGATAACTGAGTTCAATCCTATTATTTCTATATCTAATCCTTTTAAAACTTCTCTCATACTTTCAAGTTTTGCTATATTAGTTGTTCCATATAATATTCTCATTTTTCACCTCTTACATAAATTTATCCCTAAAATACTCATAAGCTTCCTTGGAATCCTTATGATATAAAAGTAATGTTTCCTTATTTAATTCTAAATCCGTTAAATAATGTAATATTGCTTTTTCCCTTGAGTCTTTTAAGGCTTCTCTAATCTCATTTATAAGTTTTTCATACCCTTCTTCTTTCCAACTTAATTTATCTGCTAACAATACTTCTATTTCCATCTTACTTGGTGGTCTCCTTGAGGTTGTATGGTACCGAACTGCATTTAATATGTCTTCATTCTCTATTCCAAATACATTTTCTGCTATAAGTTTTGATATCTTTTGATGCAGGATTGAAGGCATTTGCTTTTCTTCATGGGTAATTTCAATGTTATTTTCTATACAAAACCTTATTATTTCATCCTTATCCACTACTCTTCCTAAATCATGACAATAACAGGCAACTTCGCTTCCTTCTTCTATGGAACCAAATTGTTTTTTAATATTATATAGTTCTGTAACTACATCAAGTGTATGTTCATATGTATCTTCTCTGCCATACATTAAAAAATATGAATGTATATCCCTCTTAAAGTCACCAGTTACCTTAAAATCTAGATATTTTTCCACCTTATACCTCCCATATAAAATTAACTAATAAAGTCTTTTACTTTCCACGGATTTCTTAAATTTCCTATGGACTAATTATATCTAACTATTCATATCCTTTCAATATCCATATATAATCATATATCTTCTATCACAAGATTCAAAAAATATTGAGTCAAAGTCTTATTTAATTACTTATTGGTTATAAAATAAATTTAGGTCTAGAAGGAGCTAAACTCCTCTAGACCTAAGATTTTACTTCTAAGTGAATAGCGTTATCTACATTAAATATTTTTATATTGAAAGATATACAAGAACATAGCTTCTTACATATATTCCGTACAAATGGAATTAAGCAAGACGTACTACAGTCATAGTTGCACCTGCACCAGTTTGAAGTATTGCTGTACCTACTAAGCCAAATAATTGAAGCTCAAGCTGATCTCCTGCATTCAGTGTAGTTATAGTAGTAGCAGTATAACCTGTTACAGAAGCTATTGGAGAGAAAACAGAACCTGGAATTGCTGTACCATTGCGAAGTACTCTAGAAGATATAAGCAAAGCTACGGTTACATTAATCTGGTAAGTTATTAGATAAGTTCCAGTTTCAGGAACTGTAAAGACAGTATTTGTTCCATTAACAGTAAAATCATCTAAGTTTTGATTATCAGGCAGACTTATAGTAGTACCACCTAATGCTACAAGGATAGTGTCTCCAGTTGCATTCTGTGCATTCATAGAATTTTCAGTAACTGCAACTCCTGGTGGTCCCTGTGGACCTTCTGGACCTATTGGTCCCTGTGGGCCTTCTGGACCTATTGGTCCCTGTGGACCTTCTGGACCTGTTGCTCCTGTTGCTCCTGCTGGACCTTGTGGACCTTCTGGACCTACTGGTCCTATTGGGCCTGTTGCTCCTGTTGGGCCTGCTGGGCCTTGTGGACCCTCCGGACCTGTTGCTCCTATTGGACCTTGTGGACCCATTGGTCCTTGTGGTCCTGCTTGGCCTTGTGGACCCATTGGTCCTTGTGGTCCTTGTGGTCCCCTTGGTCCACGACAACAACATTGTCCAGGATATGGTGGATTCGGTGGACATGGTGGATATGGTGGACACGGTGGATGTGGTGGATATGGTGGACATGGTGGATTCGGCGGACATGGTGGCCATGGCATACATCCTCCACAACATGAACATGAATATCCATTTTCTTGATAATATCTCATCATAGCATTATCTAAAAGCGAATAGTCTCGTTTATTAGAGAATCCTCTTGGTACTACACATGAATTAGATTGATTTGGTATTATACTATAACCCATTGTTTACCCCTTCCTTTTATCATAATTTTTATAACCAATAGGGAAAGTTATATTTTTTATCTTTTATAAATAATGAACTTTCCGTAGGTGAGTTTCAACAAAAGTTACATCTAACGCTTCAATAGAAGCTTTTGTCATAATCTAGTGGGATTTTATATTAAGCTGCAATTTTCTGTTCCCATTATCAGTCTATGTACAAGCCAAAAAAGTGTTACAATCATTTATAAATTATTTATCTTCAATAAAAATTAAAAAGTAGAATGGAAATTATAATCTATCCATTCTACTTTCTATATTAAATAAAAACTAATCACTAATGTTGAATTAAACCTTTCCTAGCTCCATCTTCAATCATACTCTCAACAAATTCCCATAATTGGTCTGAAGATTTTTTCACTGGTTCTATTCTCTTATATATATCTTCTTTTGATACATTAAATTTTCTCCAAGTTCCACCATCATTATTATAATTATTTAACATTGGCTGAAGTCTATCCATAGAAGCTGCAAATAGCGCTTCTGCTGTTTCACCTTCTTCAAATTCATCCCACAATTCTCTGAATTGTTTACCTTTATCTTCTTCTAATATTCCAAATATTTTTTCTGCCGCTTTTATTTCTCTTTCTTTCTTATCTTCATTTCCTTTTTTATCATAACAGAAAGTATCTCCTGCATAAATTTCTACTAAATCATGAGTAAGTAACATTTTTATCACCTTACATATATCTATCTTTTCATTGGAATATTCTCCCAATACCATTGCCATTATTGATATATGCCATGAGTGCTGTGCATCATCTTCTCTCCTGTCTTCATTGATTAAGCTTGTCTGCCTTAATATGCTTTTCATTTTATCTAATTCCACTATAAATTCTATATCTTTCATAAGTCTTTTACTTATCATTTTATCTCTCCTCATCTGAATCCTTTTTTATTCTTGCAATTGAATTAATTATTATGGCTATTATGGGTCCAAGTATAACTCCTAATGGACCTAAGATTGCAGCACCTAATATAGTTGCAACAAATGTATAAAGTGGTCTAAGTCCTATTTCTTTTCCTACTATTTTGGGTTCTATTATTTGCCTTAAAATCAACAAGACAATATATATAATGGATAAATTAATTCCCATCTTATTTTGCCCTGCTATAAAACTAATTATAGACCAAGGAATCATAACTAATCCTGCCCCTAGAACTGGAATTATATCTAATATTGCAATTCCTAAAGAAATCAATATTACATAGGGAACATCTATTATAGTTAATCCTATACTCATAATAATAAAGGTTATAAACATTAATTTAACCTGAGCCTTTATATAACCTTTAATACCTTTTTCTGTATCATTTATTATTTTTTTTAAAAACTCCATTTTATTAGCCATTATCATTCTCCTATATTATACATCATTAATTCTATTATTTGAAATTATACCATACCTATTCCTCTAATAAATATAAAATCCTCAAAACAGTAAATTATTTTTATTTTATTACATTACATATAATGGCAATTAACATAAGAATATTTTTTCTATAAAATCAAGAAACTATAATACTAACACATAAATAATGGAGGTCTTTTTATGAGAAAATTTCAAAAAATAATTTTATCCCTTAGCTTAACCATATTATTATCAAATAATGTCTATTCTATTGATAATCAAAATAAATATAAGACTTTGATGAAAAATTCTAATAACATAAGTGGTGAAGTAGAATTTATTATTAATAAAATTAAAGATAGATATGATATTCCTGAAGCTTCTTCTGAAGTAAGCAATATGCCTTGGAGAAATGATAAAGAATTTTTAAAGGCTAAGGAGAAACATAATACTCCCACTCTTATTGCAGGATTTTGTGCAGTTCTCAAGGATCCTTTACCTGGTGAAGAATATAATGTTAATTTAGCAGCCAGAAAAGCTAAAGGACTAGTAGTTAAACCTTCAGATATATTTTCTCAAAATACCAATATAGGTCCTTATACTAAAGTCAGAGGATTCAAAGAAGGTGCATCTTATATAGGTGGAAATATTATAATGACTGAAGGTGGAGGTGTATGCAAGGTTGCCACTACCCTTTACAACTTAGCAGTCTTATCTAATCTTGAAATCATAGAAAGACACAACCACTCCATGCCTATTAACTATGTACCTTATGGTCAAGATGCAACAGTGGCATATGGAGTAAAGGATCTTAGATTTAAAAATACTACTGAAAGTTCCATATTGATTTGGACAGAAATGATTGATAATAGACTATATATGGGATTTTATGGAAGTGAAAAGCCTCCTAAAGTAATTTGGAACCATGAAGTAAAAGATATTGTAGCTCCATCTACAAAATATATCAAAAATGAAAAATTAAATTCTGGTGAAATGAAAACTGTATTAAATGGTATGGATGGTGCAACTGTAAAATCAACTATTACAATCACTTATGGCGATGGACATTATATTATAAAAAATATGGGAATTAGTCATTATCAGCCATTACCTAAAGTAATTGAAACCAATTAATTTTATATTTTAAAATTTATTGGGTATTATATAATAAATCATTAAATCTTTTAAGGAGGTTTTTAAATGAAAAAGGATAAAAGAAGTTTAAATGCTAAAACTGAAAATTTATCATCAACTGGAACATATAAAAACCATAGAGATCCTCATTTTGGATATTCACCAACAGATATATATTACGATACAGAAGAGAAAATACCAGAATCAAAAGTTTCAATACCAACCTATGATGCAGTTGTATCTGCAAAGGAATGGGTAGATGATGTAAATAAAAAATAGCCTATGGCTATTTTTTATGATATTTTTTATATATTTAGGCATACTAATCATATGAATTATGAGAGGATGATTGTATGGAAAACCCAAAAGCAATTGCAGAAATACTGAATCAAGCTAAAAAAATAGAAGAAAACAACTTTTCTAGCATGGAGCATTTCACAAGTATAAATATGTTGCTTAATGCCAACGACTTGGGAAATACAAAAGATAAAGAATTAACAGCTAAATTTAATAAACTTAACCAACATATGAAAGATATTAATACGTTGACTTCCGACTTATTAAATGATTTAGCTTCTAGACACAACTAAAGTGATGGATTCCATCACTTTAGTTCTTTATATTTAAAATTTCTATTTTATTTCACAACTATTATAGTTAATATTGCTATAATAATTGGTAATATCATAATAGCCATACCAATTGGTCTTCCTGCATTAATTGTCCAGCCTACTCCCACTCTTTTCTCTACAAATATAGATACATCTTCTGGATTATAGTAAATCGTATTTCCTAGCTTCCATAATCTATCATCATCTATATCATAGTCACTTAGAGTTTCTTTACTATCCTTTAGTTTTAGTCTATCTCCACCTTGCCCAACTACTATGCTTAAAATTACAGAGACTATAATTGCAAATCCAAAAGTAATTCCCCCTAAAATATTAATTAAAGCATTATATTTTATAATTCCTAAAACCAACATATTTACAACAGTAAAAAAGACTTCGATTAATACCAGTAATATTATAAAGTAAATAGACCATACTTTTCTAAATATAATATTTCTTCTTAATGAATCTTCTGGATTTCTTGAATTTATCTGTTGCTTTGCAGTTATAGAAAAATAATAGGTTATATATAATACTATAGCCATCAAAAATTGTCTCATAGGAATCAACAAAGCTGTGAACATGGATTTATCCATATAACCATCAATATTTCCTTTCCAATCCCAATGAGTGGCTACTTTATCTGGTAAAAATGGATACATTTTAATAGAAAGTAATGTACTTATTACAATTATTAGTATGGGAATTATAAACCATTTCCTAGATATTATAGTTGTTTTTGCCTTATCCCTGCTAAATTTCATATCTACCACTACTACACCTTTACTTAAATATCTCCAATCATTTTCCTCTTTTAACTTCTTTAATTTTTTATTCCATCGTAGATATATAGTAAAAAGTAATCCTAAATATAGAAAAATTGAAATATCAAATATATAAATGTACTCTAAATAATATACTAAAATAGGAGTTAAAATCAATGCAGGTACACCTACCATAAGAGTTTCTTTCCTAAATCCTTTTATAATATTTTTAACTTCCTCTGTTTTCATTTTATCCCCTGGTATCTTTACTCCTAAAAGTATGTTTTTTCTAGTTATTTCAGGAGTTAATATTTGAAGTATAAGCAATATCAGTAAAGTAAACCAATAGAATAATATTGTAATCATCTTTTCAGGCATCTTATCACCTCTTATTTGTGACTTTTATCTATAATTTCATCATATATATCTGAACAAATTTTTATAAATTCTTCTTTATCTATATTTCTATTTTTGCTATCTGCTATTAAGTAATTTAACTCCTCTTTCAAAATTCGCAAATATTCTTCTTCTGCCTGTGGTAGGTTATCCTTTATCATGGCTCCTTTTCTTCTATCAATGATTAAATAGCCTTCATTCTTTAATATATTATATGTTTTGTTTACAGTGTGAAGATTTATTCCAATATCTCCACCTAATTGTCTAACAGATGGAAGCTCTTCTCCTGCTTCCAGCTCTCCTTTGGCTATTCCTATTATAATCTGCCGTCTAAGCTGTTCATATATAGGGGTTTCAGACTCAAAATCTATTTTAAGCAACATAGGCTTCATCCTCTCATTCTGTTATATAAATAATATAACAGATGATTTAGTCTTGTCAATGTATAAAAATCCTCTTGATTTAATCAAGAGGATAATTTCTATAAAACTCCAATCTATCTTCTAATGTAGGATGTGTAAAATACCATATTTTATATATATTACTTGGACGAGGAAGCCCTAAACTTTCTTTATATAATTTTTCCATGGCAGATATGGCTGACTCTCTATCTTCTGTTAAAGTAATCTCATAGGCATCTGCCTCTATCTCCATTTCTCTAGAAAAATAATTCATAATTGGTGATCCTATAAATGAATAAAAGTTTAAAACCACGAGCAAAAGTGGCAGTGCAGCTATATCATGAAGTTTTTTTATCCCAAAAGTTTCATGTGATGATTTAAGTATCCAAGTTGATGTAATATGGACTAAAAATAATAACAATACTATACTAAAACTACTTTGAATAATATTTTTCCAAATATGTCCCTTTACATAATGACCTATTTCATGTGCTGTTATACTTAAAACTTCTTTTTCATCTAAATTATTAATAGTTGTATCCCATAACACTATTCTCTTAGAATGAAATACTCCTGTCATATAGGCGTTCATAGTCTTAGTATCCTTAGATTTATCTACCTTATATATACTAGCATCTCCTATATCTGCCTTATGTAGAAGTTCTGTTATTTCTTTACCTAGCTTTTCATCCTCTATAGATGTGTATTTGTTAAATATAGGGTCTACTACAAAAGGTGAAATAAATACCATAAATATAATTACTGGTATGGCTAAAACAGATAATTGTAACCACCAAGTTTTAGGACTTCTCTTTATTATATAAAATGGTACAAATATAAAAAGACATATTAATAAATCATTTACTATAAAGCTTTTAAGGGAGACTTCCAGCCATCTATAGAATGTTTGATTAGACAAACCATATTTGTGACTTAAGTAAAAAGAACTATAATAGTTTAATGGAAGGTTTATTATAAACATTAGAGTAAAAAATATAATTCCATAAAATAATCCAGTTAAAAACAAAGATTTTCTCTCTATTAAAGATCTTATTCCACTAGATAGTCTTGATGTAAGAAATATCAATGGTATAAAAAATTGTAATATCAGCCTTATTCCCCACACTCTCAGACTATCCTTTCTAAGATTATAGGATTCTTCCGATAAATCTGAATATTCAGCCCTTATGTTTTTCATATTTGTATATTCACTAGTTAAAACTATCCCAATAAAAATTAATAGCAATAAGAAGAATATGGAAATAGTTAGTTTGAGTTTTTTAGTCATAGTATCACCTCTTCTATATAATTTACCCTATTAGTTATTTTATTCTAAATTTTTTTTATTTATGATATAGAAAAAAATAAGGAAAATTAATTCCTTATTTTTTATAGATCTATTTTCTTTTCTATTATATGTCCTGTAGTTATAAAAGCCAATACAGAAATTACTATTTGTGATAGACTACCAATTATATTTATAAAAATATTATTATTTCCAAGCATTATTGTCTGCCCCTGTACATTACCAACTATATTCATTAAGGAATGTGCTTCATACTGATGCAATACTTTAAAAGTACTTAAATCTAAGAAGTATGGAAATACACTGCTAATTTTAAAAACTAAATAGCTAGTTAAAGCATTTAATATTATAAATATTATGAACCATAGACCACCAATCTTTTTATTTCTTACACTTACCTTACTTAAAGCCATGGAGAAATAAATTAGAATTTGAGTCATAATAACTGATAATCCTGATATTATCCCTAGAGAAAACACTCCAGAATTTATCATATTGAATATTTCCTTTCCAACTTTTATCCATTCTCCACCAAATAAAATGAATGCAAGTAATAGGTTATATATAACTATGGAAAGTCCTAAAGCTAAATACCATAATAAAGCAACTATTATTTTACTTCCAAGTATTTGATTTCCAGTGAGAGGTAGTGTAAATGTCAAGTAACCTCTATCCTCATATAGTTCTTTTCTAAAGGATCCTATGATCTGAAAAAACGCTGTTAGGAATGCTCCAAATATGACTGCTATTGATGCAATTAGCATAAATGTTCCAAAACCTGTAATATCATTTCCTGAACCCATCATGTCAAGCTTCATTTGTTTAGATATATTAAGTTGTATAATAGTTGATGCAATTAATACTATGGCTATTATACCTAAAATAAATTTATAACTTCCTTTTATTTCATATTTCATATATTTTCTCATTTTACCCCTCCTATTCACCAAATATTTCTTTATAAAGTTCATCTATTTGCATACCTTTTTCTTCCCTAAGGTCTTCTGCATTTCCTGTTAAATAAATTTCCCCATCCCTTAGAAATACTACATCATCAAAGATATTTTCCATATCTCTAACTAAATGGGTTGTAATTAACATGGTACTTTCTTTGTCATAGTTATTTATTATGGCATCAAGGATTTGATCTCTTGCTACTGGGTCTACTCCTGCTATTGGTTCATCTAATACATAGACCTTAGCTTTTCTTGATAAAACTAAAGTCAAATTTAATTTTTCTGTCATTCCCTTAGAAAGTGAACTTATCTTTGCATTTCTATCTAATTTCATAAACTTTAATAATTCATATGCCTTATTCTCATCAAAGTCTGTATAAAAATCTTTATAGAAGTTAATTCCATCTTGTATATTCATCCACTCATATAAAAAGTTTCTATCTGGTAAATAGGATACTACAGACTTTGTATATACTCCTGGTTTTTTGCCATCTACTAAAATGTCTCCTTTAGATTGTCTAAGTATTCCTGTAATTATCTTAATCATAGTAGTTTTTCCACTACCATTTGGACCTAAGATTCCAATAACTTTTCCTTTTTCTAAATTTAAATCTACATTATTTAATGCCTTTTTATTAAGATAGGATTTAGTAAGCCCTTTAATTTCTATGATATTTTCCATTACTTAACCTCCTTTACTCTTTCATTAATTAATTCTATTATATCCTTTGAAGTAAATCCCAGAGATTCCATGTCTGCTAAAAATGACTTTATAATATTTGAAGCCATATTATTCTTTAAATCCTTTATAATTTTCATATCTTCCGTAACAAAAGTTCCCATACCTCTTTGTGTAAATACTAAACCTTCTCTTTCTAGTTCTTGATAAGCTCTTTGTATTGTATTTGGATTTACCTTTAGTTCTGTAGATGTTTCTCTAACTGATGTCAATTTATCTCCTCCTTTCAACTCTCCTGATACTATTTTCTTTCTAATCAAATTCATAATCTGAGAATAAATTGGTAAATTATCATTAAATATCATTTCTCCACCTCTTTCCTTATCGTCTTAGTGTATTAATTATATAGTACACTATAACCCTATGATTGTCAATGATTATTTATGAAAAAAAATAAGCCCTAAGAGTACTAGTGTTGCATTAATGTAAAATTTAAGCTTTGACAAAATGGATGCTCTAAATACAGCATCCATTTTGTCAATATTATACTATATATCATATATTTACCATCTATTACGTATGGAAAACCAAGG
>NZ_VUNQ01000059.1 GCF_009695605.1 Tissierella pigra
ATGAAAAAGAACCTCCTTGGTGTATGGTTTCTCGATAATTCCATTAAACCAAATGAGGCTCTTTTTTTCATTAATCAAATTTTACCATGTCAACTGGTATTTTTTATTTTGATGCAACACTAGAAGCATTTTGCCACCTTTTATTATATATAGGTCAATATTTCATTATATATTTCTTCTCTAATTCTATTTATACAGCTAAAATCAACAGATGGCTTATAGGCCTTTTCTAGTATAAAATGGTTTTCCTTAGCACCGTTTAAATCTATTGTTCCTTTTTCTACTAGTAAATTAAACATATTCATATCTTCTTTGTTTATATTGTTACTGTCTAGATATTTGTTTAAATCTATTATTGTATTTCCTTTAGTTTTTCCATGTTTATTAGATGTTATTATGGTATCTAACTCTTTAATATATAAACTCTCGATTTTCTCTGGTATTAAAGCATTATAATATATTTCTACTTCATAATTTCTAATTCTGCTTTCCACCAATAATCTATCTAATAACATAGACCTGCCTGTTCCTATTTCTCCATTGATATAGTATATATCTGTTATCCATTCTAATATGGTATCTGTATAATCTACAAATCCTTCTGGTGTATAGGCAGTAGAGAACAAACGTCTCTCTTTAAATCCATTTGAATTTATTTCTATAGGCTCCTTACTAAATACTCTATCTATTAAATTTATAGTCTCATTATTTAATCCTTTTATATCTATCATTCTTTTATTATCATCTACTATACCCTCATGAATAATCTTTGCAGCTTTAAAATAATTGAATGCTCTTTTATAGGCTATTTTATTATTTTTTTTAGCCTCCACTATATCATCCTTTTTTTCCAATATTTTACTCTTATCTATGAATTGTGCTAAATCTATTATTTTATCTGTTATTCCGGGATATTTAGGGTCTATGCTGTGTGGATCTGTTCCGTCTAATAAGCATATCTTTAATTCATCTATGACTATGGCATCAATTGAACTTGGGTCTGACGGACAATGATGATATTCAATACTATATCCTTTTTCAATCATTCTTTCTGCCATATCTTTCATTAAAGATGATTTTCCTCCACCTGGCATACCTTTAAATATATATAATTGGTTTCTATCTTCAGATATTATATTATCATGAAAAGAGCAGAATCCGTTAGCCGTATTCCCTCCTGGAAAAATTCTTCTAATTTTAGACATAATATCACTCCCTATTTAGTTTTCCTGTATGTATATAATATATTCTCAAAAATATTTATTGTGATAGGGATAACCATATTTACAAAGCCAGATACTTCTACCTATAAGTGTATATTAGCCTAAAAACTGTTTTTTAGTCTTTCTTTACATAAATTATTTTGCCAAAGCTTTAGCAACAGTTGATTTTCCAGAAGCCATAACACTAGTAATTACATATATTACTTTCTTCATACCAACCCTCCACAATGTTTTTAAATTTAACTTTTAAATACTAATTTAGAATAATCATATATAACTTTCCTGTCTTTTACTACCCTATACTTTTGTTAAATATAGCAGGATAATTAGATCATTTTTCTATCTAAATAACGAAAGACCATAATTAATTTTCTGATTTAATAATCCTCAATGCCCTAGGAAAATTCTCTTTTCTTTCAATGAATCCTTTTAATTCTAAATTCTTTAAATATTTATGTACAGTAGAGCTTGATTTAAGTCCCATCATACCCCCTATTTCTCTAACACTAGGACCATAACCATTTTCCTTAATGTAGTTATCTACTATATTTAATACCTGTGATTCTCTTTCAGTTAACATATAAAATTCCCCCTTTACTAAATTATATCAGAACATCCGTTCCTCGTAAAGTGAGATTTGTCAATTTATGTAGAAAAATATAATAAATCCCTATATAAAAATAAACTTTTTTAATATAATTTATCACCTTTTATATAAGATTTAATTATATATTTCTACATTTATTTTAAACTACTTTAAAAAATAAAAAAACACCTCCAAGTAGATAATCTAATTTTGATTAATTAAACTGTCTACTTTGGAAGTATCATATCATTACTCTAGAGCCTACTATGCCTATATAATATTGTAATAAATCTTTCTAATGAAATAGGTTCCTTTGGATTAGTTCCATCAGTTAGACCTAATTTCATTGCCCACTCCATAGCATCTACAGCCCATGGGCTACAATCCAGTTCTTTAGTTTTTTCAATATATTTAATTCCTGAGTAATTGAAAATTCCTTTTGCTACTGCTAATGCTAATTCTTCTTGCTTATCTTTTAAGATTTTAGCATCATCAGCATTAGTAATAAAAGCTAACTCTACTAATGCAGACGGCATATTACTTTGTCTTAGCACTGCAAAATTAGCTGTTTTTATTCCTCTGTCTAGTGTATAAACTTTACTTTGTAATATGCTGTCCTGAATACATTTTGCTAAAACAATACCTTTAGAACTATTAGGATAACTAAATGTTTCTACACCTTTACCGTTTATGTTTCCAGCAGCATTACAATGTATAGATATAAATATATCTGCATTAGCTTTATTTGCTAAGCTAGTACGTTCTGATAGTTCTAAGAATACATCTGTAGTCCTTGAATATATCACTCGTATATTATGTCTTTTAAGTATTTCTCCTACTTTTAATGTTACTGATAATGCTATATCTTTTTCTCTTAATCCATTACCTAATGCTCCTGGATTTTTTCCTCCATGGCCTGCGTCTAAAAATACTTTCATTACAAAATTCCCTCCTTATCTTTCTAATGTGTTTTTAGTTCCTGAGTATAGTCCTACTGCCGATAATCCTATGAATATACCTTGTACTAATCCAGTTTTCATGTCCCCATTTCCAAATAATCCTATTCCTATTCCAAGTACTACTGATAATACAGGTATATATCTTTCATGTAAGCCTACTTTCTTAAACACCTCTAAAATACCTATTAATAAAGGTATTATTGCTATTCCTCCATATTCCATTATTAAGTCTCCTTTCTATTTAAATAATATTTGTTGAATTGCATAAAAAAAGAAGCTTACAAAAGCTCCTGCGAATAGCCCTATAAACCATCTCATGGTGGTTGTAAGTCCTTGAATTGTCTCACAAAGATGTTTTATCTGTATTCTAAATTCAGCATTTTCTCTATCATTCTTATCTAATCTTTTATCTAGTTCCAATAATTTTTCATCATGCTCGTTGATTTTCATCTCCATAACTTCATAATTCATATCACACCTCCAAAATTCCATAAAAAAAGAAAAAGCCACGAAATAACGTGGCTCCCTCTCATTATAATTCTATATTAGCTATATTCTTTCCGTCTTGAACTGCTTGAACATTAACTTTTTTGTCTTTATATTTTTCCTTTAACTTCTCAGCATATTTTTGAGCTATTTCTTTTCCTTTTTCTTCTGGAACTCCATCTTCAATACTTATTGCTCCTATGACCCAATCATCCTGAAAATAAATTTGCCCATCATAAACTTCTTCTTCCTTTACTAATTCATCAGTTAGGTTCTCATCTCGATTTTTATTAGGTTTTACTTTCTCTTTAGAGTTTACTTCTTCTTTAAGTTTCTCTTCTTCTCTAAGTTTCACTTCCTCTTTATTGTTTGAGTTTGAACAAGAAATTAAAGATATGGATAATATAGAAATAACAATAATACTAATAAACTTTTTTAATTTCATATACATATTACCTCCCTATAAGTAGTATATCTTAAGAAAAAGCCTGTTTCAACTTACTTAATATACCAGTATATGAATTAATATCCTAGATTTCTAGTTATAATAAAAAAATAAAAAAAGACTATTGTCTAGTCTATTGATTTTTAATTTCTATTCTCTTTCAACTTGTGCTACTAAAAACTCTGCTACTGGAATTTGATATACCTCTGGAAGAGTCTCTATATCTCTCTTGCTTATTTTGACAAGTAAGCCATATACAGGTATCATATACTCTTTTACTGTCATTACTTAGCACCTCCTTCCACTTTAGTTTTTAATTCTATAACTTCATTTCTAAGTTCTTCTACTTCTTCATAAAGCATTGCTACTACTTCAAATATATCTGCTTGGATTTCATTTTTTTGTGTTTCTTTTTCTTCTTTAATTTCTGATAGAGGTTTCTTATTAATTATCTCAATCATTCAAACGCACCTCCAAATCCATTGATAATACATTCCTCTGTAGCTGTACCCTTTTCTATGGAAACTTTTATGTTGATTCCCCATTTGTCGGCTGTCTTTACATCATTAGTAAAGTTGTAGTGTCTACTGATATTCACTTGAGAAGTTATATCCTCCCATGTTGGAACTTCATCAAAAGCATTGTTACAAGCTTCTACTTTTGCTGTTGCTCCTGCAGGGATGGTCCATGTTGGAGTGACAAGTATCTTAGTGCCCATAATGTCTGTTTCTATAGGAGTCTTTAGAGTGAACTGGATTTTATCGTCATATCTAGTGAATGTATAATTTCTCACTGCTGTAGCTCCATGCTCGTCTCTAGCTTCTATCCTAATATTGTGCTGGCCTATTTTTAGCTTATACCAATCTTCACTGGAAATAGTAAATGTATTTGTAGCACCATCTATAGCTTGATATTCTTCTTTCAATATATTATTAAGATATGTTTTTACTGTTATTGCATTTCCTTCATTATCAGATACAGAAAAATCAATGCTAAAAGGTTCTGTTTTTTTCCCTAAGTCCTTGTCTTGCCCATCTATGGTAGGAGCAGAATTTGTTCTTCTGAAAGTAAATCTTCTATATGCTATTCCACCTTGCTGGTCATCTACTTTGATTTCTATAGTATTAGTAGAGTTTAATCCTAGATTAAATAACATTTCATTAGTTATCTCTATTTCTAATTGTTGCCTTCGAGGTGCTCCATTGATAGTTCGTAGCGTAGAATTGTTTAGTTTTTCAGTTACTACTAAACTATCTCCTGCATCTATATCATCAACTTGATAGGAAATTACAAATCCTAAATTCTTATCTCCTAAGTTACTATCTTGTCCATTTATGCTAGGTGCAGTATTATTTATTACTGTCCTCGTTGCTGATGTAGTATATCCACTTTCTGCCCCTTCTGAATCATATGCCTTTACTCTATAAGCTACAGTATTCCAACCCCTAGTTATACTATCTGTAAAACTTCTATTAGCCCCTTTATATATCTGAGTATAAGCTGCTCCATTTACGCTACGTTCTAAGATATATCCTGATAGGTTTCCATCTGTATCTGTAGAAGCTCCCCATGTAATCGATAGAGTTTCTCCACCTCTTACGGTAGTAGGAACTGTTATTGATGGTGTTGTAGGTGCAGTATTATTTATTCCTGTTCTTGTAGGTGATGTAGTATAAGAACTAAAAGCCACTGTATCATAAGCCCTAACTCTGTAGACTACAGTACTCCATGTTGATAAAGGGGTTTCAGATTTAGATAATGAAACTGTGTTAGAAAGTATTACTACCCATGCACCACCATTTATAGACCTCTCTAAGGTATATGTTTTAGACCCTCCAGAAGAAGCACCCCAAGATACTGTGAAGGGTGTATTGCTTTTTAGTGAAGCAGGTACCGTTATTGAAGAAGGAGCCGCTGGTCGCTCCCACCTCTGTAAAGTGTACCTGAACTTATTGCTGCCATCCCTAGTAGGTATATCTACGTCACGAAAATCCAAAGTACCTGCCAGTAGGTAATATTCCCCATCTAAAAGTACTCTTAGAGTATCTGTACTGTTTATTGAGCGTATAGGAGTACCTGATAGTTGTATTGACCCTGCAAGTCCAATACCCCCATCAGTAGTTTTTTTATAGTATACGCCTGAGCGCCCATCAGGCGTACCTGCACCACCAACCATTATACTAATCCAATGGGAATCAACATTCGAATATCCAGGTTCAAACTCACCTAAATTTAACCAAGCCATACTATATCACCAACCTTTTCTGTGTCTCATCATAAACCCCATTCACCAACTCAATACTATCCATGTTAGCAAAATTAACTATAAATATATTATGAGTGATATTATTTAAACTAGCATTTTTAAGTATTGCTACTTCTACCGCGAGAGAAGTAATATCATCTTTGTTTGTTTTAGCCTGTAGACTTGATTTATAGATGCCTTCATCTAGATGATTCATAGTATTAGCTGAATGAGGAGTTCCATGTTCAAATATCTCTCCCTTTTCTGGGACTATTTTAAATGTTCCATCTCCAAGATCTGTTAGCCTTACCCTATTTGGATATTCAGAAATATCATCTTTAAAAAATATTCTTTCATAACTATTCATTATCGCACCTCACTCCTTTGGTAATTCTCTATGATTTTCATAGGGAAAGATTTTAATAGCCCTTTATCTGTACCTTTCTTAATATCAACTTTTTCCTTTAATATTTCTGTCCCCTTTACACTGATGATACTAATGCTTTCTATATTGCCTACAATAGTATCATCAAACATCACGTATACTTTCATCTCATTACCATCTATAGATTTTCTATAGATTTCTTTTCTGTGTACTTTTCCATCTACTACTACTAAACAATGACTAAGATTGTCTAGTACCAGCTGTCCTATTTCAAGTATCCCTTCCTCTGAAAACAGTACTAATTCTTCCATATCTTCATCACTCCTTTGTTATACTTTCACCAGTAAGTGGATAATGGTGTATTGCATTAATATTTTTAGTTGCTAAATTTATATTAGTTCCTGATTGAACACCTTCTACTGCTATATTTGGATATGTCCCACACAAGTAGGTTCCACAAATAGGATAATAAACCTCATATTCTTTAGAATCAGTTATAAATTGTAATCTAGTGTTATGTTCACTAGTAATATCATAATCTAAATGAGCTGGTTTTATTTCTTCAATTGCATTAAACATATCACTTATATTTAATGTTATAGTCCCTTCATTAGTAAACTTAATATTGATTCTTCCGTCAAATATTATGTCTGCTGTACTTCTTGTATAGGCTTCAATTATAGATTTAATCATTGCTAAATCTACTTTCCCCATACCTCTCATTTTGGACTTTATAAGACTTCTTCGCTCTTCTAAAGTCTTTTTAGGTCTAATAGGCAGCTTCAATTCTTTCTCATATATAGCAAGCCCCCAAGTGGCGGTGTCTATAAAAAACTGTTTCTCCAAATCTTCTATATTTAACCCTAATCTATCAAACTCCATTTGTTCAGAATTTAATATCTCTTGAAATACTATAGAGGATCTTTCATAAATCGGTAGATATTCTAATAATCTACTCATTTAATATCACCTCACCTAGTATAGCGACTTCTTCATTGCCTATTATGATATTTTCTAATTCTTCATTAACTCTTAAATCCATATAGTCTAATACTCCATCCACATTCAACACTAAAGAACCTATTTGTGCATAAGATACTAAATTCTTTTTAAATGCTATTTTTTTTAAATAATTAGTTATATTTTCTTCTATATTAGATTTAATCTGTTCTAGAAGATAACCTTCATCTTTAGTTATTGTAGCAGATATATTAATATCTTTACTTGCGGCAGATATTGCAGTACAAAATGCACCTATGGGAGCCTGTCCTGCTCCTGTCCCCCAAGTTGCCCATCTATTATTTATATATTCACCCTTAGGGTCTATATATTCTTGCACTCTACTAATCAGATCCTCACTAGCAGGTTTTTTATTACTATCTATTACTATTACTTTTACTGTGTTATCTCCATTCCAAAGGGGAATAACTCTAGCATCACCTACACCCACTACTTCCTTTGCCCAATTTAGGTAATGATATTTATTTCCTGATGTTGCAGGAATACGTATTCTTTCGTAGTATCTTTGTCTTAAGTCAAAGTCACTTTCTGCATCATAACCATTTTTTACTGATTCAAGGTTAGTCACATTTGTTAATCCTGCAATACTAATGGGAAAGTATTTTATTGCTCTTGCAGGAACATTACCTATGATTCCAGGTACTTCACATTCTACCAATACTGTGATTTGCCCCATATCATCAATTGTTTTATCCTCTGTAGATATAAAGTTTACTGTATCGGCTCCTACAAAATCACCTTTAGAAATTCTAGCACCTTCTTGACCTGATATTGTTACTATGGTTGTTGCTTTTGTTGCTAGTTTTCTAGTTATTCCTGTACGTTGATGTATAAATCTTTCCAATTCCTTCCCTGATAGATTTTCTATGTCTAGCTTATTTGCGACTTCCTGTATTCCTCTATTTTTATTTTCAAATTCTATAGCTGTAGCTTTAGAGAAATCGTAAGGGAATAATCCTTCTGATTTATCGTATTTATCTGGAATATTGCTTAATATTCTTTTCAGTATTTCTTCTCTATTTTCCAATTAAAAATTCACCTCCTGGTTGAAGGTTTCTCCATTTTTTAATATTATTGTGAAACATATTCTAAGGGTGGCTACTTCTTGCTCTGTCCTAAAGTCTTTTATTCTGTCAATTTCACTATGTCTCTTTAATACTTCCTCTATCTCTCTCTTTAGTTCAGATTGTAGAAAGAATTGTGGTACTTTTTTTCCTTGAATTAATTTCTTTATAGTTGTACCGTACTCGTTAATATTCTCATCTGCTTTGTATACTTCAAACTTGAATTTTTCAGTTCTTAGTATTTTTTCTATCCAAATTTTTATAGCTTCTTTTCCTTCTACCTCTACAAGTCTGCCATCCTTAATTACAAAATCTCCTTTTTCAAAATCAAATAAAAATGTTTTACCTTCATTCTTTTTTTCTTCAAATTGTAATTCTTCTACAATATTGTCTAAATCCAATTTGGGAAACACTTAATCACCTACCTAGTATAATAATGTCATAGCCAATAATGACTATGCAATTTGAACATTTCTATAAAAATACATTTCAATTATTTAGTAACAGAAGAAGGTGTTCTTCCTTCATCAGATGTTACTGCTAAATTAAACATGTCTGATGGTTCCCAGTAGACTCCAGTCATTTCATAAAGTATAATCTTCAGGGATAGGATAAAAAATGTTCACCTTCCTGGGAAGTCAGTTTCTACTGGCCTATACCTATGAAAAAGTCAGTTAGTCCATTCAATGAGGTTTTATGATTTGGCTGGTTGGGAGCCTCAGGCTATACCTGTATCACATGCTAGGATGTGTACTCATTGCTTGGAAATGGATTCCTATCAGAAAGGAGCTGTTGCTCATGTTAAACATTATTAAATTTGATTCATTTATTTCGGTTGGTATTGATGTTGGTGCAGACTTTAGCTGGATGTCTATTGCGCTACCTAACCAAACATTTGTAGGAAAACCTTTTAAAATCCTACATTCTGATTTAAATTCCCTGTCTATAGCTGTTTCTAAAATCAAAGAAGCAGAAGAGTTGTATTCTTTGGAAAGTCGCATTTTCCTTGAATCCACGGGAATTTATCATTACCCACTCTTCTGCTATCTTCGTGATAAGGGATTTTGTGTCTCCATCATAAATCCTATCATCACTAAGAATAGCACAAATATTAATATTAGGAAAGTCCATAATGATAAATTTGATTCACAAAAAGCTGCATTAATTGGATTAAAGCCTGACTTAAAAGTTTCTCTTATGCCATCAGACCTTGCCCTTGATTTAAGAAACCTCTCAAGAGAATATTATGATTTGATGGACAATCGCTCTGCTTATGTGAATAAGCTTCAAGGTGAACTACGAATGGTATTTCCGCAGTATTTAAAGATTTTTTCTAAAATAACTACAAATACAGCTTTGACCTTACTAGAAAAATATACCACTCCAGATACATTCTTAAATGTTTCTAAAGATGAGATAGTTAATTCAATAAGCTCTACTGCACGTTTTGGAATTGCTTATGCAGAAAACAAGTATAATGCTATTATTCAAGCTGCAAATGATGCAAAGTTTTTTGGGCATTCAGTAAACAGTAACTTTAAACGCATTCTTCTATACATCCGTTTCATTCGCCAATATGATGAAGAAATCTCAGCTATACTTTCTGATATGCATGAGTTCGTGGATGCTAACAAGGATACTGAATTTGTAAAACAGATATACCTCATTGAATCCTTTAAAGGTGCAGGGTTTCTTTCTGCAGTAAGTCTTATGTGTGAAATCGGGGACTTCTCTGCTTTTCGTTCACCTAAACAACTGTTTGCATATTTTGGATTAGATCCTACTGTTAAACAATCAGGTAATTTTAATGGTACTAAGGTTAATATGTCAAAGCGAGGCTCACGAATTGCTAGAAGAGTAATACATACCATGGCTTTGGTTAGTATTGCCTTGAATCGTAATGGTTCTCCCAACAATCCAGTTCTACGTGAATACTATCTTAAAAAGTGTCAGAGCAAACCTAAAATGGTAGCTCTTGGAGCTATTATGCATAAAGTATGCAACATTGTATTTGCCATTTTACGTGATGAAAAAGAATTTGAAATCATCACTCCAGAAGAACATCAAATCAATTACTCGAAAGCGAAATGCGACATCGCTGCTTAGTATAATTCTATAGAGTTTTTTTACTTTTTGATATCGAATCAAAAGGCTTATTAAAGTTATCTTTTTTTATCAACTAAAGTATCAAATATTTTTAAATTAATTATTGACAATTCTTAGCTGGACTTTTGGATCTTATCTACTATAAAAAATACCTGCTGGTTTTCGGCAGGTATAATTAACACTTCATCACCTTGTTTTAATTCAAAGTATAGTGTCAATTTGGTTTTTTCTTTCTCACTTATGTTGAATGAAATTAGAGGATTAGAGGGTTTAGAGGTAATGGCAATATCCCCTATATCTCCATCAGCATTTAACTCTAATTTATATTCTCTTTTTGCTAAGCTTTGACAGATATATAGATGCCCTTCTTGGAGAATTACTTGCCCATCTAGTATTGAAACTTTTAAAGGCTTTACTCCTACAATTTTACCTACACAGGGACCTATATTAATCTTATTTTCCCTCTCCTTAAACATTTGAGCCAATCCTACGTCCCACATATTAAATCACCCTCTCTAATGTTAAGTCCATAGTATGGATTCTATTTTGATACGTATGTGTACAATCTTTAATTAAATATTGTCCTTTTAGTTTAAACGTATCATTATCTACTTCTAATATCCTTCCTGCCCTGACATTATCATCCCCTAATAGTTTAATAGATATATCCTCTTTTATCTTATTCAACTCTTTAAGTTTATTTTGAGCAATTAGCTTAGCTTTGGCCATATCCTTATCATCTACGGATTCTATTTCCTGTAGTAGCCCAAATTTAGATATACTTTTTTCATCTTTAGCTGTTGCAATTACTCGACTGCTTTTTTCATCATTACTTGAAATTAATATACTATTCCTCATATCTGCTATAGATTCACTTTTACTTATACTTCCTATAGTCTTTAAAGGATTTAAAGAAGCTACATTAGAGGCAGGTTTAAACCTTGGCGTTATGATCAAATCAGTATATTTTTCTATATATAATTTACCTTCTCTCATTTCTAGCCTATAGTTTGTTCCCCATTCATTTGTAGCTTGTTCTAATATATCCCTTATAATCTCTGCTATAATATTATCTTTATATATTTTAGTAATAGCTGTAGATATAGGTACTATATTACCCGTAGGAACATTAAATTTACTACATAACTGTTTGATAGCTTCATCTGCATTTACTTTATTAAATTGAATAATAGTCATAGATTGATTTAGATAAAAAGCGTAATCAAAGGCTGTTATAGATTTTGAATATCTATTAATTCCTAAGTCTACTATAATCCCTCTAAATAATTCTTTGTTATTATTAAGTAAGATTATCTTATCTCCAACTTCAATTAAATCATAGCCTTTCATGTACTTATCATCTATATTCCTAACTGCATCTACATTTAATTCCATACCTAGAGTATCTATACTATCCTTCCATGAGAGATTTCCACAAAACTTAGTTATATCTGAACTCCCACCATTATTTTTTATTAGGGTTATTATATAATTATCCATTTAATTACCTCCAACAAATCTATATTCAGATAAATCTAATGTATATTCCACATCTCCATTTTTTCTAACCTTATAAGAGAAATTATCTATCAATACTGCCATGTTAAACCATTCTGTTCCATCTCTTTTGCTTGTAATGACTCTAAATGGTACTTTCTTTGCTCTCCATTTATTAAAGAAATCTACATACTTAAAAGGTTCTGCTACGCTTCCAGGCTTCAGCCATCTATACTTTTGAGAAGGCAGTATGGATGTAATAGAAAATGTTCTAATCACCTCATCACCTACTAAGTTTATAGTTCCATTGTTTATAGTTTCGAATTGTTCATTATTTTGAGATTTATTAATTTCTATTTCTGGCACCACAGGTAATATCATTACCTCTTCATTGTTATTTGCACTAAATATTATATTGCCTCCCATTTTCTATCACTCCCTAGATATTATCTAATGCTAATTTAACCTTTCTATATACTTCCTCTCCCACTTCATTGGCAAATTGCTTATTACCTATTACATTGCCTGCTATGGTTACATCTACTTTTACATCTTGTCCAATGCCTTTACCTCTAAGGAGTCTTTCAGATTTATCAGCAGGTATAATAGTTTCTCCTGATGATAGTTTTCTTATCTCTCCACCATCTTCATGGATTCTTGCATATCCAGCAGGTGAATAAGAAATTCCTTTTGCGAATGATGGAATTTGAGGTATACTAATACCAAATTTTTTGCCACCATATTTAGGTACCCAGTCTGGTATATCTATACTTATTTTGCTTATGGCTCCTGTTACTAGGTTTATTCCATCAATAAAGAAATTTATGAATGATTTGAATCCAGAACTTATTCCTTCCCATAATCCTGAAAAGAACTCACCTAATGGAGTAAATGCCATCTTTATGATTTCCCATAGTTCTAAAAAGAACTCACCCAATGAAGCAAATACAGCCTTTATACTTTCCCTTAGCCCTAGAAAAAATTCACTCAATGCGGAAAATACCGTCTTTATTCTTTCCCATAACCCTAGAACGAATTGACCTAATGAAACAAATACCATCTTTATGATTTCCCATAATGCTAAAAGCTTTTCTTTTATTAAATCCCAGTTTCTATATAGAGCATACCCTGCTGCAACTACTGCACCTATTACTAAGACTAACCATCCTAGGGTAGTCATCTTTATAACTCCATCTAATACCATACTCATGGTTTTCCAAGCTTGCATAACTGAAACTACTACTGCTGCAACTTTTATAACTGCATACATAGCAGCTACAAATACTAGTATAGTGGTTATAAGCTTTTCATGTTCTTTTACAAAACTTAATACATTTTTTATAAAATCAACTACCTTAGTAACTCCATCGCCTATGGATTGTACCCAGCCTTGAATCTTTTCTTCATTGTTTGTAAACCATGTCTCTATCTTATCTATATATTCACCTATGAGTCCTGATTGAGTATTCATCATAGAAGTAAATATATTCTTAGACGTATTTTTAAGTTTATCTAACTTAAAACCTATAGTATTAGTCATAGTTTTAAAAATTTCATCTGTCATACCTGCACTATCTATTACTTCGCCAAGGATATTATTAAAGTCATTAAATCCACCTTCACTAGTTAAAGATATTGCAGCATTTAAGGCATTTACATCACCAAATAACTGATCCATAGCATCAGTGCTGCCACCAGTTTTTACTTTTATTTCTTCTAACCACTTAGCAAATCCTTTGCTTTTTATAGCACTAACACTAAAATCTATTCCTAATTTCTTAGCCATATCTCTTGCTTGTTCAGTGGGTTCAATTACATTGGACATTATCCCCTCTAGTCCTGCCATTGCTTTAGATGTAGACTGTCCACTTTTTGTAAGAGAACCAACAGCACCTAATACCTCATCTAAACTTATACCTGCTGATTTTGCTATTGGAGTAACAGATCCTAGGGAACTGGCTAGTTCACCGATTGATGTGCCACCAAGATTTTGAGTTACTAGCATTTTATCACTTATACTTTGCATAGCTTCAGTTCCAGTAAGCCCATATACATCCATTGTACTAGTCATAAGCTTTAGTGCACTGTTAGTATCTGTAAATCCAGATATAGCAAGTTTACTTGATAATACCGCTGCATCTATGCTTTCTGCTGCCTTTACACCAGAAGACATAGCAACATACTGAGCATCTGCTAATTCATTGACTGCTACACCTGTTTTAGTAGAATTCTTTAATAACTCACTCTGTATCTTGTTTAATTCTAAAGAGTTTCCCGCGATAGATTTAACTTTTACACTAGCAGTTTCTAGTTCAATCATGCCTTTAAATCCTGTATCCACTGCTAAATCTCCAAAGGCCTTTGCTTTCGCCTTAGCCATTTTAGCTGATTTCTTGATTACATTATCTATAGACTTTACACTTTTATCTTTCCATTTTTCTATTAGAGTTTGTGATTTCTTAGTTTCTTCTTTGACTTTATCTACACTTTTGGTAATTCTTACTAAAGCCTGTGACATCCCATCTTTTAAAGCGAGCATAACTACTATTTCCTCTTTTACCAATTTCTCACCTACTTTCCTAACATGGCTCTATATTTTTGTCTTTCATCTTCATAATATCTATTTATACTTTCCATATAAAATAGCTTTTCAAAGTATCCTAGATTAAGTAAATATTCTAGCTCATGTCCTCTAATTACCAGGAAGGATACACATTGCAGCCATCCATCCTGGTCTATTAGTTTTTTACTTCATCATCTTTTATCTTATCTAGACCATAAAAACTATTTATTACTTCGATAATATCTTTTATCTCATTTAACTGATCCTCTAATACAGCACTAGGTAAATCAATTGGTTCAGCAACTCCATAGGCTTCCATAGCTTCTTGAGTATTAGTTTTAAAAATTGGACAACATTCATAGATTATTTCATTCATAGTATCAATGGTATTAATATTATCTTCTGCCAATCTTTCACTTAATTCCATATATCTCTGTAAAGGAATTTTCCTTATTTCTATTTCAGTGTCTAAAACTTCACTTTTATAGTATTTAACCTGCATTTTATCATTTTTAGATTGATTTCTCTTTGTTATTATATCAGCTAAAGTCACTGTTCTATTATTCATATAAATTCTCCTTTTTTATAAAATAGTTAACGCCTTAGATTGAATCTAAGGCGTTTTAAATTTATTGTAATATCTCTACTTCACTAGCCTTAAAAGGCATTTCTACTTCCCCAACAGACTTTTCTTCCCATGATTGTAAAGCAAGTTCATCGAAAGTTATATTTGTTACCTTAATCCTTTGAGTTTTTCCAGTCGCTCTATTAAAAGCCTTTCCAATTATAGTAACATCTGGGACTCTACCTGCTACGTACTCTGCAAATAATAAATCTATTGCCTTGTTATAGTTTTTATCGGATTTCCTATAACTAAAACTTCCTTCATAACCATAGCCTAGTAAAACCCTATCTGTAGTCATTCCATTTGGTACATCTTCCCATTCTATAACCATTTTAACCTCAAAGCTCTTTACTTTATCCCATTCAGAATCATTGACCCAAATATTGCCATTAGAACCATTCCAATATTGATTTCCTTTACTCATTATCTACCACTTCCTTTCTACATATCTATTTTAAATTTAAAATCTTCCATAGCATTTAATATTTTTATATTTCCATCTAAGAATACATTAGTACCTACTGTCATTTCCATAACCTTATCATCATCCCAAGTACTTACTTCTTCCTCTCCATATTTAGAAATATTTGCTAACCTTTGTTGCTCTATACCGATCATAGCTTTATTTGAGAAGTTAGGATCTAGTAGGAGCTCATTTGCAATTTCTTTAAAATAACTATTAATGGCACCTATTAATAGCATTTGGTTGTCTAGATAATTTTTATATTTACCTTTATAAAAATTTTTCCAAGTAGTGTAAATATCTGTATAAATCATATCCATAACTTCCACTATTAATATAAACTTCATGTCATCAGTAATTCCTTGCCCTGTAGTTACAAGTGATGTAATACCCCTCGCAACCCTAACTTCACCTTCATCATTGTAAAGAATGAACTCACCCTTATTTATAGCTTCATCTAGATCTTCTGGTTCTTCTACAGCTTCAAACTTCTGCAGTGGTTTAGCAATGGCACTCATATCTAAGGATAAACCTGCAAGATAACCTAATAACCATGGAGAAGCTTTGCCTCCATTTTGTTTTCCTCTGTTGTCCTTAAAAATTACCTTTTCATTAGTGAAATTAACTATGTGCATATCATCAGATGAAGCAGCTTTATATACTAACCCCTTATATCTTTTTTTATCATTTTTAACACTGGCTTTTATAAAACTTACTAAGTCATTGGTTTCCTCTGCTGTTGCATCTGCCATACCAATCCAGCAATTCATTTCCACCTTACCTTTTACAGCTTTTAATAAGTCTGCTAAAACCCCATCATTATCCATTCTTGCTATTACTAGTTTCTTAGGTGATCCTTCCAAGACATCTTTAATATATGTTGCATTTTCTTCTGTATATTTTAGTAACTCTTCTGATGTCAAGTCTTCTATGCTTCTATATTCTTTAAATGTAAATGTCTTATCGGTATCATCTTTAATGATTAATACTGCTATCCCTTTACTTCCTCTTTGAACGGCACTTACTCCTAATCCTTTAAATATGATTTCTATTTTGGGCATTCCTAAATCTGCCATATCCTCACTCCTTTATATTTAATTCTTCCATTAGCTCTTTATCCTCAAAATCAACACCAATACCTGATTTATCACGTGGATAATTTTCAGATATTCTAATGTCAAAATAACAATGTAGAACCCTATCAATTACATTAATTTCTAGTTCATTAATTTCAAATTTTACATATTCATCTACAGTAATCAAATTATTTTCTAAAAATAGTTCGACTAAGTCATCATACATATTTAACAATTCGATCCCATTTTCATCTGCTGTAGATGAAAAGTAATAAATCCTAGCAGTCAAATAAGTGTCTCTTGCTTCTCTCATAAAGTCACTAATTTTTATGTTATTCAACTCAATAAAAAAAGAAGGTCTTACTACATCCTTCTCAACATCTGTACTAAAGACTATATTTGGAAATTTAGTCTTTATCTTTTTTACAATAGCCTTGTATATATCAGTATATTTTACAATTTTTATCACCTCCTAAAGTGAATAGTTGCCTCGTAAAACATCCTACTTTCTTATTTCCTTTTCAACTTAATCACCTCCTCTCTAATATTTGGATAATTTATCTAATGTAGATAATGTTACTTACCATATGGTCAATATAAAAATAACTTATAACAATTAAATCGCTTAGATGTAATAAAAAAATCCCACAGAGGAACCCGTGAGATTTTTATAATCTTTATTTTTTCTGACATATGATCTGTGACAACTTTCCATGATACTATAATAGCATGCCTAAATTCATTTGTCAGTATAGTCTAAGTATACTCTTTCGGATTCCTTGCAGAAATTTTCTTTATGTATATTTCAGAGTATCCTAACTCGTCTGCAATTTCCTTCAAGGGCTTCCCTTGGATTTCTCTCATATATACTACCTTTTTATCTAATCCATCTAGTCGTCCTATTCTCTCTTCCATTTCCTTTTTTAATTCTTCCATTTCATCTATAGTGCTTTGGTGCATAGATATATGTTCCTCAAGCTGATGTAATCTAAATAAGGCCTCTTCAAATCCCATTTGATTAGATTCTTGTACTCTTGGCTTAGTGTAATCTATTCCTTTTTACATCGCCTGGCCCATATAATCTAGCTAACTTTTTTATAGCTCTGATTTCTGCTTCATAAGTTTCTACCCTTAGCTCCCATATCTTTATCTCTTTACACAAATCTTTATATGATTTAATTATATCCATGTATTTCTCCCCTTTAATTTCTTCTTTAATTTGTTTTATAACTATATCTACATTAAGTTTGGCACTATATATAGTTTCAGCCATATCTCTTTGGCTAATGTTCTCTTCTTTTTCTTTCTGTTACATCTTCTAGTTGGTCAGCTATATATTTATCTGTCCTTCTCTCAAAGTTGTGTAATCTAGTCTTTTTAACCTTATTTTTATTGCTTTGGGTTTCTTAAATCTAGTTCAATCATCTTGAACCTTGGAGGTAAAAAAATATACTTGAATCTCTTCCTGTGGGATGCCTAGAAGTTCAGTAGCTAAAGCAATCTCATCTTGGGTAAAATATATTTTCCCATTAAGCTTTAAAGATAGGGTTCTTTCCGATACTCTCATAGCTCTAGAAAAAGCTAATTGAGTACTAAATTTCTCAATAATTTTTCTCCTTAATTTATTGTAATTAAATGTCATTGAATAAATCCTCCCTTCTCTAAGTTCAATCTAATTGAATTGACTTAAATATATCATTAGAATTTTTCTTTGTCAACACATAAATTCAATTTACTTTAACTTTTGTATTTCATTATTGAACCTTAGTCTAAAATATGATATATTTAATTTTAGAACGATAGGAGGGAAAATTTTGAAGAAATTAACTACATCTGATAGACTTAAAGAAATTATGAATAAACGTAGACTAAGACAGATTGATATATTAGAAATGACAAAGCCATATTCCGAAAAATACAATATAAAGATGAATAAATCTGATATAAGCCAGTATGTATCCGGACTTGTTGAACCTAGGCAAGAAAAGCTCTCCATATTAGGAATGGCTTTGAATGTTAGTGAAGCTTGGTTAATGGGTTATGATGTACCTATGGATAGAGATTATATTCATACAACGAATATGGGAGTAGTTTCACTAAGAGAAGTGAAATTAATGAACAACCTTCGCAAGTTAAATGAAGTTGGCCAACAAGAAGCCATAAAAAGAGTTGAAGAACTTACTTATATAGATAAATATACAATACAAAAAGATTCTCATCTATTACCCAATGCTGCACACGAAATTGATGGAGCTTCCCAAAAAGATAAAGCCCATGATGATGCTATAATGGATGACGAAGATTTTTAGGAAGTTGACAGGGGGACTGATTAAATGACTTATGAAGAATTATTAGAAGAAGCAGAAATACATGAATTAATTGTAAAAGAAAAACCTCTTAGGGCCTACAAGGGAAGAATTAAAGGAAATAGAATTGCTATAAAAAAAGATCTTAGCAATACAGACAAGAAATGTACATTGGCTGAAGAAATAGGACACTACCATACTACAGCAGGAAATATATTAGATCAATCGGATGTTAGCAATCGGAAACAAGAAAGATATGCTAGAGCTTGGGGGTATAGAAAATTAGTAGGAGTCACAAAATTAATCGATGCTTATAAGCACGGTGTTAGAAATAGATTTGAGTTAGCTGAATACTTAGGTGTTACTGAGGAGTATATAGAAGAAGTTTTAATTTATTGCAAACAAAAATATGGATTACAATATCAAATAGATAATTATTTGGTTTGTTTTGAACCATTATCAGTATTAGAAATATGGGAATAAAAATCTCCCGCAGTACTATCAACACTATGGTGGACAAACCAAGGTTAATGATATAACTACAAACGCTGAACAACTTAGTTATATCATTAATCTCCTTATAATATAATTTTGTATGAGCAGAAGCCAATTTAGATGAATCCTTAAGAAGATGGTCAACACCTATTAAAACTGATTTAAAAGATAGTAATTTAGATAGATTCTTAGGGTATGCAAAACTTTATTTTAAGACTGAAGTGTTGGATAATCCAATAACTTATAAGGATATGGCTTTTAAGTCGTTTTCCAACTATAAAGTAATGATTAGATATAAAACTAACAGATCAGACTAAAGAATCTTATATGTATAATCTTAAATATATTGGTAATAAAATTTTATCTGACTCTTGCATTTACAACGACAAATATTTATGTTCATGCTATAACTATAATAAATTGTGATACATCCAATCTTTTTCCAATAATATGAAAGCTATCAAATAAATCTTAAAATAAAAAAAGCCAACTAAGTGGCTAATTTACAATAATGGGAATATATGAGGATCGAACTTACCCAATAGAACTCTATTCTCTAGCAAATGATACAAACCATTGAAATAGGAATCTTTTTGGGTTCTTATTTTTTTGATTCGGCATGGTAATTAAACTTCTTGCATGGTAAGCCAAAAGTCAATTAACACAATAATTCCCAAAACTCTATACTCCAATTCTGCCCTATTCTAATTCTATTAACGATACATCTATAATTTTTTCAATACACTAGTTACATAGTTTCTTTCATACTCTGTAAATTTCACGACCTTAAAAGAATATAATAAATCATTATATATAAATAATAAACCTTCTAATATAATTTATCATCTCTTATATGAAATTTACCTATAGATTTATTCCCGTCATTTCTTTTATAAGTATCCGTTAAATATAGCCACCTATAAAAGAATCTATAAAAAGTTTTATATGCTCTTATTTTATCTTTTAAATAATCCTGTTGTGTAATAATGATAATTAGTTTTTCTAGTATTGGTTATTGGAGTAAAGGTCACTAGGGAAAATTCTTTATTATATCTATATAGGTGTCCATTTCCTAATATAATAATATCATCTCCATCCAGATGCAGATGCTCTATATTATGATTAAATTCAATTAACTCACTACTTGCATCATCAATATTAAATATACTGATTATACCGCCTGTAACTCCTACTGGATCAAAATGAGTTATTAATAGATTATCTCCATACCCTAGTATCTGAAACGGAAAATTTTCCTTTAAACTATATGTCTTGATTTCTCCACTTTCCCCATTATACTCCAATAGTTTATTTGTAGGCTGGTTCTCTATACTATCTATTGAATAGGAGGCTGTAAAATACAATTTATTGTCCTTTATTACTGTATCATATTGTCCAAACCCTATATGAGAAATATCTATTTCTTTTTGGATATCCAGAGTATTAGTATCTATTATATAAAGGGATGATTTCATTTTTCCTAGATCTTCACTTTCACCAAAGGCAAATAACTCATTTTCATAGACTTCAATATAGCTAATGTAGGTATCGGGTATTTGAATTTTAGACAATTCCTTTGTTTTTCTATTACATTTTACAATATTAGAAGTAAAATCCATGGTATTTACACCAAAGATAAAATCATTATTTACAGCTATACTATTCATATTCTGTAATTCAGTATCCCACTTCTCTATTTCAAATCCATCTAAATCGTATTCCATAATAAAAGTAAGCTCTTTTTGATTATATATTCCCTTTGGAACAATAAACATGCTCTTATCAAAAACTATAGGCAATGCAAATCCATCTCCCATAGAGCCATATTTAATTTTTTCCTCCCCTACCTTTTCCAAGTTATCATTATAAAAAGATAGATAGGACATATTTTCTTGGCCTGTTGTTTCAATGACTCCATATCTATAATCAATATTTTTCATATTAAAACTATTATTGCTACATCCTAATAATATTAATAAAAAAGCCATTGTCATAAGAATCAAGATTCTTCTCAACATTTGTTTCCCTCCTAAGCTATAATAGTGGATATACTAAATGTATATCCACTATTGGTTAAAATTATAATCAATAAAACTAGCTCTCGTATATTTTTGATGTTCTACTGGTATTTACTAATTCCATTGGATGAACAGCTGCTCCATATGAACTAGTATTTAAATCTATTCCATATAAGTCTTTGAATGCTGCCCAAACTAAATGAGAACAATGAAAAGAGCGTCTACGACGCGTTAAATATTTGCGTACTATACTTCGATTTGAAAATTAAATTTTTCTGCTCATGTTAATATTCTATTTATTTTTGGTATAAATAAATTGGTGATAATATGAGCAGTTC
>NZ_VUNQ01000006.1 GCF_009695605.1 Tissierella pigra
CTTTAAATCCTAATTTATCTTCTAATCGTGTTAAAAAGTTAGATGTACTATATGTGCTAAGTTCATTAACTAATTCTAAATATCTCTTTCTTGAATATTCATCAATAGCTGTTATTTGGTAGTATCTACTATGATTACTTGCAAAACCAATACATTCATTTGGAACATATTTTACATCTATTTGCACTCTTTCTCCAGGATAAGTAGTAGCATCTTTACGATAATTAGATTTAGGATAACTAGCTCTTTTCTTGGCTACGTTTAATTTCATTTTTCTTAGCTGTCTACACATAGAGTCATAAGTTCTTTTATACCCTGCATCCCTTAACTTCCGATACACTTGTGCATATCCTTCATGCTGATGGTATCTATGTTTATGCTTTATTAAGTCCAACTCTTCTTGAGTATGTTGGTTAGGATGAAATTGTGGTCTTCTGCTTTTATTTGCCAAAGATCTTACATCTCCATCATATCTTTTTCTCCAACGTTGGACTTGCTGACGGCTAGTGTGGTATCTTCTAGCTGCTTTAGCATTATTATCATGTTTAATTGCATATTTAACTACCCTTTGACGAAATCTCATCTCTTCTGTTATAATTGTTTTCATAAGGAAAGATCCCTCCGATTTTTGTTTGTTATGGTAAACAACATTATATCAGAGGTCTTTCCTTTTTTCATATTTACTTGTCACAAATGTATTGTCTCATATCATAAATAATTTGAGCAATATCAATGAGCAAACTTTTTTAAATACCCTGTTAGATATATTTTATAACCTACAATACACGGAATGTTCCAAAGTATCTTCATATTTCTCTATTCTTTACTCTCCTAATTAAATCTTCTATTCTTTCCTTAATTCGGTATACCTCAAAACTAGAATTAGTTATTATTTGGTTTAGCAAACCAATACTTTGTCCTATTGGCAACACTTACAAGAGCCAACATTATAGGTACTTCTGTGAGTACACCTACTACTGTTGCTAAAGCAGCTCCTGATTTTAATCCAAATAATGATATTGCTACAGCTACTGCAAGCTCAAAGAAGTTTGATGCACCTATCATACCTGCTGGTGCTGCAACATCAAATGGAAGTTTCCATGCTTTTGACCATAAATATGCTATAAAAAATATTAAGAATGTTTGAATTGTCAATGGTACTGCAATTAACAATATATCTAAAGGATTTTCAATAATAGTTTGACCTTGGAATGAAAATAAAATTATCAATGTTAATAATAATCCAACAATCGTAACACTACTAAATTTAGGTATATACACCTTTTCAAAGTATTCTACACCTTTTTTCTTTGTAATAAAGTTCCTTGAGAAAATTCCTGCAATTAAAGGAACTACTACGAATAATACTACAGATAAAAAAAGAGTACCCCAAGGAATTGTAAATCCACTTATACCTAATAAAAACGCTACTATTGGAACAAATGCTATTAAAATAATAAGATCATTTGTCGCAACTTGTACAAGGGTATAGGCAGGATTTCCCTTTGTTAAGTGACTCCAAACAAATACCATGGCTGTACATGGAGCTGCTCCCAAAAGCACTGCTCCCGCTAGATAATCTTTAGCTAGATTAGGAGAAATCATATTTTTGAATAATATAAAAAAGAAAAAATATGCCAGACCATACATGGTAAATGGCTTAATCAACCAATTTGTAACCCAAGTAACTATAAGTCCTCTCGGGTTTTCCCTCACTTTCTTTACACTATTAAAGTCAACTTTTAACATCATTGGATATATCATCAGCCATATTAATATTGCTACAGGAACTGATACATTATAATACTCAAATTTATTTAAAAATTCGGGAATACCTGGCAGATAGACTCCTATTAACACTCCAATTATCATACATATAGCTACCCATATAGTAAGGTATTTTTCAAAGAAACTAATTCCTGGTGATAGTTTCTCCTTTGTCATAAATATTCCACCTTTCATTTAAAATTATTTAACTTTGCTAAGTAAGCTCTATTTTAAGAGCTTACTTAGATTTTCTCCCTTTAGTTCCTCTGGGGTCCACTTAACTACTGCAAAGTTTCCTTTAGAGATTTCATTCACCTTATTTATCCATTGTATTTCATTACTTGCCTTTGCTTTTAAAATCTCGTTTGTTGTGTCAGTAGCATAAAAACTAGAGTTGATTATCCACCACTTGCTAAATATTTCAGCTCTATTTAAGTCCTCCTGTAATCTCATAGCTTCAAAGTAAGGAGTTGCTTCAGCTAATGTTATAATTATTACCTCTGTCAAACTATCATTCTTTAGCTTAGGTAACAGATTTTTAACTGATTCTGGAATATCACCCTGTGTACGTGCTATTTCCTTGTTATAGCTTTGGGTTGATTCCAATAATAATAGAGTATGACCTGTAGGTGCTGTGTCGATGACCACAACCTCATCTTCTGAGCGCTCTACTATTTCCGCAAATGCTCTAAACACAGCTATCTCTTGGGTACATGGTGATCTTAAATCTTCTTCTACATAGGCAATATCTTCATCACTCATTGTTTCTCTAGCTTTGCTCAATACTTCTTCTTGGTATTTTTTCAATTCATTTTTTTCATCTATATTACTTATAGTAATTCCAAAGCTTTCATCTATTACATAGCCTATATGGGCTGCTGGATCAGTAGTTGTTAGATGCACTTTCTTTCCTCTCTTAGCTAGTTCGCTAGCAATTGTAGCAGCTATAGTGGTTTTTCCTACGCCACCTTTACCCATTGTAAAAATTACCTTTTTATTTGAATTATATAAATCATCTATAACATTACTTAAAGTGGGGATTACTTCTGGTTTTAATTCTTCATCTGAATATTTTATATCTCCACTATTAAAAAATGCTCTAATATTTTCAATTCCTGTAATATTATATGGTCTTAGTGGTATTTCAAATATTTCTAAATTCCTTAGTCCTTCTGGTATATCCCTCAGCACATCTTGTTGCTTATTAAAAATTTCGTTTGAAAGCTCATCATCATGCTCTTTTAATACTCCGTTTATTACTAAAAGCTGATTACTTACTCCAATATCCTGTAGCTCCTTTGATGCTCTATCAGCCTCTTTTAGTGCTGATACTTCAGGTCGAGAAACAAGTACAAGAGTAGTCTTTTCCTTATCTGCTAAGTTTTCTACTGCATTTTTATATATATCCTTTTTTTCCTCTAGCCCTGATAATTGACCAAGACATGATGCTCCATGAGTGCTTTCGCTTATAAAATTAGTCCAAGCAGATGGTAATTGAAGCATTCTTAGGGTATGACCTGTAGGGGCAGTATCAAATATTATATGATCATATTCCTCTGTAGCTTTTTTGTCTGTTATAAATCCTGAGAACTCATTAAAGGCAGCTATTTCAACTGTACAGGACCCTGAAAGCTGTTCCTCCATGTTTTGAATAACAACTTCTGGAAGTTTTCCCCTATATGGTGCTATTACGCTTTCTCTATATTCTGCCGCTGCTTCCTCAGGATCAAAGTTTGCAACTACTAGGTTTGGTACGTCCTTTATAGGAACTCCTTTGTTGTTAAGCTCTGTGTCAAATACATCCTGTAAATTTGAAGCTGGATCAGTGCTTATAAGCATAATCTTCTTGCCTTTATCTGCTAGACTAACAGCTATAGCACAGGCTGTAGAGGTTTTCCCAACTCCACCTTTTCCAGTAAAAAATAAATATTTTGTTAAATCCATATCTTTTACATTAAAATCCTTGAACATCTTATCTCCTCCTCACCTATATTAATAATATCCACTCTGTATAACATTATTGTTTTTCGTGTCTAGCCTTTCTAGCACCTAATTCAGACATAATATACTCCTCAGGTATTTCAAGTAAACTTACAAACTCCTCATTAGTTGGATATTCCTTTGTTTTAACCACCTCTCCATCAACCATGGTTATAGGCAAAATATCGACTCCGTTGTCAAGCAGCAATTTATTTACAATACTGTTATCCACGTATGATTTTGGGTCACTAGTTAGATTATGTCTTTCTACTTTTACACCTTTTTTCTCCAATCTATTTAAGAGCGTAGCAACTCTTAATAAATTTTTATCTACAGAGGGTCCACAAACTCCAGTAGAACAACACATAGCCGGATCAAATATTTCCATTTTCTTCAATTGAATCTCCTCCTATTAACATTTACACTCTTTATTATCAATTACTTTACAAATGCAGTTTTCAGATTCATGAAATACATCATTTAAAAATTTAACTATATTATTACACTTAATCATATCTAATGAATAATAGTTCCAAATCCCATCCTTTCTTACCTTAACCAAACCAACATCAGCCAAAACCTTCATATGATGTGAAAGTGTTGGTTGTGTAAAATCAAAATTCTCCAGTATATCACAGGCACATAGTTCACCACATGATAATATATCAATTATCTTTAATCTGTTTGAATCAGCAACAGCCTTTAGTATTTTTGCATTTTTATCATAATTATTCATTCATCCTTCACCTCCTACATAGATAATCATCTATATATTAATATAGATGATTATCTATGTATTGTCAATATAAATAAAAAAGATTGCTTAGTTTTTGAAGCAATCCTAATATAAAAGTTTTTTATTATTTTTATTATATACTTGACAGCTTACTATTAATTTTACTTTATTTGTTTTTTAATAACAAAATTCACTATTCATACATTTTATATATTGCTATCTTATACATGATAGTATATTATATAATATAACCCTATTATTAATGAATTAAAAGGAGAATAAAAAATGTCAAAAATTAATTTTAAACTTTCTAATAACGAAGAACAAATTCTAGAAACATTATGGAGAGAGAATAAATCATTAACACGTTCTGAAATAATAGATTTAACATCCAATAAAACTTGGAAAGAAAGTTCTATTCATATTTTATTAAATCAACTTTTAGAAAAAGATGCTATTAAAATAGATGATATTGTAAGAACAGGAAAAAGTTATGGAAGGACTTATAAGCCAACATTGACAAAAGACGAATATGAAATAATGCAATTAAAAAACTCTTTCAAAGAATTTAAACCTAGTAAATCAGCATTAACAAATTTCTTTTCGGCTTTAATTGAATCTCAAAATATTGAAAATGATACTTTAGAAGAATTAGAAAACTTAATTAAAAAATACAAAGAGGATTGATAAATTTGAAATTTTCTTTTTTTTCTTTAATAATGTCTATATGTTTAATAAATATTCTCATATTATTTCTTTCATTATTAAAAAATAAAAACAAATTTATTAAACACTTTAATGTTACTTCCCTAATAGTTTTTATTATTTTAATTATATTTAGGACTTTATTTAATTTTGAATTTAAAAATTCTATTAATATTAATTCAAAAATTATCCTTCCTAAAATTATTGATTGGCTGAGAATGCCACTATATGTGGATTCAAATTTAACTCTATTATCATTTTTTTTATTTATTTGGATAATAGGTAGTTGTATTATAAGTTTAAAGACTATATTTACATATTATAAATTTAAAATATATTTAAAAAATATATCTAAATTTAGTTACATTCAAGATTTAGAGTTATTAGAAAAAATAAAGCAAGAATTGAATATAGACAAAAATATAAATCTATATCGTTCTAATGAAATAACTATTCCAATTGTAGTGGGAATAACTGAATTTAGTATCTACTTACCTAATATAATACTTTCGGAAAATAAATTAAGAAATATATTGATTCATGAATTAAATCATATAAAAGGTAAGGATAATTTTAAAAAGATAATAATATTATTATTTAAAATATTATTCTGGTGGAATCCCTTTATTTATCTTTTAAATAAAGATATAGATCATATATTAGAAATTCAATGCGATATTAGAACTGTATCATATATGACAGATAAAGAACGTATTAAGTATTTAGAAAGCATCCTTGCTATAATAAAAAATACTAAATATATTAATAGTAATGCTTTAATTAATAATTTACAAGTATCTGCTTTATATAATGATGATGATAATAAATTAAAACAAAGATTTAATCTAGTTTTAGATCATAATAATAAGCAACAAAATAAAAAATACAATTTAATATTTTGCTTCGTATTTATCGCTATTTTTATGTCATCATATATTTTTACATTTAAACCTATATATTATCCGAAGGAAGATTATATTTTTATAGAAGAAGATGATTTTATATATGAAAGAGATAGTTATATATTAAAAATAAAAAATAAGGAGTGAATTTATGAAAAAGAAGAAAATACTTTTACTTTTAATTACGATTTTTAGTACACTTATTTTTAGTAATACTATTTATGCTAGTGAAGGAAGTATTCAAACTCTTATGGAATATTCAAAAGTATTTGATGAGTCTATTGAACCTCAATATGAAAAAGTAAGATGGTATTATAGGACAGTTAATGGGAAAAAACAAAAGCGTTTATGGTCACTTACTGCTGGTGAGTGGTTAACTGACTGGCAGTGGGTATAAGCAGTATATTGAAATATTTAAAGTTTAATAGGAATATAAAAATTTGCATTAATATACCCTAGACTCATATTTAATCAAATATGAATCTAGGGTATATTTACTTTATCCTTCTAATAAGCTGTCCTCGTTTCTTCTTTAGCACAATTTTTATTACCATCACGATTCTCTTTACCTATACAAGAAGCTTTACAGCGAATAATTGGATCCCACCAACCTTTTGTATCAGCTTGATTATCCAGTTGTCCATTACATATGCATCCTGCATTAGGTGTAATATTACCATTGTTTGAAAAGTCGTCAATAATTCTCACTTTTTTCCCCCCTGTTTTAAGTTTAATTTATAATAAGGATATAAATGAGCTAGCATCATTTATCCATTATTATCGCTATTATAATTGAACTTATATAGTTGTAAAACTCACCAAATAAAATTTATATATCTATTTGAGTTTTTATCTAAATTATTTTTATTCATTTCCACTTCATATAATCAATTTGATTATTTTTAAAACAATAAAATGTAATGGATAGATTAAGTAATAGCTATATTTAAAAACTTCTTTTTGTTTTAAAGCCAAGTTTTCTTTATTTGTAAGATTATTATTAAACATTCCTATTAACAATATTATTATCAGTCCTATTAAAAAATTAGAATATCTAGTTATGTAAATCAAATAACATATTATAAGTTTTATAGCAGGATTATCTCTAAAAAAGAAAAAATTAAAGGCTAAAATTATAGGAAAAAAACCATAATCTGTTGACAATATATTTGTTAAAATGATTATTAAAGTAAATGAAAATCCAATTAAAAACAAATTATTTTTAACTGTATCGAATAAATATACCGCAACAAGTGTTAATGCAAGTGTGGCCATTATATTTCCAAAATAAAATCTTTCTTGAGGCATTATAGGAAATATTAATCTATACGGAAATTCAGAAATAAGCATAGCTATTACTAAACGAAGAAAATATTTATATATATTCTTGGTATGAATGTATCCTTCAACTAGTAAGAAAGTAATTAAAGGCATTGTTATAGTTCCAATAATTTCTGGTAATTTATAATAGTTTTTAATCAAACCACTATACATAGCATGTTGAATAATCATACAAATAATCGCTATTGTTTTGAGTTCATTAGAACTTAGTAATTTCTCCCCATTATTATTTACTATTTTATTTTTAATTTTCATCAAAATTTATTCACCCCATTTTTGTAGAGTTCACTGGATATACATAAAAACTTCAATATATTGTTTTCATCAAAAATAACATTAACTTCAGCTCCAGAACTTATAAGGGTTGCTAATCTTTCATTAATTTTACAGATATTTTTATCATCTAAATTATCTTTAAATATATCATTTAATCTAGGATGTACATATATTTTATGATGATCATAATCTAAAACTTGTTTATCAATAATTTTGCTTTCTCCATCAATTTTAAACTTATGAATTTCATCAGAGATATTAACAAATAAGTAATTATCTTTGAATAGAAGGCCTTTAAGATCTCCTTTAATCTGTTTATTGTCTGTTATACTTTCTAAATATTTTTTGTATGAATCATAAAGATACTTTTCATACGGATCATAAAGTTTTTCTAATCTTACCTCCTCAATAAAATTTTGCTCAGTTGTACTATTTAGGTCAATAAAAAAAAATTCATATATAATTCTAAATTGAGAAATCAACGTAAAAATGAAAAAGAAAATGATTAATAATATTCCCTTTTTCAAAAATCTATCTTTTGCTTTGTATACATAGAATCTTGTCACTACATGTCCCAGATATAATCCTATAAAATGTAAAAATACCATATCCATTCCTAGTTGGCTGATATGTAATAATGATTTTATAAGTTCATAAAGTATTGATATTATTAAAAATATAATTATAGACTTTTTCTTAGATATATTTTGTATATTTAAAATACATCCTATGGGGATAAATATAAAGATATTAAATATTATAAGGTATATAATAAATTTTATATTTACTCCATAAAAAATTGCATTAGAATATATATTAGATATGTTAAATCGAAAGCTATTATATTTAATAATATTTGGAATATCTTTTATGTAATTTCCTCTTACTATATCAAATTGAAAAAAGAATATAAGAATTATAAACGCAAGAAAAATCAAACTTAATAGATTTAAAAACTTATTTATATTCTTTATTGAATCGTTACTTTTTAAATCCATTCTTTAACCTCTTTCTTTTAGATTTGCTATACTATTATTTCATTTACTACTTCCTTCAATGCAGATTTTTTATTTTCTAATAGATTATAATAGTTTATAAATTTCATTTTTATTTCTTTTTTAGTTTCTTCACACAATCCTTCTTCTTCATCAATTCCATTTTCCCCCATATTTCTTGAATAACAAATATTACATAACCCCTGAGCCCAACATTTACTACACTTATCTTCATAATACTCTATATACTCTTTAAAATAATATTTCAAAATATCTTCTATATTAATTCCATCTTTATAATTTCCAATAGATGGACAATTTCCAATACGTTCGCAAGGCTTAAATTCACCATCTACTGTTACATAAAGTCTTCTTTGTCCAGGAACACAATTCCCATGTAAAAATTTTTCTTTAAACACACCTTTATTTAAAACCTCTCTATGTGATACTGATTGTATTGACGTTAAAAGTAAATTAAGATCACTTCTTTTAATAGAAGATTCATTGTCTTTAATAACAGTATTTGTCACCCAATTTGTTATATTTACTGACTTTAAATTATTCTCTTCTTCTCCATTTATTTTCTTGTTTTCATTATAGTCAAAAACCATATCTCCTTCGTCAACATATCCTAGATCAAACTTAACATCATTAGGTAAATTTAGTTCTTTTTCAAAATATTTTTTTATTAGTGTAATTTTTTCTTCACTACAGGGAGGTGTAATAACACAATTAATAGATATATTTTTATTTCCATTATTTTTTTCATAAAAATTATCCATCAATAGATTAAACTTTTCTATTACTATTTCAAATGATCCCTTTCCATTTTTAAACCTTCTAAATCTATTATGTATAGCCATAGGACCATCTATACTACACATAATATTAACACTAATGTTATCGCTATGTAGAGTATTGAAATAATTTATCATGTCTAAAGTTAATAAAGTTAAATTTGTTGTAAATGAAACACCTAGATTTATATTTTTATAATTATTCCTAACATACTCTATACATTTTTTCATTAAATCAAAATTTGCTAATGGTTCTCCACCATAAAATGTCAAAAAGAATCTATCTCTTTTATAATCTTTTAAAACAATATCTAATGTTTTTTTTGCAATTTCAAAAGGCATACTTTTATTTCCAAAACTTCTATATTTAGGATGGTGTTCGTTATATATACAATATCCACATCTTAAATTACATTCCTCCGTTAATTCTATAATTATTTGTGTACATTGTCCATTTAAGCTCTTTTCCAACTCTTTAACTGTTGGAATAGAAAAAGGTATTCTTTCAGGATATTTAAACAAGTTTTCTTTTTCAATAAATTCTTTAAATGTTTTATTTTCTTTACAAGCCCTTTCTAGTGAAAGTTTATTATTAAGAATTCTATGAATTAATTTTATTTCTTTTAAATCACAGCCTACTACTTTTCCAGTTCCTGAATCATAAAAATAATTGTTTTTCTTCGAAGTTTCAAATATCATTCCATATCTTTGGTTTTTCATAATATACTCCTTTCCATTCAATATTATCTAAAATCACTTGATTAATATCACCATTTCATTTTGAATATAATAGTATTATTCTATATATAACTCTATTATAGGATATATCACCCTATTGTAAATGTCAATAATTTTTATACAATATTTATGTATTTAATATAAACTATAATATTTTGATATTGATGATACTAGATTTGAGAAAAAAATATAAAGCCCCCATAATGCCAAATTTATTAGCATTCTGAGGGTTTTATATTTAACCAGTAATCATCCTAATATAACTTTCAGATAATCCTTATAAAAGCATGGGAGTTGACAAAGTAAAGGCCATTGGCTTTAATATAAGATCCTTAAATTCTGTATCCTTAGAGAGATATAAGATATAATGCGAAACATTATTTTTCAGCTAGTTTGGTAATTAAGTTAACAGGATTAGCAATTAAAATATTTTTATTATAAACAGAGTCCATTTTAACATCAGCAGTTTCTTCAACTGAACTCCAAAATAAATCTGGAGTAATTTCAGGGTTAACCTGCAAAGCCATAGCATAAAGTCCTGCAATATATGGTGCTGTCCAGCTTGCTCCCCCTGATCGCATCCATGTGTAATCATTCTCACCTGCATAGCTAGCAAAGGCACGGGAACCCATTGGGAAGAAAATACGCCCCTCATCCTTCCATTCATTCAGATCAGTAGCATAATATGAATTAAGATCGTTCGGATCACCAAGAGGTTCTCTACTAAGTCCACCAAAGCGAAAACCATAATCCACATCAGATGAGACTGCCATAATAAATACTCCTTCTTCTTTCGCCCTATTCAAAGCTTTTTCATAGTCTGCATAGTTGCTGACACCATAATCTGGACTAGGATTAGCAGAAATAGAAATTACCTTTATTTTTTCTTTATTCGGTAATTGCTTGTTTATATCCAACAATCTGTGTATACCTTCTGCATTATATCTGTATGTCATATCCCCTTCTTTACCATTCTCATCATCCCATGAAGCTTCTATAAAATATAACTTTGCACCTGGAGCAACTCCTGTGGTTTTCCCTACTGCGAGGGACGCCACCGCTGCACCATGCATATGCCACTCTGCATCACTCTTAGGAATATCTTCATAATATATAAGATTATCCCTATATTCGTCGTGTCCTGTAAATAATGTCACATCAACAATCCCAATTGATATTCCTCTTCCATCTATTCCTTGAGCATGTAAATCACGTACATTAAGTCCCGGATCTTTCCCTAATTCAATAATCTTATTTGGATCAAAATTTCCTGGTAATTTTTCTGGCCAAATAGTCTTTGTGTTAAACCGAATATAATATAGTAAATCTTCATACTTGGAAATATCCAACTTACTTATATTATAGCTCCCAACATCTATTCTGGTAGTGTTGTCATTTGGGGCTTCAGGAAAAGAATCTAAAGTTCCATGCGTTTCAGGATTAGGCTTTGTAGTCTTATGTATACCTATTTCAATTATTTCACTACTTTCATTGGAAGCAGAATATACATCTATCTTCCCAAGACTTTGCAGGAAGGTTTTGTCGGAACACCCCATTAGCATAATTATCAAAACAAACAAAGAAACCATTATTTTTATGGCAGTAATGCGTTTCATACAGACACCCCTTTCTTAATAATTGAATTTATTGTGTTGCTGTAGCAAGGCTAACCTAATAGTTGAAGTTTCTTATCTAATAGATTTCACTATTACTATTTTATATTCTCTATCTTTTCAATCAATTTTATTGGATTAACTATTTTACCAAGTTTCTCTTGACTATTGTTATCAACAGATATTATATCACTTGCATTAAATGCTTCTCTCCAGAAAGCTTCAGGTGTAATATCAGGATTAACTTGACATGCAAGTGCATATAATCCTGCAATATAAGGTACTGTCCAACTCATACCGCCTTCTTTATAAAAGACATAATCATCAACACCTGTAGGGCTTGCAGTACATCTATAATCCATAGGAACTAAAAGTCGGTCATTTTCATATATTTGTTTCTTCCAAAAATCTCCTTTTGTAAACGAATTAATATCATCTGGGCTTTTTAAAGGGTCACGTCCAAGTCCAAAATATGGATTACTTCCTACATATACAGTATAAATTCCTTCCTCTTTCGCTTTCTTAATTGAGTCAAATACTTGTTCATATCCATTCATGTTTCCCCCTACTCCTAAAGAAATTGATATAACTCTGATTTTTTCCCCTTTAGGCAGTATTTTATTAATCTCTACAATACGATCAATAGATTTTGCAAGCCAAGAAAGATCCCATTCAAATCCTCCATTTTCAAAAATTCCATGTGTTTCAGCAATATAATAAAGATCTGCTTCAGGTGCTACTCCAACTGTCTTACCTACAGCAATAGATGCAACTGCTGGTCCGTGCATTGCTGCAACTTCATCAATACAGTGAATTTCCTCATACAATTTTAATTGCTCTTTATACTCTACATGATCCACTAATAAACCTTGGTCAATTATTGCTATACCAATTCCCTTTCCAGTGATTCCTTTTTTATGGAGTTCTCTTATTCCCAATCCAGGGTTTTTCCCTAATTCCATTATCATCTCAGGATCAAATCCTTCAGGTAATTTATTTGGCCATTGGGTTTTACTGTCAAAATTAGCATTAAGTAAATCGTTCAGCCTTTCTGATAAATCAAGCTTTGTTAAATCACTGCTCCTCAAATCAATCTGCCACATTTCATCTGAATCCGAATTATAAATTGGTAACTCTTTCATTTTTCCAGGATTAATAAAAGAATAATCTGCCGCACTAGGTTTTCTCACAATGGTCAACTGATTTTCTGGCGATAGCAACGTCCTATATTCCTCTGACTCTTCTAGAGTTTCCAATATTTCATCTGGTTGTTCTGGTATTTCTGATATTTCTGTTTGTGTTGTTTTAGCTGGAGCACATCCTGCCAGTAAAATTGATATTGCTATAAATAAACAAATAAATCTTTTCATCTTAATTTTCCTCCCCTGTTATCAATTTAAATCCGATAAAATAACTCCATGACTTTTAAGATTACCAAGTTCATCAATTGTAATCATAAAATCTGCCCATTCACTATATATGGGATTTGGAGAAAATTTATATAGTGTCCCTACATTATTCTGCCAAGAGTCACTATAATCCCCTAATTTTGAAAACAACTTATTTACTATTGCTGGATTTTTCTCGTATTCCTTTTCTTCAATTCCTAAACTAGAAAAAAAATCCGAATATCCATATACGATAATCACATTATTACCGCCCATACTTTGCCAAAAACTATTATCAATTTTAGGAGTAATATTTAAACTTTCCATATCAATTCCAACTACGGACAAGTCACCATATTGTTCTTCAATTTCACTTCTTTTATAAATATAAGAAATGGGTGCTTTTTCATTTTTAATAGCTGAATTGGCAGGCTTATCAATATAAGAAATCGTTATATTTTCTAAATCAACTATGTTAGAAAATAGATATAAAGCATTTTTGTTTATTCTTTTCACATGGTCATCCTTAAGACCTGAGACACTATCACTTCTGGAAAATTCATATCCCAAATACAGACTTCGTCCTACATCATCCAGATCTTTTCTATTTCCTCTATTGTCAATTATAATAGTATTGATTTTATAATTGTCATTGGGATTTTCAAGTGAGGTTAAAAGCTGATAAACTTCATATATATTCCCAAGAGAAATAGATTCAGTCAATCCCTCGATTATATTTGAATTCTCCGCTCTTACATTTATATTGATAAATGAGACTGCACCAAAAGAGATACAAATTATGGCTACAATAAGAGCAATATTAGATTTTTGTGGAGGCTTGAGTATCATTTCAATACGATTTTTCATTTTTCTGCCTCCTGTTGACATAGCAGCAACTATTTGATTGCCACTGTCAGCTATGGATAGAAGCGTAGTACAATAATTGAGATGTTCACTTGAGCCTATTTTTTCAATAACTCTGCTGTCGCAAGATAGTTCAGCGTCATTCCTTGACACCTTTACGGATAGCCAGATGAGGGGATTGAACCAATATAAAGCACAAAGAATATTTCCCAGTAGACGAATAAAGTTGTCCCTTTGCCTGTAATGAACCATTTCATGTATAAGTGCAAATTTAATTGCTTTAGTATCATGAATGATATTTTCTGTTAGAATGATACTTGGATTAAATATTCCAATTAGACAAGGAGATTTTAGATTTTGAGAAATATATACTGGAATATTATGTTTCAATCCTGCCATCTCAGCAACTTCATCATAATCATGAAAATCATAGAATGTCGCACTCTTCAGAATTTTCCTTTGAAAAAAAACATTGCGTATCCCAAAAACAGCTAATATATAAATAACTCCTAAAATCCATACTATAGATAAAATATCAAATAAACCATCATAATTATCCCCTGATCCATTATTCCATATTCGTGTATAACTGGTAGTATCTTCATTAACTAAATGTTGATATATATTACTCTCATATAAATCCAAATCATTATCGAGTCTAAAGTCTAAAGCTTGAATTTGCGGAAAAATATTCTTGACTTCAATCTCCCATTGAAGATTTAAAGGAATAATCAATCTTAATGCAATGATCATCCATAAAGCATATTGTATTCTTGGATTTATCTTATCTTTAAAAATAAATCGAAGCATAAAAATAAGTAGTATCAACAAAGATGCAAGGATTGAATTATGTATTAAGAAGTTCAAAACTTCATTCATTTTGATCCTCCTTTTCAATTAACGCCTTTTTAAGAGATTGTAACATGGAATTAATTTCGTCTTTTGTAATATCCTCACTATCTACTAATGAGGAAACAAGTAACCCCATTTTTCCATGAAATATTTTTTCTACAAATGAACGTGTTTCCTGTAATACGGTTTCATCTTTATTTAGCAAAGGGTAATAAAGTCTTGCAGGGTTTGCCTCTTCCATACGAATATAGTTCTTTTTCTGCATACGTTTTAGAAATGAAATAATTGTATGTCTTGACCAACCTGTTTCCTCCTTTAAATCATCTTCCATCTGTCTACAGGTTAAAGGATTTTTCTCCCATAAAAGCATCATTATTTTCCATTCTGTATCTGTAAGTTTTGTTTTTTCTCTGTTATCCAATTTATCACCTCCATAGTAATCAATTGCCTACTCATATCATAATATATAAATTTCAATATTGTCAACTATTATTTGTAGGCATCTGCCTACTTTAATTAGCAAATCAAAATTTGGGCGAAAAATTCTCTTAGTCGATTACAGAAATATAATTAAAATTCCTAAATGCAACTAATACATTTGTTATCCTATGAAACTTATAATAGTAAAAAAAGACTTACTTTTAAAAGTAAGTCTTTTAGATTTAAAACTTATTTCTTTATTATTCTAGTTAAAAATATTAAACATATACATAAGATTTCTAAAACTTTTAACACCTATGGACTCCCAAAACTTTCTATAAATTTTAATGCAATAGGAGAAATATATCTATCTTTCACCCATATTGCAGCTATTTGAGTTTTCAACTTTTCACTTTCTATCTCTTTGTAGATAAGATTTCTATTAGCTGCAAGCTCAAATGCAGACTTAGGAACTATAGCTATTCCAAGTCCTGCATTTGCCCACAAAATGGTGGTTCGAGCATCATCATTTTTACAAAATATTTCTGGCTCGAATCCATGCTCCATACAGGTTTCATAAATTAAGTGTTCAAACCTTCTATAAATGATCAATGGTTTATTTTTTAGTTCACTAACTGATATAGTAGAATCAGTAGAATCCCAATGACATTCCTTTGGTATTGCAGCTATCATAGGTTCAGCCTTTGTATATTTACACTCAAAGTTCAAAGCATTAAATGGAGTTCTGGCAATACCTACTTCTATAATACCTTTGTTTAGAAGATCAATAAGCGTAAAAGTATTACCCTCGTATATTTCAAACTTAATACCAGAATGTTCCCTGCGAAATTCTGATATTCTTCCGCTTAAAAGCGTTTCGCCTGAGGAGGAAACTGTGCCTATTGATAATGTTCCTTTTAATCCCTTACTAAAGTCATCAATTTCCCTTACAACTGAATTGGACAATTCTAAGATTTGACGTGCTCTGTTCATTAGGATTTTCCCTGCATCTGTAAGTTTCACATGTCGTGAGCCTCGCTCCACGAGCTTTACACCAAGCTCCTCTTCCAACAGCTTGAGTTGTTGACTTAGAGGAGGCTGTGCCATATTAAGTTTTTTAGCCGCTGAAGTTATCTGACCTTCCTCTGCAATTGTAAGAAAATATTTTAATTGTCTTAAATCCATAAAAAACCTCCAAAATGATATATGATTTTAATATATTATATATATTAAATAGATATTTTAAATATGGAAACCCTTATGATACAATTATAGTCTGAGATATGAAAATATGCAATATTTCTAATCATTATATTATGATGGAGGATGATAGATTTGTTCAAACTTGCAGTCTTTTTAAAACCATATAAAAAAGAATGTATAATCGGGCCAGCTTTTAAACTATTGGAGGCAATTCTTGAATTACTACTGCCTACAATTATAGCACTTATTATTAATAATGGTGTTGCTAATCACGATACAAATTATGTACTTAAAATGGGGGGACTTATGCTCCTAATGGCAATACTAGGATTTTGTAGTTCTATGATATGTCAATATTATGCGGCACGTGCATCACAAGGTTTTGGTACGACTTTAAGAAATACCCTTTTTAAACATATATCTTCTTTTTCTCATTCTGAAATAGATACTTTTGGTACATCATCACTAATAAATCGAATTACAAATGACGTAAATCAACTTCAACTTGCAGTTGCAATGCTTATACGCCTAGTTATACGTGCACCTTTTATATGTATAGGTGCAATCATTATGGCCATGATACTAGACTTTAAATTATCATTGATTTTTTTAGCTGTTACACCTATTTTTGCAATTATATTGTATTTTGTTATAAGCAAATCTTCACCTCTTTATCGTAAATATCAAAAAAAATTGGATAAAATGGGACTAATATTGCGTGAGAATCTTTCTGGAGTAAGAGTAATCCGTGCATTTGCTAGAACTAAAAACGAAAAACAACGATTTTATGCCGCAAATGATGATTTAACTGAGTCTGCCATTAATGTTGGTAAAATATCTGCATTACTTAATCCTATGACTTCATTTGTAATGAATGTTGCTATCATAGCTATATTATGGGTGGCTGGGTTCCATGTTAATACAGGAAGGCTTTCCCACGGAGAAATTATTGCATTTGTCAATTATATTACTCAAATACTACTTGCACTTATGGTGGTGTCAAATCTTGTAATTATATTTACTAGAGCATCTGCTTCTGCCGACCGTATAAATGAATTGTTAGCCATTACTACATCAATTAAGGACAATACAGAGTTTCTTACCAATATTGTAAATAATAACACTCCATCAATTCAGTTTACTGATGTTTCCTTTGCTTATAATAATACAGGTGATATGGCCCTTGAAAATATTTCAATAACTATTCATCCTGGAGAAACCATTGGACTTATAGGTAGTACTGGATCGGGAAAATCTACATTTACAAACCTTATTCCAAGATTTTATGATGCCACAAAAGGTAATATATTTGTAGACGGGATAAATGTCAAAGATTATAAGCTCAATGAACTCCGTAATAAAATTGGTATTGTACCACAAAATGCTGTGCTATTCACAGGAACTATAGCAGAAAACATTCGTTGGGGCAAACAAAATGCCACAGATGAAGAGATTATAATAGCAGCTAAAATTGCACAGGCTGATGAATTTATTTCAAAGCTTCCTGATGGATATAACACACAGGTATCACGTGGTGGATTAAATTTTTCTGGTGGACAAAAACAACGTCTAACCATTGCTCGTGCAGTAGTTTCAAAACCTGATATTTTGATACTTGATGATTCTGCAAGTGCATTAGACTTTGCCACAGATGCAGCACTAAGGAAAGCAATTAATGATATTAGTAAAAACATGACTGTAATAATAGTGTCTCAAAGAGTTAACACCATAAAAGAAGTGGATAAAATTATTGTACTTGATAACAAACATATTGTAGGCACTGGTACACATAAAGAACTTATGGATAATTGTAAAGTGTATAAAGAAATATGTCTATCACAATTTTCAAATGAGGAGGCTTCCATATGAATAAGAATATATTAAAAAGAACTTTAAAATATATTGAAAACTACAAAGTTTATGTATTTGGTTCCTTCATAGCCGCTTTTTTAAGTGTTGTGTCAAGTTTAATCGGTCCTATGCTCATAGGTAAATCTATTGACCATATGATTGGAGTAGATGCTGTAAATTTTACATTACTATTCAAAACTTTAATCATTTTAGCATTGATCTATGGTCTTGGTAACCTATTTACATGGCTCTTGACCTATTTAACAAATTGGATTTCATATAAAACTGTCAATGATATGCGTCATCAACTTTTTGATAAAATTAGTATACTGCCTCTTAAGTTCTATGATAGTCACCCTCATGGTGACACAATAAGTCGTTTTATAAATGATATAGATACTGTTTCAGATGGAATGCTTCATGGACTTTCAACATTGCTTACAGCCATGGTTACTATCATAGGTGCAATAGGATTTATGCTATATATAAGTCCAATTATGACAATAATAGTGATTTTTTCTGCTCCTGCTTCCTTTTTAATAGCACGATTTATTGCTAATCGTTCACAACAAATGTTTAGAAACCAAGCAAAAAGCTTAGGAAAGTTAAATGACTATGTGGAAGAAATTATTAGTGGACAAAAAATTGTTACTGCCTTTAATTATGAAGATCGTTCTTTCGAGAAATTTAAAAAAATTAACAACACCTTATATAATTCTGGAGTAAAATCACAATTTTATGGTTCATTATCTGGACCTACTACTCGACTTGTAAATAATATCACCTATGCTATTATAGGTATTATTGGTAGTACCTTAGCTATTTTAGGTAAAATCACAGTTGGAGAAATATCTAGTTTTCTTATTTACTCAAACTTATTTGCAAAACCTTTTAATGAGATAACTGGAATATTTACTCAAATACAGGCTGCTGCTGCATCAGCACAACGTATATTTCATATTCTTGATTTACCTCCAGAAAGACCTGATGCCATAGATGCTATTAATATTAACCATAGTCTAGGTAAAATAGACTTTAATAATGTGAGTTTTTCATATAATCCTGATAATCCTTTAATTACAAATTTCAACCTAAATGTAAAACCTGGTACTAGAATTGCCATAGTAGGTAAAACTGGTGCGGGTAAGACAACTCTTGTAAATTTACTTATGAGATTCTATGATGTTAATAAAGGCTCCATATCTATTGATGGTATTGATATCAATACCATCACTCGTGACAGTCTACGATCCAATTTTGGTATGGTGCTTCAGGATACATGGCTATTTTCAGGTACTATACAAGATAATATCTCTTATGGTAAGCCAGATGCCACAGATGAAGAAATCATTGCAGCTGCCAAAGCTGCTGATGCTCACAGTTTCATACAATGTTTACCTCATGGTTATAACACTTTTATTTCTGATGATGGCGGAAATTTATCGCAAGGACAAAAACAACTTCTCACCATTGCTCGAGTAATGCTTGTTGATCCACCAATGCTTATTTTAGATGAAGCCACAAGTAACATAGATACTAGAACAGAAATCAATATACAAAGAGCATTCTTGAAGATGGTAGAAGGTAGAACAAGCTTTGTTATAGCTCATAGGCTTTCAACTATACGAGAGGCGGACTTAATTTTAGTCTTGGATAATGGTAATATTGTAGAAAGTGGAACTCATAGTCAATTATTAGAAAGTGGTGGCTATTATGAAAGACTTTATAACAGCCAATTTGCACATTCATAGATTATTGTTTACAGGAAAAACCTTAAGATATTAATATTCTAAGGTTTTTTATCTCTTTACTAATGGAAATGTTATTAACATCCTTTATGGAGGCTAACTTATACAATCAATATTTATTTAGAAATAAAAAGAAACGAATTTATCAGTTGTACGGCAAACATTAGTATCACAAGATTGAAAAAAATAACCCTTCTGTATTAATTCTCCAACACTACATAGTTTTATCTTGCTTTAAATATTTGTACCTTTTTCACTTCATCAAATCTCAACTCCCAAAATGTACCTTGAATATATTCTCCCGAGGAGTAAATTCCATTATTAAGCAGTTCTTTTATGTTGAATATTTTATCCCATGATTCTTCGATTAAATTTCGTCTTTTTTCTTTTGGTAATGAGTCCAACCATTCACATTCAGAATCCAGTTCTTCTTCATTCGTACTATTCCCTATATATCCATTGTTCAAAACATAATGCCATAACTCAAAGTCACTTAATAAGACTTTCTCATTTGGAATCTCTAATTCAATACAAGTCATTTGTTCACCTAATGGCCCGTGAGCTGAGTGTCTTAAATCTGGTTTCTTATGTTGCCCTTTATAAAGATACCATCCCCATATAGGATATATATTAGATTTATAAGAGCTATGGCCTATTCTATTTATCATTTTATCTCTAATCCAATTATATTGCTCCAAAAATGAATAATTTTCATCTTTTAAATAAAATGCTAACTTCTCATCACAGGTAACAATCTTTTCTTCTTTTAGCTTATTCCAAACATCAATTGATTGTATGGTCCATATTCTCATGCTTAAATCTCCCTATTTTTCAATTCATTTAATACTCCTTATGTTAATTTGTTTTTCCCATTGCTTATTTTAATTTTAATCCTTCATCACTTAAATTACCATGTCATTTATATTTTATCCTAAAAACACTGTAGAAAATAATATGCTGTTATCAGTGTTCAAATTTTATAAGATATTAAAATATTCACTATTAATATCTAACAGTACAGATGGCTTATCTTTATAATATATAAAAAGCTTATGCAAAGGTCTTGTTATTGAAACATATAGTAATTTTATGTGAAGTTCATTATCAATATAATTATCATTGGAGCAGTTAAACACCATAACCACATCAAATTCCAATCCTTTTGATAAATATGCAGGAATTACTACTACTCCCCCATTATAGAAAACATCCTTATCTGTGATCAAATGTATATCATCAATTAAAGTATCCTTTAGAATTTCATATACTTTTGTACTTTCTTCCGTAGTCTTACATATTATGGCAATGGACTTATGTCCTTCTTTCTTTAATTCCTTTAATCTTGAACTTATATCTTTAATAATCTCTTGGTCATTATTTTTCCTCAAAATAAAGGGTTTATCTCCAGACCTTAGTACAGGCTCTGCAAGAGTTATTTCTTCTTTTTTCCATTTCTTTATGACTTCATTAGCAAAATTCATTATTTCCATAGTTGAACGATAACATTTTTTTAACTTTAATAGTTCCTTATCACAGCTTTTAAATACATTTTCCATTAGTTCCTTCCAGTCACCTATACCCTTATATGAATGTATTCCCTGTGAAATATCACCTACTATTGTAAAAGAATCATTACTACTAAGCTGTCTTAATATATACATTTGAAGCTCACTATAGTCCTGTGCTTCATCTACTATTATATGATTGTACTTACTCTTTAAAGATAGTCCTTCTAGCTTCAAATCAAGATATGACAATGCAGCTAAATCCTCTCTTTCTAACATTCCATTATCAAATATCTTTTTAGAGTAATTGCTAATAAAATCTAATATATCTTTATCAACTTCACCATTACTATATTTCTCCAATTTCTGAGAATCTGAAAGTAAATTCTGATATAATGTTAGAATATCAAGATTCTTCCACTGATTAAAATATTCCTTTACAGCCTTATACATAGAACCTTCCAACTCTTGATTGATTCTATCTCTCTTATTATATATACGTCTAATTTTACCTCTAATGGTTTCTATATCATCTACAGAATCCTTCATCTCTTGTATTTTCCTATCACATTTTTTAGTTACTTTATCTTGAATTACTTTAACTTTTTCTGAAATATTTGCTTCCATATATTTTTGTATCCTCTTTGAACGCGGTACAACGGGAAGGTATTTATAATCTTTTTCATACATCTTTAGTACTTCATTATAGGAATATATAGTAATATCATTTATCTTTAGATCAATTTGAGGAACTAAATCTAAGGTTAAATCTACCACATATTTATCTATTATGTTTTTCAATGTCATGGAGCCTTTAAAATATGAGGTTAATTGTAAATTTCTTCTATATTCTTCTGATAATCCCTTATAATCTAGTAACTGATAAAACTTAGTTTCTGTATCTGTAAGTTTATATTCTTCACCTAATAAAGACATTACAATATCTTCAAAGGTGGACTGTTTTATTTCTTCAACTCCTAAGTCTGGCAGCACATCAGAAATATAGTTTAAAAACAGGTTGTTAGGTACTACAATCAACAACTTTTCTGCATCAAATATATCTTGATAGGTATACATAAGATATGCTATTCTATGGAGCACAATGGTAGTCTTTCCACTTCCTGCTACTCCTTGAACAATTAAGGCTTTTTCTTTATCAGCTCTTATAATATCATTTTGCTCACCTTGTATGGTATTTACAATATCCTTAAGTCTATTATCTTTCTTTTCCCATAATGCTGTTTGCAAATATTCATCCATAGGAGTAAGCCCTTTATCGAAAATATTAATTAGCTCCTTTTTCTGTATCTCATATTGTCTTTTGAGCTCCAAATCCCCTATTATCAACCCTTCAGGTGCTTTATACATTACTTCTCCTATTTCTCCGCTATAATATAAACTTGCCATAGGGGTTCTCCAGTCTATAATAAGCATTTTGTTAGTATCTTTTTTAGTTAAACTTGTTTTTCCTACATAAAAAGTTTCATGTTCATCTTTTCCAAGCTCTTTAAAATCAATTCTTCCAAAATAAGGTTTATCATCTACACTTCTCAGTTGATTAAGTTTTCTCTTATTTGCTTCATAGATCGTATTTTTTACAATTACATCATCACTATAGTTACCACCTACAGACCTTTTAAGTTTTAATAATTCCTCATCAGCCTTTTCCACTTCATCAGCAAGGTAAATTATTTCACTGTCTATAAGTTCACAAGTATCCTTTAAATATTTGTCTTCCATATTAAATTCTGGGTGATTTTTAGCTTGCATAAGACACCTCCAATATAAAATTATAAATTTAAAATAAGCCGTTAAGCGGTGAAATGACGGTACACTAATTCTATATAATATATAGAAAAAAATAAAGCCCATGATATTAATAAATATATGGCTCTATTATATGAGAAGAGTATTATATCATATAATCTCTATAATTCGTAATATTTTAAGTTATTTTTGTATATCTAATCTTTCTAAGCTAGAATATACTTACAAAAGAATTTTTCCCTAAACTCATAGTTTAAGGAAATGAAAAATCCGCCTTAAGCTTTTATTTGCTTAGGGCGGATTGCACGAGTCCATGGTAACACATAGACTGCTATTGGTTTATAAACATTTGGATTATAATTGTTTGGACTTTTCAGTGTATACACTAAAGCATATGACTGCTCAGTTGATAATTCAATGGGATCTACTCCGTAATAATAATTAGCAGCTTCTTTAATTCCATAGCATCCCTCGCCAAAATAAGCGATATTACAGTATAATTCCAGTATTTCATCTTTTGTTACCATCTTTTCAAGATCAATTGCTACAAAGACCTCTGCAATCTTACGCTCATACTTTTTATCAAAGGAAAAATATAAATTTTTCGCCAACTGTTGAGTTATTGTACTTCCTCCCTGTACCAAGGAGTCAGCCTTTAAATTATTGTATGCAGCTCTCCCTATTGCAATAAAATCAATGCCAAAATGATAATAAAATCGCTTATCCTCTGACTTTAAAACAAGTTTTAAATAGTCATCTGATATTTTATCAAGTTCAATATAATTTTCATCATCTCTAACTTGATTAATTGCATCTTCAAGATTTGTGTTATCTATAGCAGATTTATACATTTCATATCCAGTAATAATAGTCGGAGCTGTAAATATACCTAATGCAAAAATGCCCATGAGAAAAATACATATAATTAAAACAATTATTTTCTTTTTCATCTCCACCTGCTCCTTTCGTATTCTACTAATTAATTATATTATATAAACCATACATTTGCCATTAATTTACCTTACAATCGCCTAACAATTTTGTAAGAATAAGAAAGTGATAAATTTTAACCTTTTAAAGACATGAATAATATCCTTCTCACATCCCCTTCTAGATACATATTATTCTTTAAGTGTATCCCATACAATACATTATTCATTTATTTTTATGAAATTTTGCTGAACAATAAAATGGAGAGTACCCAACATAATTGGACATTTCAACCAAAGTTGGATTTTCTGTTATATTATCTTCAATCCAATCATCCATTACTAATAAAAACTTGATATGACTTGCACTACTAATAAGATTAATATGATATTAATGTTTTTGAAGTAAAAAACACCTGATGCTAAATCAGGTGACAATATTTGAATTAGTATTTGTTATATTTATTTTTATGCCTTGATAATTATTATCTAATTTCCGTCATTATTCTTCGCCATATACAAAACATCATCACCAAATCTTCCAAATAAGTCATATCCACTCTTTTCAAGTTTATGGGAAAAACCAATTGATTTAATAGATATTCCCATAATATAAGATAAGTAAGTTAAGTGGCAAGATAATTTTTTTGTAGCTAAATATTAATTGATATATAACATTTTTTTATTATTATCCAGTTTTAATTCGTATTTGTATAATGAGTTATATTTTCTCTTTTGATAATACTCTTAATTTCTCTGCTAAAAGTAATCTTCACTAATGAATAAAGCATATTTAATAAAATAAAAATAACAAATATAAATAAATAGCTTATCTGAAAAGGCATATAGTCACCAGTTTGAATAGATAATGTTTTTTGCACTGATTGAGCAATCATAATACTTGGCATAAGTGTTAACAAGAAAGTCATTCCAATAATAGGCCTATAAATATCAATCAGCAACGTTCCTATTGCTTTAGGTTTGTACCCCATTAGGTGTAAAATAAGTATATCTCTTTTGTTTTCTTGAAAATTTATTAAAAGAGCCAAATAAAGTAAAATAGAACCAACAATAAATCCAATAATTTGATTGATAACCGCACTATTTCGATTGGATACAGAGTCTCTCTCAAGATTGGCGATTTTTTGTTCATAGGTTGTTGTTATACCTTCATCACTTAATACCTCTTCTATACTTAATATACCATTGTAAACATTTGCTGGGAGGTTTAAAATCTCAGCCAACTTTTCTTTAGATATATAAATTGATTTTGATTTGGCATTAATGGCTATGTTTTCAATTATTACAGGATAGTTTTTTTCGCTAAAAGTAAGAATAATCTTGTCTCCAATATTAAAACCATATAATTCATTTAAGGCTGGAGAAATATAAACTTTATCTTTTTTAATACCATTCAGTAACTTTCCTTTTCTGTCTTGAAGAGCTAATATTTTATCATTTTGTTCTATACCGATAATCTGCTGTTCCACCTCTGTGCCATTTTGGGATTTAACAACAACATCAGAAATCAGATAATATATGGAATTATCTTTTTCTTCATCTTTTATTTTAAATTCTGTAAAATGGGTGTCAAACATATATCTATGTCCAACAGTCTGTGATAAAAATACTTTTTGACTACTGCGGTTTAGTGAATAACCCATAATAAACATAACCGTAAATCCCATAACAGCAGTAATAATAAGTAAGACTGCAATAGGCTTTCTAAATGCTATACGATAAGGAAACTTATCTTTAACAGGCAAAATTTTGACGAAACTATTTACGAATTTCAATATCCCTGAAAATCCGTACTTATTATTTACTCCAGAAAGTAAATTGCCAACCTCCATACGTCCAACAAAACCATAGCTGAAAAATGTCACAATACAAAATATAACTATTGGAGCAAGTAAGCCAATGATAATACTTGATAAATCAATATTTTTTATAAGACCTGCTAAATTATAGGACTGTTTATTTGCATTTATGAGAATATCTGATGCAAAATAACCGAAAACAAATCCAAACAATCCTCCAACAAGAGAAAGTATCGCAGTAAAGCTGACAAAATAACTCCTTAATACTCGATTTTTATACCCCAATGCCCTTAAACATCCTATTTGCTTTCCATTTGATTTATAAAATCTATAAAAGAACATAGCAAATACAAAAGATGTTAAACCTATTAAAACAATAAGAAAGTTTTTAGAAAGAATTACATTAGAATTTAATGCCTTTTGATAAAGTAATTGATTTTCACTTAAAACAGATAAAGATTTTAGCATTTTCATATTACCGTCAATTGAAAATTGTACAAAAAAATACATAAACGAAGTAAACGCACTTAGTAAAAATAATAAAAATACAAATATTTTATTTCTCACTATTTCTCTAGTAATTTGCTTAAATAAATACATGGTATCACCCCCAAATCATATTACTTGCAGATATTGGATTATGATTAATTATGTCCTCGAACAATAAGCCATCTTTAATTGTAATGATCCTATCTGCTGTTTCGGCAATTTGAAGATTATGTGTTATAAAAAGTACACTAATACCAAAAATATTCTTTAAACTATGTAAAAGTTCCACTACCTTTTTACTGTTTGACTCATCAAGGGAACCAGTAGCTTCATCACAAAATAAAATACTTGGATTTTTTATTACAGCTCTGGCAATTGCAGTACGTTGTTGCTCTCCTCCCGACATTTCAGATGGAAATTTATCAAGAATACTTTCTATTCCTAAAATACGAGTAAGTCTATCAAATGGAAGTGGCGTAGAATTAGGAGATATACCGATTTTAATATTTTCTTCAGCTGTCAGATTATTTAACAACATATAATTTTGAAAAACATACCCCACTTCATTACGTTTCCAATCTGCCAACTGACTTTCAGTAAATAATGTTAATTCTTTTCCTCTATACACCACTTTACCAGAAGTAGGTTTCAACAGCCCTGATAATATATTGAGAAGGGTTGATTTACCAGAACCGCTAGGTCCTAAAATTACAGTAAAAGTTTCCTCCTCAATCCCTAAAGAAATACCTTTTAGAATTTGTTCTTTTTTGTTAAATTCCTTTGTTATACTTTGTGATACCAATATTTTAGACATAGAAATGTTCTCCTAATCTTTCTTTATATCTCTATTTACTTTTAATCGGTTATTGATAAATGCAATATCATCATTAATTTTTATTATATTTATAAGATAGCTTATAACATATATTACTAAACCCATAATAATAACCACTAAAATAGGAGTACTGCTGTACCAATTAAAAAGATAACCTGCAAAGATGAGTATACATAGGGTAAAAGTAACATCTCGAAAAACTTCAATAATAAAATATTTACTTTCAATATTTTGGATAATATTTAATCCTAAAGCAATAATTAAATTTACAGCAAGAGCTTGATAGACACTACTAATAAACAAAAACTCCCCTCCATATAAACTTGCAATAACAGCTAATATAATTAAAGTTAGTCCTGTTGCAGCAAATATATTTGTTATTATTTTTCTCAATTTCTCATCACCTCTCCTGTAATTTTAACTTTATCTCTGCAAGATATTTACGAGTAATATATAGTCGCTCCCCATTTATAAGTGTGGCTTCCAGACGACTATTGACTAGGGGACGTATACTATCCAGCACATTCAAATTTAAAATACATGATTTGCTAATCTGTACAAAATCGCAAGAACTAAGCTGTTCCAACAACTGATATAAGCGAAACTCTGTACGATATACGGATTTTTCACAATAGACAAATGTCTTTTTATCAACACTTTCAATATAATAAATATAGGAAGCATCAATCCAAGTTTCTTGATTTTCCAAACTACATTTAATTATATTGTCAACAGATCTTATAAGTGAAACAATACGTTTAACCTTTTTATCAATTTTTGTACATTTTATAGACACTTCAAGTTCTTTTTGATTGGGGTTCTCCTCTAGTTTGATTATCATAATTCCTGCCTCCTAGTTCAATATATTACATCATATACTATAAAACAATACCTCTAAAACCAAGATGCAAATTTACTTTACTATCATGCAAAATTTATTCTAAATGCCTTTCACATAAATTCTCCTACTTTTTTACATTGTGTACATCATATTATAATATATATTAAATTACAATATATCTGAATATCTCTAAAGTTTGTTTTTTCGCATATAATAAATTCCCTCAAACATTGGTTTGAGGGAATTTATAACACACTAGATATTTAATTAAAAAACCTTTAACTTAATATTTCCTATTTTTGATATTTGTTTAAATATAGAAGTTCGCACTATTAATCTTAAATTCATAATTTGAAATATCAATACTTATGTTAGTTCTATGTTTATTACCTTGTCTACCCATGAACGATAAAATGCTTCTTCGTGGCATACTATCAATACAGTACCTCTAAAATTCTTTAAGCTATTTTTAAGTGCCTCTTTAGCAGTAGAGTCCAGATGATTTGTCGGTTCATCAAGAATTAAAAAGTTACAAGGAGATAGCATTAGTTTGCATAATTTCACTTTTGCCTGTTCCCCTCCACTTAATGTTGACACTGGCTGTATTACATGATCATTACTTATGCCACATCGTGAAAGTTGTCGGCGTACCTCTTTAATGTTTAGGGACGGATAGCATCTAGTAATTATCTCAAGGGGTGTGAGTGATGGATTTTCCCATATAATATCCTGCTCATAATATTCAATTCTCACAGAATTGTCAAATATAAACTCACCTGATATTTTTTCAATATATCCAGTTAAGGTTTTAAGCAAGGTAGATTTCCCTATTCCATTAAAACCTGTAATCACAATTTTTTGACCACCATCAATAGTAAAATTTAAAGGTGATAATAAAGGATAGTAATAACCCACCTCAAGTTTTTTTACTTTTAATGCTTCATGTGCTGAACTAGGACTTTCTAGGAAACAAAACTCTGGCTTTGAAATTGTAACAGAAGGTGGGACTATTCGTTCCATACGTTCAAGTTGTTTTCGTCTTCCCTTAGCATTTTTACTGTTTACACCTGCAATATTCTTGCGGATAAATTCCTCAGTCTCTTTGATCTGCTGCTGTTGAGCATAATATCTACGAATATGTTCCTCTCTTAAGTGTTCTTTTTGTTTCAGAAAATTAGAATATTTTCCCGTATATTTTCTGATTACTCCTCCATCAATGTCACAAATACAACTAGAAATTTTTTCGAGAAAATCATAATCATGGGAAACTACAGCAAAGGCACTAGGAAATGTAGATAGATATTCTGAAAGCCACAGAACATGCTCCTTATCCAAAAAATTTGTAGGTTCATCAAGCAGTAAAACATCTGGTTCTTCCAACAGTAGCTTCGCAAGAATTACTTTTGCTCGTTGACCACCACTTAGCTGTGAAATCAGTTTATCCCCACCAATGGCAGATAGTCCAAGTCCATTCATAACCTTTTCTATTCGTGACTCTATAATATAGAATTCTCGAACTTCCAAGATGGTTTGACACTCTGCTGCTTGTAATAAATCTTTTTCATTACCAGTAATAGCATATTTCTCGTACAGCTTATTCATCCTTTCTTCCAAGATGTATAAATTTTGAAATGCTGTTTTCAAGTACTCTATAACTGTATATTCTCCTAGAACAACTGCATGTTGATCAAGATGTCCAAGTTTTATATTTGGCTGCCAAATAATACGCCCCCTATCAGGAATGATTTCTCCTGACAACATTCCAATTAAGGTACTTTTTCCTGTACCATTCTGCCCTACAATACCCATATGTTCTCCCTTGAACAATGCAAGAGATTCATTTTTATATAATATCTTGTCTCCATAAGTATGAGACAAATTTTTAATTTCTAATAAACTCATGTTTAAAACTCCTTTCTAATAAAAAAAGCAGAAGGTCTTGTGCAAAACACACGACCTTCTGCTTCCTAATAGTACGTATTATTAACGTACATTACGGCTCAAAATTTAGTTTGAGCTCACACAAAAGGCCGCAGACAAAACATTGTCCACGGCCAATAAACCACTCATAATTACTCGGAAAATAGGTACGAAAACAAAGCGTAACAATATACGCCTAAAACAACCTATTTACCGATGAATGGAAAGCTTCATGCTTTTAGTTTAAGCTCGGTACAATGCTTCATCGGCTTCAATTGTACAGAGCAGATTTCTCTTGTCATTTGATCTATAATAATATGATTCACCATAATAACCCCCAAATTTACTACATATAAGCTTCTTTATAATATCACATTTATTTGAGATTGTAAACAATAAATAAAATAGTCTGAAATCTTATTGCGATCTTTTCTGATATTTCCCAAATATTATAATGCCTTAAATAGACTTCAGTGCTTAAAATAATATCTTTATTTACATAAGTGAAGCCATAAAATCCGTAAAGAAATCTATCTATTTGAGCAAAGGGAGTTATAAATTTTAGGATTTTGTAGCTGAATGAATTGCAGGAGTTATCCATATTCTAAACAGCAGGAACGGTATTTTTTATTATGATGTTGGTTATCTATATCATATTATTATGTACTTACAAAATACAGTCCTTCATTTATTACATTGAAGAACTGTATTTTAGATTTTTAGCTATAATTTAATTTCTTTATATATTTGAATCCATCATCTATTGATATTACATTGATACTGCCATTATCTACTTTAAATCTAAAAAAGTAATCGGGATTATCAAATATCCAACATAATGCCAGTCTTATTATACAATCATGGCAGACCAATAAAATATTATCTTCTTCTTTAGAAATCTCTTCTAAAAATTCACTTAGTCTATTATATACATCTATTAAGCTTTCCCCTTGAGAAATTACATAATTAATTGAATCTTCTACCCAATCCTTACTTTCTATAGGATAAATTTCTGATATTTCTTCAAATGTTTTTCCAGTGAATATACCAAAGTTAATTTCTCTAATTCTATCCTCTTTTATCCCCTCTAACCCTAGATTTTCTAAAGTCTCCACAGTTCTTGTTAAGGGACTATAGTATATTTTACTGTAGTCAAAATGCCTTAGTAGTTCTTTAGTCTTTTTAATTTGTTCTATACCATTATCTGTAAGTCTAGTATTATCTCTACTAAATATCTTTTTCACGTTGTCTTCTGTTTCCCCATGTCTTATCATAATTATATCCATATCATCACACTCCAAAAGCTAAGTAGAGAAATGCCCTCTCCTAATTCTATAATTGCACCATATACATCTCCTGTTAATCCATCTATTTTTTTATAAGATATAAAGGACATATATTCTCCAAATAAAAATGTAATTATAAGGGGTATGATATATTTTATGTCTAATAAAATTAATATGGCAATATATATAATTCCACTTATAAACATCATATTCTTAGGATTACTTTTATGAAATAATTCTCCTAAGCCTCCTGGTCTTCCATTCTTCTTATAAGATATTATATAACTAAGTACTAGTCTACTATTTGCAAAGGATAAGGTTATGGCTAAAGGTAAGTTTTTTACACTTGAAATCAAGATAAACTTAAATAAAATTAAAAGAATTAAGCTTATTACTCCAAAAGCCCCAATTCTACTATCTTTCATAATTTCTAGAGTTCTTTCTTTATCTCTCCCCGATAAAAATCCATCAAAGGTATCTGATAATCCGTCTAAATGTAGTCCTCCAGTCAATATAATTGTAGTTAATAATGTTAAAAAGGAGGCTAATTGAATATTATAGGGTGATATTAGGTAATAAACTAAACCTGCCAATCCTCCTATTATTGCTCCTACTAAGGGTAAGAAAAATACACTATATTTAATATTTTTTCCATTGAAATCTACATTTATATTGATAGGGATTCTCGTAAAAAACTGCAGAGAAAGTATAAGCCCTTTTATCATTTAATTTTCACCGGTATGCCACAACATACCAAATAAACCTGATCTGAAATTGAAGCTATCCTTTGGTTTATCCTTCCTTGAATGTCTCTAAATACTCTAGATATATGATGTTCCGGAACTATGGAATCTCCCACTTCATTTGTTACTAATACTAGATCATAATCTTTTTCTCTAACTTTATCTATTAAGGCTTTTAATTCCTCTATTATAGTATTTTCTATTTTATTTTGCAAATCATAGTCTATATACTCCACATCCTTAGATATATCAAACATTATATTGGAAGTAAGGACTGTTATACAATCTAAAAAGTAATTTTTTTCTTCACCTACTGCATTTTGAAGTTCATAATTTCCCTCATAGGTTCTCCACTCCTTTGGTCTAGATTCCCTATGGAGATTTATTCGTTCTGCCATTTCATTATCTGTAACCTTAGATGTGGCTATATACACCACATCTAAAGTATCTTTATATATACTTTCTGCAAATCTACTTTTCCCTGACCTTGCACCACCTGTAACTAATGTAATCATTTTACCACTCCATTTAGTCTTCTCTTATATCTACTAATGCATCACCATCTAATGACAAAGATTCAAAGGTTCCCATATTCTCCAATGTATACAATCCTGCTTCTATAATTTGAAAAGCCAGTGGACATCCTGAGCCTTCACCTAATCTCATACCTAAATTTAACATAGGTTTTAGACCTAATTTATCCATTACATACTTTGCCCCAGGTTCTCCAGATAAATGAGATGGAATTATATATTCTTTAACTAAAGGGTTTAATTTAACAGCACAAAGGGCCGCTGTAGATGATATAAATCCATCTATGACTACAGGTCTTTTGTTTTTGGCAGCGGATAAAAACAAACCGCACATACCTCCTATATCAAAACCCCCTACTTTTGCTATTACGTCAATAGGATCTTTACCATTGGGTTTATTTTTTTCTATACCTTTTCTTATTACATCTTTTTTGTTTGAATGTTGTTCATCAGTTAAACCTGCACCTTTTCCACAAGTTATATCTACATCTAAACCTGTTAAAGCTGATAAAACTGCTGCTGCAGTAGTGGTATTTCCTATACCAACTTCTCCAGTACCTAATATATCATATCCCTCACCATATAGCTTGTCCCCTGCTTCTATACCTGCTTCTATTGATTTAACTGCTTCATCATAAGTCATTGCAGGTTCTTTTACAAAGTTTTTTGTTCCATTGGCAATTTTTCTATTTATTATTTTAGGGTCATCTATTTCTCCTATTACTCCTAGATTTATAGTAACTATATCTGTACTCGTATATTTACCTAAAGTAGCAACTCCTGTTACTCCTTTTGTCATACTTTCAGTTAGTACCTTAGTAAATATCTGTGGAGCAGAGCTGACTCCTTCTTCTACTACTCCATTATCACTACACATTACAACAATTGCCTTTTTATCAATTTTGTTGTTTACTTTTCCAGTCATACCTGCTATTTTTATAGTTGCTTCTTCCAATGTACCTAGACTTCCCATTGGTTTTACTAGTCCATCCCACTGATTTCTTACTAGATTTTTCACTTCCTCATTTGTGGGTGTTATTAATTCTAAAGTATCTTTAAGTAGTTTCATATGTACACATCCTTATCTTATTTGTTTCTTTTAAGATTATTTTGTTCAATTAACTTTTTATTTATATAATCATAACCATTTGGTCTATGGGGTAAAAGACAATTAGAGCAGTCCTTCACACCATAATTTTCCATATGATTCCCGCCACAATCCTCTAATAAATATAAGGGGCAATAGCAAAACATACAATTAAACTCTTCTGTATTTTCTACTTTATGACATGGAAAATAGTCACAATCAGTATTTCTATAAAATCTATAGGAATTTTCCATTTATATCTCTCCTTTCTTATTATTTTTTTCTCTGATTATATTCTCTATTATATTTAAATCTCTAATTCCATTTTCATATCCTCTGCCTATTACTATTGGTGTTATATCTAATTCCTTGCAGGCCTTTATCTTTTCCAGAGTACCTCCTCTATGCCCACTATCTTTCATAACACAATATTTAGGATTATATTCCTCAAACATAACCTTATTATATTCCTTAGAAAATGGGCCTAATACTGCAACTATATCTTTCATCTGTACATTATATTTCTTACATTCCTCTATGCTTTCTAATGCAGGAAGTATTCTATATATAAATCTATTATTTCCTCGTATCTTTTCAAAATCTCCAATATTTTTAGAGCCTGTTGTAAAAAACACTGTTCCTGAAATCTTTGATATATATTCATAAGCTTCCTCGTAGCTTTGTAAATAGATAATATTATTTTCTACGTCTACTTTATCTCTTATATATCTAATATAATCTATTTCTAAAGTGTTTGCCACTTTTTTTGCATTTTCTGATACTATTCTAGCATAGGGATGAGTTAAATCTACTATTAAAGATATTTTGTTTTTCTTGGAAAACTCTATCATTTCCTCATAATTCATTCTCCCTATTAGAATTTTATTACTATGAAGAAATTCCTTTCCTCCATCTGTTGCCATGGTAACAATATAATTATCTATATCTTTTATCCTATTTACTATTTCTCGTGCTTCGCTGGTTCCACCTATTATCCAAATCATTTTATATTGTATCCTCTTGGTGTAATGATTTTATCACCCTTTATATAAGTGTTGGAATTTCCAATAATAAGTACGCAAAGCATATCTACTTTATCATAATCTATACTTCCTAAAGTAGTAATAATGATTTCTGTCCCTTCTCTACCTGAATTTTTAACTATACCTACTGGTGTATCAATTTTTCTATGATTTAAGATTATATTTACTGCCTTCTCTAGGTGTTCCTTTCTTCCCTTTGATTTAGGATTATATATGGAAATTACAAAATCAGCCTCAGCAGCTTTTTCTAATCTGCTTTCTATTACTTCCCAAGGAGTAAGTAAGTCAGACAAACTAATTGAGGTATAGTCGTGCATAATAGGAGAACCTAGTTCTGCTGCTGCAGAAAATGCCGCTGTAACTCCTGGTATTATTTCCACTTCTATGTCTTCTGCCAATTCTAAAATCGGCCCTGCCATTCCATAAAGACCCGAGTCCCCTGTACTTACAATTGCTGTATTTTTTCCTTCTCTAACCTTTTCTATGGCCACTTTACATCTCTCTATTTCACCTTTCATTCCTGTGGAAAAAAGTTCTTTTCCCTCTACTAAATCTCCCAAATATTCTATATAAGGAGTATAGCCTACTACCAAATCGCTTTTTTTAATTACTTCCACCGCTTTATAAGTCATATGTTCTCTACCGCCTGGTCCTATGCCTACTACATATAATTTAGCCATTTCTTATCTCCTTTGATATGGATATTGTAATACCATTATATTTTGATTTCTCTTTAATTAATTTTCCTCCAAGTAAGTATGCGGAAGGCTCTGATACTGAATAAACGCCTATTGTATCTTTCACAAACTGAGATTTCTCAAATTTATCTTCTACCTCTTTTATTTCCTCTATGGTAAATATTTTAATTGGACAATTAAAATATTTTGCAGCTTCTATAATACCTTCTTCATCTTTTTTTACTTCTACTGTACCAATAGCTTGTATACTATTCTCTGAAAGATTTAATTCCTTCATGGCAGATTTTACAGATTCAATAATTCTTTTTCCCTCTACTCCTTTTCTACATCCAATTCCAATATTTATATTTCTAGGTCTTAGATATATATAGGGAATATTTATATTTTCAATCTGTTGGTTTTCTGAACTTACTATAACTAAACCTTCTATTTCAGAAGGTATATTGTTTAAATCTTTAACTGTTACTATATTGGGATAATTAATTGTTTTATTATCTTCAGAATAAAATCCCAAGGTCTTCCCATTTACCATGATTCCAGTTATTTTAGTCACCAATTTCATATTATCCATATAATAGTTGTTTTTCTTAGCAAATATATCTATTGCCTCTATGCCTCTATTATCAGATGCAGTAGTTATAACTGGCATAGCATCTATTGCTTTTGCAATCCAATTAGAAAGCTCATTTGCCCCACCTAAATGTCCTGACAATAAAGATATGGAAAATCTGCCACAGTCATCTATGACTACTATTGCTGGATCCATAGTTTTGTTTTTTATATATGAATTTATCATTCGTATGGCTATGCCAGTAGATGAAATAAACACTAATCCATTATATTCTTTCCAGATATAATCCAATCGACTTTTTATTCCGCCTTCTATTTCATCATTTGAATAATGATGAAATAGATATTTTCCCTTTTCACTAAGGGTTTTTAATTTGTCACCTATTTCTTTACCTTTATGGGTAAAGGATAGACAGGCTATTTTCATTGAGATGCACTCCTAAACTTATGGGTAAAACTAGGGTCATATAATTTTGACCTTTCATACTCTCCTTCTATGAAATTGCCTACTAATATTTGTGCCATTTTATTGATATTCTTCTCTTTTACCTTTTCCTCTATATTAGAAAGAGTACCAAATAATATATCTTCATCTTCCCATGTAGCTTTATATACTACTGCTACAGGTATATCGTCTCTGCCATATCCTTTTACTAGTTTTTCTACTACTCTGCCTATTTCCTGTACTGATAAAAATATTGCCATGGAAGCCTTGTGTTTAGCTAAACTTTCTAAGTCCTCTTCCTTTGGCACTGGAGTACGTCCTTCTATACGAGTAAGTATTACAGTTTGACTTACATCAGGTAATGTAAATTCTCTCTTTATGGAAGCACAAGCAGCAGTAAAGGAACTTACTCCAGGTATTACCTCATACCCTATTCCCTTACTGTTCAATAAATCCATTTGCTCTCTTATGGCTCCATATATAGTAGGATCTCCTGTATGTAATCTAACTACCTTTAGATTGTCTCTTATGGATATTTCCATTACTTCAATTACTTCCTCTAAAGTCATTGAAGCTGAATCGTATAGTTTAGCCCCTTCCTTGCAAAACTCTAGATGCTCCTTAGATACTAATGAACCTGCATATATAATAACATCTGCTTCTTCTAAAAGCCTTCTTCCCTTTACTGTGATTAAATCCACATTCCCTGGCCCTGCACCTACAAAGCTAATCATTATCCTTCACTCCCTTTACTATAAATATGGGATTTTGTCCCTTTAAAAGTCCTATTTTATCCATGGTAGATACTTGAATAAGTTGTACTTCTATATCTCTATATCTATACTTATTAAGTAGCTCTATAAAATTATTTAAGTTTTTAATAGTTATAAAATTTCCACATACTATTCCATTATCTTCTAAGTTTATATCTAAATAAGAAAATATTCCTTCCAATTGACCACCACTGCCACCTATAAAACATTTATTTATCTTTATATTAGGTAAATCCTCTGGTGCTTGTCCTTTTATTATATCAATATCTACACCAAACTTTTCTCTGTTGGTCTTTATTAGTTCTACTCCTTCTTCTTCCCTCTCTATGGCATAAACCCTTGCTCCATGAAGAGCTGCTTCTATAGATATGGAACCTGTACCTGCTCCTATATCTAAAAATCTATCTCCTTTTTCTATGGCTAAATATCCTAAAGTTAGGATTCTAATATTAAATTTAGTCATAGGAATATTTCCTCTTATGAAATCTTCATCTTTAATCCATTTCATTTTCAATTACCACCACCCCAAGGGAAGAAATATCTTCTATTTCTTCTCCTATGTTTCTTACTATTATTTTTTCATCATCATAAGACAGATTAAATCCTGCATATATTTTTCCTTTAATATTTAATCTATATAAATCCTTAGATATTTTGCTAGGCAAATTATCTTTATCTATAAGAAGTATACTAAGTCTATTGTCCTTAATACTTTCCAAACCTCCACTTCTGCCATGGAGAGACAAAAATACTCCTTCTTGCCATGATCTTTGAAGCTTTGCCATCATATATTGAAATGAAGAAATTCCAGGCAATACTTCCTTTACCCTCAGTCCTTTTTTCTTTAGAAATTCTACTATTCCAAAAAAATTAGGATCTCCTGAGGCAAGTAACAATATTTCTTTTTCATCATCTATGTAATTTAATATTTCTTCTACTTTATTTACTTCTACAATATCATCTCTAATATCTTTAAGAGAGTTTGCAATTCTTCCAAAGGCTAAAATATGTTCGGTATTTTCTATTTTTTCTCTTACATCATAAGTTAAATAATTTGGATTCCCCGGGCCTATTCCTGCTACTATTAACATATATTCGTACCTCTTTCCATGGAATATATAATTACTTTTACATTATAATCTTCATCTTTTAAATACTTTCGTATTCTTTCCTCTGCTCCCTTTTCCATACGCTTTACAACACTGCCATAACCTGCTTCTATACATATATTTAATCCTTCTTCTGCTGTTACTGCATTATTTACTTTATTAAGCAATTCAACTGGGGCACCCATAAAAGATAAATAATATATAAACGCCTCCATTCTTCCATCGCATACCTTACTATGAGTATTAAATACACCTATGGCTAGTTTAGCAAATTTACCTATATGACCTATTAAAGTCATGGATTTAAACCCTTTATTATAAACATATAGTAGACTATCTCCTATAAAGTTTGATATTTTTACCTTTGGTTCTTTAATTCCCAATTCTTCTCCTATTTTTTCCCCATAATTACCTGGTACTAAAACTATATTATCTTTTCCCTGATCTTCTTCTATCATATCCACTTCCATATATATGGTTTTTATAAGGGCTTCTTCACTCATAGGATATACTATTCCCTTAGTTCCAATAATAGATATACCCCCTTCAATACCTATGTTTTTATTAAAAGTCTTTTTCCCAATTTCTTCTCCTTGGGGGGCAAATATAACTATGTCATAGCCATTATTTGAAACTTCCCTTACTTCCTTTTCTATCATCTTTCTAGGTACTGGATTAATAGCCGCTTCTCCTACTTCTCCAAATAATCCTTTTCTCTTTATTCTTCCAATACCTTCTCCACCTTCTATGAAAACTTCTCCATCATTTCTCTTAGAAACCTCTGCATATATTTCTATACCATCTGTATTATCTGGGTCATCTCCAGCATCTTTTACAATGGAACATATAGCCTTATTCCCTTCAATAACTGGATTAGTTACTTCAAGTTTTAGTCTAATATTAGCTGGTGTATCTATTTCCACATAGTTTATTACACCTTTTTCTTCCAGCATAATAGCTGCTGCCTTAGCTGCTGCCGCTGCACAGGAACCTGTAGTATAGCCACATCTTAAACTTTTTCCTTCTTTAACTACATACAAATCTAAAGTCATCTTCCTACCACCATATATAATAGAGCATTAATAATAGAAGCAGCCACATTACTCCCACCCTTAGTACCTACTGTAGATATAGATGGAATGTCAAATTCTCTTAAATATTCCTTTGACTCCGCTGCACCAACAAAGCCTACAGGCACTCCTACAATTAGTTTAGGATTTGCTTTTCCTTCCTTCACCAACTCCAATATCCTAAACAATGCAGTAGGCGCATTTCCTACTACAAATATGTCTATACCTTCCTCTATGGCTAAATCCACTGCACAAGCCGACCTTGTAGTTCCCAATGCTTTAGACATTTCAAATACTCTTTCATCATCTATGAAACATTTCAATTCACAATTTGCCTTTTTGAGAGCAGGTTTATTGATTCCCATATATGCCATCTTTGTATCTGTAAAAATTGTAGTTCCTTTGAATATAGCCTTTTTTCCTTCTTCTATGAAATCATTTTTAAATACTATTATATTTCTATAGTCAAAATCTCCAGTTGTATGAATCATTCTCTTAGCTATTATCTTTTCTTCTTCTGAAAAACTAGTGTCATTCATGACTTCATCTATAATATCCATACTTTTGTTTTCTATTTCCATAGGATTTTTTATATACATTTTATCCCTCTTTTCTTATGTTTTCTGCCATATCCAACAAATAATTAAAAGCATTTATATTTCCAAGGAAATTAATATGCTGATAGTATCCTAATACATTTTTATAAGTATAACCACATTCCCAAAATCTATTGTTATTCATTGGCTTTGTAATATGAAATACTGGCTGTTCGTCAGTATCTACTTGAGAACGGTGATATTCATTTCCTGTAACAGTAGTGCCTTTTTTTCCTATTATTGTATCCTCTTTTAATTCTATATTTACATATCCAAATCTCTGTAGTCTATTTGTCATAATAGCATTTCCACTAAATATATTACACATGGGAATATCTTCTATAGATGTTAAAAGATACATTAATCCTCCTGCCTCTGCTATAATAGGTATACCTTTTTCTGCATTTTCCCTTATATCATTTATCATAAATACATTAGATGATAACTCCTCTTTATATAGTTCTGGATATCCTCCACCTATATATATAATATCAGCCTTTGGAACTTTCTTATCCTTCATAGGTGAAAAATATTCTATATTACATATATTCTCTAATAACTTTAAATTCTCATTATAGTAAAAATTAAATGCTTTATCATAGGCTAAGGCAACAGTTATATTTCTTTTTTCAGGATAGTTATATGGCTCCAGTTCTATATTATTAGTCAAATCAAGTATTCGATCTATATTTACTGTGTTTTCTAAGGCTTCCGCCGCCTTTGATATTAAATATTCAGACTGTTGATTTTCATGAACCTGTTTTAATCCTAAATATCTACTATCAATTTCTAAAGATGTATCCTTAGGTAAATATCCTAATACTTCTATATTTATATATTCTTCTACTTTTTCTTTCAATAAAAGAAACATATTTTTATCCACTTTATTAAATATAATCCCTTTAATCCTTGAATCAGAAAATTCCACCATACCTTTTATTTTGGGAATTGCCGAAAACATTTCTCCCTCTGGTTTATATACCAATATAGCAGGAATATCTAACTCCTTAGATATATGAAAGCTTGAGTTTTCATAAGTATTATATATTCCATCAAAATACCCCATTACCCCTTCTACAACACCATAATCTCCTAAATTCATCTCTAAAGAATTTCTTATGCCATCTTTCCCCATTAAATGTATATCAAGATTTCCTGCTTTTTTATTTGAGGCTTGTTCTAGATATTTTGTATCTATAAAATCAGGACCTGTCTTAAATGCAGATATATTGAAACCTCTATTTTTTATGGCTCTAATTAGTCCAAGGGTTATAGTTGTTTTTCCTGTATTACTTGATGGAGCTGTAATCATTACGGTTCTCATCTATTTATTCTCCAATTCTTTAAGAATTTCCATAAGTTTTATATTATTTTCTCTGCTCTTTACAGCAACTCTAATATGATTATTATCTAATCCAATAAAGCTGGAACATTTTCTAATAACTATTCCTCTCTCTAAGAAAAACTTAAATACATATTCTTCATTCCAATTCAATAATTCAATTAAAATATAATTGGTTTCAGTAGGATATACTCTTATTCCTTCTATATTAGATAATTCCTTAAAAAGATAGTCTCTTTCTTTTTTTATATACTCTTTACTTTCTTCTATATATTCCTCATTGTGAAATATATAGTTTCCTGCTGATTCCGCCAACGAATTTATGCTCCATGGTAATTCTATATTAGATATTTTCTCAACTAAATCAACAGAAGTACATCCATATCCTAATCTAATACCAGGTAATGCAAAAAACTTTGTAGCAGCCCTTATGATGCCTAAGTTTTCATAATTTGTATTTCTAAAAACTTCAATACTATCATAATCCATAGGGCAGAACTCAAAAAACGCTTCATCTAATAATAAATATGACTTAGTTTTTTTTATTAAATCATATAGCATTATTAACTCTATTTTATCTATCCTAAGACCAGTAGGATTATTGGGGTTACCTAATATTACTAAATCACCTTTCTGTATTTTGCTCCCTATGGCTAGAATATCTATTGTAAAATCATCCTTATAAGGTACTCTAATTACTTCTTTTCCATGAACAATAGCTCTTTTTTCATATTCTGAAAAAGAAGGTGTACAGACAAATACCCTATTGGATAATATTATAAAATTATCTATTAGCTCTACTGCTCCATTACCAACTACAATATTCTCATCATTACATTTTAAGTAACTAGATATAGATTTCTTTAATTTTCTATATTTAATATCTGGATATGCTTCAAGACTATTAAAACTATCTATTAAAATCTTTTCCAATCCCTTTGGTGGTCCTAAAGGATTTATATTACTGCTATAATCTATTAATTCTCCATCATAATAGTCTTCGTAGGATAACAAGTCTCCTCCATGCTCCACTTCATCACCTTCTTTATATAATATTATCTTATGGACTCAAACTAAGTTTAAATCATTATTTGTTGAATTCAAACTCAATTTATGTGGTATAAAATATGGACAGCGATTTATTTCGTCTTCATATATATGTGCCTCTATTCTAAATACGTCTTTTAATAATTTAGCTTGTAATATATCACTAGGTTTCCCATATTCGCAAATTTCTCCATTTTTCAATACATAGATATTATTTGAATATCTAGCCGCTTGATTTAAATCATGTAAAACCATTATTACTGTAATGCCTAAAGATTCGTTTAGCTCCTTTACTAGCTCTAATACTTCCAGTTGATAAGATATATCTAAATATGTAGTAGGTTCATCAAGGATTAGTATTTTAGGTTTCTGTGCCAGTGCCATCGCTATCCAAGCCCTCTGTCTTTCTCCTCCAGATAGTGTTGCTATATATCTATCCTTAAGCTTCACAAGTCCAGTCTTTTTAATCGCCCAATTAATAATATCTTTATCATTTTTGTTTATTCTTTTACCAAAGCTTAAATGTGGGTATCTGCCATAGGATACAAGATTTTCTATGGTAACATCGGCTGATACATTTTTCACCTGTGGTAATACGGCTACTTCCCTTGCTATTTTCTTTGTAGGTATTTGAGATATATCCTTTCCATCAAGATATATCTCTCCCGAATAAGCCTTTATATATCTTGACAATGATTTAATGAGAGTAGTTTTACCCGATCCATTTGGTCCAATTATAGTAACTATTTCTCCATTGCTCACTCTAAAGTTAATATCCTTTAATACTAGCTTTTCACCATATTTAACCTGTAAGCTTTTTGTTTCCATACTCATTATCTCATTGCCTCCTTTTTCCTTAATAAATAAAGAAAAAATGGTGCTCCTAATGCTGACATTATAATACCTACTGGAATCTCCATTGGTGCAAATAATATTCTTGACAAAGTATCACAAATCATCACAATAGATGCACCAAAAAATATAGTTCCTAGAAAGAGGTATCTATAATCTGAGCCAATAAATAATCTTGTCATATGCGGTACAATAAGTCCAACAAAACCTAATAGACCTACTACTGATACTGCTGCTCCTGCTAGTAAGGAGGATATTATGATAAAAACAAATCTAGTCCTTTCAACTCTTAATCCTAATCCTGTAGCAACTTCGTCTCCTAGCATAAGGATATTTAATTTATCTGGTAGGAATAATATCAATATCATACCTAGAATTGCATAGGGTAAAATCATCCTTACATCTTTCCAAGTTATAGCCGAAAGACCTCCAACCATAAATCCTAAAACTCCATGAACTCTATCAGGAAAAAAGGTCATAAGAGCATTTGTACCTGCACTAAATAAGGATGAAACAGCTACCCCAGCTAAGACTAATCTAGTAGGAAGTACTCCCTCTTTCCATGCCAAAGAATATATAAACAAAGTAGCTGACAGGGCACCAATAAATGCACCTATGGGGACGAGATAATAATAGCTTGGAAAAATTATAAGAATAACAAGGGCAAAAAATCCTCCCCCAGAGGATACTCCTATAATATTAGGTCCTGCCAAGGGATTTCTCATTATTCCTTGTAATATAGCACCAGATAATGACAAACATATGCCTACTAATGCTGCAACTATGGTTCTTGGTAATCTTACATTCCATATTATTTGATAGTTAACTGTACCTTTCTCATATAAAATTGACTTAATTATTCCTATGGGACTTATTTGTACTGCTCCATTGCCAACACTGAAGAAAAAGCTGACTATGAATAAGATAATAAAGACAGTAATTATTGTCTTTTTCTTAGATTCCTCTTTTGTATATTTAATCATAGCCTCTCCTTTTTATTTAAATACTTCTGGGTATAAAATCTTAGCTAGTCCTTCATATGCTTCTGCGTATCTATGATTTGGTTTAAACATATAAAGATCCTTTGGTAGAATCACATATCTATCGTTCTTAACTGCTGAAAGAGATGCCCATGCAGGATTGGACTCCACATCTTCTTTAATTCTTTCCATTACCTTATCCATATCATTTCCTGTAGTTTGTACAAATATGAAATCTGGATCTTCTTCCAGTATCTTCTCAATACTAAAATTTTTATCACTTAGCATATCATTAGATGTATCTGCAATATTTATGGTATTCAAATCCTTTAACATCTCTCCAACTGTAGAATCTGAACCTCTAGCAGTAACAGATTTAGCACTGGCCATCATTATAAGTACTTTATTTTCCTTATCTTTTGGTGATTTTTCAATTATACTGTCTATTTCATTTTTAACCTTTAGGACATTTTCTTCGTATAAATCTTCTCTTTCATTAAGAGCAGAAAATAATCTTGCTAATTTAAAATAATCCTCTTTAACATAGTATTCCATTGCTATAAATGGTATATTATTCTCTTCAAATGAAGGAACTAATTCTATTTGTGATTTTTGAGTTGATATTAAAACTACTAAGTCAGGACTTAATGACAGTATCTTCTCTAAACTTATGGAGCCAAGAGCTCCTACAATTTCAGCATCATCAGTTCCTGATATTATTTCTTGACCAACAGAATCTTCTAACTTACCTATTACTTTACCACCGTTTTTCATCCATATATCTAAATAGTAGTTATATATAACTACTACTTTTTCAGGATTTTTATTTAAAGTAACTTCTTCTCCCCTACCATCTACAAAGGACACAGTTTTATCTGTAATTGTTATTCCATATTCCTCTTTTATATCTTCATTTATTTCTAGTGGTTGTGAGTCACCTTCTGTTTGCACTATCGGTTCATTATTTTCTTTGGTTTTACAAGCTGTTAATATGGTTGCCATTAATATAAATACTAGTAACAGCGATAATATTTTTTTGTTTTTCATTGTTGTCCTCCTAATTCCTTCTGCCTATTATCAATGATATATAGTCTTTATCCTTCAATATTTCTTCTTTATCTATTATGATTTCTTGTTCTTTCAAGGTTGCTCTTTTAATGTATTTATAACTAAAGTCCTGCTCCTCTAAACCATTTAATATGCTTTCCTTATCTTTTAAGGTCTTCAATATGGCTATGGAGTCTACCTTTTCCAATAGAGACTTATCTAACTCATCACATAGTAAAAAATTTTCTCCCTTTACAGTTATAGGAGTTTTGCTTTCACCAGCTGCTGCTACAAAAGATGGAATTCCTGATATTATTTCTACATCAATATCCTTTCCTTCTAATTCATCCATAATATATATAAATGTACTATATATCATAGGGTCTCCTATTGTAAGAAATGAACCTATTTCATCTTCTGGTATCTCTTTCAATATAATTTCTGCTGCCTTTTTATAATCCTCTGTTTGAACTTGTCCCATGGGAAAATCTATAAATACTACTCTTTTATCTCCAATAAAATCTTTTACAGTATCTATAGCCATATTTTTCCCTTTATTATTTGGAGCAAATATAACTGATGATTTTTCTATTGTTTTAACAGCTTTAAGGGTCAGTAATTCTTTATCTCCTGGACCAGTTCCAATTCCATATAGTTTTTTCATTATTTCTCTCCTATTATTTGCTCAAGATGTTTCAAGAATATTTCTTGAATAATTTTATATTCACCTAATCCCCTTAGACATACCTCAACTTCAAATCCTTCTTTTTCAAGTATTGATTTCCATGAATCATCTTCTTCTGAAGCCATATCATTTTGGGCATGATCTCCAGCCACTAACATAAATGGTTTTAGTTTTACCCTTTTTATATTTTTTTCTTTTAATTTCATTACTATATCTTCTATGGTTTTATTTCCTTCTACTGAACCAATAAATATATTTTTAAAACCCTCCTCATGATAAGTGTTTTCCAACACCTCATAAGCTTCATCTGCCTCATGGTCGGAACCATGTCCCATGAATACTAGGGCCTGATTACTTCCTAATTCATTGACTTTAGGATCATAGACAATCTTCATGTAATCCTTTCGTAAACTTAGTAATGGTAAACCTACCTTTAAATTTAGGCTGGTGATTTTTTCATATTCATGGCCAGGAATTATGTGTAAGGGTTGAATATATATTTCTTCTATACCTTGATTCTTCATTTCTTCCACTGCTTCTATTTCATTTAACACATGAAGATTATCTCTTTGCCTTAATCTATGAACAACTATCCTGGAAGTAAAAGCCCTTAATACCAAGTAATCCTTATATTTTTCTTTTACTAGATTCTCTATGCTCTCAATACATAATTCCCTCGTATCCTCATGGGTGGTTCCAAAACTAGCTACTATTATTCCTTTTTTCATAAAATCCCCTTTCCTTTATATAAATTAAATTCTTCTTCATTTTTAAATAATGGTAAATCAAATTTTTGATGAATTCTTACAAGCCATGGTTTAACCAATCTTGCTTCTTCAATTAACTTATCTTCCGTAAAAATCAGTTCTTTCTCTCCTTGTCCAATGATATTACCCTTACTGAGTATATAAATATAATCGCAAATATCATAGATTAAATCCATATCGTGGCTGGAGATTATAATTGTTTTATCTTTACTTATTTCATTTATTATTTCCTTCATCTGCTTAGTCATATATGGATCAAGTCCAGAGGTAGGTTCGTCTAATAGCAATACTTTAGAGTCCATAACTAAAACTCCTGCAATGGCAATTCTTTTCTTTTGCCCATAACTTAAAAAATGTACAGGTTTATTTACTAAATCAAGTCCACCAACCTTTTCCAATGCTTTAAATACTTTTTCCTTGATTATATCTTCAGCAACATCAAGGTTTCTTAAAGAAAAAGCTATATCATCAAATACATTAGAATAAAATAGCTGTTGGTCAGGATTTTGAAATACAATATTAACCTGCTTTCTATATTCCCTTAAATATTTTTTATCATATTTTAGGGATGTATCATTATATATTACCTCACCTTTACTTGGTCTTAATATTCCCATAATATTTAAAAATAAGGTGGATTTTCCTGAACCATTGGCCCCAATAATTCCTATTACTTTTCCCTTATATGTATCTATGTTTATATTGTTTAATGCATTTGTACCATCTTCATATTTATAGTATAAATTATTTATCTTTAACATTTAATCACCTAGTTTAAATTCCCCATCATATAATTTACATTCAAGGGATATATTCATTTCATTATGTTTTATAAATATTCTAAGGAAAAGATTTCTAATAAGTAATGATATAGATTTTAATGAATTTCTCTTATTTTCATATCCAAACTTCATGGTTTGTGCCATATGAATATTATTTGCTTCTTCTATAAATATAAATATACTTCTATAAATAAGTACCATCAATTCTATAAATAGACTAGGTACTTTTAATTTTTTTAAAACTTTAATAATATCTATTATTGGAGTAGTTAATATCAGAAAATATACTGATGTTAGAGATGATAACACTGTGGTAAATAATTTAGCTCCAGTATTGAAGGATTCATAAGTTATACCTATATAACTGTTTATAAGCTTAAAACAATAAATATAATTTACATCATTAACTGAAATTACTATTGCTACTATACTGACTAATAAAAATGATAATGGGATAAGTAACATTTTAAAATAGGCTTTACAAGGAATTTTAGCTATTCCAACTATTAATACAGACATAAGTATAATAATCAATAAATCAAAATAATAATTGTTGATTATTCTTGATATAATTATAGTACCACAGGCAAGAAGTATCTTTGCCTGTGGTGAGTAACATCTTATTTTGTTTGTATAAGCATATTTATCTATTAGCAACAATTTTTCGTCTTTCCTTTAGTACTCCAAATGTATAGCCTATAATTCCAGCACCTATTGCTACCTGTAATGAAAACAATAAACTTTCAATTTCCCCACTTGGTGGTTCCCATAATGGCTCAAACCATGGTTCATACTCTGGATTTATTTCTTGAATCAGTCCCTCTGCTTGTCCATCTGCTCCTTCAAATTCTGAGTCTCTTTTTATGATCAATGGAGTGATTATTATTATAACTGCTAAAAGTAAAAGGATAATATTTTTTTTATATAGACTCTTCAAGTTCAATCACTCCTTCTTTTTTATATTCTGCAATAAGATTAAATACCATTAAAGTTATAATTCCTTCAACTATTGCCAATGGCAATTGAGTAACTGCAAATATTGATATGAATTTTGTTAAAGATGTAAAAAATCCTCCTGCTGCATCTGGAAATGCAATAGAAAGTTGAATAGATGTAATAATATAAGTTGCTAAATCTCCTAAAGCTGCTGCTAAAAATACTGCTAATCCCCTGTTCTTATTTTTCAAAGACTTATAAATCCAAAATGATACTAAAGGCCCCACTACAGCCATGGAAAATACATTGGCTCCCAATGTTGTAATTCCACCATGAGCTAATAATAGAGATTGGAACAATAGTACAATGGTTCCTATTACTGTCATAGTCGTTGGTCCAAACATTATTGCTCCCAAGCCTACTCCTGTTGGATGAGAACAAGACCCTGTAACAGACGGAATTTTAAGTGCAGATAAAACAAAAGCAAATCCACCTACTAAACCTAAAAACATTTTTTGCTCTGGCTTTAAACCTTTACTTAGTTTCTTAAATCCTGCAATTAAAAATGGTAAAGATAGCACTGCCCATACAATAGCCCATTTCAATGGTAAAAACCCCTCCATAATGTGCATTGCATGACCTAGTTGTGGAGTTACAAGTAAAAGCAACAATACACTCCACATCATTAATCTTTTTTTCATAAAATCACCTCTCATTTATTTTTAAAGGAGTACTCTCCTTTATAACTAAATTAGGTGACCATAAAGGAAATAAAAAGTCCCTAACCAAAATAGATTAGGGATGGAAATTATACTAGACTTAATTGTAAATAGTATAAAGTTAAGATTTTCCTTCCCTCCGAAGGTCACTTCAATACTACTAGGCAGGTCTCCTGACTTGTGATTTATCTTACTTTCAGTACCTTCCCAGATTTCTCCAGTGGTATAAACTGATTTCATCATCACTTACAGTAGCGGGGGCTGTATAAGACTTTCACTTATTTCCCTATTAATCATTTATAGAACCTAATGTATTATATTTAATTTTCACTTTAATGCTATCATAAAACAATATTTAATACAAGATATTTTTATATCCTAAAATATGACCTTTTTTATCAATTTAATTGTTTCAGAATACTAGCTTATTAAATAAACCTAAGTTATCTATTGATACACATATTCTTCCCCTCGAGTATCAAGAACAGTTAAGGATGATAAGTTCAGACGTAAATACACTTCTCCTTCCTCCTCATATTCTTCTAATACTCCTATAGCTTCTACCCAATCATTTTCATCAGGATATTCACCAGACCAAACTACTTCAAAACCTGCATTATCATCATATCCACAACACCCTGGTCCATAACGAATAACAAAATTATAGTTTGTATCATTTACATCATAATAAATTGAAGTAAATATACCTTCATATTTAATAGTTTTTCCTAAATAATCTTCAGAATTTATATAAATATCATTGGTTTGGGCAATGAACATTTTTTCCTTTATTTCGATTATATCCATATCAGAAGGGGGAATATCTATGGTACTATGCTGGATTCCATCATTTTGTGAGTCCGTCTCTTGTATAATAGTTGAAATATCATCAGAAGAATTATCCTCTTGGATTTGCTCCTTACATCCAGTCAATAATATAAGGCAAACAAATATCATTATAAGGTATTTTTTCATTACTTAATCCCTCTTTTCTCTATTCCATTTATAGACTTAACTCCATTTACCTTCATTCTAACTAAGTTTCCAAACCAAAATAATACAAAGGCTCCAATATTAACTATAACTACACTGGCTCCAGTAGGTGTAGCATAAACATAAGAACCTACTACTCCCAAAAAGAAGCAGATTATAGATATAATAGCTGAACAAATTGTCACAGTTTTAAATTGCTTACAAAATCGCATCGATGTTAGGGCAGGAAATATAATTAAACTGGAAATAAGTAGGGCACCCATCATTCGCATACCTAATACAATTGTTATTGCTGTTAAAAATGCAATTAACATATTGTAAATGTCAGTTTTTATACCTGTAGCTTTAGCAAAATTTTCGTCAAAGGTTACTGCAAAAACTTTATTATAAAGAAGTATAAACATTCCTAAGACTAAGATGGACAGTGTCACACTTAATTTAACATCTGCATGGCTCATACTTAAAATGCTTCCAAATAAATAGTTACATACATCGGTGTTCATACCAGTAGTCATGGATATAGCTACAACACCAATGGCAAGTGAACTTGTGGAAATTATGGCAATAGCAGCATCACCCTTAATTTTACTATTTTCACTAATCCGAAGTAGCAGAAATGCAGCCATAACACATACGGGTATGGAAATTGTCAAAGGCGCTACATTCATGGCTGTGGCAATAGCCAAAGTTCCAAAGCCTACATGGGATAAGCCATCGCCAATCATTGAATAGCGTTTCAGCACCAAACTTACACCAAGCAATGCCGCACAAAGGGAAACCAACAATCCTACAATTACTGCTCTAACAAGAAATGGATATGAAAACATTTGAATTAATATATTAACCATGCTACTCACCTCCTAAAAAACCATATCCAACACTGGATTTAACATAGTCAGATGTTTTTCCGAAAAATATCTGCTGTCCTTTTAAATGTAAAATAAGGTCAGCATATTTAACAGCACTGTGAACATCATGAGAAACCATAATAATTGCAATTCCCATCTCACGATTTATTTTAAAAATCTGCTTGTATAAATCCTGAGTCACTATTGGATCAAGTCCTGCTACTGGTTCATCTAAAATCAATAACTTTTGTGTAGCACAAAGTGCCCGGGCCAACAGCACACGCTGCTGCTGACCTCCAGACAATTCTCTATAGCATTTATTGCGAAGATGTTCAATTCCTAGAAGGACAAGATTTTCTTCAGCAATAGTTTTATCCAATTTTGAATAGAAAGGACGAATTCCCATCTTACTTAATCTTCCAGACAAAATAACTTCATAGACACTGGCAGGAAAATCCTTTTGAACAATGGTTTGTTGAGGTAAATAACCAATTTCATTGGATTTAAGTCCTTCATCCATTAGAATACTTCCCCTTTGAGGAACCTTTAAACGAAGTAAGCCTTTAATGAGCGTACTTTTACCTGATCCATTTTCTCCTACAATACACAAATAATCTCCACTATTAACCGAAAAATTCAAATCACTGATTACAGTATGCCCCTCATAAGCAAAGGAGGCATCCTTACAAATAAGAAGTGACATATTATTTAACAGCCTCCTTTATTGCCTCAAGATTAGCTGTCATCAAGTCCAAATAACTTATGCCCTTTTCAAAATCGCTTTTAGCAATATTATGGCAAGCATGAAGCAATAGCTTTTTCGCACCTGTAGCTTCACAAATTGTATCTGCCATTTTTTCGTTGGAAAGTTCAATATGGAATACTACAGGAATATTCTCAGTCTTTATTTTGTCAATTAAAAATGCTACAGTGGCAGCACTGGGTTCAGTTTCTGTAGAACAACCAGGAAATGCGGCAAAATAGTCAAGTCCATATTCATCAGCAAAATATCTAAATGGGAATCTGTCACCAAAAACTATGGTTTTTCTAGCTCCTTCATCTACAATATTTTTAAAATCTATATTTAATTCATCTAGTTTTGCCACATAAGACTCTGTATTCTGTCTGTATATAGAAGAATTATCCTTATCTATATCACATAATACTTCAGAAATAGCTTGAACGATAATTTTAGCATTCCTAGGAGATGTCCACACATGCTCATCATATTCTGATTCCTCATGGTGTTCATCATCGTGTTCATGATCATCATCATGATCGTGGTCGTGTCCATGATCATCTTCCATTCCTTCTACTATTTCTTCCTCTACTACATCTACCATATCCATAAGTGATACGATCTTCATTTTGCTTGTATCCATAGATTCTAAAATTCCTTTAATCCAAGAATCAGAATCTCCTCCTACATAGATGAACACATCACAATCTTGTATTGTAGTAATATCTTTAGGAGTAGGTTCAAAGGAGTGACTTTCAGAACCTGGAGGAAGAAGCATGGTCAATTCAACATTCTCTCCTGCAATTTCCCTAACAAAATCATATTGAGGAAAAATAGTGGCAACAACACTTATTTTCTCACTAGCAATGGTATTTTCATTTTTACTACATCCAGTTAAGATGGATATAAAAATAAAAAACATCAATATTATTGAAATAAATCGTTTCATAAAAATATAACCTCCATTTATTCTTGTTTTGGGCATAAAAAAACAAGGGACACTAAATCCTTACTAAAAAAGGACATATTACTCCCTTAGAGGTATATTTTAATTATTCATTCTAACTTTCAAAATTATTGGTGTCATATTTACATAGGACTTGTTTCGACTAATGAATACAAAAGAAGTTAAGGATTTAAAGAACCCAGCCATTATAATAATGCCAACTATGCTAAGTTGCTTGAGAAGGTTCTCTAAAGTATGAATTTGTGCACAGACATAGCAATGCTCACCAATACAATCATGAGCAGCATGGGTGATAATAAACAATTCAGAAAGAATGAAAGTCATAGCTATACAAATAATAAGTAAAACTATCAGCTTTTTTGTATTAGAATGTTTTATATTCATTGTGCTTTCTCCTTTCCTATGGTCTACATTCTTCACAATACCCATATAGAATCGTTCTGTCCCTATCAAGATTAAATCCATGTTTTTCCTGCATATGTATTGTAAGCTCGTTGATATGATTACAATTCAAACGAACTCCCTGTCCGCACCCAACACATATAAGGTGATAATAATCCGAATTATCATAAGACTTTTCTAAATATTGATAATGGGAACGCATATCTTCTGGCTCTATAAATTTCAGAACAATACCATCCTTAACCAACTTATCCAGATTCCTATAAATAGTGGTTTGTCCTACAGATTCTCCTTTATTATTCAGATAATCTGCTATCATTTCCACTGTTACATGACGATCTTTATTCTCTTGAAGGTAAGATATAATCAATTTCTTCTGTTTCGTATTATAACTTTTTCTAACTTTCATGTATTTTCGTCTCCTTTAATAAAATAGTAATTTGGAAACGATTTTCATATTCATAATTTTATTGAATATTAAAAGCGTTGTCAAGCAAAATCTTGTTAAGATTATTCCAAAGGTCCTATTATTTATATTATATAAAAACTTTTTCAATATTAATATCAAAATCCAATAAAAAAATTCTAATAGTTAATATCATATGACCTTATTGCCAAAATAATGCCTCTATCATTTTGCATCTAAATATTATATTTTAAGCTAGTTCAATTAACTAATTGACCTACAAAAAAATCCCTAATCAAAATGGATTAGGGATAAAAATCAAGAAATCAAAACCAAAGTGAAAGATTTATCTTAGCTTGAGTTTACTCAATCTTTCATTTAATTCATAGGTTTCATTCTCCATATGAGATACTATCTGTAATATATCTTTAATGGTATTTGTTTCACTATCTATGCTAGATGCAATTTCTTCTACTGATGCAGTATTTTCTTCTGAAATAGCTTCTAGGTTTTCCATTCCTTCCGATATTATTGCAGTACTTGAAGTTATTTCTTCTGTAGAATCAGATACCTCCTCTACCATAGATGATACCTTCTGTATAGACTCTGTAATACTTTCAAAGCGATTTATTACATCATCTACTTGTATATGACTTGCTGCTGCTTTTTGAGATACTTCCTTCATGGATTTTGAGGCATTTAAAATCCCTTTCCGTATGTCTTCTAAAAGATTAGATATTTCACCTGCCGATTTTGATGATTCCTCTGCTAAGGTTCTTACTTCTTCTGCTACTACTGTAAATCCTGCTCCATGTTCCTTTGCTCTGGCAGCTTCTATTGAAGCATTTAATGCTAAAAGATTTGTCTGTTTAGCTATGCCTGTAATAGTATCTACTATGCTATTTATTTGATTTGAATGTTCATCTAACATCATCATTAATTCTGTGGTTTCATTAACAACTTTACCTACATCATTAATATGATTTTTCATTTTTTCAATTGCTTCATTTCCTTGGATTGCATTATTTCGAGTTTCTGTAGCTTCTACTGTTACTTGTTGTGAATGTCTAGCTATATCTTTAATAGCTTGATGTGTCCCTGAGATTGAATCAGTCATTTTCGACATTTCAACTGTTTGCCCTGCTATTCTTTCAGTTACATTATCAACAGTATCATCTATTTGTTCAAAGGATATACTAACCTCTTCAAATGCTTTAGAAAACTGTTGAGTATTATCCAGTAGATTTCTAGAATTTTCATCTACATTCAATAATATACTCTGTATTGTATCAAGCATTTGATTTGTGCATATTGCTAATTCCCCTATTTCGTTATTTTCCTCAATTTCCAGTCTTTTAGTAAGATCTCCACTTAGTTCTGCTATTTCTCGCATCTTAATTACTAGACTTTCTATTGATTTGCTTTGTCGCATAGTTATAAATCGAACAATCCACCATATGAAAAACAAACTTATTGCCAATATAGCTATTAGTATACCTAAGAATAGAGTCTGTAATTTTATAAAGGCTTTTGTATTTACATTTACACCTAAAACAGCTGTTACTTCATCATTCTGAGAAATAGGTATATAGACTGCTGAGTATGCTTCTTGAGTAAGGAAATCCTGATCTATTGCCACAGTATGAGTACTTCCTGTTTCATATGCCATGTTCATTTCTTCATTATCATAGGATAAATACTCTCCTATATTGTGCTTATCACTGCTAGATGTATTTGCTATATATATCCATTTGTTATTGGAATCCTTTGTAAATATATAAATACCTTCCAGTATGGATTTAGCCTTACTTGATATTTCTTCTAATGTAGTTACAATATGCTGGTAGTCTTGACTGTTTTCATCCTTACTCACTGCAAGTTCCTTTAAATCATATTGAGATAACTCCCTTGTGGCAATTCCCATCATAGCATTAAGTGAGATATTCAACATTTGATGTGCTGCTATATTCACTGTTTTATAAACGAAAAATCCAAATCCTAAAAATAAAACAATTATAAAGATCATTATATTTCTTGTCCACTGTTTACGCAAAGTTGTCTTTTTCTTATTTTTCGTTGCACGTTTCATTTATTTCCCCCTTAAATTACGTAAAATGGTACCAATTTTTTTATTAAATAAGGTTATATTATAATATTTTCTATGTTGACTATTCTATTTCTCTCTACTATTTCTATTTCTAATCAATATTAATCGCAATAGCTGTGCGATACCACTGGCCATAGCTGCCACATATGTTAGAGCCGCAGCATTTAAAACTTTTTTTGCCCCTTTAATTTCATCTCCCACAATAAATCCATTGCTGTCAAGTAGTTGTAGGGCACGACTACTTGCATTAAATTCAACTGGCAGGGTAATTATCTGAAAAGCTACAGCAGCTCCAAATATCCATATACCAATATCCATTAATCCACCAAGACTAGGAACCATAAGTCCTACGGCAATAAAAATCCAAGCCGTAGAAGATCCAAAACTAGCCAAAGGAAATATCATATTCCTCAAGGATAAGGGAATATATCCATTAGCATGCTGAATAGCATGACCTACTTCATGTGCAGCAACACTAACAGAAGCAATAGAATTACCTTGATAGACTTCAGAGGATAATCTAAGTATACCATTTCCTGGGTCATAGTGGTCGCTTAAATGTCCCTTTGAAATTTCTATTGGTATATTGTGTAATCCATGCTGGTCCAGAAGAGTTCTTGCTACTTGAACCCCTGTGTATGACTTCTGTGTTGATTTTCTTAAATATTTAGCAAAATTTGTTTTTACCTTGCTTTGAGCATAGATTGTTAAAATAATTGCTGGAAGCAAAATAATCATTGTAGGATCAAATCCATAAAATCCTCTTGAATATAACATATAATCACTCCTTAATTTTATTATGATTTCGTGTTGGTTATTTATATTAATAAATTTTAATATATTAACTCAACTGTAAAAACAGAGCCTATATTGGGAATACTATGAACATGAATATTTCCTCCATATAAATCTATAATCTTCTTTACTAAAGGTAATCCCAATCCATTACCTTCAGCAGAATGGGATCTATCCCCTTGATAGAATCTTTCAAAAATACGCTGTAATACTTCTTCACTCATACCAACACCATTATCTTTAATTTCTACTCTTATCATTGAATCTATTTCCTCAAGTTTTATACTAATAACACTATTATCTCTTGAAAATTTTATTGCATTTCCCAAAAGATTGATCCAGACCTGCTGAAATAATCCTTCATCTCCTGCATATTTAACCTTATGAAGTTCAATATCAAACTCAATATTTTTTTTACTCCATTCATATTCCAAAAGTAAAATACTTTTTCTTATTTGCTCATCTAAGGAAAATTCTGTTTTCCTCTCTACTATCTCTTGGCTTTCTAGTTTTGAAAGTTTTAAAATATTGGAGGAAAGCTTAGACAACCTTACGGTTTCTTCTGCAATTATATCTGTATATTCTTCTCTTTCAATTTCCGTTAATTTTCCTTTCTGCAATAATCTAGCAAATCCTTGAATAGATGCAATTGGAGTTTTAAATTCATGTGATACATTTGTTATAAAATCCTTACGAAGATATTCTATGTTTTTTAGTTCTTTAGTCATTTTATTGAAGTTATGGGTCAGTTGTCCTATTTCATCTTGTCTTTCAACTTCAACAGATACATCAAAATTTCCCTTTGCTACTTCTTGCGTAGCTGATGTTAGTTCCAATATTGGTTTGACTATTCTCTTAGATAAAAGTATAATACATAGGCTCCCTATAGCAACATACACTAACATGGTAAACCATACTCTAGATACTACTATTTTAAAGATTGTATTTTTAGGGTATAGGCTAATTTGTATAAATGAATCATCTAAAAATAATACTACTACAGGACTGTTTCGCTTACTTTCATATGAGAAAACAGGCTCATGATTATAAATTTTTTCTAACTCTTTTTCTGTGAACTTAAATAAATCAATATTTTCAATTTTACTTACATGAGATGTGGAAGTAGATGTAATATCTGCAATTTCTTCTATACTTAAATCTGTCTTTTCATATAACTGTAATATAGAGTTTGCTATTTTAAATTGATTTAATTTAATTTCATCTTCAATATTCTCAGTAAATATAGTTGATATAATAAAGGATAGAAAAGAAGAACTATAAATTATAATAATAAAAAATAAAGCTAATTTTACAGCAATCTTTTTCATGCTTTTATCTCTGCCTTATATCCTAATCCTCTAACTGTAATAATCTCAAATTCCTCAAATTCAGAAAACTTATCCCTTAAACGCTTAATATGGACATCTACTGTACGTTCTTCAGCTTCTGAATCCATCCCCCATATTTCATCCATAAGCTGTTGTCTTGTGAAAATTTGCTTGGGATAACTTAACAGCTTAAATAATAAATAAAATTCCTTCTTGGGAAGATTTATAGAGATGTCTTTTTTATTCACATCTAAAGTATTATAATCCAAAACTAATTCACCAATTGTTAGACGATTTTCATTAACAATACGAGAACGACGCAGTAATGCTGCTACTCTTAATACCATCTCATCTATATCTATGGGTTTTACCATATAGTCGTCTGTTCCTACAATAAATCCCTTTTTCTTATCATCAAGGGTTTCTTTAGCAGTTACCATTAGAATCGGTAGGTTATAGTTGGATTTTCTAAGTAGGTCAGTTAACTGATAACCATCCATGTTTGGCATCATAATATCACTGATAATTAAATCTATATGTACCATATCTAATATTTCTAATGCTTGGATACCATCATTAGCCATTAAAACATTATATCCTTGCTGCTTTAATACAGCTCCAATTAATTTTTGCAGATTCTTATCATCTTCAGCTACTAGAATATTAATCATATATATCCCTCTTAACAATATTATTTTAAAAATAAATCAATAGTACTAACGAAATCCTTATATAATTATAAAAAACTAATATGAACTGAATATTAATTTTTATAAAAATTAGTTATAAAAATAACTCTTAATTTAAAAGAGTTATTTTTATAGTTAAATATTATTTTATATTAATTATTATTAATTCAATTATAATACAAGTAGTCAAAAATAATATCTCACTTAAATACATAATATCTATTGTATTTCTTACATCTTTTTTTTCAATAGGTCTTATATTATCTCCAATAGTTGGTTTTTCAACTAGTCTTCCATGATAATAATTATTTCCACCTAGCTGAACCCCTAAAAGTCCTGAAACAGCTCCCTCTGGATATGCACAGTTGGGGCTTTTATGATTTTTTCTATCTCTTATCATTATTCTAAAACCATCTTTCATATTAAACTTTCCTATGGAACCTAAACACATAAAAATTCCAGTAAGTCTTGCAGGAATATAATTAAATATATCATCTATCTTCGCAGGGAAATATCCTAAATCTATATATTTATCATTCATATATCCTAACATAGAATCCATAGTATTTATAAACTTATACGCTAGTCCACCGGGTGCTCCTAATAAAATTATATACATTAAAGGAGCTATAACTCCATCGGAAGTATTTTCTGCCACAGTCTCTACAGTTGCTTTTATGACTTCTTCTTCTGAAAGATTTTTAGTCTCTCTTCCAACAATATAAGAAAGTCTCTCTCTCCCCTGTTCTATACCACTGTCTAAAGCTTCAGATACTTTAGTTGCCTCGTAGTCTAAACATTTTGCAGCTATACAAGTATAAATTAGGTATGTATCTACTAGGATATAAATAAGTCTATATTGTTTTATAAGTTTTAATAGTAAATACGGAACTGTAAATCCAAGTAGGATATTAATTATAACAATAATAAGTCCTGCAAGTTTAAGTCCATTTTTAGATTTAATAATTCTTCTTACTAATTTCTCTTCAAAAGAGATTATCCTCCCCATCAGTTTTACTGGATGAGGGAAATTATAAGGATCTCCTAACTTAAAGTCCAATAAAATTCCTAAAATTACACTCATTGACATATTAAATTCTCCTTAATTATTTACTAAATCCAGCCCCATTATTTTATAAATATAATCCATATCCATATTCTGGCGAAGTAGTAAGGCTAATTTATTTAATTCCCTCTCCATTTCTTCTTCTGTCTGTGGATTTATATTACATTCCTTATCATAGTCAATTAAACTATCTTCATCTACTAACTCTAAATGTGCAAAAGGTATAGTTCCCACAACTGGTATATTTAATATTTCTTCAATCATTTTAATTCCTGGATCTAAAAGGGTTTTGTCTCCTCTAAACTTATTGATTATAAGTCCTTTTATTCTTTTTCTTTCATGTTCTTCTAATAACATCACTGTGCCATAAAGAGAAGCAAATACTCCTCCTCTATCTATATCTGCTACTAACAGTACTGGAGCATCTGCCATTTCAGCCATACCCATATTTACTATATCATTTTGTTTTAAATTTATTTCAGCAGGGCTTCCTGCACCTTCTATAACTACAATATCATTTTTACTTTCTATTTCTTTATATATATCTAGTATCATTGGTCTAAGAGTATTTTTATACTTAAAATACTCTACTGCTTCCATATCCTCTGTATCTTCACCTTTTATAACTACCATAGACCCTTTATCTGATTTCGGTATAAGTAAAATTGGATTCATATTGGGATGAGGGCTAAGTCCTGCTGCCATAGCCTGTAAAGTTTGTGCTGTACTTATTTTATATCCCTCTTTAGTAGTATAATATTTCGATGACATATTTTGAGATTTAAAAGGATAAACCTTGTATCCATCTTCTTTAAATATTTTGCATAATCCTGTACACATTAAACTTTTACCTGCGGAAGATGTTGTACCTTGTATCATAATATTTGTCATATTTTTCCTCCTATCGATATTTTTTTATTTCTTCTTCTAGACTATCTACGTTATACTCTAATGATAATACTGGATTTATATTATATTTATCCAATAGATAGTATAACTCTTTTATTTCCCCTAGAGTTGGAGCTTGGTGATTATCGTATAGACCATCATTAGAATGGATATGAATATAGAAAATATAATCTTTAAGCTCCTTAATCCATTCTTCCAATGTAACCTTCCCTAAATTAGCGTGTCCTATATCTAGATTGATTTTAACATTAGGCAAGTTTATAGTTTCTATTAGCTCTTTTAACATACTAGGAGTTTCCTCAAATATATTCTCTAAAAGTATTATTCCTTTATAATCTGGTACTTCCTTTAGAATTGCTTCCCAAAATTCCCTACTTTGAATATTATTTAATTTCCTTATGGATGGCTGATTTAAATATGGATTTATTTGACTATGAAATATTAAATAATCTATATTTAACTCTTTAGCCGCATTTATAGTATATAAATATCTATTATAACTTACTTCTCTAATTAATTTATCTGGACTTGAAGGTTTTAAATCCAAAAAAGGTCCATGTAAGGCTTTAATGTTTTTAAACTCTTTCAACTTAGCCTTATATCTGTGAATTATCATATTGATTTCATTTAATGATAAATTAGGCTCTGTAAAATCTTGTATTTCAATACCTATATTGAGTTTTTCAATCTCTTCCATATTTAAACTATCTATGGTACTTATGGTTTTTAATATTTTCCTTTTCATATACTCACTCATCCCTTTAAGATTTATTCTTCTTTGAATGAATCAACCAAGTTACTTCTATCAAAGAAGATGGTAACAATATCAAATCCTCATAAACTAAATATTTCCCTTCCCATCTTGGATCAAATTTATTTTTATATTTTCTTAGACCATCAAAACTATAAAAATGTTTACCATACTTAAATACCAAGTGTGCAATTCTCTCTTGTATATGGGCATTCTGGGCTATACCTACATTTGAAAGTGGAGCCATTCCTAAATTGAATATCTTATAGTTATCATCTTTAAATGTCAAAATCAAATTTAATATAAGAAAAGTCATAGTGTTATTAGGTACTTCCTTTCTAAAACGCATTAAGTCAATTGAAACGGTTTTATCATCATAACTAGGACTTAAGGAAGCAAACGCTATTATTTCTCCTGTTTCTCTATTCTTTATAACCCCAATCTTAGATTTATCTAAATATTCTTTATTAAACCATCCAAGTGAAAAACCCATTTCCTCTCTATGGGCTAACCATTCATCAGAAACTTTTTTTAAATCTAAAAACAGATTTTCATCTATGGAGTTCTCATAATATGTCTCAAAAGTAAAACCATCTTTTTCAAATCGTCTAAGTATATTTCTAAAGTCTCTACTTTTGGAACTATTTATGTCAAAATTATCAAGCTCTACTAGTCCTGTCTCACCTAGTTTAAAGAAATAATATCCATGATCATGATAAAAAGGCAATAATCTTTCACTTGTTTGATAAAAAACTGATTTATATCCATATTCATCTATGAAGTCCTGAAACTCTGTTAAAGCTTCACCAAAGTACTTTGCATCTCCAATGGGATCTCCTAAAACTACAGCAAGACCATGACTTATCTCATATTGAATTAAAACCTTATTATCTTTAGACCAAAATAAATGTTTATCCTTTAAGAATATAAGGTGAGTTAAAAAGTTTCCATCATATTCCTGTAAAAATTTATTTACCCTCTCTTCATCAACGCCTTCATACCTATCATTATTCGTTATCCTTTCCTTTGTCAATTCATAATAGATAACAAAAATAATGAGAAGACCATAAGCAATAACTCCACTAGGTATAGGCCAAGAGATTCCTTTTGTAATTAAAGACTTAAAATACTCAATTCTTATGAAATCCCTCAGTATTATATGGGACATCTTTACATAGGCTAGGAGCCCGATAAATGATAATATCAAAGTCATAATAGCTTTAAACCAATCAATTGGCAAACTCCTTCTATAGAAACTATGCTTGGACATTTTTAATATTATTAGAACTAGTATTAGAAAAGTCGCTTCCTCATAGGCAAATCCCTTAATCATTGCAAATATAGCACCAAAAAACAATAGCCACATAGTAATTTTATAACTACGCTTTACCTTCATTCTTATTTCTCTAGAGATAACTATCAGTAATATTCCTATACATATTGTTAGTTGTCTTGATAGCTGTAAGATTGGAAAGGATAAAAGCCTTGAAGCGATTTTAATTCGTTCAATTGCCCCTGGAGCTAATGCAGATAATAATAATGTTACTCCCGATGCTAATATTAATATTGATAATAATAGATTTGTAATACTAGATGTTTTATTGATAAAATCTGTTACCTTTGAAAAATCTATAAATTTATTTAATTCATCCTCACTTTGAGATTGTATTATTAAAGTAAGATTTATTCCTATTAGCAACGGCATTATATAGTAAAAGACTCTATATAATATTAATATGGCTAAGACATTTTCAGTTCCTACACCATAATATTGAAAACCAAGTAGCACTACTAAATCAAATGACCCTACTCCACCAGGCAATAAACTTAAGATACCAGCTATAGAACCTAAGGTAAATATAATAAATACTATATCTAAATTTACCTCTTGACTAAACTGTCTAACAATAACAAAGAATAAAGTAAAGGCAATCATCCATTCCACAAAGGATAAGAATAGCAGCCTCACTCTCAAAATAATTCTATTATTATCTACTTCTCTTGAATTTTTCTTTAAGATATTAAATATTTTATCTATGAAAAAATAGATAACAAAGTATATCATAAAAGCAATAATGGCTATAATCATCCACCTATATTTCTCTAAAAGTGAATTTATATATTGATACTTAAATAGTGCAATAATCATCATAAGAGAAAGACCTATACCTGTTGATGGGACTAGTAGTAAATTATAATCTATAATATCTTCCTTATTGTTAGCACTCTTTTTAAATAATAGTGATCTAATGGAAGCACCTGCTAATCCACCTAACCCAGAAATATTATTTATTGTATTAGCCACAAAAGTAATACTAAATATAGTTGTCTTTTTTATATTAAAATTTAGATATTCTATTATTGCAAAATCATATAAGCTCATTGATGATACTGCTAATACTCCCAAAATAGTAAATATAAATATAAGAGGCATAGGAAATTCCCTGATTATAGATATTGTCTTAGCAAAATCTATTGATTTTAATTCCCTTATTCCCCCAGTAATTATAACCACTGTCATAATCATTATAAATATTATTCTTGAAATCTTTGCTCCATTTTTCTTTAATAGCAACTTAAGCGTTTCCATATACTCCTCCATCTGCCATACTCATTAATTTACTATTCTCTATAACTCTATATTTATTCTAATACCTAAATAATATATTACATCGTTTTTCAAATTTTATCAATGGAGTTAAATATTGTAGATTTAGCTTAACTGATTTATTATAAATAATAAAAACCAAAACAGATTTTAAAATCTATTTTGGTTTTTTACTAACTTCTTTAAATAATATTATTTACTATTTAGCTTTATTATATATTTCTTCTATTCTATTCCAATCAACTAGATTCCACCAAGAATCTATATAGTCTGCTCTTTTATTTTTATATTTTAAATAATAAGCGTGTTCCCATACATCTATACCAAGAAGCGGTACTTTTCCTTGTGAAATTGGATTATCTTGATTTGATGTGGCAACTATTTCAAGTTTTCCATTGTGAAGTACTAACCATGCCCATCCACTACCAAATTGACCTAAAGCTGACTTTTTAAAATCCTCTTTAAATTTATCAAATCCACCTAAATCTTCATCAATTTTCTTTCCAAGTTCTCCTTCTGGATTTCCTCCACCTTCAGGTGACATTATATCCCAGAATAAAGTATGATTGTAATGCCCACCACCATTATTTCTTACAGCAGTTCTAATACTTTCTGGCAATCCATCTAGAGATTTTAAAATATCTTCTATCTCCATTTTTTGAAATCTCTCATGACCTTCTAGAGCTTTATTTAAATTATCTACATAAGCTTGGTGATGTTTTGAATGATGTGTTTCCATAGTTAATTTATCTATATGTGGTTCTAAAGCATCATATGAATATTTTAATTCTGGTAATAAAAATTTCATTTTATCTCTCCTTTTTATCTATATTAATTTGAGTATTATCATCTTATTATATATATGCCCATATTACTAAATGATAAACATTATCATTTAGTAATGTTATACTTTTTATTAAAAATACTCCTTATTGTAGTTACAGTTTTTATTATCTTAACTGACTGCTACAAAAAGGAGTAATATTATTTCATTAGAACTGAATATTTAAAATTATAGTATTACTACTGGTTTAATTAAATCCAAAGACTTAGTCTTCATCATATTTAGTGCATCTTCTATTTTTTCAAATCCATGAAAAACATGGGTTACTATTTTACTAGGGTCAATTGTCCCAGATGTTACCAACTCAATCTGTTTCTCCATTCTTTTCCTACCACCAGGTGTTATTTTCCCCATGATACTTAATTTAGTATCCCTTGGAAATTCAAGTCTAGGAATTGAAAACCTTTCTCCACTACCAAAGTGATTTACATTTCCTATATATCCTCCTGGCTTAACAACCTTTACTGCATTTGTAATTGCATCTGAATCCATACCTGACACTAGAGCTTTATCTACTCCTTCACCTTTTGTTAATTCAAGAATTTGATCAGATATTGGACCATATTTGTGATATATAATATCTGTTGCTCCATAAAATTTAGCAGCATCTATTGACTCCTTATTAGTTCCTACTACAATAATTCTTCTGGCTCCTTTTAACTTAGCACCGGCAACTGACATCAATGATATAGATGGGGTGCCTAAAACTACTACTGTATCATTATAGTCTACCTCTGCTAATTCTACGGCATGAAGTCCTGTAGATACTGTATCCGTAAGCATAATTGCAGTCTCTAGTGAAATGTCTTCTGGTAATAATGCTAAATTCATATCTACATCATTTACATGAAAATATTCTGAAAAAACTCCATCCTTTATATTCGAATATCTTCTTCCAAATATCTGTTGTTCAAAAGTATTATTTGATTCATTACTTTTCCAATCAAGTGTAATAGCTGGTACAATTACCTTATCCCCTGTTTTAAAATCTTTAACCTTTTCTCCAACCTCTACAATTTCTCCAATAGCTTCATGTCCCAAAATCAAATTTTCTCTATAATTTAATTGACTTTGATATGCAGTATAAATATCTGATACGCATGGTGCTAATGCTAGAGGTCTAAGTATTGCATCATAAGGCCCTGCAATTGGTCTTTCTTTTTCTATCCATCCTACTTTATTTGATTCAAGCATTGCAAACCCTTTCATCTCCATTCCTCCCTCTATATTAAAACATAATTTATATTGCTAACTTATAGTTGCAATTTCCTTGCCACATTTCATTACTTCATTTAAACTTAATCTATATTTTACATAATATATCTAAGTATGAAGATTATAGCCATCTATTGATTATAAAAATCAATTTTCACATTTTATTATTATTTTTTTATGAATTTTATTTATTATTATCAATAACAAATGAAATATATTTCTTGACTATGAAATTTATTTCATTTATTATGTATATAATATTCTAATAAGGAGACAAATTACATGGGTGAATACACCAATAATAAAGAAATAAATAATATTAAAAAGAATTTTTTTCTAAATACTAAAAGTCCTGCTTTTGCAGAAAGTTTAAGATACTGTGAAAAAGTTGCTAACTCCAATGCTAATGTTTTACTAATAGGAGAATCTGGTACGGGTAAAGAAGTAGCTTCTCAATATATTCATGCCTGTAGCCCAAGAGCTTCAAATAATATGGTGACTGTTAATTGCAGTGCTTTTACTGAAACTCTTTTAGAGTCTGAACTGTTTGGATATGAGCAAGGAGCTTTTACAGGTGCCTTGAAATCTAAAAAAGGTAAATTTGAGCTTGCTCATGAAGGAACTCTGTTTTTAGACGAAATTGGTGATACTAGTTTACTTACTCAAGTTAAGCTTTTAAGGGTTATAGAAACTAAGGAATTTGAAAGAATTGGCTCTAATACACCTATGTTAATAGACTTTAGACTTATTTGTGCAACTAATAATGATTTAGAAGAAAACATTTTGAATAATACTTTTAGGGAAGACTTTTTTTTTAGAATTAGCACCATAGCCATTAGAATTCCACCTCTTAGAGAACGTAAAGAAGACCTTATGGATATGGTACAATTTTTCTTAAAACAAGCTTGTGTTGAAAACAAATGTGAAATCTCTTATATTGAACCTGAGGTAAATGAGTTCTTATATAATTATGATTACCCTGGAAACATTCGTGAGCTTAAAAATACTATTGATAGACTAGTAGTATTATCAGAAAATGGCATTATAAGAAAGGATGATCTTCCAATTCTATATGCCATTGGAAAACATAAATCTGGTTTCAGTACAAATAGATTTGAATCTATAGTTCCATTAAAAGACTTTAGAAAAGATACAGAAACTAAATATTTACAGTGGGTTTTAGATGAAGTAAACGGTAATGTAGCAGAGGCTTCTCGTAGACTTGATATTAGTACCCGTCAGCTATTTAATAAAATTAATGAATATGGATTACAAAAATAATAAACCCCCTTGATTAGATATGACTCTAATCAAGGGGGTTATCTTCCTCATATTTTCTGCGTAATACAATAGTTTTAATGGTATAATTAACATAGCATATGAATTCCTCAAAACTATAAAGTTTATTAATAAATTTAATCTCTCTAAAAGAGTAATGGAGGTAAATATGGATAATAAAAAAGCATTGGATATTTTAGAAAACTTAAAAAAAATAATTATTGGTAAAGATGAAGTTCTAGAAAAGGTATTAATAGCATTATTTGCCAGAGGCCATCTTTTAATCGAAGATGTTCCTGGAGTTGGAAAGACTACTTTAGTCAAAGCACTTGCTAAAAGTATGGATTTATCATATAAAAGGGTCCAGTTTACGCCAGACCTAATGCCTTCTGATATTATAGGAATTAGTGTTTATGATAAAAATACTGGAGATTTTTCTTTCAAGAAAGGTCCAATATTTAATCAAGTGTTCCTAGCTGACGAAATCAACAGAACTTCTCCAAAAACTCAGTCTAGTTTATTGCAAGCTATGGAGGAGGGAGAAGTGTCTACAGAAGAAAATCACTATATTTTAGAGAAACCCTTTATGGTATTAGCAACTCAAAACCCACTAGAGTACCAAGGAACATTTCCTTTACCAGAAGCACAGCTAGATCGTTTTTTAATGCGTTTATCTCTGGGATACCCAGAAAAGCAATCTGAAATAGAAATACTGCAAAATTATCAATCCATAAAAAATCTTAATCTTATAGAGCCAGTTGTCTCTCAGGAAGATATATTAGAGATGCAATCTATGGTAGATGAAATAACTGTTCATAGTGACATTATAGATTATATTGTTAGTATTTCTAATACAACTAGGGTCTATGAAGATTTGCGTCTAGGAGCTAGCCCCAGAGCTTCTATTGATTTGCTGAAAGCTGCAAAATCCAAGGCGTTTCTAGCAGGTCGCGACTATGTCATTCATGATGATGTGAAAAAAATAGTGGTACCTGTATTGGGACATAGACTAATTCTTTCTCCAGAGGCTAGAATAGAACGAAAGGGTATTGATGAAGTCCTAAAGGGAGTTCTTAATCATGTATTTGTACCGGTGATAATAAATGAATAACATAAAAATTAGTCTTCCACTGATCTTCTTTATAATTATATTTGCCTTCGTATTGTTAGTTGGTGGAACCTTACCTTACTTTTTGTTTTATATACTATTGCTCACATTTATTCTTCCTTTAATTCACTGTTTAATCACCCTTAAGAGGTTGAAAGGTTCTATAGAGATTCCAAGGGAATCTCTATTCACCGGTGAAGTAATCAATATAAATTATCAGGTAGAAAACAACAGTATTCTTCCAATACCCTATTTAGAAATTCAGTCTAATATTTCAAAACAATTAACAGGAACTAATTCTCCTAAAGTAACATTAGCACTGGAAAAAAAGGAATCCTATAACAGTGGTGAATCTGTAGTCCTAAAAAGAAGGGGATATTACCAGTTTGGAGAAATAGAGGTAACAGTTGAAGATGTCTTTGGATTTTATTCTTTCACGAAAAAAATTACTACTCCTGCCTCTCTACTAGTCTATCCCGAAACTATTATTCTTTCTACTTTCAAGATAACTGCCAGCCATCAGTCTGGGGAACTTCTAGTGCAGACCTCAGACTTCCAAGATAAAAGCAGAATTGCTTCTTTAAGAGAATATAAGGAAGGTGATTCTGTTAAAGCCATTCATTGGAAATTGTCGGCAAAAAAAGATATTCCTATAATTAAAGACTATGAAAACCGAGGAGATACAAATGTTATTATTTTCTTAGACAATGAGTCAAAACTATTTAAAGGCGATATAGATCGTCGCCTTGAAGATAAATCAGTAGATGCTGCTCTTAGCATAGTAAATTATTGTTTAAGTCAAAACATAGAAGTGAATTTAGAAACTCAAAATAATCAAACTCAAATAGAATTAAAAGGTCAACAAACTTCTGACTTAAAACCTTTTTTGGAAACCTTAGCTAGATTTAGAGGTAACGGGGCTCTTGAGTTTAAATCTATTCTTATGTCAAAGGTGGAAACTTTAAATAAAGGTTCAACAGTTATAATTATTACTCCTAACCTAGATAAGACCATGGGTGCACAAGGAATCCAGTTGAAAATGAAAAATCTTAATCCTTTGTTTATAACTATAACTGACTTAGGTAACAAGACAGGATATATTGATCAGATGGTTATGAAAAGATTAAAACAGGAAGGAATTTCTACATATATATTAGATTATAATACTAGTATTAAAGAAGTATTGGAGGTTTATCATGGATAAAATATCTAATAAAAGTGAAAATCTGATAATTAACCTGTTATATGCTTCTTTTGTATTTTCTCTAGTGTATCTTTTTGGCTTGGGAATAGGACTAAAAATAAATATTATGCTACAAGTATTAATAGTATTTCTAGGAAGTATGATGGTTAAATTCTTTCTTCTAAATCCACTAATCCTATATGGAATTATAGCTATTAGCTCTATAATAACTATTTTAATACACCGTTTTGCTGCTCCCATTTTATTTACCATTGTAGAAAGAGTCCTTTATTTATCTAAAAACATAATAGCTAACTTCCGAGGAAAAGAAAATATTGCATCAGATAATATACTATTATTCTGGGGAATACTTATAATTTTAGTGTCACTTTTTACTGCATTTATCTTGTTTAGAGGCAAAACTATTTATCTATTGCTTCCTATTTATATAAGTACTTTCCTTTACTATTGGTACAACTTTTTTAATCAAGCATATTGGATGATTTCCATATTTTTAATAGCTTTTTTTATTCTTATGGGATTAGATAAATATTCTAAGAAAAAGATACAAAACCTTTATGCTCCATGGCTCAAAACATTAACTAACTATAGTATATTAATTGTTTTTATAGCTTTGCTATTGCCCAAAAATTACAACTATATTGAATGGTTTTGGTTGCAGCAAAAAGTTTATACTGCATTTCCTTTTGTTGAAAATTTACGCTCCTATGATAAATATACTCGAAAATCAGGAGAGGCAATTTTATTTGATTTCTCTACTACAGGTTTTCAAAGCAAAATTTCAAAGTTAGGAGGTCCAGTAAATTTAAGTAACAAAAAAATTATGACTGTATATGCAGATGATAGCATTTATCTTAGAGGGAATGTGAAACATGTATATACTGGGGATTCTTGGGATTCCATACTGAAACCTTTATATGATTATAAGTTAGGGGAAGATTTTAGTAAGCTTACTTATAAAGAACAACAATATTTTTATAAAGAAGAACATATTATAATAACCAACAATGATTTTGCATCAACTACTCTTTTTAGTCCCTACAAACCAAGTAAAGTTAATTTCAAGGATAATCATATATTAAAAGTAAATAATGATGATGTTATTATTTTCCCAAATGGAGTTTATGATAGGGAAAGTTACACTATTGAAATCCAAAAACCTCTTCCCTATGGAATTCTTGTCTCCACTGGAATGGAAAATAAGAAGACGTATCTGCCCGATTTGAATATATATCTTCAAATTCCAAATGAAAAAATAACTGAACGAATAAGAAATCTAGTAAACGAAATTGTAAAGGATGCAGAAAATGACTTTGGAAAGGCAGTAGCTATTGAGAATTATCTTAGAACTAATTATAAATATAGCTTAGATGTGAAATATGTACCAGAACATCGAGAATTTGTAGACTATTTCTTATTTGAAGAAAAAAGGGGTTACTGCACTTATTATGCAACATCTATGGCTGTAATGCTTCGCCTAGCAGAAATACCAAGCAGGTATATAGAAGGCTATTTAGCTAAAGACCTTATTGAAGATGGTATATATGAAGTGAAACATGAAAATGCTCATGCATGGGTAGAAGCATTTATTGAACCAGTTGGTTGGATGACCTTTGAGCCTACACCGGCTTATCCTGTAGAATCTAGATTAGAAAATTATCAGCTAAATGAATCTCATAAGAATATGGAGTTAAATGAATCTAGGGAAAATATTAGAACTCATAGAAATGATATTGATGGTCAAATTATTGATAGTGACCAAATTGCTATGGATGAAATGAAACCAAACTATGAGGAAAACTACGAAGATACATCTACTGGTTTACCAAGTAATACTATTGGCTTATTTATAGTCCTTTTATTATTAATTATCCCTCTAAAATCTTTAGTAGGATTATTACAATATAGCTATGGCGAAGCTAAAGCTAAAAAGTTGTCCAATAATAAAAGAGTTATTTATCTATATCAGCAAATTCTAAGACTTAAAGAATTGATGGGTTGTCCACAGCTATATGGAGAAACTCACTATGAATATGCAAATCGTATTGCGTATAAGTTCCATTCCTATGATGACATAGGAATAAAAGAAATTACAGAAATTTTTGTAAAAAGTAAGTATAGTAACTCTATTTCTTCAGATGAAAACGTATTGAAATTGGAAATGTATAGAAAGACTATGGAGAAACGACTTAAAAATTATTTGGGTAAAATGAGATATTACTATCAGAAATATGTGAAAGGAATATATTGATTTTAGTATTTTTAATCATATCCTTACTAGGTATAATTTATTAACCATAGAGTTACCAAGAATTTCTTGATATTAGCTTGCTTTCATAAAACTTCGTTATAAACTTCATACTATTCTTAATAAAGAATACGTTTAAATGGATTATCGAAATCTAACTTTATAAAATTGCCAGAAGATATTAATCTAGCTAAATACTTTAACAGGGAAGCCAGCTTGGACTTCCCTGCTTGATATTTTACTATACTTTTTAGCCTGTTCATTATCTATAAATCTTTATTCAATTCTGACTTTGTTATTTACATTCTATCAGGCACTTCAATTCCAAGTAAATCTAGAGAAGTTTCTAAAATATTCTTTGTTAAGGTAATAAGACTTAACCAAGAGTTTTTCTTCTCAATATTTTCCTCACTTATAATTTTATTTTCATGATAAAATTTGTTGAATAGATTAGATAGATCATAAATATATTCACATAATTTGTTTGGCGCCTTTTCCAAGAAACTAAACTCTATCACCTCATTAAATTTTGAAAGCTTTAGCATTAAATCTCTTTCACTCTGGCTATAGGGTTCACATATTACATCTATATTATTCATCTTTTCCTCACTAGCTTTTCTCAAAATAGATTTAATTCTTACAGTGGTATATAAAATATATGGTCCTGTATTTCCTTCAAAATATGAGAATTTTTCCATGTCAAATATATAGTCTTTAGTAACCTGATTAGATAAATCACCATATTTTAATGCAGACAGTCCGACTTTTCTTGCTATATCATATATTTCAGATTCACTAAAACCCTTATTGTCATCAAGTTTACTCACTACATTATCTTGAATTATTCTAATCAAATCTTGTAGCCTCATAACACCGCCTTCTCTAGTTTTAAAAGGTCTCCCATCTTTACCATTCATTGTTCCAAAGCCAATAAAATCAAAGGATAGATTTTCATTTACAATTCTTGTTTTTTTGGCACATCTAAAAACTTGTTCAAAATGTAGTCCCTGTCTTTTATCAACAACATATATTATCTGATCCGGATTATAATCCTTTACTCTTTGCCAAATAGTAGCAAGGTCAGTAGTACTATATAGTATAGCTCCATCTGATTTTAATATTATTATCGGTGGAATGGTATAAGTATCAGTTTCCTTAGCAACATCTATAACCAATGCCCCTTCACTTTTATGGGTATAGTTGTTTTCTTCTAGATAATTTACCATTTCATTAATATATTTCTGACTATCACTTTCACCCATCCAGAGATCGAACTCTACATTTAAAGCGCTATAATTTCTCTTCAAATCCTCTACAGAAACATTTAAAATATGTTTCCAAAGTGCTATATATCCTTTTCTCCCACTTTGCAATTCGAAAGTAGCCTTTCTAGCTTCTTCCATTGCTTCAATATTGCTTTTCGCTAAGGAGCTTGCTGCTGGATATATTTCTTCAAGTTCATCTATTGTAAAAGGAGCCTCCTCAGGATATTCACCTTTATAACTCTCAACAAAATAAGGTAGCTCGGGCATACGCCTTCTAATCTCAGATATTACCATTCCTATTTGCAAACCCCAATCACCTAAATGAACATCACCTATGACATTATGCCCTAGAAATCTAGAAATTCTCTTTATTGCTTCACCAATAATTGCAGCTCTAAGGTGACCAACATGAAGGGGTTTTGCAACATTTGCTCCGCCATAATCTACTATGATTGTCATAGGTTTTGCTGGCTTAGAACAACCATATTTCTTATCTTTACTCATATCATTTAGGTAATCGGCTAAGAAGTTATCCTTTATATTTATGTTTATAAAACCAGGTCCCGCAGAAAAAACATCTTTAAAAACATTAGTATTTTTCAATATTTCTAATATCTCATTAGCAATTTGTATAGGTGACTTCTTATACTTCTTAGATGCAGGTAGAGCTCCATTACATTGAAATTGACATAAATCAGGACGATTGGATATAGTAACATTACCAAAATTTCTTTCATATCCACATTGCTCAAAAGCATCTTCAACTATCCTACTTAATATTTTAATTAATTTTTCCATGGCTTCCCTCCTTAAATTTAACTATATTAGATGTTTCAGTAAATTGGATTATTACTATAACATCAAAATATACATAAATAAAAAAACCGCCTCATAAACTGAGACGGGTTTAAATCCGCGGTACCACTCAAATTGACATAAGTCCACTTAAATACTTTAACGCAGTTAACGTATTATCCTCGCAATTGCTCAGACATCTTCTCCGAGGCTCTCTTCACCATAAGCTTTCTTACAAGACTCTCACTCTGTTCTTGTTCGCTGTTAGAAACTCAAATGATTACTTTCCTCTTCCTAGAATTTCTAATTTTATTAATTATTGTTGATTTTATATTATACATTACGAAAAGTCAATGAAAGATTTTTTAGTAGTAATCATAGTATGCTTTTTTTAATAACACAATATTCTAGTCTGTATACAAACCATAATAAACTCGTATAATTCTTTTACTTAAAATCATGCTCATTTTCAATCCTCATTAACCAATTTACATAGCTTGTCTATCCATTTCCCAAAATGATGACATTCCTTTAGAATACAATCTATTCCAATATTAATTGCTATATTGATTCCATCAATAATCTTATCATAATTATCAAATATTTTTACTACTCTTTTTGATGGGGCTGTACTTACTCCATCATTTATATGTTCAGGAGTTTCATTTTCTTCCCTTATCTTAACAATCTCTTCAATTCTTCTTGTATCAGAATCACAATATGAAAAACATTCAGGATTTGAAAATAATAGTCCTTCAAATTCATGTAATATTATATTAGGCATAAAATTCTCAAGAGCTATATCTTCATACATTTGCCCTTCAACATAGCATACTTTTTCATATATATCTTTTCCAATTGGTTCTTTACGTCCAGGAACATCTAATGGTAGTGCATAATAATCTAACATTGTAGTTACAAATGCAGCTTTATCACTTTTACATAATATCTCAACTTCACTTTTAATTTTATTATAACTAGATATACCACCTTTATATTTCTTTGTTGGAGTTCTTTTAGTAGCTAAAATTATAGGTATTACTATTATTCCTTTGCTAGATAAATATCCAGAAAGTAATTCATTTACAAACCGTTCTTCTGTTTGCCCTTCGCATAAAATAAATAATCTTATCATTTGGCAGGTCTCCCCCCCAAAAGATTCTTATTCCATAATTCACCTAATGTATATTCATTTTCAAGCCATATTTCTAATTCTTTTTCATTTAGCCGATTAAATGTAGAGTTATTTTCTTCTCTATTAACTACTACAATATCTTCAACATCAAATTGATTTAATAATTCTACAGATTGGGTTGAAATAATTATTTGTTTCTTCTTTGATGCAGATTTTATAAGGGATGCAAGTATAGTAATTGCATATGGATGTAACCCGAGTTCTGGCTCATCAATTAGTATTGTTTCTGACATTAACCTAGGTGGCTGAAGCAATAAAGTAGCAAGGCAAATAAAACGCAAAGTACCATCTGATAGCTGCGAAGCTGTAAATGGTATATCATTATCTATTCCTTTCCATTCAAGCTGAATCCTATCTCCTTTTAATGGATTTGGTCGAAGAATGAAATCATCAAAAAACGGTGCTACCAATCTAATTGTCTTAACAATTTTTTCATAATGTTGACTTTCTGTTTCTTTTAGCATATATAAAAAAGCAGCTAAATTACGTGCATCTGTAGCAAAGCTGATATTATCATTTATACCGTGCTCCCGCTTTATAAGTGCTGTATCACTAGTATCATGGAAATGATAGACCCTCCATTTTTGTTCTTTTAAAATAGGCATTACATAATTGTCTATGCCTGTATCCGTGCCTTTTTTCCATCTTGATTCAAGGTAACCACTACCTAAATATTTCTTACCAGATATTTCCCAATAAAACCATTCTTCTTCAAACATTAGTTTATTATCTTTTGTAGGCACTAAAATAAATCCATATCCATTATCTCCAAATTTAAAATCTACAAATAATTGTTCTGTTGTTTTACTACCAAAGTGTAGGATAGAATCAACTCCACCTTGACTAGTAACATAGTACTCTAATTTATTATCAATAATATGCTGTAACATTTTAAATAAAGAAATAAAATTTGATTTACCGGCACCATTGCAACCAATAAACACATTTAACATATCAAGACCTAAATTACATTCTTTAATGGACTTATATCCCTTTATCTGAACTTTAGTTATTTGCTTATCATTCACTATCAGCCACCTCACTTGAATATCAATATAAATTAAATTATATCATAAACCCTATTTAACTACCATAAAATGGATTCATAATAATATTATATATTAAAATAAAATAGAATATTTGCTATTATGCCCATTTATTATATAATTAAAACGACAAATACTGAGAAAGCTTATATAGCTGGTATAATAGATGGAGAAGGTAGTATTGTGCTTACTAGATTTCATAAAAATCAATATCATTCTCCATGTATTTCAATTTCTTCTACTGACCTAGAGCTATTAGAATGGATTAAAAATACTATAAAGTCTGGTAAAATTACTACTAAAAAAAATTATAATAAAGAAAGACATAAGAATTCCTATACATATACAATAATATATGACGAAGCTATACAACTCTTACAAAATATCGAACCTTATTTAGTAATAGAGAAGAAAAAAGCTAGGGCAAGACATATTATTTCTAAGTACAAAGAAGTTACTTTGAGAAATGGTAGATATAATAATGAACAAAAAATAGCAAAAGAATAATTTTATTTAGATTTCATGGAATTATAAAACCCTTGATTAAGTTACTTAATCAAGGGTTTTGTAATTATGTATGGTGGAGGCGGTGGGACATGTTATCCAATAGTTTCCTAAAGGCACTGACTATATCTTAAACTTTTCTCAAAGTTCCTTGGCGTATTATGGAAATTATTATAGTTTTTCTCTTCCATCCTAGTACTGCATATCATAAGACTTAGCAGCCTATAAGTCGATACAGGGCTGTTGGATTTCTCCACATACCCCTCGGTATTAGCATTTTAAAGCCTTCACCGATAAAGCCAAGTTTTCACCTATGGATTACCCCATAGGGCGACTCCTACTTGAATCGAACCCACGTCCGAAAACACTTCCACAAGAGCTTCTCCGAGTGCAGTCAGTAATTTAACATTCCCTCTACTTGACCCTTACTGACAAGGTTCAAGTTTCAGTAGCTTCATAGATTCCGTCCTTAGGTCAAAGCTTTCCTAAGTGCGGTGCCCCACTAGATTGACGTTCTATCCTTAGCCGTGGGTTACTTAGGTAGAACGAGCAGCTTAATTAAGCTGCAAATGCGTAATTATCGTTTGCGTTTAATTTATTTTGCCACTTTTAACGTTGCTTGGCGACAACGACTCGCTACTCCTGATTCCACATCCCCGTCGAAACCAAATTCGCCCCCATATTTAATTTTGCTTAACTATTGTAACAAATTAATAGTATTATGTCAACTGTTATTGGTATTTCTCAGAACTATGCTGCTGCATTCTTCTTTCAGCATCTTTCTTAGCTATATCATCTCTTTTATCATAAAGTTTCTTACCCTTGGCAGTTGCCAACTCTACTTTTACTAGACCATCTTTTATATACACGGATAAGGGAACTAATGTATAGCCTTTTTGTGTTATGGCAACCATTAGTTTCCTTATCTCTCTTCTGTGAAGTAATAGTTTTCTTTTCCTAAGGGGATCAACATTATATATATTTCCTTGTTCATAAGGACTTATATGGAGATTGTTTATAAATACTTCTCCTTGTTCTATAGATGCGTAACTATCTTTTATATTTAATTTTCCTTGTCTTATGGATTTAACCTCTGTTCCTGTCAGCACTAATCCTGTTTCTATAGTCTCTTCTATAAAATATTCATATCTTGCTTTTCGATTAGTTGCAACTACATTGGTTCCCTTTTTCTTCATATTATCACCACATTATAATTTCTTGTAATTAAGTTTAACAAATATCCATGGTGATGTCAATGTTCTATATCAATTCAAAGTCGATATTTCTAGTCATTACATTAGCATCTATGACTCTTATTTTAATTATATCTCCTAATCTATAGATTCTATTAGTTCTTTCACCAATTATATAATATTTTTCTTCATCAAAATGATAATAATCATCTAACATATTATTAAAATGCACTAGACCTTCAATTGTATTCTCTAGTTGTACAAACATTCCAAAGCTAGTTAAAGATGATACTATTCCTTCAAACTCTTCCCCAATATGTCTTGTCATATATTGAGCTTTTTTCATATCTTCAACTTCTCTTTCAGCCTCTTCTGCTCGTCTCTCTGTCATTGAAGTATGTTCTGCTATTTCAGGTAAAGTTACTTCAAGTTTTTGCTGGACTTGATGATTTAGTTTTCCATGTAAATATGATTTTATTATTCTGTGAATTACAAGGTCTGGATATCTTCTAATTGGTGCTGTAAAGTGAGAATAATACTGTGCTGCAAGACCAAAATGAATTCCTGGTTCACTGCTATATACTGCTTTTTTAAGAGATCTTAACATAAGGGTATTTATCAAGGTTTCCTCTTTTTTTCCTTTTACTTCTCTCGTTAGTAACTGAAGCTCCTTAGGATGAATTTCATTTTGCCCCTTTAGAGTGTATCCGAAATTGTGTATTAATTTACTAAAGGATGCTATCTTTTCAGGTGAAGGCTCTTCGTGTGTCCTATATAAAAATGGAGTTTGAGACCAAAAAAATCTTTCTGCCACAGTTTCATTACATACTAGCATAAACTCTTCTATTAATCTGTTGGCTATTCTTCTATCTTCTTTTTTTATTTCCACTGGTACTCCTTTTTCATCTAAGATAATCTTAGTTTCTGGAAATTCAAAGTCTATACTTCCTCTTCTCTCTCTTTTTTCATATAGAATATGACATAGTTCTTCCATTAGTTTCAGATCATCTGCTACATTAACCAATTTTTTCTTAGCTTCCTCATCATCATTTTCTAAGAAGTCAGAAACATCATCATATACTAGTCTTTGTTTGCTATTGATTAGTCCTTCAACTATTTCGTGGTCAACTACTTTACCTTTTTTATCTATTTCCATCATTACAGATAAAGTTAATCTATCTACATTAGGATTTAAGGAGCATATTCCATTGGAAAGTTCCTTTGGCAGCATTGGAATTACTCTATCTATTAAATATACTGAATTACCTCTTTGAAATGCTTCCTTGTCTAAAACTGCCCTTTCCTTAACATAGTGAGCAACATCTGCAATATGGACTCCAAGATAATAATTTCCATTATCTTTTTTCTCAATTGATACAGCGTCATCTATATCCTTTGCATCTATTCCATCTATGGTAAAGGTATTTAAATGTCTCAAATCTACTCTTCTTGCTGCCTCATCTTTTTCTACTTCTTGAGGAATTCTTTCTGCAATTTCTTGTACTCTGTTGGGAAACTCCTCTGGTAAGTTAAAATGTCTGATAATAGACAAAATATCTGTACCTTTTTCATCTAAGTATCCAAGGACTTCTATTACTTTACCCTCTGGATTTCTCCTTGGTTCTGGCCACTGTGTTATTTCTATAACTACTTTTTGACTAGTTTTAGCCTTCATAGTCTTAGCCTTTGGAATATATATATCATATCCAATTTTACGATCATCAGGTACAACAAATCCAAAGTTTCTATTATCCTCAAAAGTTCCTACAATAGTTTTGTTTCCTCTTTCAAGAATCCTAATTATTTCTCCTTCTTCTCTACGTTGTCCCTCTTGTCTCTTTGTAAGATTAGCAATTACTCTATCTCCGTGCATAGCTCCATTCATATTTTCAGCGGGAATAAATATATCTTGCCTTATTTTATCCTTAGATACAACAAATCCAAATCCTCTTTCATGTCCTTCTAAAATACCAGCTACTAAATAGTCATTATCTATTAATCCATATCTTTCATTTTTCGCTTTTATAATTATTCCTTCTTTTTCTAAGCCTTGCAATATATTATAAAAGTCTTCTAATTCTCTACGTCCTATATCAAAATGAACTGCTAGTTCTTCTTTTAACATGGGACTATATTTTTTTTCTTCCATAAATTCAATAATTATTTCTCTAATGCTCATTTCTATTCCTCCCTTTGGAGTATTCTATATTTTTCTTTACTTTTAGTATTTACCCTTTTTCCAATAATAATCCACTTTATATTATATAATTAAAGATTAAGGGTGAGCTTTGCTCACCCTACTTAATTTTAGAACCAAAACTAGTTCTATTTAATAAATTTGCTTCATAAGAGTATATATTATCTTTCTTCTCTTTATGAACCTTAATTGCAATATTTATTAATTCATCTATTAATTTAGTGAAAGAATAATTCTTTCCTTCCCATAAGTAAAATGCAATGGAGCCTGGTAAAGTATTTATTTCATTTATAAACACTTTATTATTTTGGTCTAATAAGAAATCAATTCTTGAGACTCCTCTGCCATCTATAGTTATAAATGCCTTTTTAGCCAATTCTTCTATTTCTACTCTAATTTCTTCATCAATATCAGCAGGTATTATTCTTCTTTCTCCACTGACTTTTCCACCTTTTTCATTGCTTTTTACATATTTATCTTCAAAAGTTAAAATTTCTTCCCAACCAATAGGTTCTTCACATAAAGAAGTTATAACCTCTTCATCAAATCCCATTACAGCACAGTTTATTTCTCTTAAATTTTCTACTGCTTTTTCTATGATTATCTTTCTATCATATTTAATTGCTATTTCTATGGCTAATATAAGTCCATCTCTATCTTTAGCTTTGGTAATTCCTATACTTGAGCCTAAATTAGCAGGTTTAACAAACATAGGATAAGATAATTTTTTTTCAACTTGGTTTATAACCAGCTCTTTATCTTTTAACCATTTTGATCTATAAAACCAAGTATAATCAACTATAGGTAAGTTATTTGCTTTATAGACATCTTTCATTAAGACCTTATCCATTCCCACACTTGAACCCAATACCCCACAGCCTACATACGGAATATCCATAAGTTCAAATATACCCTGTACAGTACCATCCTCACCATTCATTCCATGAAATGCAGGAAGGGCTATATCTATTTTATCTATTATTTTTTTACCAAATAAACCTACTATTTCAGGATGGGCATATACATTGTTATCTTCATAGTTAGGAGATAGTATTATTTCCTTTGTATCCTTAAATTTTCCATCTTTATAATTCTTAAAATCTAATAAACTACTACCAGTTAGCCATTTTCCTTCTTTACTTACATATATAGGCACTACTTCATATTTGGTTTTATCTATATTTTCTATTATTTGCATACCTGTAATTACAGATACTTCATGTTCTGCACTTCTACCCCCAAAAAATACACCGATTTTCTTCACATAGAGGACCTCCTTATATATTATTCACTATAGTTATCTGGCAAATCATTTTCAAATAAGACAATGTCCTTTGGTCTTGCTATCTTTTGAATATATCCTGTTGCCTCATCTAATGTATTTACAATAAATATATTATCCTTACTATAGTTTACTTCCATTAATCCTTCGAATATTGGCTTTGTTCTACTTTGTCCTACTAATATTACATAATCACAAACTTTTCCTATATTTATACCAAACTCTTTATTAGCAGCCTTTTCCATAGCACCTAGTTCTACCATTCCTGGAGTCACTATTATTTTTCTGCCTTCTTTAAACTGAGATAATACTTCTAAAGCAGCCTTAGCTCCTATGGGATTAGAGTTAAAGGCATCATCTATAATTATGATTCCTGTCCCTGGATTCATTATATTTAATCTATGAGGTATTGGTTCTATTTTTCTTATTCCTTCTTTAATTTCCTCAAAAGATAAACCTAAAACCTTTCCCACTGCCACTCCTGCTAAAACATTATATATATTATGTTTGCCTAATAACTTAGTAGTGCATCTTATAGAGTTACCATCTTTATCCTTGACAGTAAAAGTAGAACCCAGTTCTGACACTTCTATATCTTCAGCATATAAGTCTAATTGTTCTATATTTTCAAATCCATAAAGTATCTTTTCTTTGAAAGTCTTATCTGCTAGTTTTTTAATATGTTCATTATCATAGTTAAATATTGCTACACCATCTGGTGGTAATTCTTCTATTAGCTCATACTTTGTCTTCATTATATTATCAATATTTTTGAAAGTTTCCATATGGGTGGGTCCAATAGAAGTAAGAACACCTATTTTAGGCTGAACCAATTCAGAGACTTCTTTTATATCTCCTATATTTCTTGCTCCTAACTCTGCAATAAATACTTCATGTTCTTCTGTTAAATCATTGTTTATTACCTTTGATAAACCCATAGGAGTATTATATGATTCTGGAGTATTTAATACCTTGAATTTTTCACCTAATATAGTCCCCAGTATAAACTTTGTACTGGTTTTTCCAAAGCTTCCTGTAATTCCTACTATATTTAAATCTTTTCTATTTTTTATCCTTTCTTGAGCTTCTTCGTAAAATTTCATATTGATTTTTCTTTCCATGGGACTGATTATTTTATTTACTGCCAAGAACATTAAAGGTTGTAGGTAATAAAGTATCCCAATTAGAATTACTAATATAATTGAATTTAGAGCAATAAATAAATTAGAAAGCTCACGTAATATACTGACTTTAAATATAAAATACAAGATAAATATACTATTTGCCACTAAATTAGCTGTATATAGCCTCTTAGCCCTATTTGTAAATACTAATGGTTTTTTGGTATCACCAGTGTTGTTTTTCCAAGAAAATGCCTTTTTCTTATTGTTATTTATCCATTTTTCAAATTGCTCTGAATTATACCCCTCAAGCTGCATCATATGTAATAAATATTTTGATCTGTTTCCTATTAAAACTATAGCAATAATACCTATAACAATAAATATAATTAACATAAAAACACCCCACTATATTGTGAATAGTTATTCTTTCTTAACTATTCGCTATTTTAAGCTCTTTACTATATACTATATTGCATCATACTGTAGAAAGTTCCTCAATATAACTGTAAATCTTTGATAATCATCTAAATATGAGTAATGACCTGTACCTTCTAATACTACTAAACCTGAGTCTTTTATTTCTCTTTCCATTATTTTCCCCATATATAGCGGAGTTGCTGTATCTTTATCTCCCCATATAAGTAATGTGGGAGCTTTTATTTTATTTAATAATGGCAATAGATTTTCATTTACTACTATAACCAATATTTTTCTCATGATTCCTGATGAATCCTTATAATCAGTAGATCCAAATTTTTTATAAAATCTTTCCATTTTTTCTTCATTTTTCATCCAGAAAAAAAGGGTTTTATATAGAAATCTCAAAGTCTTAAAGCTATATACTTTAAAATAATATTTAGGTCCCCTCTTTGGTATTAATCCTGCACTATTTACTAAAACTATTTTTTCCACTAGTTCTGGATACTTGGCTCCCAGTATAATAGATAATTTCCCTCCAAAAGAATGACCTATTAAAGTAACCTTCTCAATTTCCATATTATCAATGTAAGTTTTAACTATTTCTGCATATTTAAAAGAGTCTATTGGCTCAGATGGTTCAGTACTTTCTCCAAAGCCTGGCAAGTCTAAAGCGTGTACTCTAAATTTATTCTTAAGTATATTTACTATGGGAAGTACAGTATTTATATTTGCTCCCCAACCATGAAGTATAAGTATATCTTTTCCTTTTCCTTCTACTATGTAATTTAATTTTGTATCTTCTACTTTCATTTTCATTACTACCTTTCTATACTCTTTTATATATAATTATGTCCTCAACTACATAATTATATCATATAGAAATAGATTTTTATACTATAAAAATACACCCCAAATGTCTACCATATAACATTTGGGGTGCAACTATGTTAGAGATTTTAATTAAAATATTCCGCTTCCAAATAATCCTGCAAATACTAATGCTACAATTGTCATAAGTTTAATTAGGATATTTAATGACGGTCCTGAAGTATCTTTAAAAGGGTCTCCTACAGTGTCTCCAGTAACTGCCGCTTTATGGGCTTCACTACCTTTTCCACCATGATTTCCCTCTTCTATATACTTCTTAGCATTATCCCATGCACCACCAGCATTTGACATAAATATAGCCATTAGTACTCCTGTAACTAATGCTCCTGCCAATAATCCACCTAATGCTTCTGCACCTAGTACAAGACCTATAACTACAGGTACTATTACTGCCAATAATCCTGGAATTATCATTTCTCTTAGTGCAGCCTTTGTACTGATGTCTACACAAGTACCATACTCAGGAGTTGCTTTTCCTTCCATAATACCAGGTATTTCTCTAAACTGTCTTCTTACTTCTTCAATCATTGAGAATGCTGCTTTACCTACTGCATCCATTGTCATAGCTGAGAATAGGAATGGCAACATACCTCCTATAAATGCACCTGCTATAACTGTTGGTTTAGTCATGTCTATACTTGTTAAACCTACTGCTTGTGTATAGGAAGCAAATAATGCAAGAGCTGTAAGAGCCGCTGAGCCTATTGCAAATCCTTTTCCTACTGCCGCTGTAGTATTTCCTACTGAGTCAAGTTTATCTGTAATTTGTCTTACTTCTTTTGGTAACTCACACATTTCTGCGATTCCACCAGCGTTATCAGCTATTGGACCATAAGCATCTACTGCTATAGTCATACCTGCTGTTGATAACATACCTACTGCTGCTAAAGCAATTCCATATAGTCCATGTGCAGGTTCGCTTGATCCACCTGATACATAATAAGCTACTAATATACCTATAGCAATTACTACTATTGGCATAGCTGTTGACATCATACCTACTGATAATCCACCTATAATATTTGTTGATGCTCCAGTTTCTGATTCTTTCGCAATTCTTTGTACTGGTTTATAATCTCCAGATGTATAGTATTCTGTTATTTTAGCTATAATAAGACCTACTGCAAGTCCAGATAATATTGCAATAAATGGTTTAATTGATGATAACATATAATTGCTTAAAAAGAAACCAACTACTACAGTAATTACTGAACTAGCTAATGTACCATTATTTAATGCTTTTTGAGGATCTTTATCTCCTCTAACAAAATAAACACCTATAATTGATGCTATGATTCCTACTGCTGAAAGTGCAAGAGCAAAGTAAACTCCACTTTCTCCATATGCAACTATTCCTAAAGTAATTGCTGATATAATAGCTCCTACATAGGATTCAAATAAGTCTGCACCCATACCCGCTACGTCTCCAACGTTATCTCCAACGTTATCTGCTATAACTGCTGGGTTTCTTGGGTCATCTTCTGGAATACCTGCTTCTACTTTACCTACTAAATCTGCTCCTACGTCTGCTGCCTTAGTATAAATACCTCCACCAACTCTTGCAAATAATGCTATAGATGAAGCTCCAAGTCCAAATCCAGTTATAATATTTGCGTCTCCGTATATTATATAGAATAGACCTACTCCTAAAAGCCCTAATCCTACAACGCACATTCCCATTACTGCTCCACCTGAAAATGCAACGTTTAACGCTTTTGTCATACCTGATTCTTTCGCTGCATTTGCAGTTCTTACATTGGCTTTAGTAGCCACTTTCATACCGAAGTATCCTGCTGCAATAGAGAATAATGCTCCAAATAAGAAACAAATTGCAGTACTTAAACCAAGTCCTGGTGCAAATGATAAAATAATAAAAAGTGCTACTATAAAGATTGCTAAAGACCTGTATTGTCTTCTTAGGAAAGCCATGGCTCCGTCTGCGATATAAGCTGCAATTTCCTTCATCCTATCGTTCCCTGGACTAACCTGATTGATACTGTTTGCTTTATAAAAAGCAAATAACAGCGCCAATATACCTACTACTGGCGCAGAAATTAATGCCAAATTCATCTTTTATTCCTCCTTTATTATTTAGCTGCTAAAACTAAAGTAGATATTATAAAGATAACAGCTGATATTACTGTTATTCTTTTAAGCATGTCTTCACGGCTTGTTCCTCTTGACTTACCGAATAATGGTTCTGATCCCCCACCTATGGCACCTAAACCGCTTTCACTGCCTTCCTGCATTACTACTGAAACTATTAATGATAAACTTGATATAAGTACTACTACTGAGAAAAATATTGTCATATTTACACCTCCCAACAATTTATATATCCCCTAAAACATTACTATTTTAACATAGTAGAAGCATAAAATCAATAGTTTATAGACTTATACATATTAAATAGTAATCTATATATTCCCCATTATTTTCAAATATATAGGGTCTTAACTAATAAAAATTTAACTTCAATACTATTCTATCTCAATCAAACCATATTTAATTTTAATCCGATCTAATTTTTCAATCATAGACTGAGAAATGAAAAATATAAAAAAGACTGTGGAAATAGAATGAACAATATTAAACCAAAACCCTGAAATATAAGTTGCTAATAAAGCTTTCCATGAAAAATTAGAAGTAAATATTAGAAGGCTTCCAATATCTATGATTCCACCATATATGAAAAATGTAGATAACCCACCATAAATACATAATGATAATCTGGTCTTCTTAAGAATTTTTTTTTGAAATAATATGCCTGCTAAAAATCCAATTATTCCGAAACAAAACATCTGCCACGGTGTCCAAGGACCTTGTCCAAAGAAAAAATTAGATACAAATCCAGTCATTGCTCCCACAAGAAAACCAGATTCTGGTCCAAGTGACACCCCAGTAATAATTACAATTGCCACAACAGGCTTGAATTGAGGTAGCATATAAAATGCACCTCTCCCTGCTACAGCTATGGCAGTTAATACAGCTATGACAACCAATTCTCTAGCCCGTGGCTCTCGTTTCTCAAATATCATTATAAATGGGATTATAGTGTAAATAATAATCAAAACACTAATGAAATAATATTTCCTATCATCTAAAAAGTATATTCCAAAAAAAATAGTTATTGGAATCAGTACTAAAATAATAATTGCTGAGATTAAAGTTCTAGACTTTAAAAAATTCTCCCCTAAATATTTTCTTGACATAATCTAATCACATCCTCTATAGTTACTGCTTTTGAACAAATATGTCTAGAAATACGATTTGCAGATGTAGTGTAAAAACTATTCCCAGCAAAAAATTCCTTAGTTGGTTTAGAACTGACTATATTTCCGTCAAAAACCATAGCACAAGTATCTCCATGTTTTGCACAAAATTCTATATCATGGGACACCATTACAGTTGTTACATCTTTATTACTTAAAGTTTTAAGAATTTTTGCAAGTTTCTCCTTAAAAAAATTGTCTAACCCTTTAGTAGGTTCATCTAATAACAATATTTTAGGTTCTAGTAATAATACTTTTGAAAGAGCCCCTCTTTGCTGTTCTCCACCGCTTAAATCATAGGGATGCCGATTCAATAGGTTCTCCAATTCAGTTAGCTCTACTACTTCTTTAATCTTTTGAGACTTTTCCTCTTTAGGTATCTTTAACTCTGACAACATTTCATACAAATCTAACTCAAGAGTCTTTTTTACAAATAAGTGTTGAGGGTTTTGAGGTAATACCCCTAGATTATTGATGAATTTTTCTCTGGTACTCATCTTAGCTAGGTTTTTATTCCCTATGAAAACCTTACCTCTATAAGGAGTTAATATTCCACTAATAATTGATAATGCTGTAGTCTTTCCAGTTCCATTTCCTCCCAATATACAGTATATTTCCCCTTTTTCTACTTCCAAAGACATATCTTTAATGGTATCAGGTAAGCTTTTATCGTATTTAAACCAAATATCTTTAAGTTTTATTATTACATCTCTTTTTTCTCTTATAGATTCTACAGAATTTATCTTTATATCTTTTCCTTCCATAAACGAATCAATCCACCGTCTTCCTTCATTCACCGTAATAGGATAAGGCAACTGATTTCTTACTCCTGCATATATCTGCATAGCTGATGTCATACTATGAACCATTGGATGGTTATTTCTATGTAAATCTTTACCAACTTCTTCAGGTGTACCTTCACTAATAATACTTCCTTCATCCATAACTATAACCCTATCTGATATTGGAATTATTTCTTCTAATCTATGCTCAGTCATTATAATAGTTGTACCTAATTCTTGGTTGATTTTTTTTATGGTTTCAATAAATTCTGAGGCAGCAATGGGATCTAACTGAGATGTAGGCTCATCTAGAATCAATACAGAAGGCTGCATTGTCATTATACCTGCTAAATTTAGAATTTGTTTTTGTCCTCCTGATAACTCAGTTACCTTGTTATGAAACCAATTATGAATACCAAAAAAACTAGCCATCTCTGCTACTCTAATTCGGATGGTTTTGTTATCATATCCTAGGCTTTCCAGTCCAAAAGCTAACTCGTGCCAAACCTTATCTGTTACTATTTGATTATCTGGATTTTGAAATACATATCCGATTTGAGAAGCCTGAATCCTATGTTCAACCTTTGGTAGAGGTTGTCCAGAAAAATATACTTCACCTTCTTTTTTTCCATGAGGTGAAAGTATAGTTTTTAATTGTCTAATCAAAGTACTCTTTCCTGAACCTGATTTCCCACATATCGTTAAAAATTCACCCTTATTTATTATAAGATTTATATTATTTAATGCCTTTTTATCCATTAATGGATATGTGAAATTCAAATCCTTGATTCTATAGACTTCCATTTAACTTCCTCCTGAATATTTATAATTACAGGCATCATACATAATATTAAATATGCTAGATATACCAGTAGGCTAAATCCTGTTACTTCACTAAATTTAATAGATGGGAAAAATCTAATTGTGTTTTCTCCTTTAAATGCCCCTGTTAAAATAACCAGCACTAATAGTAATATGGCTGAAATTCCTATTTTATCTCTATTATCAAAAGAAAATATAGAAAAGCTAGTCCTTCCAGGTAATCCATAGCCCCTTGACCTCATGGAATCCGCTGTTTCGATGGCATTTTCCAATGCCCATGTGGTCATTATGGATAATACTTTGATTCCATTTTTAGCCCTTCTAATAATATTTCCTTGAGATAAATCTCTGCCTATAGATTTTTGTGCGTTGGAAATCACCTTTATTTGTTCTATATATCTTGGAACAAACCGAAGAGTCATTGAAAAAATTAAAGATAATGAAGGTATAATCCGCCCAAATAAATAGATAAATTTATCGGAGGTCATAACTGCATTATAACAAGAAAACCATATAATAACTGTAATAAACATAGTAGCTGAAGCTATGCCGTAGAATATGGATTCTAATGTAATTGGATTTCCATCCTTTAGATAAAATAATATAGTAACTCCCTCATGGTTAAACAAAGGATTGAGAATTGCCATAAACAATAACATTGGCATCATATATATAATATTGAATCTTATACCTTTTCTTAATCCCTTTATCATAATTGAATAAGTAATAGCTGATATTAAAGCTATTATTTGAAATATAGGGTGCATAAAGAACATACTAAAGATTAATACAGCTAAAAAATATATGAAATTTACTATAGGGTGAAAATTAGAAAAACTATCATACATCATTCTTCTCCTCCTGTAACAGCAAAACCGCCACCTATGTCCCTGCCTAAATCACAGGTATAAATCCATTCTATTATATCTCCATCCTCTAATAGGTATCTGCTAGATCCATAATTGGGAAACCAGTCATTTACCTTATACATCCATCCACTTAATTCTCCGCAATCAAACTCATATATATTGTTTATTCCCTCTACATAATGACTATTGTATATTGGAGTCATTACAAACTCCATATGAATTTTATTTGCCTGCATCTCTCTTAGCAAAACATGGAATACAGATTCTCCTTCGTAGAAATTTACTGTCTGAGGGGGATAAATAATTCCATCCTCAGGCAGCACTTCAAGTTTATCTTTATTAAATAAATGTATATTATTTAATATGGTCTTACTTGTAACAGATAGAGTTGCTGTCAGTTGTTTTTCCTTATTTATGGTTATATCCTGCCATTCAACTGGATTTGGCTTTCCCTCTGGAACTGGGTCTGTTAAGTATTTATCCTTTTCATCACTATTATTTTTATCTTCTTCTATTATGTTTTGTTTCTCTAATTTTTGTTCCTTATTTATTTCATCCTGATTTATGTCAATATCTACATAAATCTCATTGGAATCAAGAGGATTTACAGTTTTGTTTCCACCCCAAAAAAATGTAACTATCAATACAAAGATTACAAATATTCCTATTTTAACTTTTCTATTTTTCATCTTTTATCACCTTAATTTATATCCTAAGTTATAGTTAATTCACATCAGTCATATTATAGAAACTATTCATATTGTTCATATATCTTTGATACCCTACTATTCCATACATTCCTTGATCTGTTGCCATAGGATCTACTAATCCCGCTTGTGCTCCTCCATTTTCCTTTTCACCTTCTCTTATATGCATGAAGCCTCCACCATCTACATAGAAAGTCATTAAATTATCTATTAACGTTTTTTCACTCTTTACAAATCTACTGTCATTTGGATCAATCCCCAGCTCTGTTAAAGCCATAATAACCTGCACTACAGATTCAGAATTAGCAGCTCCCCAACTTTCATATCCTCCATCTTCCAATTGAAGCTTAGATAAACATTCCACAGCCTTATCTATAGCATCCTTTACCTTAACCATATCTTTGTATTTTGATAAAGCTTGCAATACCATTCCTGTCATATCTGGATCAGCAGGAGCATCATCACCTGCTATGGAAAACCCTCCGTCTGGTAGTTGCCTTTCTAATATATTATCTATATACATTTCTCTAGTAGCTTGAATCTTTACCTCTGGAACTAAAGGAATTTCATAGTTTTTGGAATCCAAGGCTAGTAATGCAAATGTGGGTCCATTTATCCCTTGAAATATAACCTTTTCATAATCTGCTAATTTTTCAAGCAAATTATATCCAGCCACATCTGAAGGATCCTTTCCAATGGCAGTTAAAGCAAGAATAGCTCTAGAATATTCCGTATATTTTCTTTCATGGAGTATACCTTGATTTTCTTCAAGAATGCTTACCACATTATCATAATAGTTTTCAAAATAATCCTTATGAATCTCTATATCTGCCCTTGCCAAAGACATTATAGTCCAGTCTCCTCCTATGGAGGACACTGTTGGATCAGGTATAGTTTCTTGCATAAATTTAGCTGTTTCTACTATTTTTTCTTCTATATTATAATCTGTTGAGGATGTTGTAACAGTACATGATATAAGGCTAAAGCTTAATATAATAAGAAAAGTAATCCTCCATAAATTTTTGACTTTATTCTTCATATATTAACCCTCCCTATCTATATATTTCAATTAATATTCTAGTCCTTGTATATTATTCCATAAATCCCTGATGAAACCTTATCACAACGAAGTTTTCCGTTGAATACATACCATTTCTCAGGAGAAACATCTTCAAAATTCCCCTTCATATAATTGTATTTTACAAATCTAAGTTTTTCCACTGGATACTGTTTTTCTAGATTTATTTCATAGGAAAGTCCACCCTTAGTAGAATCCGATTCTACTTGGAATATATAACCCTTTCCCTTTACTTTATTCCATTTTTCTCGTATATCCTTAGGTATGTCACATAAATTTAGTTTTAATCCAGATGCTGTTTCCATAGATGGATATATCTCTATATTTACAACCCCAGTATGATATTTTATGAATTCATATTCTCCCTTTAATAAATTTGGCAGAACATCTTTGGGTATGGTTATTATATTACTGAATCCTGATTTGAAATCTGAAACAGTAGGTCTGATTTCTATATGATTAAATCGATCATTTATCATCAAAGAGCTGCGGCTATTTCTAGCTCTCGATTCAATCTTACCTACATCATTTAAAATCTTTGCCCTTTCCTTCAGTACTAACTTCTCGTCTCTTTCAGATTTTATTTTCAATTCCTCTTCTGCTCTTTTTTCTTTTGCTTCCTTTGCTAATTCCCACCAAGAGATTTCTCCCCTTCTCTTATAATAATCGTCTCGTTCCTTTTTATAGTTATCATAATAATCATCCCAGTAACTTGAATCTCTATCAGATGGTATATTTATTATTACACGGTAGGTCCTTTGAGTATTACCTGATCCATATACTGTATAATAAACAGTACGGTTGAAATTTACTGCACTATCTTTACTTGGAGAAATAGTAGCCCCTTCAGTTATTGTAATACTTGGAACAAGATTGCTTAGATCCATATTATAAGGTATATTAATAGTAATCCTTTCATTTCTATCATCTATTGAAGCTTCATAGCCTAAAAGAGAAAATTTTAGAATTCTAGGCAGTTCATTAGTAGGTTCTTTTTCCCATTTTGCATATAGGGTTATATTTCCATCTATAGGAGTATTGAAATCAAAAGCTTGGGTTAAGTTTGAATTCTTATACCACCCTATGAAGCTATATCCATTTATAGTTGGATTACTTGGTTTTACAGCCTTGCCACCTTCCTCTACTTCTTGTGGAGATATACTGTTTCCTCCATTGGAGTTGAAGTTTACTGTATATCTCTGTATTTCTTCTTCAAAGGATTTAATTTCTATATAGTAAATCCGAGACTCACCATCTTTAGATATGGTAAACTTTTTAGGTCCGTATTCTACAAGAATGCTATTGGCCACATCTCCCGCAGCCCACTTCTCTATAGGAGCCCCATGTCCTATATCCTGTTGAAGCCATGAGCCTTCAGTTCCTGTAACTTTCAGAATATGACCTACATCCAACTCTTTACTGTAATCCTTAGGAAGTGTAATGGAAAATGTATTTCCCACCTTTACTCCTTCGAAAACCACTTGTCCATCTTCAGTCAGCTCTACAGATGTTATTTCAAGTGTTTCAGGTACGGGTTCCTCTTCCCATTTAGCATATAGAGTTAAATTTTCTGTAATTAGTGTATCAAAATCAAATTCTTGTGTTAATCCTTCATTCTTGTACCAGCCTGCAAAGCTATACCCATCTTTTGTAGGTTTCTGAGGGGGTATGGTTACTTTTTCACCCTCTAATATCTCTTGATAAGTGATTGAGCTACCACCATTGGAATTAAATTCAACCTTCAGTTTCAGCTTCTCCGATTCCCTTTTTACATTTAATGTTAATTCAATTTTCCCATCAAAACCTTTTATTGTACCCTCTGCTTTATAGGTATCGTGGTTGTAGTAACGAATACTGTAATGATTAACATTATAGTATACATCTTTGCCTTTCCATTCTCCAATATTTATGCTTCTCTCACTATCGTCATTCAATTTCACTCCAATGGTTGTTGGCAAACGATAGCTTTGATATTCCCCAAAGAAATCCCTATAAACTGTTATTTCTTGAATCTTATCTTCTTCATTGATGTCTGTGATTTTTTTCATGATGACATTAATCTTTACTACTTCATCGGTATCTCCAATAGTACCTGTAAATATATTCTTTCCTAATATAGCTGTTTCTACGGATTCATTCCAGTTTATTATTTCTAAACCTCCATTTCCATCATCATATCTTACCTTTACTGTTGAAGGCAATTGATAGTTATCATATCCTTGGATGAATTCTTCATCTTCCATATCTAGTATTTCTTCAATATTTTTAGTATTTTCGGAAAAAACAGCTTTAAGTCTAAGGTTATAGTTCTTCTCAGGATCACCTCCCGAAATCATTTCTGGAAGCTCAATCTGAATGACCGGAGAATTTAAATTCACATTAGGATTTTTAGTACCTGTCCCTGCAACACCAGGAGTTATAAATTCCCATCTATCAAAGGCATATCCAGCTTCGGGTATTGCTCGAAACTTTATTATATCCTTTGTATCTGAAAGAGGGAAACCGTCCTTTGAGTTGAAGTCTTTCCTTTCCTTTCCGTTCATATCAAATACTAAAATATCTATATTTCCTTCCTCATATGATGTTTGAGTTGTATCTATAATAGTATATGTCTTATATAGTGCTTCAATTTGTAATCTATAATTTTTTGCCAATTCAAAGGCATAATCTCCTATCTTAAATTCTATTTCCCTATTTGTGATCTCTTCTCCTAAAAGTATATTTAATTTATTATCTATATCAATATCTTCCGTTCTCCATATTTTCCATCTAGTAAAAAAACTCTTGTTACCATCTTCTGCTTTTATACTAACTCTATCCTCTTTTTTAAGTTCCTTATATCCTATTAGTTCATTCTCTTGCAGAATACCAGCTTTTACTTCTGGGTCATAAATATTATATGTTGTATCAGAGGCTTTTACTGTAAGTTCAATCAGTTCTTCAATTTCTGCCTCTACCTTGATAGCTTCCCAAGTTAAGGTAAATTCATCTCCATTCTCTGTTATAAAAGTAAATAAAGGGGGTTTATCCTTATCAAATCTGGATCTATTAAGTTCCGTACCGTCCTTATATATGACCTTAGCACCAAAATCATTAAACCATATACCTTCTCTCCATTTATCCGCTTCTGCTCCAAAACCTTTAATACTTATGAGTTTGGGATCAGAGATAGTTTCATTCTCTGCCTGATTATCCACCTTTATTTCCTTTATACCTGTGGTTTCTATAACAAGCTTATCATTCATCAATCTTCCCATACCGTTAATTGGATCAGTAAATCCTAGAAATGCATTATAAGTCGGATTTTTCCAAGAAGAAGAATCCTTTCCTATATATAGAAGCATTTTATTATCCACAAGCTCATACTTATGAAAAAAAACTGTGTTTATGTCTGGAGATTTTGGACTAATAGGAATTTTTATATTGGTTATATAATCACTAGGATCTAAGGTTTTATTATTATCCTTCCACTTTGCATATAGAGTTGTATCCTCTGAAATAACTGTATCAAAGTCGAATACATTTTCTAAGGTCTCATCTATATACCAATCTATAAATTTATATCCTTCTTTAGTAGGGTCTGCTGGTTTTACAACTTTTTCTCCTTCATCTATTAGCTGCTCCTCTATAGTGCTTCCTCCATTTGTGTTAAAGGATACCCTGTAGCTTTGTTTTTCAGAAACTTTAAAATGAGCTATTACAGGAAGGTAATTCTGAGGGAAAGAGGGGCCTTGTTTAGGTATTGCAGGAAGAATTATTTCTATTTCAGCATCAGTTTCTTTCACATCTTGATTTGATGCCGCCCCTAATCCTATTATGGGCATTGCCCTTATAAACTCCCACTTTTCAAATTCATATCCCGATTTTGCATCAGCTTTAAATTTTACTATATCATTATTTTGTCCTAAAGGGTATCCATTCTTCGAGTAAAGATTAGCTCCCTTTCCTGTCACTTCAATATCAACAGTCCCTTTTCCAAAGTCCGTTCTGCTTGGATCTATTTCAATAAAATGGTTATAACTGGCTTCTATGGTTTTTATCTCTCTTGTTTTAAACTCTTCTGTTACCACAAATGTCAATTCTGGAGTCTCATGTGAGCCTCCGAATAGCTCAATAAAATCTAAATTATTCACACCAGTAGGTCTTTTCCATTCCTTAAAAAAGCTTTTATTTCCGTCTACTGCCCTTATTGTTATTGTTGTCCCCAGTTCTACTTTTACGGTATTTTTTAATACTTCCTCTCCATCTTTTTCTACTACTATTCCCGCATTTATCAATTCATCTATCTTTTTATCATTTACAACTGCCCTTATGGTCAATGTTATTGTTTCTGGTTCCGTTTCTGCAAATGCTGTGTTTATATTTATTATGTTTATAAGCACTAAAACAAATATCATTACTCCTCTGATAAAATTCTTCATAGTCTCCTCCTTTATTCAACTAATTGATAATAAGGTATATTTAAATCCTCTTCCATATATCGCCAAAGCAAAGTTGCAGGCTTTGGTTCTGCCCGTCTTACTATCAGAGTATAGTGTTTATATGTGTCTCCCTTTTTAAGGGTAAATATATTATTTCGCCTTAAATCTATAGGCTGTCTTAAATCAGGATATACACTTGTACCCTCACTTGCCGTGATTATGGGAAATACCTTGTAATTTTCCATTTCAAATGGAACATCTAGAAAAATCCTTCCGTTTCCGTTATCTATAGTCGCCTTTATGCCATTTACAGTAAAGTAGGTTATTTCTATATCATCATTTTCTTCATCGTCTCCTGTACCAGGAGATGTACTTCCGCCAATAAATTCAACTGTATACAAGTTTACATTATTATCATTATCAGTTAGAACATAATCTTTTAGAAAATCATCTTTATAATCCTTGTATCCTTGAGAATTTATGAATTCATACTTTAAAGAATTATTTTCACTTCCTGGCATAGGATCAATACTCTTTCCACTCCATTCTATTTCCGGTTCCTGATCGCTTAAACTTTCTATAAATTTCGTCTTGGTCATTCCTTTTGGTATTTTTAATTTAATAGATTTTCCGACTACTTCCGCCACATGATTTCCAATAGAGAATTTTTCAATTTCGCTATTTCCTCCAATTTCAATTTCTGTGTTTAATGTTACAGTATATGTTACTCCATCTTGAAAATTTGGATAGGGATTTATTGAATATTCTTCTTCATCTTCAAAAGACTCTACTACCTTATAACCTGGATTTACTGTTGTATTAACTTCATCTGGTTCAAATTCAAATTCATTTGGTCTTAGATAATCTCTAGATGCTTCCTTCGGAAAATTTATCACTATTTTATTGAAAATAGTATCTATTTCCCCTTCTACTCCACGAAGCACAAATTTTGTAAATTCATATGAGTCTTCCTTTTCAATTGAGACCTTTACTGTAAATTCAGCTATGGAACTATCCTCTGCCCTTATCATATATATTACATCTTTAGTGAAGTCTTGTGGTTCACTAGGATTAGGATTTTTGCTTTTAACTTCTATGCTTTTACCTTTAAAGTCTATATCTAATACTAGATTTTTCAACTTGGATTCTTCAGTATCGCTAGGAAGAATTATGGATATTTCTCTATTATGGTTATCTATATTGACTTTGGCAGTGGGAAATTCCTTTATACCAATGGAGGTTATTTCTTTTTCTCCGCTTAATATATCTTCTTTTTTCTCAACTATAATACTATAGTTCTTTCTTGTACTCCCGTCTTCAGCAGTTACAATATAGGAAATCTCTTTTGTAAAATCTTGAAGCACCCCTATTGCTGGATTAATGACTGCATTTTTAGAAATCTTTATAATAGGTTTTACCTTTAACTGTTCATCTGTAGTATTCATGGGAATCTCAATAGTTATTGTGCTATTTTCATGGTCAATCATTCCTTCCTTACCTAATAACTCAAAATAGGTGATTTCAGCTTTATCGCTGAAATTGGAGCTAAAATCAAATGGAACTGCATCATGGTATAAGGAATAGGCTTTTCCCCCATTTTCTACAAAATTGATATACCATTGAAGAGCATACATTCCTTGATAAGTTCCCATGAAATTATAACTATTATTAGTATGTCCGAATCCGTCCCTTGCAGGAGTAGCAAATTTATTAATCCAATTGACTATCATATTATCCTCTGGTCCTCTGGAAAATCTATAATTTGAAAAAGGATCGATACCCATGGAACATAGGGCTATGATAGCCTGAGATGTGGATTCGCTGTTTACATCTCCCCATGAAATCCCTAAGAAATCATCATTTAATGGCTCTACTCCTTTAACTGATTTTCCTCCTCGCTTATCCCCTAAGAATGACTCTACCCCTTCTTCTAATTTATCCATTACTTTATCACCATAGACGGGATGATTCTGGTATGGGTATAATCCCTGCATCAGCATGGCTACCATATCAATTCCATAGGGATCGGAACCATATTCATGATTTAGCAAAAATTCAATATAATCATCTCTGGTAATATCAGCATTGGCAGGTATGGAATAATTCCCCATATCTAAAGCTATAAGGGAATAAATTCCTCCATTTATACCGCCGATACCCCCGTTATACATCATCTCCATTATATTGACAACTTCTTTCCCGAAAGGTCTACCTAAATCCGTCTTAAAGGGTTTACCATAAATTTTGAATGGTTCTAGATTAGTAGCATCTACTCCCATAGCAGTTAAAGTCATAGCAAATCTGGCAAAATCTGTAATTTTACTGCTGGATAATTCTCCTACTTCATCATACATGTCGAATCGTTGAGGCAAATCTTCAGTCGTTCTCCTTATCCCATCAGAGGTGCCATTTTTTTCTCCTTCGTATAATCCTATGTTCATCCATTCCCAATCTTCATGAGTTGCTTCATTTTTATATTTATTGTATATATTGTCTCTTAATTGTTTAAGTTTGTTCATATATTCTTCATCAGGGCCAACGGCTTCTTCCTGACTATGGATTACGGATACTTTATATACTCTTTGTTCCCCATTTTGGGAAGTCACTGTATAATCAATTTCTCCCTTTGAAAAATCCACTTCCTCCGAACTAGCAGGTTTTACTTTTGCATTTGGAGAAATCCCTATAAAGGGTTTTATATTACTTAAATTTTCTGTGTTTGGAACTTCCACTTTAATATTATTTTCTTCTATTTTCCCGTCTATGGTTCCTACCTTAAAAGATAATATCTTATTTTCAGAAGAAGCAATACCATGTGATACTATTACCTCATATTCTTTAGTTTCCCCCGATTCAGATGTTACTGTATATATGACAGGATTTGTAAAATCCTGTGTTTTTTTAGACTTTGGAACTACACTGGCTCTATAATCTATCCCAATATCTGGTGTTAAAGCAGTAATATCGGTTCCATAGGGTGCTGTAATATTAATCCTTCCATTATCATGGTCGATATTTACATTATAGTCATCTATACCAAAATAAAGAATTTCATTATTATGAGACCTTTCTAAAGTTACATTTAAGGTATATGTTTTTTCTAAATCGTCCCTTACGATTTTTATACTATTTATCTTTTCTATATTTACATTTTTATTTTTTTCAATTTTAATTTTATTATTATTTTCATCTATATAATAGGCTTCATCACCTGTATGATAGATATCCAGATATAGTTCCTGTGAATCAATATAAAATGGTATATCTAAGTCTATGCTATCTTCTCCTATTATCCCACCTATTTTTTCCCCATATTCGCTGGTATAATTTAAAGAGTTAATCAGCAGTCTAGGTTCTTCTTCTAATACTTTGACTGTCCACTCCTTTTCCATATGACTATAATCCTTTAAACCATAGTATTCTATATATTTGTCATGGGACGCATCTATAGGTCTTATAGAATAAATTGCAGAACTCCCTATTTCAAAATCTCCAGATTTATATCTTCCAATTACCCAATCAGGTGTGATAATCTCCACCTGAGATTTATCCGGCTCTATTCCCTCCGGAACATATAAATTCACTAAAGAACTTTCTTTATCAATTACACCTGAATACTCACCGATTTTAAAATCAAGTATCTCAGGTTCATTTATCCTATGGGATTCTATATACTTTACTACATCATAAAGCAGTGGAATAGATGCTTCTATTTTCTCTCTGGAAAGAAACTGGCTGAATTCTGTGGAATTCGTAGTTGTTAAGAGTATCTGTTTCCATTCTCGAATTGCATTTATAGCATAATTTTTATGCATAGGGTGATAATCCCCAGTTTTTTTAGGTTCCCCCTGTCTGGCAATTTTATCTGCCAAGGACTGAATTACATCTAAAGCCTCTTTAAAATCCTCCTTTAAATCCTCTACATCTTTAGGGTCTACTCTTTGACTTTTGTCATAATTCTCCATAAGCCATACAGGCATAAAGTCTTCCCTAGTATCATTATCATAGGTAAATCTATAAAGATACTTTAAAGGTAGTTCATAGTTACGCTTTTGTCCATCAATAACTAGTTCTCCCAATGGCGGTTGATTCCAGTTTCCATTTTTTGAATTGCTATACGCAGATGTTTTCGCCTTTGTTATGGTGGCTTCCTTAACCTTTATGGGGATAAAAGTAGAGTTTATACTAATCGCTCCAGTAGTGTTTAATATATTATCTGGAACAATCATTCCCGGGCTAAAATGCTCTTTAGTTTCTATTGATTGAAAAGCATAGACTACCCAATCTCTACCACTAATTGAAGCAAAGGAAATATTCCCTGATGTAAATAAAATTAGAATTGCTAAAAAAAAGCTTAATATTTTTTTTAGTTTTAAATATTTTTTCATATAAATCTTCCTATTCTTTTATTTTATGTAAAAAGTAAGGGGCACAAGCCCCTTACCCTTATTCATCTTCTACCACTCAGGTCCTCCTAAGTCTATACCCCAGTCAAAGGTATATCCCCATGTTAAGGTACTATCACTAGCTGTTATAATATATTGAGATGCTCCTATATTAGCAACCTCACCATTTATAAGATATATCCAGCCTGTTCTGTCCTTCTCCCAATCCCATGATGGGAAATCTGGCTCCCCTTCTGTTTTTTGGAATAATAGATCTGGCAAAGTCGGGTCAGCGCCTCTGCCAATTTCACTTACATAGCCGCTGTTTATACCGATTACATTAAGATTGGTTCCATCTACTGCCTTTTGGAATACATCCATTGCTGACTCTCCTACTTCCGCTGTTACCGGTATGAATAATGAACCACTTTCCAGTCCAGTTACTGCATTCTGTACTCTAGCTGCTGCTGCAGGATAAGCTGCTGCTGTAGGAGCTACATAACCTCCGGTATTAGGACTTGTATAAGTTCCATCTAACCAATCATTTGCATTTTCCAAATCAATGGTTACAAATATCAAAACACTTGTTCCTTGGATATTAGCATTCATTTGATAAGTTCTGTAAACTGTACTGCCTGATTTTAGAACAAAATCTACATACCCCTCACTAAAATCCACACTCATATTTGGAGTATAAGGAGTTCCATCTACTTCTAGAGTATATGACCCTGCGATTGTGGCAACTATCTCCACGTCGCTTAAATCCACACTTGAGGAATTAGAAAACTCAATATATCCTGTATATCTGGTGACTCCCCCTACATCTACAAATTTCATCTCTGCTGTATACTCATTTGAACCCTCTATTGCTTTTACTACTAATATCCCGTCATCTGTCAATGTCGCCGCAAATGATGATACACTCATTCCCAATACTAGTACTAATGCTAGTAATAAACTAAATATTTTTTTGTTGTTAAACTTCTTAAACATACTCTTATCCCCTTTCTTCTTATAAATCTCTTTCTCTCATCTTATGGGCTTATCCCTTAAGATTACTGTTTCCTGTCTTTACTATGGATGTAATTCCCTGTTTCTCTCTAGTCCTCTATATACCTCCAATCTTTTGATTTATTTATAATAAACTACACTTTAACCAAACTGCTAATTATTCAGCCCTTATGGCCACTTGGGGACTGACTCTCATAGCATTTATTGCTGGTCCCAGTGCAGATATTACCGCTACAAATACTGCAAATATTACTGCTCCTCCTGCTAGCCAAATTGGTATAATGGAGCGAACTTCCATCTCCTTCAATAGTATAGGTAATATTCCTTGCAATATAAGACTAACAAAAAGTCCTATGGTTCCTCCTATAACTCCTATTATTGCAGATTCTACTAAGAACATCTTTACTATATCTCCTAAATCAGTTCCTAGAACCTTGAGTATTCCTATTTCCTTAGTTCTCTCATTGATTGCCATCATCATAGTATTGGCTGTTCCAATACCAGCCACTAAAAGTGCTACTGCCCCAATGGCTGCCAGCATCCCCTGAATTTGTTTTGATTGCTTTTTCACGGATTCCAGCATATCGTTTAAGGAATAAGTCTCAAATCCAGCCTTTCTTATTACATCTGTAATACTTTGTACATTTTTTATATCATCAGCCTTTATCCATACTAAAGGGTAGGTTTTTATATTTTTCATATCATTAGCTGTATTGGAAGGAGGCAAAAAATCCTCATTGGCTTCTATTAATTCCTCTAATATTTTAAGCTGTATAAATCCTGAAGTAGAATATGTATAGTTTTGCATACTGGTGATTCCTGTTACCTCTATCCTATAGATATTCCCACTTGGTACTGCTCTGCCATCTTCTCCTTCTACATACTGTCCTGATAATGTATTATAATCAAAGGTAAGTCTAATATTTCCCTTCATGGGGTCTATTAGATGTTTGTTTTTCATATCCTTAATTTGCTCCCATGTTTGAGGATCTGCAAAGGAGTCTGCCACATCATCTGTTAATATAATCTGAGGTACAAGCTTTGTGCCCTTCAACGGCAGTTGTCCCTTCAATGGAGTTATCTGAAAGTCTCCTGCTGTGTCTAAATCAATTCCATATAGTCTAATGGGAGCTATATACTTTCCGCCTTTTAAATATGGTACTACTTGTACAACAGGAGTTACAGCCTCTACTCCCTTTAACTTTTTAAATGCTGATACTGCTTTATCATTTAGTAAAGCTACTTTTCCCTTGGTTTCCCTTGGAGGGGTTACATCTATTTTCGTCAGACTTCCCATTTCAGAAATAGACTCCTGATATGTTTGGTTATAGCCAATTCCAATGGATATGAGTACCACTATACAGGCTACTCCTACTGCCATGGCTGCTGCTGTTAAAATAGTTCGTACTTTTCTTCGCCTTAGATTTATAAATCCCATACGAAAAAAATCTGAAAACTTCATTATTTCTTCCTCCACTTAAACCTATATAAATATCCTAAAGCAATGGCTCCTATTCCTCCTGTGCCTCCTATCCAAGGCAATGCTGATTTCTTCTTAGGCTGTTGAATTTCTCCTTGAATTATCTTATCTGTGTCAGAGGTTTCACTAAGTATTTCCACCTGAAAAGGTTTTCTCTCTTCAAATATCTCTCCATCTATGTCTTCATAGGTTATTACAAAATCACCTGTCAGGGTTCCCGTCTTTCCTCCGATAATTTGAAAATCTGCACTATGTTTACCTGCTGGTATCAAATCTCCCCCATAATATTTTTCAAACATAAGAATATCTTCACTTTCAATATCAATTTCTAAATTAAACGCCTTAGTCCTTCCTTTATTTACAATTGCCATGCTTACGGCTATAGGATCTCCTACGGCAGTATCCTCATCATAGATTAGAGGCTCTTCTACTGATACCTCCATTTTCTGTTTAATGGGAATTACTATTCCTTGGGTGGCAGTGCCCTTTACAACCTTTTCATTTTCATAATCCATAGTAACTGCAATTGTAGTTGTGGAATTTAAGGCTGTAGGCAATGCCTTAAGCTTAAAAGTACTACTTGTAGTTCCCCTTGGCTTCAATGAATTTATATACCTAGTATCACTTTCTCCTTTAGCAGGCATGATACTATTTTCTTCTAAAGTCAATACAATACCTGCATTCTTTATAGTTGAACTATGAGAGGTATTCTGGAAGTTTAAAACCAATTGAAACTCATCTTCTGCATACACTACCTCTGGTTCTATACTATATCCTGTAATTATCAGCTTAGGCACAGAATCTGGAAGTTCCTTTATCTCTGGTTTTCCCTTTGCTACATTGATATATGCTGAAAACAAGCTCTCCATATATACGTCATTTTCTTTATATGTTGCTCTGAAGTTAATTGGTTTTGCTCCTTCAGATATATTGGGAGAAATTTTGAAATCATATTCTAAGAAAGTTATATCCCCATGCTTCATATGTGGCAGACTCTTCCCATAGTTTACTGCTTCCACTACAAAGGGCCATTCATCCAACGATGTAGATATAACTGGAGTTATGCTGATATTTGATAGATTTCCTCCATTATTTACAATGGGAAGTCTAAGATTTACTCTTTCTCCTGCATTTCCTGCAGGGGCAGGTATTATGGCTCCATCTTCATCAACTGACGCTATTGCCAATGCTCCTAACTCATTAATCTTTTGTGACTGGCTTCCATCTTCTAGTACATTTACATAAGTCACAAGCTGAAATTCTATATCTTCTTTTATATCGGTTCCATTTATATCATCTAATCTCCACACTGTTGCATTTATTGAAAACGTAACAGGATAAAGTCCTTTGTTGGCTGTTTCAGATATTTTGAAGCTATAAAAAACATCTGCCATGCTTCCATAGGTCATATCTTCCATCTTTTTTACATAGCTTGTCTGGTTTATTTCAAAAGGCCACTTCTTCATATCCTCCTGCTTTACAGGTATAATTGGTTCTATGGTAATATTTCTAAGTACATACTTTCTTGTGGGTAAGTATTCCCTGTTTACAGCTAGAGGGAGTTCTATGATAATGTTCTCTCCTGGTTTTCCAAAGGCAGCAGATGCACCTGTGTCTGCTATTACTATTGCTTTTTTATCTGATCCTTCTACCTTATCTTGGTTTCTAGCAGGTGATGGTGCAGGTGTTGTAGTTGTATCTGCCCAAACTGAGTTAGCCATAGCTACAGTTATAAAAACTGCTAGTATAAAACAAAGAATGGATATTTTTCTCTTCTTCATGTTAAAATTGTCCCCCTAAATATTTGTTCAATATCTACGATTTTGCCATCTAGTAGATTAATAGTTCTTTCAGTATAATTTTTAGCTACTTCATCATGGGAGACCAGTAAGAAAGTTGTCCCCTTTTCTTTAAAAAGATTAATTAATAATTCCATGACTTCTATGCTTGTTCTAGTATCTAAGTTACCTGTTGGTTCATCTGCCAGTACAATAGCTGGGTCTGTTATCAGTGCTCTAGCAATTCCTACCCTTTGTTGCTGTCCCCCTGACATCTCATTAGGTCTATGATTCTCATGGGTTTCTATCCCTACTTGTTTCATTATCTCCCTGGCTTTTTCAATTCTTTCCTTTGGTTCAATTCCCTTTAATGCCAGAGGAAGAGCTACATTCTCCAAGGCAGTATATTGAGGTAATAGGTTATATGACTGAAATATAAATCCTATATTTTTACGTCTAAATTTTATTCTCTGACTTTCTCCCATCTTTTCAATATGCTCTCCCTCAATTATAATTTCCCCATCTGTTGATTTTTCTAATCCTGCTAAAATATTTAATAAGGTGGATTTTCCTGAGCCTGAACGCCCAGTAATACTAATGATTTCTTTTTTTTCAATAGATAAATTGATTCCATCAAGAGCTTTTACTATATTTTCTCCTATTTTAAATTCTTTTTTAATATTCCTTAGTTCAATAAAAGACATTATATTCTCCTCTTATTTAATTCCCTAGCCATTCTTGACCTAGATCCTTTCCTAAGTCACAGGTATAATTCCACTCTATTACATCTCCTGACTGCAATACATATACTCCAGCTCCATAGTTAGGATACCAGCCATTTACGCAATACATCCATCCGCTCCATTGTCCTCCATCAAACTCATAAAGATTATTTATCCCTTCTATGTATGCTGATTCTTTATTTCCTCTATATGCCATCTGTATTTTATATTTATCCCTTGCGACTTCCAATACATTTAATACCGTATCTCCATCTTTTATTTTAAATGTGGTTGTAGATAAGATCACTCCGCTTTCTGGTACTATTCCTTTAAATTTAGGGTCTTTATGCATATCTTTATTTACTGCTGTGTCACAACGTATAGTAAGGGTTACTGTATTTTCCTTTGGTTTCTGTTTCTCTGGCTCTTTTTCTTTTTCCGTTTCCCCTTTATTTTCATTTCTACTATTGTCTTTCTCTTTTTTCTTTTCTTCTTTTTCCTTCTCTTTTTCTTCTTCCTTTTTACTTTCCTTCTCCCTTAACTTTTGTTCAAAAAAGTTATCTTTTTTCTTGTCCTCTGCTGGCTTTATTTCTACATTATCTTTTCCTTCTTCTTTATCTTTTAATACAAACCTTAATTCTTCGTCTTTAGATTTCTCCGAATTTTTTAATCTTAATTTCTCCCAAAATGATAGTTCCTTTTTATCCTGCTGAACTACATCTTCTTCCTCTATTGCAATTTCAATTTCATCCTCATTTTTTGATGATAACTTTTCTCTCATCTGTGCCAGTAGGGAAGTCGCTTTTAAACTTTCTTCATCTTTTTTGTTCTCTATAAAATAGTCTATTTCTAAATCCTCATTACTGCTTACTCCCTCAGCCTTATCTGAAAAACATCCTGTTAAAGGAATGATTAATGTAATTAAGATGAAAAAAAGAATTAATTTTTTTATGATATTTTTCTTCATTTTACCCCTCCATAATTTAACTAATGTAAAAGGTATAAATCTTTTCAATACAAATTCCCCTCTTAATTTCTACAAAAACAAAAAAACACTACCTTATTACAAGTAGTGCCTCCAGTTTTCTGGTCAGCATATTCTATAGTTTTATCGACTTCTTTAATTCTTCCACTCTTACGGGTTCACTATTCTGAATTATAATTTTGATTTCTCCAAATTCCGTATTTCTTATTAATTCTATAAGATTTTTTTCCTTATCTGTAAGCCTTAAACTAACATTTTTATCATTCACCTTTGCATAGCACCTCCCCTAAATAAAAAAAATGTCTTAACTTCCAGGAGTTAAGACATTTTAATCATATATCAATACACATAGTCACTACATCTAACCTCAATCCCGGAAGGCTAATGAAAATATAGCTTAGGCAGTTCTCCTGACTTATGGGTCGTAGCTTTTCTTTACCTTCCCAGAATTTTTCCAGTGGTGTGTCAAAAAATTGCTCTCCATTTACAGTGGCCGGACCGTTCATGATTTACACATGATTATCTTTTAATCTCTATTATATAAAGAACCTAAGTATTTTTATATTTAATTTTATAATTATTTCCATTATATACCATATCTTGAATTTTAACAATAGATTTAGAATATTAACTATGGAACTTCTATATTTAACTAATTATAAAATGAATAACATATAAAAAGTTTAATTAATACTAGAGAATATGAAAAGATTTTCTTATTTATTCTTAAATTTCTAGAGAATGTAAATAACTTTGTGCTTTAGAGATAACTACTCATCTCTAATCTGACAAGAAATATTAAACTGGATAAAACTTACAATTAAATATCTTGATTATATCTTTGCCAAGGTTATTTTAATTTAT
>NZ_VUNQ01000060.1 GCF_009695605.1 Tissierella pigra
TTTGATTTTGTTTATAATTCATAGTAGATCCTCCTTTAAATTAAGAATTGTTTTCTCTCAATTACAATTATACCTTAATTTATTTGTGAGGATTTTCTATTTTTATCGTATCACAGGAAGCTCGTATTTTAACTACAAAAAATCACTTAAACAGTTTAATTAAAATGGCGTACTCTTACATCGGGATCACCCCCTATATATGCACATCTCCTTATATATTATTTAACAAATCCATATCTTAAATTGTATCTCTTATTGAATAGAATTTTTTAATAGGATTAATTTCATAAATACAAATAACTATAATATAATTTATTTTTCTTACATTAAAATTGCTATTTATACAAAAGATATACAGTACCTTTTTATCCTAATCAAGCCAATTGAAAATAAAGTTTTCTTCCATCAGATCAGTAGTCATTTCTTCATTTCTTTTAACAGAATCTTCATTTTCTATGTTATAGTTTACATCTCCAGGATAAATTAAAATAAAAACCACTTCTTCATTTTCACTCAAAACCTGATGTTGTACTGGTATTTCTAAACCATAATTTAAATCCTGCCATTCTTGAATTGTATACTTATGAATATAGGCAAGTGTTTCAATATCATTTACTTGAGAAGTTATAGCCAAACCATATTCATATGGAATAACTTCAAATTCACCACTCCAACTTTCAGGAAATTCTATACTAAATCCATACTCATCATTAGTATATATTAGATTTTCCTTTGTTTCAGAACATGCAGATAATGTAACAATTAATAGAAACACTAAAAAGATGATCCAAGTTAAATTATACTTTTTCATAGTTGCCCCCTAGATTACCTTTCTCCCCTGTTCCAGGGTAATTTTCTGGAACAAGGGGAAAAGGGTGCTTATTTAATTTTGTGGTGTCCAAACTCCACCATATGAATCCCATACTGGTATATAAAAAGAAACATCGCTTATGTTTTTAAAAGATGATGATTTACGGTCATTCGTATGTGCACAAAAAGTCATTGTTACAGTATCATTTTGATCTACTAAACCTACATGGGAATACGAGGTCCAATAAATAATACTACCAGCCATAGCTTTGTTCTTGTTAGATGATGCAAAGAAAAATCCCTGGTCTACCATATAATCTTTAAGCCCATAAATTGAGGAGGAATAACCTGTGTTAACCCATGTATTTGTGCCTGATTTCCAATTGCTTTCTGTTGCAATTCCACCAGCGTGAATTGCTTGAGAGACAAAATTAGCACAATCATTACCATTATAAAATGGGTAATTCTTATTTCGGCAAGCATGGGGACTTGTTGTACATTTCCCACATGAATAATCTCTTACATACCCTCTTGCTTTAATTCTATCATAGTCTTTAGCAGAGCTTGGATTAGTTTTAGCAGCTATCTCCACATAACGTTCAATATCAGTACTTTTAAGAATTGAATCAATTTCCTCTACACCTTTGTTAAAAAGTTCACTTTCAGAAGCAGGAGCAAAGTCTGACATATTCATTTCTCCTGTTTCACTTTGAAAACAAATTTCAACATTTGTGGATTCTTCTATACTAAAACCATCTTTAGCTATAGGTATAATAACCTTAAATGTTGCATTTTCCTCTTGTTCTTTGCCTATATAATTATCGTCTAAATCTTTTTTTCTTGCATCAATCTGCTCTTTCGCAAGTAAATTAGAATTATCATCAGTGATATTAGCTAATTCACTTTCAAGACCTTTAATATAAGGTAATTCAGATGCAGACTTTGCCAAAAGTATTTTTTTAAATCCCACATCTACAGTTGCATGAATGCCATCTGATTCAGTAATTAGCGAAACTATTTGTCCAGAAATACTGGGGATTGTATAATATTCTGCATAACTTTCAATTACTTGATCACAAACATAGGTAATAATAGCTTCTTCATTTTCCCTACTAATACTGGTAAAATTATAATTATTCGCAGAAGCAAATGCAGTTGGGATAAAACTTAAAATAAGAAGCATCGCTACTAAAAAAGATAATCTTCTTTTTTTAAACATATAAAGCCCTCCCGTTTTTAATTTTCCTTTTTCTTAGCAGTTTTAAATTTTAAATTATAGTTAATTTTTTAATATCTATACCGTGCAATCATAAACATCACTCCACTTCTTAAAATATTATATATTTTAAAATTGTTTAAAATAATATTTATATGATAAAAATGTTAATAATTTACTTTATTTAATATGATCCATGGTACAGAATATGCACCAATGTCCTTGTCGCACATCTGCTTTTAGATAATTGTATGGTTTTAGAACTTACTAGAGATATCTATTGTATAGTTCAAATTGCTTATGATTATTTACCAATTGATTTCTCATTGATAAGGGGAACTCTACATATCAATCCATGAAGAAGGTAGTGTATTTATGTAACCATCCTTTCAGTCACTGGGTAGGCAAAAATCTTATGTCATAGAAAATCGATTACCTAGAGAATAGATACTTTATAATAATTACGTCAATTAACTCGACCGATACTGCTCCTTTCCTTATATACCAAACTAAATTTATTCATGTTATGTGTTTATTATAACGATTTAATATTTCTATGCCATGATTTGTCATGAACTATATATTTTAATGTCATGAACTAAGGGTTTTGTTAGGAAATAGCTCATTAAATCCTCTCATATTATTTCTTATGATGGAAACTCATAGATCTTTTATATGATAGACTAGACACCTTAGAAGGCTGGCTTTTATATTAGCAGAAATCATATCTGCGTATACAGGTGGTCTTGGGGCATCTTCCATTGTCGCTTATCCATTTCTGACTCATCAGCTAATGTATTTATGTAATCGGATATTAATTTTTCAAAGTACAACCTGTAAAATAAAAACAGGGAAGAGAAAAATAATATTCCTTCACCTATTTCCACATTTAACCTCTATTTTGAAGTCTGCTTTTATAAATTTTTTATTCTTTCTTCTAATTTCTTTTTTGCATCATCAATGCTATGCTTGACAGCACGAATGGAACATACTACTAACAGTGCTATTTCTTTTAATGTAAAACCATAATTATAATATATAAAGTAAGGTATATTTGAGGGTTGAGATTTCTATATCCGCTTTCACCTTAGCCGTATTTCTATAAAGCAATTAGAGTAAAAAATTATATAACAAAAGAAGTTGGCAAAAAGAAAAAAGACGATCAATTAATCGTCTTTTTCATGTATTTATATTCAAGTATTAAATATGTTGTAATCATTGAGAGAATAAACAATAAAGTAAATGAGCCTTGTATTACTAATCTGTAATTAAGATAAAATTCCTTATAATCCATTAATGAGTATAGTCTTATTGGATTTTTTGAATGATATATGAATATCAATGATAGAAAGATAGTGGATACAATTTTTAATTTTAAATCTTTTTTATAGTTTTTAAAATTTTGTTTTTTTGGTTTGTCATTATATTTTAAGTAAAATATAATAAATGCTATTAAAATACTTAAGATTATTTTAAAGGAATATACTATAAAAATATTAAAATAATTATATAGATTTATTGAATTAGCAATTATTAGAAGTATTGTAAATCCAATTATAAAAAATGATAATGTTGAGATAAATATTTTTAGATTATCTTTAAATTTAATAAAATTCACCCCTTCTAATAGCTATACTTTTAAATTTAATTCCATAATTTTGTTTCCGCAAGAACAGTTATAGACCCTTTATTTCTACCATCAGTAACATTTGCAGTTGTACTTGCACTAAATCTAAATCCTTTTCTATAATAACTAAAATGATTATAGTCATCGCTTCTTGGATAAATTATTCCATCTTTATTTGCATTATCAATAAGAATTCTAAGTTCTCTATTTGATACTTTTGAATCACCAGTTGGTTTCCATCCGTAGAATACACTTTCTAGTTCATTGTCCATTCCGAAATTATCTATCCAAACTAATCCAACAAGTGCAGTAACTCCAAGTTTTGTTGCTTTATCTTCTATTTCTTTAGGTCTAGCATATGCTGTCATTGAATATACTGATTCACCATCAATTTCTCCAAGTTTTTTTACTGTATAACCTGTTTCTATTTCCGGGGTTTCTGAAGGTAATGTAGAAAAATTTCCTATTAAAGATTCTTCAGAAATAAAATCTCCTTCAATTTTTATTTGATCTATTATTTCTTTAGGAACTTCATTATCGATAACCCCATTAATTGCATTATCTAATTCTCTGTCAATGTCTATTGATGATATTAATTCTTCTAGTTTTAAATCTTTTTCAGTGATGTTATGTTCTTGTGCTAATACATTAACACTTGGGATTAACATTAGAATTGCTAAAAAAACTGGCAATACTTTTTTGATTTTAAGCATAATACCACTCCTTTTTTTAATTTTTCACTTTTTATATATTGTTTTATTTTCTTTAGTGCTGAATCTGTCCAATATCCTAATTGCCGATTTGAATACGTAGCTCCAACTGTTATATATATCTCTTTTCCATCCCTCCTTATTTGAGACTAATGACATAAATTTAAATTGCTTATGCTTTTTAGTACCGATAATACTGAAAATATTAATAACTCTTATACATAAGAAGATAAAGATACAATTGTAATGAAGATTCAAGGCATGTCCAAAAATTAAATTATTTATTTTCTTATCTTGTTATATTCAATTATATATTCTTCAAATTCTAAAATCAGCTAACTTTTGTCCACTTTCTTAATTTTTTTACTATATATCAATTCATGGTAATAGTAAAATCTACTTATTTGATTTGACAAATAATAACCGATATTTATAGCTTATAAATATCTATTAAATAATCCCCTTAACCTTATGTTTATTATAACAATTTTATATTTCTATGCCATGATTTGTCATGAACTATATATTTTAATGTTATGAGCTAAGATTTTTATTAAGAAATAGTTCATTAAATCCTCTTATATTATTTCTTATAACGGAAACTCATAGATCTTTTTTATGATAGACTAGACTATTTATAATGTTCTTTTTCGGATGTTAATATAACCAATTGCACTCCAAAGTTCAGTCTTCTTTTCTTTTTCTAATATGATATCTTCCACCTTTTTCTATTTTATTAAGGAGCACTTACTTAGAGCTTCTTCAGTAAGATCTAAGTGCTCCAAATTTCTTTCACCAGAGCGAGTAAGATTTCTATCAATTTTGTTTAATTTAAATAAAGCAAAGTAAATATCAAGGTTAATCTCCATTTTGTGAAGTACATAATTTCCGTCAATAAATGAAACATAATATTGTTTTTTATTTCCACTTTCAGTCTTCTCAAGAATGTAAGCATTCATAAAGGTTGCCATCCGTATCCCTCCATTTTTTTCATTTTGTTAATTAGAAAAAATCAGAAGGCTGCGGATATCTAGCAATATACGTCTCTCAACGTTTCATACTGGCCTCCTTAATTTCGGTACATAAAAAAGCCGAGAATAACGATTTTGTTATTCTCGGCTTTTTTATGTACCATATTATTGAAAAAGGGCGTAAAATCAGCCCCGGCACTTTAATTCAAAATGTCGAGGCCTGCAGCTTAAGCAATTATTTAGTTTTTATCATAAGCTTTAACGTATAATTAATATAAAGCATTGCTTAAAATTACTTTATAGAAATTACATTTTTAATTTTTAAAAATATTATATACTTTTTATCGTAGTTCCATTTTAAAAAACTACATGCAAATCTTTTTTAATTTCAAGCTTACACTATACAAATATGCTAATATATCATCTTCTATTGGGCAGATTGTTAGATTATATGCTCCTTAAACTTTTATAATTTCCAAGTAAATATCTTCTGTAGGTAATTATTCGACATTTAGCATCTATCTATTCCAACTTCATTTTTTCAATTTGTCTTATTAAATGTCATATTTATACTTTACATCACATCATCAATCTCAATTCCAAGAATAAAGAAATAAGCATAATTCTCATCATATGAAATAATTTCTTCAGCATATTTCCTCATTAATATAATCTAATTTATTGGCTAAATTTATTATCTAGATTTTCTAACATCATAAAGCTTATTATGTCATATCATAAGTTGTTTTTAGATGCTCTAGTATTGTAAATAATCTTCTAAAAATTATCTTATTACACTCAATAAGTTTCTTATAACTAATTAAGCAGTCATATAATAACTATAGAGGAGTATCATTATATTTTAAACAATCAAAAGGCTATTTTCTTAGAAAATTCTCTACAATTATGGCGTACAACATATCTGTTATTTCTTTTATTTTTTGAATATCAATTCTTTCAATTTTATCACCACTTATCAATCCACCAATATTGGTAAGTAGCATTGATGGATATTGGGCTATTGTTACTGCAGGACATCCAGCATATTCAAAGGCAATATAATCGCTTGGAGGACCTTTCTTAATTTCCAAGGACTGATTATTAAGATATTCATCAAACAAATATGTCAATTCATTAGCCTTCCCATTAAATGTACCTATTATTGGATACAAATCACCTTCTTCCCCTATTGAATCAATATTGATATTATTAATTCTTTCTAATTCATCCTTTTTAAGTTTACTCACGTAATATCTTGAGCCATACATGAAATTCTCCTCACCAGAAAATAAAATAAATCTGATTTCAGTATCTAAAGATACTTCCTGTAACATATTTGCAAGTTCCATAACAGCAGCAACACCAGTCGCATTATCAATAACCCCATTAGTGATGGATTCAGAATCATAATGGGCACTGATAACTAGAATATCTGCATTACTATTTAAATTTGCTGGTTTTCTAGCTATGACATTAGTTCCTGTTCCATTAAAAGTCGTATAGTTAAAATCCAGAGATTTATTCTTATTAATACTCAAAATCTCATCTATACTCAAGGTTTTGAAAGGGAATCTCTGAAGTTCAACTTCATATCCGTAAGATTTTAAAATATCAGCGTAAAAAATAGCAACTTCTCTTTCAAACTCAGAACCAACTATACGTGGCTGTGTAGTAAGGTGCTTAATAGTATTGATAATATTTTCAGAACTAGCTTCTCCGACAGTATTAACAATATTTTTATTATCATTTTCGTAAATGTTTGAATCTGCTGCTATAGTAACTGTTCTTGTACTTTGATCCCAGTCCACCTTTGCTTTCATTTCTTCTGCTACAAAACGTATCGGTACCAACGTTCGACCATCAATAACCTTTACTGCTACATCCAGCTCGACTTCCTTTCCATTAATTTTGGCAATTTTATTATTAGACTGTAGCTCCATTATTAAATCAGATTTTTCCCCGATAATAGTTTCCGTATCTGGTATCCAATCAACGTTTACTTCCAATGCTTCAAATATTGCACGAAATGGCACCATTATCCGGTTATCAATTATAATTGCCTCGGTCTCTGCTTTAAGTTCTACACCATTAACTATTATTTTAATTTCTTTCTCAGCATTTGCATTAACCGTGACAGTCATAAGGAAAACTAAGGCTATAGATAATGCTGTAAATATTGTTTTTTTAAGCAAATTTATCACTTCCTTAAATATATTTATCTAATCAGTTCAATAAAAATTATCTCCAATATAAAAAACTGATATAAATATCTACATAGTATATTTTAATATCTTATAAGGTATTCCTCCAAACAAAGGCCATTTTCCATTATTTCTTTTGCTGCCTGTTTTCCTACATATCTAAAGTGCCATGGTTCATATATAACACCTGTTATCTCAGTTTTATCTTTAGGATATCTAAGTATAAATCCATATTCACTACAATGTTCAACCAACCATTCTATTTCTGGAGTTGCAGCTTGTTTCTCATCAAGAAACTGATAACCTAGAGATACTATATCAACAGCTAATCCCAAATTATGCTCACTCGTCCCAGGATAGGCAACAACCTTTTTCGCTTCAACCACTGCCTGATGAGCACTTAATCCATTGCCCATCTGTTTCTTAATTTGATTGTCAAATAATTTTTGTTGATATTCTACTGTCCTAAATGCGGAACAAACAACAGGAGATAAACCTTGTAACCTTGCATCAGCAAGCATCTCATTAAGATAATCTATTGCTCTTTCATCAAATTCAAGTCCATTTTCTAGTTTTTTCAATTTAGGTAAATATCCATCTGGCAAAGGACTTTTTTCATTTACCAACATTAGCATCCAGTCTTTACTATTCTGCACCAAATAAGATTTTTCTTTTTCTTGTTCCAAAAAAGATTCATCCTTTTTTTCTCTTATTAAAACTTTAATTGATTCTGAAGCTTCCGCATTAACTATAACTGTAAATGACAATATAAGAAAAATAGATAAAATAGTAACTATAGATACTTTTCCTCTTCCCTTTAACAATGACCTTCCTTTTATTTTCGATTCTAAACTATCTACTTCAATAACATGTTTATCTATTGTATACACAAAAAATCCCCCTTATCTCATAGCAAATATTATCTAATTATTTTGTAATACGTTTATTTCCTCTATTCTATCAACTTTCCATCCAATATAGAGATAATCCGTTTACTTTGCTTAGCTACCTGATTATTATGGCTAATCACTATTATGGTATTGCCATTATTATTCAACTTCTTAAAAAGAGCTAGTATATCCTTTCCTGTAGCAGAATCTAAAGAACCAGTTGGTTCGTCTGCTAGCAACAAAGAAGGTTCCGTTATTAAAGCACGGGCAATGGCCACTCTTTGTTGCTGCCCTCCTGAGAGTTCATTTGGCTTGTGCATTATCCTGTCGGACAAACCAACAAGACTGACGATTTTATCTGCTTTTTTCACTGCCTCATTTCTGGTTATCCCACGTATAAGTAAAGGCATAATGATATTTTGCATTGCTGTATATTGGGGTATCAGATTATATTTCTGAAAAATAAAACCAATTTTTTGGTTTCTGAACCATGACAGTTCCTTATTAGTACACTTATTCAACTCAATATCATTAAATTGATATATTCCGCTATCAGAAGTGTCCATACAGCCCAAAATATTCATTAAAGTACTCTTGCCAGAGCCTGATGGTCCAAGTATGGTTAGATAATCACCCTTCTCAACTGTAAGACTGATATCCTTAAGCACATGCAAGCTTTCCTCTCCCATGAAGTAAGATTTATTTACATTTTCCATCCTGATCATTTCATTCATGGCATTCCCTCACTTTAAAATTGTCAGCATTTCTATGCTGGCATCCTTACCATCTACAAGCTTTGGCATAAGCATTAATACAGATCCCTTTTTAATTTCTTCCAAAGTCGCCGTTTTTCCTAAAGCATTCCGTATTTCGGTCCCCGCCTGTATAGTCAAGGTTATGCTTTCACCTGTATATGTTAAGTTGATTTCTCCATTTTCTCCGTATATAGGGTTCGATGGATCTGGCGCATAATAATCTTCAACTCCTGGAGGATTTTCCTTTTCAGCAACTTTTACCGTAGAGACACCTGGTTTCTTCTTATCTTCACCATCGTCTCCATTATCTCCATCCCAATCTGGTGCTTTTCCTAACTCAATCTCAACTTCATTGCCTATGATGCTCTTTACCCTGCCATAAATATTCTTCCCTGACTCTTGAGCATTTTCATCATAATCAGCATTCTCTTCATTTGAATCCTTTTTAGATAACATTTTATCCTCAGATTCTTTTTGCTGCAAATCAATATCATTTGCTTCATTTGGTATTGTTTCATTTGAACAACCTGTAAACATTAATAGGGCAACTACCGTAATTGCTACAAATCTTTTTAATCTTTTCATATCAATCATTCTCCTTCACTTTATTCATAATTTAATGCATCAATAGGTTTCTGCTTTGATGCTCTATATGCAGGATAGTATCCGAAAGCTGTGCCTGTTAGAAGCGAAAAAAATAACGCAGCTAATTGGCCTCCTGCAGATGGAGTAACCGGAATATCAATATATCTCATAAGTGGCAATATAAAAATGCTCAAAAGCATCCCAGCCACACTTCCAAATGCACTTATGGTCACGGATTCAAGAAGAAACTGCAGAAGTATATTACCTTCGGAACAGCCTAAAGCTTTCAAGATTCCGATTTCTCTTGTGCGCTCCTTCACAGATACAAACAAAACATTCATGATTCCGATTCCGCTGACAACAAACACAATAACCGCAACAGAAATCAATATAACACTCATTATTCTTGCTGACTGGGTAGCGACTTCCATTCTGCTTCCTACATCTTCAATTGTGTACGCATCACCGTTATCAAAATAATAAGTGAGGGAGCTGCGAATCCATTTCATTGCAGAATCCACATGGGACACATCATCTGCTAAGGCAACTGCCCGAGGTATTGAACGATTACTAAATATATATTCTTTTCCTACAGAGTATGGGATAAAAATTGATGAATCTGGAACTACTAATCCGACACTATCACCTCTTCGAGGCAGAACTCCTACAACTTTTAACAGCTTATCGTTGACTGATATATATTGGCCAACAGCATATTCAGCATTACCAAAACTCTGCTCCGCCACATTAAACCCTAAAACAGCAACTAATGTTTTATTCTCCTCATCATCCTTTGTCAGATTTTCACCATAGGCTGTTGATAGATTCATAACATGTTCATATTCTGCCGTTACACCTGTAACAGTCCTAAAAAACTCCTTACCATTTATCATTACATTTACGCTGCCAAAGTCTAAAAGCATAATATTTGTCAGGTATGGATTTTCTTCTTTTATATGGTAAATCTGTTCCAGATTTAACCGTTCTATTTTGCTAAAATCCACATTTCCACTTAGGGCAGCTTTCGATTCATCTGGATTAATATAGATAGTAGCTGCCGACAGATCACCGAATTGCTTGATTATTTCTGCTTCTCCACCTTTACCTATAGCAATTACTAAAACAATTGTTGTAGCTCCTACAATAATACCTAATGAACTTAGAACAACCTTAAATTTGTTCTGCAAAATATTAATCCATATGATACGTAACATTTCAGTCAATTGCATACTTATCCCTCCACGTAGACAATTTCCCCTTCAGAAAGACCTGATAATATTTCACTGTATCGCCCATCTGAAAAGCCTGTCTGGATTTCTTGTTCAAATAGATTACCTTCTTCATCCATAAGAAGTACGATTTGTTTACCTTCTCTTAACTGAATTGCTTTGTTTGAAAGGCATAACACATCTTTTACCTGTTTCTGAATGAGCTGGGCTGAAAATGTCATCCCCTCCAACAAAAGCATATCTTCTTGTGTATCAATAGAGGCGTAAACCGTATATTCCACTGGATTCGCATTTTTAGGAGCAAACTGGACATCTGTAACGATCCCCTGCAGTGTCTGCGTCGGATACGCGTTGAGGGTAAACTGTACAGGCTGGCCGACTTCTATTTCACTAATATCTGCCTGGGATACCTGTATACTTGCAGTTATCTTCTTCGGGTCTCCAATTTGCGCAACAATTGGCTTTCCTGCAGTCATTTCACCTTCCACAGAAGGAACTGAAAGGACAACGCCATCTAACTTGGAGTAAAGATTAGGATTCTCTAATTCGGTGCCAACTGCTTTAGCAATTTTATCTCCAGCCTTTACTGTATCACCTTTTCTTACATAAACTTCTTCAATCTGAACAGGAATATCAAAATAATGATTAACGCTTGGTAGATATAAATAACCGCTAGCAGAAATCCCTGCTGTTATATCATCTCGAAAAACTTCATATTCCCTTAAGGGCATAACATCCTCTTGAGACTTATTTGCTTTAGACAGTAAATAAGTAGAAGTCAGCAGAACCGAAATGACAATGATAGATGTAACAATTTTTCTTTTTCGTGTCTTTTTTCCATTCATATCACTCTATACCTCGCTTTTTATTTAATTAATCTTGTAATATAAAGTATAAAGGGGCCGTGTATCAAAGTTGTATCATTATTGCTTAATATTTGCACAATTTTTACCTAAGACAAAGAATTTTATATAATAAGTTCCTTAAAAATCTTGCACAAAAAAATACGCCCTGCTGAATCTTAAAAGCTACTCAAGGCGTATTTTTCTGTTGAAAGTCTTATACACAGACAATTTACCATATTAATTTTTCATGTTGCTTTTGTCATGGTCGAATCTTAACAGAGGTATTATAACTTGATATAAATTTCTTTATGTAACCAAATCCATACCCATTTTCAAAATTATAAAATGTATAGGGCAAAACATGATCTTCGAATTTAAGTTCAAAATTATAAGCGTTATAGCCGCTTTCAGATATCTTTGTAGTTTTATCCTCCCAAAAAGAGTAAGTTTCCGGCTGAGATTCTATTTTTCGAGCCTCAAGCCCAAGATAATTTGCCCATGTTTCAATGCCCCTATTTTCTATAATCAATGGCATATCTAGCGTAGTTACAACAAACTGTATAATCTTTCCAGTATAATCATCCATGTAGAAATTTCCTAAAAATTCACCTTCTTGCAAAGCTAAATTCCAAAACACCCCACTAATGGTTGGTTCATCTTTTTGAACATATAAGCTGACGTCGATTTTAACAGTAGTTTTATCGCTTAGTTCTATTTCAGGTAGCAGTCCAAGTTTTGTAAGTACTGAAATTTCTTCTAAAAATTTAGAACTTGCGGAAGTCAAGTCAAATTTCGTACCCATTTCAAGTGCAATCCGATTCACATTTTGCGGATAATCTCTCAATAAGCTTATTTTCTCAACTATCGTTATTTCTTTATCTGATATAATTTTTTGCGGTTCAATTGATTCAAATTTGACCTTACCAATTATACTTTGATCTGTATGAGCAGTCATCCATTCAGGTAGGAAAAAACCTGCTGCAATAAAAGTAAATACTAAGGAAATAGTCAATATATATGTTTTATTTATCCTCATAATTTTCTACCCCCTTAAATCCAAATAAACACTGGTTCCAATATCTACTTGAGATTCAAAATTCATCTCTCCACCATGTAGTTCCACGATTTCTTTACACAAAGATAGTCCAATACCTACACCTTTATCTCTGACCCTTGATTTATCCACCATATAAAACATCTCTGTAATCCTTGAAAGCTCATTTTCTGTCATCCCCTTGCCATTATCCTTAACAATAATTATAAATCTCTCATCAGATATCCGTTTGCCTGTTAAGTTGATGATGCCGCTCCCTTGGATTGCTTTTCTGCCATTGTCTATAAGGTTTATAATAAGAGTTTTTATCAAATCTTCTTCCACCCTTATTTGAATATCTTCAGCAGAAATTTCTAGTAGAATATTACTTCCCTTAATAGTAGGTTCCATAATCCCTTTGATATTATTGAACAGCTCTTTCATATTAATTTCTTTCATCTCAAATTCATGATTTTTTACTACCAATAAATCAAGTAGTTTTAATGAAAGAACCTCTAGTCGTTTTCCCTCATTAAAAATATAATCTGCTGCCAAGATTCTATTTTCTTCGGACATCCTCTTTGAACGAAGCATATCCGCATATCCAATAATTGAAGTAAGGGGAGTTTTTACTTCATGAGCAAAACTGCCTATAAAATCTCTCTGGCTTATTGTCGTTGCTTCAAGATCCAGTATTTTGGTTTCAAGACTATCTGCCATCTTATTGAAATCCTCCGCTAATAACCCAATTTCATCTTTTGTCTGAATTGCTACCCTGTCACTATATTTCCCTTTGGCTATTTCTCTTGTAGTATTGGACAGTCTTTTTAAGGGGGAGAGTGTCCATAATGTCATTAAAAAAACTAATAGTCCGTTGACAACCAGCATGCAAAAAATAAATTTTCGATAAGAAGAAAATAAATTTTGTCTGTCTGTGAAAATAGAAGATATATCATGAATGGTTTCTATATATACTTTTCCGCTAAAGGTCTGGAGAATAGAAGCTGTCTGAATATAGTATCTGCCATTATATTCTATAGTCTTATACAACAAGGAATTGTCTTCAAGTTGTTTCAGCAAATTTACATCAAATCTTACATCATCACTCTGAGCAATTATATTCTGTTCATCATCTGAAATCCTAATTGATAATTTATCATTTGTAAAATGAGATATAATAGATTCTGAGATATTTACCATTGATGCTTTACTTTGTTCTTCAGATGTTGACGTAGGAATTACTGCTCCAAAATAACTGCGGAGCATTTTGTTTTCCTCCAATGCCGAGCTGCTTTCTCTATTAAGGGCAGACTGAAAAACAGCAGATATGAGAAAATAACCTCCTATACTGAATGTCAGTATCGTAATTATTAGAGTACTGAAAAATACTTTCCATGATAATTTCATTGTTTTATCTCCAACCGATATCCTACTTTATAGACCGCAGTAATCAACTGCTCCCAGCCAAGCTTTTTTCTTAAGCGCTGAACATGCAGATCAACAGTTCTACTGTCTCCCATATAATCCCCACCCCATATTTTTTCGTATATTTTATTCCTAAAAAGTGCAATATTTTTATTAGTAATAAAAAATATTAGAAGTTCATATTCCTTCGGTGTTAGAAGGATGTCTAGGTTTTCTTTCTTTACGGTTCTTGCTTTGGTATCAATGAGCAATCCACCTATTTCAATGGTAGATTGACTTAAATTATATCTTCTTAGAACAGCCTCAACTCTTGCTAAAAGCTCAATAATTTCAAATGGTTTCACAAGATAGTCATCAGCACCAAGTTTTAACCCTTTAACTCTATCATCTACACTTGCTTTTGCTGTTAAGAATATTACTGGAACATCTAGTGGCTTCACATATTCCATAACCTCATATCCGTCAACTTCTGGAAGAAGAATATCTAATAGAATTAAATCATATTTGTTTTCATCCAGCATATTTATGGCGGTCATTCCATCGAAAGCGCAATCACAAAAATACCCTGCTTCAAATAAGTTCATTCGTATTAAGTCAGAGATAGGCTTTTCATCTTCCACTATCAGAATTCGAATCAATATTATCACCCCTTAATAATGATACATCAAAGTTGTATCTTATTTGTATCATCTTTGTCTCTATTTTAAAACTTAAGTAAATCTAATAATTTTTCAATTGTATTAAGGAAAGATACTATTATTTTTAATCCGATTGGAACTTCTAATATTTTAACTATTAATCCTCATATATTTTTCAGCTTTGCTATTGTAATACATAACGAAGCATCCTAATTGTTAAAATATAGTTTAACATCAATATATACATATAACTAAGTAAAATCAAGTATTTATTTTAATTTCAATTCTCCAAGTCTAAATTTTAACTCATATAAACATATAAAGTTTCAACTTATAATTTATTGAGAACTATATTTTTTTGCAAAAAAAGACTTTTATTAGAATAAATAGTTTTAGTGAACTATTTATAAAGTTATCATTGTTGTATTTTAAGATTAATAGATTTTACTATTGTATTATCATACTGTTCTTTTTCTGCCTATAGATAATTCTTAAAGTGAGTCCTTCTGATAGGTTCATCATGAACTCCACCTCAGTCCATGAAAAAGACAAACTACCCCCTTGGTGGATAGCTTATCTTTTTATTAGTTTCATTACCTTTTCAAAAAATATCTATTGGATGAATTACTCCCATTCTCCCTATAGCGGGGTTCTTTGGTTAAAAGTCCACAGCGTATTAGATCCGCTATACCTCGTTTAACTGTACTTCTTGACATAGAAGTTTCTTTTGCAATAGTGTTTATGGCTGGCCAGCATTCACCCTTTGCATCACTTCTGTCCTTTAGATACATGTATACTGTTTTAGCACGAGCCGGAAGTTCATCTGATGTGTAGGAATAAATTGTTCCAAAATAACTCAAACCTTATCCCTCCTATGTTCTCAATGTCGGCCTTCTCTTTTTATTAATTGGATCTATTTTTGATGATGGATTATGTGACATCCCACCACTTTTATTTTTTATATCTCCTGATTCTGTTTCTTCAATATTTTCATCAAGCTCTTGATTCTCAATATTTTCTTCTAATGTTTCTTTATCAGCATAGAAAACCCTACGACGCGACTTTTCCTCCATAATATATGGTTTACCAAAAGTGATGCCCCAATCTAAAAACAAACGGAGTACAGTCCTCGTTGGATGCACTCCTGTTTTCATAATAACAAAGTTTCCTTTTGGTAAAGATTTTAATTCGTCTGCTGTTAATAATGGTCTCTCCATCATCTGCAAACTTTGTGAAGGATCATTTTTACCTCTACTGATACTTCCACTCATAACAGTACGGCTTCCAAGTGCTTTTGATAGAACTTGAGCTGTTTCTGAGTTTGGTGCAAATCCTCCAAATATGGTCAGCTGACAGTTATCAGTTATAATTTCGCTGCCTTCTTTTCCATAATTTTTATCAAGCTGTGCAAAGGATTGAATGATAGGTACTATGGAAATTCTTCTTGATCGTCCTGCACTAAGCATCATTTCAAAGGATTCAATCTTTGGAATTGTACCTATTTCATCTGCATAAATCATCACACGATTAGGTAGCTTACCTCCATTTTCATCTGCTACTGTCAGCATTTCACGGTAGAACTGTTGTAAAAATAAACTGACCATAAAATACTTCGTATTATCTTCTTCTGGTAATATTAGAAAGATAGCAGATTTTTTATTACAAAAGGTTTCTGCATCAATTGCAGTGTCAAAACATAAGATCTGTTCCATTTCTGTATCTAAAAATGCATTAAGTCTTGATAGTACTGTAGATAGAACTGATGCCATTGCCTGTTCAGCTGAGTTTAAAGCTGCACCTGCAAACCACCTTGCCTTATGCTCTGAAGGAAGCTTGTCCATCAGTAACTGAAACTGACTCTTTCCTTTTACCTTACTTGGTTCCATTAAGTCCTGCACCATTTTAAATACACTGATGATATGCCTGGTATCAACTACTTCTCCATCTTCTTTCGTAGGTGGAAGATACTCTGCAATAAGTAAAATAACAGCAGTTAGAAGTCCTTCAGCTGCATCATAGAAGAAAGCATTTTGTCCATAGGCAGAACTATCGCCTGTGGAATTTATAATAGTCTTTGAAATAATCTTTGCATATTTTTCAGCCTTTGCCTTAGCAGAAATATTATTGTGATCTTCCCTATATCTATCCATATACTTATTAACTAAATGCAATAAATTATTACCATCACTTCGTGTGGGATTTCTTAAATCTATAACTGCTATATTGTATCCGTAGCATTCTTTAGCGATTCTTCCATAGTTTCTAGCAAGATCACCTTTTGTATCTGTAGTTATAAAGCTCATACCAGTTGCACAGGCATATTCCAGATTAGGATAAAGAAAAAACGCAGTCTTTCCTACACCTGCTGCACCAATCATAAGACAATGGACATCATCAGTATCTACAAGTGCTATGACATTATTTTTAGCCCCTTTGCACCCAACTATAATTCCCTGCTCTGTAGGCAGATTTTTTCCCTTCCTCCAATCTAAAACATTAAATGGTACATGCTTATAAATTTTTAAAATTTCTTTCTTTGTAGAAAATCTAGCTGTACCATGCTGACCATCGCCAACAGTTTTTGATTTGATTCCATTTAAGGTATAATAGTGTGCAATCATTGAAATTCCGCCAATTACAAAGAACATCAGAGATGCCATGCTTATAAGCAGGTATAACTGTGATTCCATAGATCAGTCCCCCTTTTCTTCTCTATATTTTTAAATCACATCATAGTATTCATCCTTGTCCCTATTGCATAGCCATCTCTTTTATTTGTTTTTGTTCCTGCTTTAGTTCTTGTAGTTCAATCAAAATAATTGCCTTTAAACTATGTTGGGCAATTGATTCATAGGCTTTTGCAATATTTATTTTTTCATCTTCAGAAATAATCCCTTCATATCTACTGATTTTCAAAATTTCCTGTCCAATCATATCCAACCGATTATTGAGTCTACTGCGATTCTCATGTGCTTTAAATCCGTAATACAATCTGTTTTGGATAACATCTATGCCTTGGCTAATTTCCATTTGTTTATATTCCCTCTCAGCTAAAAGCAAAGAAAAAGCAGATAGTTGTTTTAATGTTTCAACTATCTGCTCCATATTATTTGTTTTACATCTGTGGAATAATTTATTTAATTTTGATAGAGAATCATCTGTACTTTTAAATTCAGATGTTAGACTATAAATCTCTGAACAAACTTTATCCCGTAGGGGATAATGTGGATGTTCTTCTCTGGGTATTACAGGAAGATTAAGGCTTGCCTTAAGGTCTTCATTCCAATCTTTATATTTAGGCATAAGCTTATCACATCTTATTTTCCTATCAATTAATATATCATAGAATTTTTCAGTGGTTTCAATTCCAGCTATATCATAATCCAGACATAGTATTACATGATTAAGATGGGGATTTATTTCAATCATCTTCAGCATCGCCTGTTCAGACACTCCGCACAATGATATATAACTATGGGACTGCCAATCTCTCTGATATATTGTAATAAAGGATAGCATATCAATAGGTGCTTCAAACACATAAAGCTTGTTACCTTTTCCAATATAATTAAAGCTATAGCAAGGATCACTGCTTTCTATATTTCCTTTGAAGCTCCTACCTCTTGTATAAGTTCCTTGCTTATGTCCATGACGAGGAGTTCCATTTTCATCTAAGCCTACAAATACAGCGTTGTGATATTCCTTTGTCTTGTCTTTAGAGAGTTCACTGCTTTCATATAGCATTTTATTTCTAGCAAAGAAACTCACTATGTCTCTATCAATACACCTTTGTTTAATTAAGTAGGCAAAAACTCTTCTCATATCAGAATGTTTTCGGGGTAAAACAAAGGGCTTTCTTTCCTCCTGTTCTTTTACGTCTGTTGTTTTATATATTATTTCTCCCTGTTCATCAAGTAATTTTGTTACTGCATCTGGAAAGCTAAGTCCATAAAAGTTCTGCAGAAAATCAATTGCTAGACCACCTTCTCCTGTTTCATGGTCATACCATCTATTCCCTCTAATAGTTATACTACGGTCACTTGCAAGCCTTTTCTCTCTTCCTGAACGTAGTAGCTTTTCCCCCTGTCTTTCCAGAAAATCCACTAGATCAACTGAGTTTGCTTTCTTCTTTTGTTCCTCTGTAAAATGAATGTAAGTAGACATTATTACCTCCCTTTTAATTCTATAATTCAATATTCTGCTGTTCATGGTCATCTTTCTTATGTCCTTGTGCCATCTTCTTTTCTCTTAACTTTCTTAATAACTTACTATCAACCTTAATTCCAACTCCTAATGATTTTAACGGAGCATTATCTTCAAATGTCTTACTCATATGATGAAATATCTTTGATACTACAAGTGAAACAGATGGGTTATAAAACTTGTTCATATTATCTAGAAAAAACTGAGCATATTCATTTCCCTGTTCAGCAGATAATGTAAACCATTTTATTGCCTCTTCTTTATCCCTTGGTACACCTTCACCCATTAAATATATTTTCCCTAATAGATACTGTCCATATTGATTCCCTTTTTGTGAAGATAACTTAAGCCATTTTATTGCTGATAAAATATCTTTTGTTATCTCTTCTCCCTTCAGATATAATTTACCAAGTTGATATGCTGCATATTCATTTCCTCCTTCTGCTGATAGTTTAAATAGCTCCAAAGCTTTCAGTATATTTTTATCTACATATTCCCCATCAAGATAAAGCTTTCCAAGAGAATACTGTGCAAATTGATTTCCACTATCTGATGCTTGTTTTAAATAGTCAATTGCTTTTTTAACTTCCTCTTTAAATCAAGTAGTATTTTTCAATACTTCTGATTAATTTTTTATTATTTTAGTAGATCATTTTAAGCAAAATAATTTTATTTTACATGAAATGTCTATTTTAATCCTCACTTAATAAAAGT
>NZ_VUNQ01000061.1 GCF_009695605.1 Tissierella pigra
ATAAAATAAAATAGTCTTGGCAAAGATAAAATCAAGATATTTAGTTGTAAGTTTTATCCAGTTTAATATTTCTTGTCAGATTAGAGATGAACGATTCTCTCTAAAGCACAAAGTTATTTACATTCTCTACTAAGAATCTTATTATCTAGGAATCAAATATATATGCCTCCAGAATCTGGAGGCATATAGTTTTCATAAATTGATTTTATCATCTTAAAACTGATTAAGTAGATTTGCCATTTCAATGGCTGTAACAGCTGCATCATAACCCTTATTTCCAGCCTTTGTTCCTGCTCTCTCTATTGCCTGTTCAATTGTATCAGTCGTTAATACTCCAAATATTATGGGAATTTCTGTTTCTAATGATACACTAGCGACTCCCTTTGTTACTTCAGTAGATACATACTCAAAATGAGGTGTAGTTCCTCTTATAACTGCACCAAGACAGATAACCCCATGGTATTTATTTAATTTAGCCATTTTTTTGGCTACAAGTGGAATTTCAAAAGCACCTGGAACCCATGCTATTTCAATCTCATTTTCCTCTACTCCATGTCTCTTTAACGCATCCAAAGCTCCATCTAAAAGTTTACCTCCTATAAACTCGTTAAATCTTCCTACTATAATACCAAACTTTAACCCCTGTGCTACTAATTTCCCCTCATATATTTTCATTCCAATTCCTCCATTTTAATAAATATTATTTATGTTTAAATTCATTTAATTATATTATTTTCACTAAAACTAAGTATATGTCCTAGTTTTTGCTTCTTTGTCTTCAGATAATACTCATTTTTTTCATTGTGATTCATCTGAATTGGCTCTCTGTCTACAATTTCTATACCATAACCAGTAAGACCTGCTATTTTCTTTGGATTATTAGTCATAAGCTTTGCCTTTTTCACCCCTAAGTCTGATAGAATCTGAGCTCCAATTCCATAATCCCTTAAGTCAGCTGGAAAACCTAAAGCTAAATTAGCTTCAACTGTATCCATACCTTGATCCTGTAACTCATAAGCTTTAATTTTATTTATAAGACCTATTCCTCTGCCTTCTTGCCTCATATAAAGAAGAATTCCTCTACCTTCCTCTTCTATCTTTTGCATGGCAGCTGCAAATTGTTCTCCACAGTCACATCTTAATGAACCAAAAGCATCTCCTGTAAGACATTCTGAATGAACTCTTATAAGAACTGATTCACCGTCTGAAATCTCTCCCTTTACAAGAGCTACATGATGTTCTCCATTTAAGATATTTGCATATCCAATCATTTTGAACTCACCATATTTTGTAGGTAGCTTTGCTTCAGTTATCCTTTCTATAAAAGTTTCATTCTTTCTTCTATAGGCAATCAGGTCTGCTATGGTAATTATCTTTAAATCATGTTCCCTTACAAATTCCATAAGCTGAGGAACTCTAGACATAGTTCCGTCTTCGTTCATTATTTCACATATAACACCAGCAGGATATAAACCTGCCATCTTACACAAATCCACTGCAGCTTCTGTATGTCCTGCTCTTTTCAATACTCCACCATCTTTAGCTTCCAACGGAAACATATGCCCAGGCTTTTTAAAATCTGCCTCTGTTGAATTAGAATCAAGAACTTTTCGTACGGTAACAGCCCTCTCATAAGCCGATATTCCTGTTGTTGTTTCAACAGCATCAATTGAAACAGTGAAGGCAGTCTGATGTGAGTCTGTATTTCTCTCTACCATTGAGAGAATATTTAATTCAACTAGTCGCTCCCTTGTAGCTGGCATACATATCAAACCTCTACCGTACTTTGCCATGAAATTAATAGATTCTGGAGTTACCTTCTCAGCGGCCATTAGAAGGTCTCCCTCATTCTCTCTATCTTCATCGTCTACTACAACTATAATCTTTCCTACCCTGATATCTGCTATTGCTTCCTCAATTGTATTAAACTTATTCATTTTCTTCCCCCATTTATTTTTATGAAAATCCATGTTTACTTAAAAAATCAAAATCTATGTGGTTTTTAACTGAAGTTTGATCTTTAGCCCCAATGAACCTTTCGATATATTTTCCTATCATGTCACATTCTAAATTTACCCTATCTCCAACTTTCTTACGAATCAGAGTAGTCATATGTTTAGTGTGAGGAACAATGGAAACCTTGAATACCGAATCATCTATATAAGCTACTGTAAGACTAACACCATCTATAGCTATTGAACCTCTCTGAACTATATATTTTAAAATTTCAGATGAGGTTGCAACTGTAATCCATACTGCATTATCTTCCTGTTGAAAATTTACAATGGTTCCAGTACCATCAATATGACCACTGACAATATGTCCACCCAACCTATCACCTAATCTTAGAGCTCTTTCAAGATTAACTTCATCTCCAAGTGAGAAGTTTCTCAGATTACTTCGTCTTATTGTTTCTGCCATTACATCTACACTAAATCTTCCACTATCAAAGAAATTTATAGTAAGACATACACCATTGGTACATATGCTATCACCTAACTTTACTCCTTCCAGCACCTTATTTGCCTTAATTGTTATTCTAGATGACTTTGTAGATTTAATAATAGATTCAACTTTACCAATTTCCTCTACTAATCCTGTAAACATCAATTTCTAACCTCCTTTTTTTCTTATATATGCTTCTACCATTATGTCCTCACCAAAACGGTGAAAATCTAAACGTTCAAGTTCTATTGCCTCTCTTATATATGCTTTCCCTTGTCCACCAATAGGAGTTTTAGCAGTATTTCCACCGATGATTTTTGGAGCTATAAATACATTTACCTTATCAACAATGCCTTCCTCTAGGGCAGCATAATTTAGTTCACTTCCCCCTTCCAGCAGAATGCTGTCAATGTTTCTTTTACCAAGCTTCTTCATAAGCAAACTCAAATCAACTCTTCCTTCTTTAGAAGGCGTTACAATAACTTCAGCACCTTTTTTTTCAAGCATCTTTATTTTTTCCTTATTAGCTTTTTCAGTAACTGCTATAATAGTTCCTGCATCTGATTCAAGATTTAAAACTTTTGCTTCAAGAGGAATTTGGGCACTGCTATCTACAATTATTCTTATTGGATCACAACACTTGCTATCTTCAAGTCTGGTTGTTAAAGATGGATCATCTGCAAGTACTGTACCTATTCCAACCATAATTCCAGTCACTCTATGTCTAAGCTCATGTACATACTTTCTGGAAAGTTCTCCTGTAATCCACTTTGACTCATTTGTATAGGTGGCAATTTTACCATCAAGAGTCATTGCTGTTTTCATTATAACGAAGGGAAACTTTGTAGTTATATACTTAATAAATATTTCGTTTAACTTTTTTCCTTCTTCTTCAAGAATCCCTATAACTACTTCTATACCTGCCTCTTCAAGGGTTTGTACTCCTCTCCCTGAGACTATAGGATTAGGATCCTTTAGTCCAATAATTACTTTCTTTATTCCTTTTTCAATGATGGTCTTTGTGCAAGGTGGAGTTTTACCATGGTGAGAGCAAGGTTCTAAATTAATATACATAGTTGCATCTTTAACATCTTCATTTGCATTTAAGAAGGCATTAATCTCTGCATGATGACTGCCATAAACTTTATGATAACCTTCTCCAATAATTCTATTATCTTTAACTATAACTGCACCTACCAGTGGATTAGGATTTGTATAACCTATTCCTTCTTTTGCCAACTCAAGTGCTCTACTCATATAATCAATATTCATCCCACCACTCCAATCTGCTTATACATAAAAAACCCTGAGAATATATTCTCAGGGCATGTAAGTTCTAAAAGTTCTCTTGATTATAAATTATATGGTCAAATAACCATAGACTTATACATCAAGACTATATCCACACATCTTCTTCCATCCAGACTTTACTGTCGGCCTCGGAGTTTCACCGAATCAACCTTACGGCTCGCGGGCTATACCGCCGGTAGGGAATTACACCCTGCCCTGAAGATTTATTTACTTTTTACATGATAACTTTATCACAATGGAATAAGTATGTCAATATTAATTATTCTTGTGATTGTGTCAAGTTACTGTAGGAAAATAAATTTTATATAATATTAATTAATAATACTTCTTTAAACAAATCATTATCTCTAATATAGATCTTCGCAGTTAGAATGCTATAACAATAATCATTGTTTCATATTTCTGCATACTACCTCCTATGATAATCTTATATGTATTACATTATATAATTCATATATAGCTTATTAAGCTAACTTTTCCACTTTTCAGTTTTTCAGTTGTAGGTTCATATTGCACTCTTAAATCGTGATAAATATTAATAACGTTTTTTTCAAATGATGTAGTATATTATTTCTTTTCACCAAGTAGTCCTTTTTTAATTCTAGTATTCAATTCGCCAAGGGCAATTTTATTACTATCATATTTCAGCAATTTTTTTGCTGATTTATAATCAAGCCATTTATATTGAACATGTTCATGTGATAGCTTTAAATCTGTTACATTTACATCCACTGCAAACGAATATTCTGGAATAACAAAACAATTCTCTCCCCATCTCTGTCTATCAACTTCATTAAAACATTCAACAGGAATACTACAACAAGTATCCAACATATAATATGAAGTTGTATACGCAATATCTGCCTCTTCATTAGCCTCTCTTTTAGCAGCTTCTATGGGAGTTTCATCATCTTCACCACCACCTGCAATAAATTGCCAAATATTCATGTCTTCTCTTAGAAATGTACAATACTTAATTTGTTTATCTTGTATAACATATGGTATTACTAATACTTGAAACTTTGCTCTTGGCATTATATCACCCCTATTTTATTAATATAATTTAAATATCGGATGTAAGGTCATATCTAGAGAATTAATATAATCTTGTAGCCTCAGTAAAGATATTTAACTTCAATATCTATTGAGGTTAAATATCTCTCCATTAATATTTATTGATTCCATCATTGTAGTATTAATAAATTAGATTGTCAACACTTAACTGTTCTAAGCTTTCAACATAATAGTTATTAGAAAATTCAATTTTAAAAATCTTGAATGTAACGTCAACTACAGAATTATCATGGAGACAGCCTTTCATACTTAGAGAACTCCTGATTTTTAATTCTAATAAGTAGGAATCATAAGTTTTATGACTACAAATTTTAATATATACTATTTTTATCAAAAAATATGCTCCAATTCTGGTAGATAGTTAAAATAATAAAAACCATTTACCAAAAGTGGAGCATCCAATTCTACTGAAAACACCTTATTATTAGGAGTAATTTTATAACTAATAAATCGCTACTGGTCCATGAGGTCCATCAATAATTTCTATTTTCGTTTCAAAAATATCTGTTAATGATTCTGCATCCATAACTTCTTCTACTGTTCCAAAAGCAGCAATTCGTCCATTTTTCATAGCACAGATTCTATCAGAATATTTGGCTGCAAAATTTATATCGTGCATAACAGTAAGAATTGTTCTTCCAAATTCATTAGCAGCATGTCTCAAATGCTCCATCATTTGAACAGAACGAGCAACATCAAGATTATTAAGTGGCTCATCCAAAAGTACATATTCAGTCTCTTGGCACAAAACCATTGCCACATATGCCCTTTGTCTTTGACCACCAGAAAGCTCATCTAAATATCTATTTTCTAAATCAGTCAAGCCTAAGAAATCGATATATTTAGAAATAATAACCTCATCTTCTTTAGTTAATCTTCCCTTTGAATAAGGAAAACGCCCAAATCCAACTAATTGTCTAACTGTAAGCCTAGTTACAAAATGATTTTCCTGTCGCAAAATAGTTAAAATTTTTGCTAAGTCTTCCGATTTAGATTCAGAAACATCCATATTTGCCACATTAATTTGGCCTTCATCCATATCCAAAAGTCTTCCAATCATCAAAAGTGTCGTGGACTTTCCAGCACCATTTGGTCCAATTAAAGAAGTAAGACCAGCTTTTGGTATTTCAATATTCAAAGGTCCTATTTTTACCTCATCAGTATACACCTTATTAACATTATCAATCTTTATCATAAAGTCCCCTTCCTTAAAATTACAATTAAAAATGTTATTCCGCCAAACATTTCGATAATAACTGAAACTACACCTTGTGCATTAAATACATGATACATAAAAAAGTATGCACCTGTTATTATCAAAAATCCTATAGCAAGAGCCATTGGAAAAATATATCTGTGATCATAAGTTGGTGCCGCTTGATAACTCAAAGTCGCAACTAAAAATCCATAAAAAGTAAGTGGTCCAACTAAAGCCGTTGAAATTGACATCAAAATAGAAACTAATACAAGAGTATAAATTACACTAAATTGATTATTAACTCCCAAAGAAGTACAGACATCCTTTCCAAGTGACAATACATTTAGCTTCTTAGAATAAGCAAGAATAAGTAATGCTACAATTATTACGATTGGAATGGCAACGGAAAAATATGCTGAATCTGCATTATTTACAGAACCAAACAATCTTGCCTGTAGAATATCAAATTCAGAAGGTGCTAGAAGTCTTCTCATAAAAGATGACAAAGACCTTAACCCAGTTCCAATAATAACTCCGACTAAAAGCATAAGTTGTAAATCTCCATATTTTCCAGAAAGCAGCCATCCATAAAGCATCAAACACATTAAAACCATAACAACAACTTGAAATATAAATGATCCAATACCGCTAAAATTTATAAATGTACTAGCACCAAAGAAAAATATTGTACTAGTATGAATTGTTGAGTAAAGTGCTTCAAAACCTAAAAGTGAAGGAGTTATAACCCTATTATTAGTAATTGATTGAAAAGCAACAGTGGACAAACTTTGACAAATTGCAGCAATAATCATCGCAACAAGAGCTACCATTCTTCTTCTAACTACTGGAATAAAAGACGGGGAACCTACTGGAACTGGGTTATTGTAGACCAAAAGTCCATATGAAGAAAGAGCACCTAAAGCAAATAATGTTATCAAGAAAATCCAATAACGTTTTTCCTCTTTCTTAGAACGGAAGGCCCTAGCTGATCTATTTTCATTATGTATGCTAGAATCGATTTCGATATTTCTTTTATTACTATATTCTAATACGTTCATCTTAGCCTCCTTTGTCTCAATAAAATAACAATAAATACAACTGACCCTACTGTTCCAAGTATCAAAGATACAGGTACTTCAAAAGGCATTATGATTGTTCGAGAAATTATGTCACAAACAGTTATAGTACCCATTCCTAATACACATACCCAAGGCAAATTACTCCTAAGATCATCTCCTCTATACATTGAAACAATATTTGGTACAATTAAACCTAAAAAAGGTAAGTTTCCAATAACAGCTGCAACAATTCCAACTGCAAAAGAAATAAGACCAGTGCCTAGAAGAACTATTTTATTATAGTTTACTCCAAGACTTGTTGCAACATCTTCCCCAAGTCCTGCTAAAGTCAGTCTATCAGCATAGATAAAAATAAAAAAAGTAACCATAACAATTAGCCATAAATATTCATATCTGCCAATTTGAACCGATGCAAAAGAACCTACAAACCAAGATTCAATATTTTGTGTCATTTGAAAAACCAATCCTATAAAAGTGGATATTGCAGAAATAACTGCTCCAAGCATCATCCCAATAATCGGGACTATTAAAGACGAACGAAGTTTGATTCTTCTTAAAAACAAAAAGAAAATCATCGTTCCTATGAAAGAAAAAAGAATTGCACCAGTCATTCGTTGTACCAAAGTTGGAGCAGGAAATATTAAGTAAACAAAAACAAGTCCCAAACCTGCCCATTCAATAGTTCCCGTTGTTGTAGATTCAACTAAACGATTCTGTGTAATAAGCTGCATTACCAAACCTGACATTGACATGGCGGCTCCAGTAAGCATTAGTGAAACTGTTCTTGGAACACGAGTTATGAAAAACATATTCATTCCATCCTCTTGTCCTAGTATGTCATAAACACCAGTAAACAATGATATAATACCTAAAATAATAACAACTATAATTGTTATTATAAAAGGTTTTGTCCATATTTTATTGTGATTATAACGCTGGGGCTGAGAATTCTCAACCCCAGTTATTTTCTGTATTGTATTTTTTTGCACTATGTTACACTCCTTTATGCTACTTAGCTAAGGCCTTTGCAATATCTCCAAATAACTCTAGGTAAGTTTGTATTGATTCGTTGGTGTAAGTGTCTGCTGGTGCATAAACTATTCGTCCTTCAGAAACAGCAGTTGTATTTTTAAGAGCAGGTGAATTATCAATAACATCTTGAGCAGGAACTGCATCCTCTGTGGAAGATATTGCTGCATCACGATCTAGTACGAAAATCCAATCTGGGTTACTTTGTGCAATAGCCTCAACAGAAATATCATCACCTTGGTGATCTGAAGAAGTACCATCAATTTCTAGTGCAGAAATCCATCCAAAGATTTCATACATTGGTCCCCAAACACGTCCAGAATGAGGAGCTGAAAAACCAATATCTCCACCAGAAACTATAACACTCATAACTGTATCCGTTCCATTATATGCAGACTTAGCGTCTTCAATAGCTTTATCAAAATCAGCTACCAATTGTTTAGCCTCTTCATTTTTATCAAAAATTTGTCCCAAAGCCATTGTAGAATTCTTAAGTCCATTTACTAAGTTTTCCCCAGGTGTGTCAGTTGCCTCAGAAACATCAAAATTAAGATCAATAACAGCTGCATTTGGCACTATTTTTTTTATATCTTCATAAAAACTAGCAAATCTTTGACCAACAATTACAAGTTCAGGGTCTAGAGCTGCTATAATTTCAAGATTCGGTTCACGATGATTTCCAATATCTTGAATTGACTCATCAGCTACATATGGTGAATCCGCAGGCATTACACCCTTTGGAACGGCTACTAATTCAATTCCCCAATCAGATAAAGTTTCAAAAGTTCTATTATCCAAAGCAACTACATTCTTTGGATTTACAGGAACAGTAACAGTTCCATGAACATCAGTGATTTCAACTGTTGAAACTTCAACAGGTTCATTTACTTGCCCATTAGTTTCAGTGTCATTAGGTTTATTACCTGAATTCGTACAAGCTGTCAACATTAAAACAAAAGCTGCCATAATAACGGTTACTTTAAAAATTTTAGATTTTTTCATATATATCTCTCCTTATGTATAAATATAATAGACAAAATTATTGAATTGACGAAACCAATATCTATGCTATATTTTTATACGTGATTTAAGTAATAATTTTCTTTATTTCACTATAGTGCAAAGCAACAATACAAATATCACAACAATGATAATGATTATCAACTTCAATATTCTATTAAATTATACCAAATAAAAAGATATTGTCAACCATTTTAATAGCTTTAATTTTTTTGGGTCTTATTCTTAAAATGAAAATCCAAGATTAATCCATATCCTTCAACACTATGATCCATAGTGATAAAATATAACGGAATTTATAAAGTATGAGAGTAATGCTTAGCATAAGAAAATAGATGATGGTTTGATATATACAAGGCTAGTAAGTAATTGTTACCACAAATTTTTCACATTAACAAAACCTTATTCTCTCTTATCAATATTCATTTTCAATACTAATTCATAGTATAAGATTTACTATCAATGAACTTTATTATACAATATAATTAATTGATATATTTTTACTTAGTAAGTAAAGGGGTGCTACATTGGATATAATATACTACTATCCTGATGATGTTAAAAGGAATATAAATGAAGATAATTCAATTACATATATACTCTCTAATAATACAGGGGAAGGTTTTGTTAAACAATATAATGTGTTTTCAGGAATTGAGATTTTCTATCATAGTATGCATTTAGAAAAATGTGATTATGATAAGATTCCTATAAAAGATACTATTGAGATTAATTTTTGTACAGAAGGAAGAATTGAATCTGAACTTAATGATAGAAAATACATATATATTGGGAAAGGCGATTTGTCTATTTTTGAACTATTTCATGAAGCTATTAATTCTACTTTTCCATTAAATCATTATCACGGAATATCTATTTTAATAAATATTCCAAAGGCAAATATAAGTTTAAATAATATTGCTAAATCTATGGACCTCCCCAATATAAATTTATATAAAATTAGAAACAATTTAAAGAATGATAATTCACAGATTAGATTTATTATAAGAAATGCTAAAGAAATAAATCATATTTTTGAAGAACTAAATTCTGCTCCTAAAGAGCTTTTAGAATACTATTTTAAATTAAAGGTACTAGAAATTATATTGTTCTTAAGTAAAATTGACGGCAAATCTATTTTTGATACTCCTAAATACTATTATAAAAATCAAGTTAACACTATTAAAAATATAAAAGAGTTTTTAACAGAAAATATCTCTAAGAATTACACTATTAAAGAATTATCATCTATTTTTAATATTTCAGAATCCTCTTTAAAGGAATGTTTTAAAGATGTGTATGGAACTACTATCTATAGTTTTACTAGGTCTTATAGAATGGATTTAGCTGCAAAATTACTATCAACTACAAATGATACAATTTTAGATATTGCTCTAAAATCTGGATATAAAAGTCCAGGTAAATTTTCATCAAATTTTAAAACAGAGTTTAATCTACTACCTTCTGATTATAGAAAAATTAAAAAACAAAATAATCAAAAATAGCTTTAAACCATATGGTTTAAAGCTATTTTTTTTAGTTATTTGGAACTACTCCAAAAATATCAAAAAATTGTGGTACATTTGAGAAATTATAAGATTTTATCTTATTTCCATTATATACTACTAAATCTTTTGCATAAGTAATAGGTAAATCTATTACATTATTGTTATTTTCATTTAATAATACTTTAAATATTTCTTTAACTCTTTCTTCATCTTTTATATTGGAGAATTCTTCTATTTGTCCTTTTATATATTGGTAGTTATCTAGACCTTGGTATGATATATTATGAGGGTCTGCTCCCATAGATTCTGTAAAAAATTTATTTGGTTCAGTATAAGAACCTTCTGTATTCCAAGTAGTTATATCATATTTTCCTTCTACCCCATCTACCCACCAAGTCATTTGATCCTTTCCTTCAGTTATAACCTCTATACCTATTTTTCCTAAATCTGCTTTCACAGCTTGAGCTATTTCATTTGATAATGATAAATCTGTCCAATAAGTATATAAAATGCTAAGTTTTTTACCATTCTTTTCATAAATATTTGTGCTTTCGTTTAAAGTCCATCCTGACTTTTCAATATACTCTTTGGCTTTATCTACATTATAATCATATACTTCATCTATTTCTACATCAGTATAAGGTGTTCCTTCTCTAAAAAGTCTTTCAGCAACTTTTTCATTTCCTAAAGTTAATCCTTCTGCAATAGCTTTTTTATTTACTCCATGAGCTATGGCTTTTCTAATATTTATATCTGATAAAGTTTCAGAAGATGTATTTAATATTAAATTTCTTGTAAGGGTTGGATTTTCATTAACTTGTCCTTTTATATCTTTTAATGATGTGGCTTGAGTAAAATCGTCGTATGTTATTAAATCTGCTCCATATACTAAATCTACTTCTCCAGAATTTAAAGCTTGTATTCTAGATAAATTTTCCGGTATATATTTTACTATGATTTTTTCATAATATGGCTTTTCTCCCCAATAGTTTTCATTTCTAACAAATACAGTTGAATCGCCAGATATAAAACTTTCTCTTACATAAGGACCTGTTCCAATTACATCAGTAAAAGTTTGATAATTTCCTTCTTCTATAACATTAGGACTCATCATAGACATAACATTTTGGAAACAAAAATCATTTATATAAAATAAAGATGGTCGAGGAAAAGTTATAGCAACTGTATATTCATCTATAACCTCTACGTTTTCTAATTCTGCTACTGCTTTTATACCACTGAAATTAGGGTTTAAGTGATTAAAATCTAAAGCCTTTTTTACGGATTCAGCGTTAAAGTCTTCTCTATCATGATATTTTATTCCTTCTTGTAATTTAAAAGTTAAAACTGTTCCTTCATCATTCCATTCCCATTCTTTAGCTAAATTTGGAACAATTTTATCATTTTCATATTTAACTAATGACTCATATATAAGTCCACAAGCTATATTGTTTTCTTTATTCATAGTCAATGTAGTTAAATTAGTAAGTTCTTTTGCAGTACATATTACTAATTCTTTAGATTCTTCTTTTGTAACTTCCTCTTTCAAAACTTCTTCTACTTCTACCTCTTCTTTTTTGCTACATCCAGTTAATATATTTACTAATAACATTAGAGTTAAAGCAAGTATACCTATTTTTTTAATTTTCATATTATCATCCTTTCTGCTTTTATAGCTTTTTCATACATTATTTTTCCCTTATCCATATATAAAAGCCTATTGGAAATCCTTTTAGCACTTTCTTCATCATGAGTTACAAATATTACTGTCATGTTAAAAGCCCTTATAGAATCACTTATCATATCTAAAACCATATCTTCAGAGATCAAATCTAATCCACTAGTGATTTCATCCAATACTAAAAAACTAGGGTTTGTTCCTAAGGCTCTAATTAAAGATACTCTTCTAGCTTCTCCGCCAGATAATTTTCTAACAGGGGTATTTAAAATCTCTTCTTTCATATTTAACTTTTTCATAAGCTCTAAAATGATTTCTTTTCTTTCATTTTTATTATAATTAGTTAGATTTACTAAGCCTTCTTCCATATTTCTTAAAACACTTAATTTAGGATTTAATGTGCCTGATGTATCTTGAAAAACTATTTGAATGTCTTTTCTAAAATTTAGTAGTTTTTTTCCTTTTAAATTTGTAATATTTTCTTTATCGAAAAACATTTTCCCAGATGTAGGATTTTCTATTTTAGAAATTATTTTAGCAAGTGTACTTTTTCCAGAGCCACTTTCACCTAATATAGATATACTTTCTCCAGACCTTATTTTTAAATCTATATTATCTAAAGCATGAAATTCACCTTTATTAGTCATATAGGTTTTATTTATGCCTTGAAGCAATATTTCTCTGTATTCCATGTTCTATCATCCTTTAACTTTCTCATCTTCTTAATCTGTTTCATAAACTCACTTTTGGGTTCTGACAATATAGAACTTATAGACCCATTTCCTATTATTTCTCCATCTTCCATTACATAAACCTGTTCACATATTTCTTCAAGAACATCTATATCGTGAGATATTAATAAAATCCCTGAAGATTCTTTGAACTTTTTTAATTCATTGACCAATATTTTAGTATTTTCAAAATCTAATGCAGAAGTAGGCTCATCAGCCAATATATAATCTGTATTTAAACCAGTTAATATTGCACAAGTTATTCTCTGCAACTGTCCTCCTGATAATTCATTGGAATTTGAACTTAAAATTCTATCTGTATCATTTAGTCCTAGTTGTTTTAGCTTTTCTACTGCTATGGATTTCGCATCTCTTTTAGATACATTTAATCTATCTGTAAAAATTTCAATCATTAATTTTTCAGTAGTATATCTAGTATCAAAAGCTGACATTGGATTTTGTGGAATATAACCTATTTTTCTTCCGCTTATTTTTCGTATTTCTCTATTAGACAAATCAGTTGTATTTAAACTGTCTATAAAAATATCTCCATTATATTTTTTGAAATTAGAATTATTTATTCCAAAAATAGTTTTTAAAAGAGTACTCTTTCCCGAACCACTTTTACCTGTTAATCCTACTATTTCTCCTTTAGATATATTTAAATTTATCTCTTTAATAATCTTCTTTTGATTTGTTCCCACTGTTAGATTTTTAATTTCAATCATTGCTATTCAATCCTCCTATACTACTTCCCATAATATTAAAAGTTAAGGAGGATATTATTACAGCAAGTATTGGATATATAATTAGTTTAGGATTTACTAGTCCATAATTTCTAGCTTCTAAAATCATAGTTCCCCAGTCCACCACATTATCCCCAAGATTCAATCCTATAAAGGAAAATCCTGTTATTGTAAGTATCATGTCTGCTGAAGATAATGAGATAAACTCAATCATATCATTAAATATATTTGGCAGAATATGAACAAATAGTATTCTAATTTTTGAAGCTCCTGATGACCTAATACATAATACATATGCTTTTTTTAGTTCTAAATCTGTCTTTGTCTTTATAAGTTTCATATATCTTAGAGAATAAGAAACTGTCATAGCTAAAATCATAGTTTTAATTCCATTTCCCCAAGCACCTATAAAAACTATTAAATATGCAATTGGCGGAATAGAAGTTATTGCATTTATAGCCCCATCTACTATTGAGTAAGTTCCTATTATAGATTTAGAAAGTATCATTCCTAATAAAGTTCCTACTATAAATATAATTAATCCACTAAATAAAATAATTCCTAATGTAGTTTTTCCTCCATATAATAATCTAGATAAAAAGCATCTTCCTAAATGATCTGTACCTAGTAGATATTTATCAGAAGAACTTTGAAATCTATTCATAAGATCTGCTTCTTGCGGGTCATTTGGTGCAAATAAAAAACTCATAAATATTAAAATAATTAATATTATAGAAATTCCTATAGTTATATAGTTCTTATTCATAGCTAACTCCTTTCTCCTTCTATTCTTTCATTTATAATATCTGCTATAATATTCATTAAAGCTATGAAAAAAGCCAAGAAAAATACTGTTGAATGTATCATAGGAGCATCTCTTTCTATAACACTATTTACAATTAAATATCCAAAACCTGGTACTGAAAACACTCTCTCTATTACAGTAGCCCCTGCTATGGATAAACCTATACTCTGTAGAAAACTTGGAATAATTCCTAGTATTCCATTTGGAATTAAATGATTTATAAGTATTTTAAACTCAGACAAACCTTGACATCTTAAGTACATAGAATAATCTTCATTACTCTCTTTAATTAGCCCGTTATAAAATAATGGTACATAAAAACATATTATAAAAACTGCTAAACATATAGCTGGAGGAATTGAACCTTTAAACCCAATATTATTAGTAACAGAAATTAAATTATATTTAACACCAAAAATATCTAAAAATAAAGTAGATATATAAAATGATGGTACTGATATTCCAACTATACATAATACTTTAAACAATCTTCTTATGAGTTTGTTTTTTAAAATAAACATAAGTGAACCAATAACTATAATTGATATAAATTGTATAATTGATGATATTCCTACAATTAATAATGTTTTAGGAAAGGCTTTCCATATTTCATCCCAAACACTATATCCACTTACTAAGGATTTTCCTAAATCCATTTGAAATAATCCTTTTAGCCAAGAAAAATATTGTACAAGTAATGGTTTATCAAAACCCATACTACTTCTAATATTTTCTATTTGAAGTTCTGTTGGATTTCCTATTGCTCTTTTAGCATAAGCCGTTGCAGGATCAACTTTTGAAACTCTCATGAGTATAAATGAAAGTAAAGTTACAAATAATAAAGTGAAGAAAAGTTCACTTAATCTTTTTATAATCTTTTTTACATCTAATTTTATAATACATCACCTACTTTCTTAATTGATTTTCATAAGAATAAATATACACCAACTGATAATGATTATCTTTCCTGTTTGGACTTTTCTTTTCCCTTTTAGATATTTTTGTGAATTAATAGTAATCCAGTAGGAGATAATTAGCTACCTCCTACTCAATTAATCTTATATTCTATTTTTTATAATTCTATCTTTATAACTTTTAATCTTTTATATTCTTTTTTCTGTAATGCTAGTCCTACTATAATCATGATGAAGTCTACGATTGATTGGGCAAACCAAACTCCATTGATTCCAAATATTTTTGAAAACAATAGTAAGCTAGGAACAAATAATATTAGTTGTCTTAATAAAACTATTCTACTGGCAATGCTACCTTTACCTATGGATTGGAAAAATGTTATGTTCATTATCATTATTCCATAAAGAATGAATACGGTATACAAACTTCTAAAATATCCTATGCCTAAAGCTATTATTTCACTATTTACATTAAAAAGACTTAAAATAAAATTTGGTTTTAACATCTCATCTTTTATAGTCTTTTCTCTCTCCTTTTAATTACTTTTATCTGCTAAATACATTGAATAGTATTTTCCTTTTAGTTTCATTAAATCTTCATGTGTTCCACTTTCTATTATTTTTCCATTGTTCATTACCAAAATTCTGTCTGCATTTTTTACAATTGGTAAAGTATGTGCAACCATAAATATAGTTTTGTTTTTGGATATTAAATTCATTATTGCTTCTTTAACTAATAATTCATTCTCTATATCTAAAGATGCTGTAGCTTCGTCTAAAAGTACAATTGGATTATCCTTTAAAAGAGTACGAGCAATACTTATCCTTTGCCTTTGCCCACCTGATAGTCTATTGCCATTTTCTCCTACCAATCTGTTGTAGCCATCTTTTTCTTCCATAATAAAATCATGACAATTTGAAAGTTTTGAGACTTCTATAATTTCTTGGTCTGTTGCAGTTGGCTTTGCTATTTTTATATTATTTTTTATGGTGTCATTGAACAAAAATGTATTTTGATCCACCATGGATATTTTATCTAATATCTTTTCACTAGATATGCCCTCTATATCTATTCCACCAATTTTAATTGAACCGCTATCTGGTACATGTAGCTTTGAAATCAAGTTTAGTATAGTTGATTTCCCTGCACCTGAACTACCTACAATTGCGGTTAGTTTCCCATGTTCTCCTTTAAAGCTCAATTTATCACATACTTTTTTAGAATCATCATATGAAAAATTAACATTTTCAAATTCTAGATCAAACACTTTTGGATTAAATGATTTGTTGTTTTTAAATTCTTCTTTTTCATTAAATATACTTTCTATATTGTTTCTTGATATTTTCAAGTTTTTATATCCTGTCAGTGAAATATAAAGTGTGTTTAAAAGTTTATTTAAAAATATAGGCAGTGTAGATATCATAATAGCCATTTTTATATCTATTTCTCTATTTATATAGCTAAGTCCTACTATATATATGGAAACTGGTATGCACAGACCTATTAAAATATTGAATATTCCTGCCATAGGCAGTATGTTTATCTCATACTTAAATGATACATCACTATAATTTTTCATAGAATTTATTATCATGTTGTTGTTTACTCCATCTTGTCCATATATTCTTAAAGTCTTGATTCCAGTTATATATTCCACTATATTGTCGGTGTTATCTGATTGAGCTAAGTTTTTGTTTTTTCCATGTTTATTTACTATCTTAAATGAAATATATAGTGATGGAATTAAGAGTAATCCCCCTACCAAAGATACAATACCTACATCTTTGTTAAATTTAAACATGTAGATTAAAAGCATGATTACTAAGACTAAGTTTTTCAAAATGTCTCCATACTTATGAGTTAAAATATTTTCATAGCTATCTACATCATTTGTAACTGTATTTATATATTTTCCTGTCTTTCGCTTTGTAAAGTTAAAAAGAGGAATTTCTTTAAACTTGTTTCCTAAATTTAACCTTATATTTCTAGATATATCTGAACCTGCATATTGACCATAGGTATAAGCTCTTCTATATAAAAAGTTTCTTATAAGATATACCAGTGCTAATATAGATGAATATTTTAGGATTTGATTATAGTTAAAGTTCAAATCCAATACATCCTTTATAATAAAAAATATTATGGTAAAATTAATACCAGACAATAGTCCTTCTAGGATAAATAAAGCCATGGACTTGTAAAATGTTTTATTTTTCTCTATTCCTTTATTCTTCAACTATATCACCCTTTCCGTATGAAAAATCTCTTGAAAGTTTATATTTATCCCATACCTGGCTATAATATTTATTTTTTGAAATTAGTTCATGATGTTTTCCAACTCCTGTAACTTCTCCATTTTCTAACACTATTATCTTGTCACAGTCAACAATTGTTGAAAGTCTATGTGCTACTATAATTACAGTCTTTCCTATGAACAAGTTATTAAGAGCTATATTAATTTTTTCTTGATTTTCAGGATCTGTATTCGATGTAGCTTCATCTAATATTAAAATTGGTGCATCTTTCAAAAATGCCCTAGCTATACTTATTCTCTGTTGTTCTCCGCCAGAAAATCTAGTGTCGTGTCCTCCTACTAAAGTGTCATATTGATCAGGTAATTTCATTATGACATCATCTATCTGAGCTTTTTTACAAGCTTCCCTTACTTCTTCTAATGTATAATCTTTTCCCATAGTTATATTTTTAAATACTGATTCTTTTGTTAAAAAGTTTTTTTGAAATACTATAGCTATATTTTCTAATAGTGTTGTATAATCAATGGATTTTATATTTTCTTTTCCTATTAATATTTCTCCTGAGTCAACATCATAAAATCTTGCTACTAAACCAAGTATCGTTGACTTACCAGAACCAGATGGTCCTACAATCGCTGTCCTCTGACCTTCATTTATGGAAATATTTATGTTTTTCAAAATCTTTTCTTCACCTGTGTATGAAAAATTAACTTTATTAAATTCTATTGTATTGTTTTGGGGAAAATTATTACTTCCTCCAACAAAGACTTCTAAGTTTAAAATTTCCTCTATTTTATCAACACTAGATAGCACTTGTGAAAAATGCCCCCCTATTTCTAAAAGTGGTCTTATTTCTGTTAAATAAAGAGAACCTACTAATAAAAATAATATAAAAATACTTGGTGATATAACTTCTTTTAAAAATAATGTTCCTGCAATTGGTATCAAAATAAGTAATCCAAATTCTATAAAAATTGTAAAGGATGCAAAATTAGGCCCCATAATGGAAGATATTTTTTTCCACAATCTTGACTTCTCATGACAAGCTTCTTTGTACTTACTAAAAGATGAACTAGTCATATTATAAGACTTAATAAGTCTCATTCCTGTAATATACTCAATCATAGTAGAGTTTAAATTATTACTTACATCATTTATTTCTAAAATATAATTTCCTGTATCTTTAAACATCTTTACCTGAAAATAAAATGCTATTGGTAAAGGTATAAGTGTTATAAGAGCTAATCCCATGTTTACATTGAACAAATAAACAAAAACTGCTAATGGCCCTGTCAAATACATCACCACTTCTGGTAAATGATGAGCTAAGAATAATTCCAATTTCTCTATATCCTCATTTAATATTTTCTTTATCTCACCTCTGTTTTTACTATTTAGTTCTCCTAAAGGTACTTCTGACATATGACTTATCAATTTTTTTCTAATTTTAAAAAGTGTATTATACGCTCCTTTATGAGAAAGTATTTCTGCAATGGTAAATAAAGTATATCTAACTAAAATAGATACTGAGACAGATATACTCAATTTAAGTAATATATCTTTTGTAAGTGTTCCTGTATATATGGTGTTTATTAGATTGTAAATTCCCATATAAGGAACCATTATTAAAAGACCTGCCAAAAATCCCAATAAGATAGAAAGATATATATACTTTTTATCTTCCTTAGCCCAATTTAACAAAATCTTAAGTCTTCTGTTAATCTCTTTCATATTATCTGATATGAGACAATACATTTGTGACAAGTAAATATGAAAAAAGGAAAGACCTCTGATATAATGTTGTTTACCATAACAAACAAAAATCGGAGGGATCTTTCCTTATGAAAACAATTATAACAGAAGA
>NZ_VUNQ01000062.1 GCF_009695605.1 Tissierella pigra
ATTGTTTATTATTATTTCTGTCATTATAATCACCTCAAAATGATTATAACAAAAAGAATACCTATAGAGTTTATAACTTGGGAAAGTTACGTGCACAATATTGGGTATTCTTATCTTAACATTTATATCTCCTTGCTCCAGTTCCTCATAGATCTCGTAAACAAATCGAAAAAAGACGGATTTGCTATACAATAGATTAAGGTGTGAAGGAACTTTCCACTTCTCATACATTTTTCGCAGTTCTTCCGCAAAAAAAATGGGATTGCCTGGCACAAATCCATATTGTTGTTGGAAAGGGTTGGCTTGTTCTAGTAGCTGCACATATTCTACTTTATGAAAAGGCGGTTCTCCAGCTTTGTACATCACCAGATAGTATTCCAACCAATCGCATCGAGGATGGATGGTCAGTTCTGTTCCTTTCCCTCCATGGAACAGACCGAATCGCTCTACACTATATGAGGTATCACCTAGCGACACCTCCGCTTTTCCGCCAATGGTATAGACAAATGTACTTACTGGCAGTTGGTAGCCATACAAATCTTCCTCTGAAGAGATTAAGTTATGGCGAATATCCAAAAGGGAAATTGCAGACTGATTCCAAACTTGGATGGCAGCCACAATTTCCCTCTTTGAAAAGTTTGCTGTTTTTTTATTTGTGTACATATCACACCTCCACGGTAAATAGGATAGTTAGACATAGCTAACTTTAATTATATCATCTATTATACCGATTGTATATCATTTGTCATCAAAATATTCTGAGCAATACTATTTAGCTAAATCCGTCAAAACATCGTACACTAAATCCAGAAAGTAATTCTTAGTATTATCAATAACTTATATAGGCTGATAACTTTTTTATATGCCAAATTTTGTGCATCTTTCCCCATTCTTGAGAGCAAATACCAATGAAATCCATAGTCTGTTTTGTACGATAACTGAGATTAGTAAATTGAATATAAAATTTTAACATAACATTTAGCAAAACTTTATATACATTTACTTATTAATATCTTAAAAATTAATCATGAAACACTTGATGTTTCTAATAATCATTAGTTTTGGAAACCTGATTGTAAACAGTAAATGCATCTAAAATATTGAATTGTTCTGTATAAGGACTTCCATCAGCATTAGCAGTTACTAAAATATATTCCTTGCCGTCTATTTTTGCCAAACTGGCAAGACATAATTTTGCCTCTCCCGTATAACCAGTCTTTCCACCCTTAATAGTGCCATTATTTATATCTTCTGTATCCATTTTTTTGAACATGGTACTTTGAAAAGTAATTCCGTCGGAATGAAGATTTGTTGCTTTTGTAGTATATCGTTTCGAGGTGTATACTTCTCGAAATATATTGTTTTGTAATGCATATTTCAGTAATTTTGCAATATCATTTACAGTAGTATAATGATTCCTGTGATGTAACCCTGTAGAGTTAATAAAATGAGTGTCATTCATCTCCAATTCTTCAGCTTTTTCATTCATTAATTTTACATAACTTTTCTCTGAACCCGCAATTGCATCCGCTAATCCAATACAACTTTCTGCCCCAGATGGTAATAATACTCCATAAATCAAGTCAATTGCTGGTACCTTTTCATTTGGCAAAAATCCTGCCATAGAAGCATTTTCAGAATATAATTTCTCAAACATATCCTCTGACAGATAAATTTCTTCATCTAAATCCGGTAGATTTTCAATTGCTACTATTGCTGTCATAATTTTTGTAAGAGATGCTGGGTAAATTCTTTCATCAGATGATTTATCTAATAATATCTCATTATCATCTAAAGAAATGAGAATAGCATTCGAACTATACAAGTCATCAACTATAATCTGATTGGATTCTTCGTAAATCCTTGTTTCTTGGTTTTTTATAGGTGATTCTATTTGTTGATTATTTTTACCTATTATATGATCTTGCAAAAATAAGGCTATAACAAATACCGCACCTACACACAGCATTGAAAAAATATATTTTATCTTCCTCTTCTTTCTTTTGTACCTTTGCCTATTCACTGTCATTTTGAAATTCCTCCTTAAATGTGAGATATGATCTCGTCTTATAATATAATTCTAATAAAATTTAATATTTTTTGTATAAACAACAGCTTATAGACTTATTAAGATTCTCTTATGAATTGCTTAATATTTGCGGCATTTAAAAATATAATAAAAATAAAAAAACACTACTCCTTTATGAATTGTTATATCATAAAGAAATAATGTTTCTTAGTTATTGATTACGCCTGGTATCTTTATATGAAATATTGTATAATTATCGTTGCTTTCTGCATAAATTTCACCCTCATGTAAGACTACAATTTCTTTGGCAATAGCAAGACCTAGCCCAGAATTGCCGGTATCCGTTCCTCTAGATTCATCTAGTCTATAAAACTTTTCAAATATACTATCCAGTTTTTGCGGCGGAATACTTTTTCCATAATTTTTAAAGGTTACAACTGCATTCTGTGATTGTTTATAAATGTCTATTATAATTTTACTATTTTTATCACCATATGCAATTGCATTTTTAAATACATTATTAAATACTCGCGCCAGTTTATCTGAATCGCCACAAAGCATAATATCGTCTTCTGCATTTACTATAACCTCTTGCTTTTTTTCAGAAAGCATTGGATAAAACTCATCTGCCATTTGAAATAACATATAGGATAGATTAAAGTCTTTTTTATCTAATACAATGGTTTGAAGATTATATCTAGTAATTTCAAAAAATTCATTGATAAGTTTTTCAAGGCGATTTGCTTTTTCTAAAGTAATTTCCATATATTTTGCCCTTTGTTCAGTTGGCATATCTGGTATTTCTGACATTAAATCTAAATATCCGATAACTGAAGTAAGTGGAGTCTTTATATCATGTGCAAGATAAACAACTAAATCATTCTTTCTTTGTTCCGCTTGTTTTGCATCTCTTTCTCTCTTTTCTAGAATATGTCTGCACATATTTAGTTTGGTTTCCAAAAAACTCATTTCTGGAGATAGTTCAATTTCCTTATCTGAACCTTTCATTAAGTCATCCATACCTTCAGCGATTTCATCAAAATATCTTGTAATCCGAGAAATAGCAAATCGGAAAATGATTAATGAAAAAATAACCATTAAAACTAGCATAATAATATCCATGTTATTACGGAATGTATATTGGTGGATAGTCAATGCATCATAATAAGACAAGTTAAATGTCTTTTGTAAAAAACCGACAATCCAATTACCAAATTTTCCTCGAAATATTGCACTTAATAATATTAAAAATCCAATACTAACTAAAATAAATATGAATACTTTAAAAAATAATTTTCGTTTGAATACTGAATAATCATTTTTTCTGGTTTTATTAACTTTCAATTTTATAGCCAACTCCCCATACAGTTTTGATATATTTTGGATTTTCAGCTGAATCATTCATTTTTTCTCTTAAGTGTCTAATGTGAACCATAATAGTGTTGTTACTGCTGCTAAAATATTTATCCCCCCAAACTTCGTGGAATAACTTGTCAGAGCTTACGACCTGACCTTTGTTCTCACATAAAACCCATAGAATTGAAAACTCTGTAGGAGTCAAAGACAATGGTTTTTCATTTAAAAAACACTCATGATTATCTTTGTCCACCACTAGACCTCCTATAGAAATTATGTTTTCTTTTTGAAATTTGTCTAATTGGTTGTATTTCGTGAACCTCCTTAATTGAGCCTTTACCCGGGCTACTAGCTCGAGTGGTCGAAATGGCTTTGTAATATAATCATCTGCACCTAATGTCAAACCTGTGATTTTATCTATTTCTTCATCTTTTGCAGTCAACATAATGATTGGAAAATTATAAGAGTCCCGTATTTTTTGGCAAATGGAAAATCCATCTATATCTGGAAGCATGATGTCTAAAATAGCCATATCCAATTGTTCAGTTTCTATAACTTTCATTGCTTCTGCTCCTGTATAACATTTGAACACTATAAAATTTTCATTTTTTAGATACAATTCGATTAAGTTAGCAATTTCTTTTTCATCTTCAACTACTAAAATTTTTGTCTGCATATATCCCCCTTCTTTCTATATCTAATAATCAGAGTTTTTGAACCCCTATACTTCTTATCAATCTTATCTATCAAACTTATTTCAAGTATTTTAAGACTTATAGTTATATCTTTTCCTTAATCAGCTCAGTAATACCTCCTACTTGTCTAACATTTTAATGTCTACTAAATTCATTAAATATATTGTAACTGCTTTTATAGGACTTCCATTATCCGAGTGTAATACCAATGACCTACCTACTATTCTTTGTGATAAAGTATCCTCATTCTCAGAAGATCTCCGGCAGAACTCATATTTATCAAGATTTATGCTAGTTTCAACAGGCAAACTGTTTCTATATGCCTCGAGGTGACAATAAAGATACTGTACGACCTAGTATATCCTTGGTTGAGATAAGATATTATATGTATTTATTTTGCTGCCATAGCAAGCTGCATTGATATCCTAATTGGAAGTGACGGATTAGCCATCTGATTTAAATCCCCTACAAAGAATAGATCTCTCATAGGATAATAAAAAGCAAATGAACCTGTTGATCCAGAATGACCAACCAATTCACCTTTTCCCATAAAAAAATTGTTCACTCCATTTAAGGGAATTTGCATATACCCCCCTCCATAATAAATTGGTCCCATGGAGAACTGCAACTTATTATAAATTGATAAGCTATTGAAAATATTTTTATTAAACAATTTTCCTCCAAAGAATGCTTTTATAAATATCATTAATTCATAAGCATTAGTAATACATCCTCCACTTGCACCGCTGCTAATCACGAGTTTAGGACGATGGATGACTTGATTCATATAATAGACTTGAGGTATCCTATTATTTTCATTTTCTGAAAGATATGTATGAGATAGCCCAAGAGGCTCAAAAATATATTTTTTATATGCCTGTGATAATTTGAAACCACTTACCATTACAATTATTTCACCTAGTATATCAAAGTTAATATCTGCATAATAAGCTTTGCCTTTCTTTCTTGCTTCAAAATGAGGTTTTAAATTCTTAACCCTATCTATCATATCACTGAAAGTAATATAAAAGTCCTCTAGAAGGACTTTATTCTTCAAACTGTCTTTTCCTTCTAAATATACATCTGGCAATCCACTTGTTTGAAACAGTAAATCCGATATTGTTAGTTCCAAAGAGTAATCCTTACCATTATAAACATGAATTCCCTTTATAATATTTTCATCAAAATACTCAGATATTTTATCATTTAAGGATAATTTCCCCTGTTCCAATAATATTAAAATACAAGTAGTGGTAAATAACTTTGTGATACTTGCCATAAGAAATGGTGAGTTTAATCCCTTCCCACCATACCCTTTGCAAAGTGAGAACTCTCCATTTGTGTTTTCTATCAGCAAAATTCCTTCATTAATTTTCTTTGAGTTTGTAAATTTATTAAAAATCTTTTCAAATCTCTTAGTCTCAATATTTGTCATACCCATGCCTCCTAGTATTTAATGATACTACTTTTCCATTCCTCTCATCTCACATTCTCTCATTTTATTATATAATAAAGTTTTACTAACTTTCGCAATTGTAACATATTTCTTTTACTTATTTCTACAATAATTTAGCTATTTTTCTTTTATAATGAGATTATGGATCCCACAACGGGTATCCTAGGAAACATACCCATTAACTTTACCTTATAGTTAAAAGTAATTGTTATTTTAATCTATCTTAAATGTGTTAACATGAAAAAAGCATAGTTTCACAGACTAATCATAGTCAGAAACCTATGCTTTTTCATTTCCTTGACTGATGGTACTCTATAAATCCTTAAATATATATTATCTAATATCTATATCGAAAGCAACTTAATAGGATCGTGAAACTAATTAATATTTATATTAGTACTTATTTACATTCATAGTTTCAGAGAGAAGTAATAAAGCAAAAAAGATACTAATAACTGTTCTCGAATTCTATGATTGATAATATACTTAACAATTTTATTTTAGTTTTACCCCATTAATATTGATGATAATCATTTAATTACTTAATTGAACAATAGTTAAAGAGCGATTCATATAACCTAAAACAGGAAAATCCGTGCTAATACTTACTCCTACTTCATCTCCTACTGTTAAAGAGGCTTGAACAATAAACGTTGAACTACTTCTATTAGATATTTTAAAAAAAGTAGTAGTATCACCAAAAATTGGTGTACCATTGACAGTAATAATAGCCTCTAGATATGGTTGATCTGAATCTGGATTAACAGTGGCTTCAGCATTAACAGATATCGTTATTTGATAAATTCCACTTTCTCCTACAACTAATTCATTGCCTGATAGACTTACTGTAATAGTATCTGATAAAGGTCCAACCACACTAAATGGTACTGGTTCAAAAGTTTCTCCAGGTGTCTCTACACTACTTCCTCTTAAAGATCCAAAGGCCAAAACGACTTCTCCAGTAGGACCTGGTGGTCCCTGTGGACCTGCCGGACCTTGTGCTCCTGCTGGACCTGCTGGACCCATTGGACCTTCTGGACCTATATCACCTGCTGAACCTTGTGGACCTGCCGGACCTGCCGGACCTTGTGCTCCTGCTGGACCTGCTGGACCCATTGGACCTTCTGGACCTATATCACCTGCTGAACCTTGTGGACCTGTCGGACCTGCTGGACCTTGTGCTCCTGCTGGACCTGCTGGACCCATTGAACCTTCTGGACCTATATCACCTGCTGAACCTTGTGGACCTGCCGGACCTATATCACCTGCTGAACCTTGTGGACCTGCCGGACCTGCTGGACCTTGTGCTCCTGCTGGACCTGCTGGGCCTATGGGACCTGGTGGACCGGCAGGGCATGGTATGCAAGTCGGTGGACATGGATTACACCGTGGACATAGATTACACCATTGATTCCATGAATTATTAAAATTAGTTGCTCTTATTTTAACTCTATTGGCATCATCATTATTAATAGATGAAATTGAATCAGATAAATTTTTATTATTATTCATGCAAAAACTCCTTTCAGTTAAACAGAATTTTACAATCTATACTTTATACTTATGAGATTATTCCAATTTTGTGCAATGAAATTTCCTATGGCAAAACCAAATATTTCATATTGAAATTGGTCTAGCTAATTATACTAATAGACAGCGTTAAAGGAGATAAAAATCCTATAATAGCGAGTTATTTAACTTTTTATTTTTCTAAATATTTTAAATGTATACTAGTGTTTATTTTAGTAGACGACCAATTTAAATTTGTTATACATATTAAATTATCATCTCATAATTTTGTTAGTAGTGATGATCGATTTTTTTAATCTTTTCACTACCTCACAAGTCATTTTACGGCTTCAACATGCTTTGGAAGAATAATAAATATGACGTGGTAATAGAAGAATTACACTTACAGAAGAAAAAGTGTTGCTTCGTAAACTGGTACAGGAAATTATGGAGCTTGTAGAAAACCGAATAAGAAATTAGTAATACGATGAAGTAATCAGTGGAGATGCCTACATTGGCGGAGGCAAAACAGATTCAATGCGCCTCATTGCAAAGGTCGTAAATAAACTCAAGAGAAGCTCCTCACATTCAATATCATTTGTACAGTAGAAATGTAGATGATGTAACTTAACGTTTAGATAAAGGCTTACTGGACTTTGGAGTTCTTATTGAGACAGCTAATATCCAAAATTATGACTATCTGCATCTCCTCTCCCTACAACTGATACATGGGATCTGCTAATGAAAAAAGATAGCCCACTGTCTAATTTGGACAGCATTAGACCAGAGAATCTATATGATATACCACTGATCTGCTCTAGACAAGCTCTTTCTGGAAATGAAATATCAGGATAGTTTGGTAATGATTTTGAAAAACTTAATATTGTAGCTACCTATAACCTAATTTATAATGCTACACTTATTGGAAGGTATCGGTTACGCTTTATGTTTGGATAAGCTAGTATACACCACCAGTGCCAGTAATCTCTGTTTTAAATCTCTGGAAGCACATTTGAATATTGCATGGAAGAAGTATCAAGTATTTTCTAATGCTGAAAAACAATTCTTGAAAAAACATTTTTCTCGAAAATGACCTTCCCTGCTGTCTTCTTGCTTTCAACAAATAAATACCTGACATCTGATGTGTCGGTATGTGGAAAATTGAAGCATACAAGTACAAAATGGCATAATACATGAAAATTAAGAATACACTTTATTATATTATTTTATTATTTTCGTGTTTTTAACACACTTGGAGGGATTATAAATGTACAACAATCACAACCAATCTCAATCATCTTTTCCAAACGCATCCCATTCCCAGACGGTAGGTGTGCGAGGTCCTGTTCTTGTTCAAGACACTGCTCTACATGAAACCTTGGAAACCTTTGTATTCTCAACTACACTGCCAAGACGTATTCATACAAAAGGATATGGTGCTTTTGGATATTTTTACACTACTCACTCAATGAAAGAATATACAAAAGCTGGATTTTTGCAAATGCCTAATCAACAGGTACCAGTAGCGGTGCGCTTCTCTCTTGCTGCAAGCAATCAGGGAACGCCTGACACCTTAAGAAATGTGCGGGGATTCAGCACTAGGTTTTATACAGATGAAGGAATTTTTGATTTACTCTGTAATCATCTCCCTGTCTTTTTTGTACGGGATGCTATTCGTGTACCAGATATAATTAGTCATCTTTCGCCTTCACCAGTGAATAATCTCCCTGACCCTGAAAGGCTTTGGAGCTTGTTTGCGAAATACCCAGAGGCAACAAATATGCTGATATGGTTTTTCTCAGATTTAGGAACTGTAAAGAGTCTTCGTCATATCAAGGGATATAGTGTGAGTACCTATGTCTGGCGAAATGCACAAGGTGTTCGCAACTATGTGAAATACCACTGGCTCCCTATGGCAGGAACAGAATATATTGACCAGCAGGAGGCTCAACGACTGGCATGCCAAGACCCTGATATCGCTGGACGCGACCTATATGACAGTATAGCAAAAGGAAAGGCTGTGGAGTACGAGTTGTATGTGCAGCTTATGAATCCTGAAGATGCAAAGCTACTTCCCTTTGACCCTTTGGATGATACTAAAGTATGGGATGAAGCCCAATATCCCCTTTTACCCGTTGGACGAATGGTTTTAAATTACAATCCAGAAAATTATGCTGAGCAGGTAGAAAAATTAGCCTTTAATCCAGCAAATTTACTTCCTGGTCTTGAATTTTCAGATGACAAGGTGTTACAGGGACGTACTTTTATTTATTCAGATGCACAGCGTCACAGACTGGGCCCTGATTATCGTAATATCCCTGTCAACAAACAGCCAAACTGGTCTCCTGCATCTATGGTATCCAGTGGAAATGGCAGATATGTCGCTGGTGAAATTATGCGTGCCGAAATCCCAAACCCAGACAATTTTACACAAGCGACGCAAAGATATGAGTCCTTTTCTGCAGTAGAGAAAAAGAACCTTGCAAATAATATTGCATCGGGACTTGTGAATGCCCAGCCTAATACCCAGTGTACCGTCTTATGGCATTTGGAGCAAGTTTCCCCTACCCTTGCAGAAATGGTCAGAAATCAAATGCTTTTATATACGGATACAGTGAGAAGATAAACTCCACTGCTTCAATTGCAGATCTGATTTTTCATGCTAATAGCAAAAATGACCAAAATTCAAATGGAAACATAAAAAGAATCATGCTAATAAGCATGAATCCTTTTTATGTTTCAATATTCAGTTTGCATTTCTTAAATTGTCCTTATGATACCATGAACTTGTAATATACCATTTCATCTTCTGTATGTTTCACACTATCATGAATCATTTATTTGCTTCGGCATTACTTCCAGTATTACATATCTAACTCCTGCCCTCAACAAAAACAGAACGATTTAGCATGACTTCTTTGCATGCTTTTTATTAAGCTTTAAGACAATATTTTTCTGTCCTGCAACAGTTTGAAAAACTGTTACTGCAACATTTGCTCGTTCTTTTAGGGTTAAGTTTTCATATGCAGTCTTGGAATTGATTTGTTCTATAATATTTTTTAGACCATGCAAATCTAAAAGGTTTACAGCTATACCAAAAAAGCTTTTTCGACGTCCATCGTTATAGTTTGCGAGCAAATGTTTTAGTATCTCGGATTTTTCTATTAATTCAGCATTGTATTGTTCTGTACCTATTTTCTGTGATTTTTTCATATCTTTAAGTTGATTACGATGGGTAATAAAAGAATCAAACTCATCTATGCCTTTGTACTTTTCACAAGGATATTCACTGCATAGATAACAATATTCAATGTCTCCGTGCTGTAAACTGCACTTGGCAATAGCACAACCCTGATTACCTGCACCTCCACCACAACCTGGACAGTAACTATCCAATTTCATAGTGCAAAGTTCACAATTCAAACCACATAACGAAAACATCAGATCTTTTCTTTGAAAGTTTTTCATGCTTATCCTCCTTACATAGAATATAAGTTCTCTTTAATATAGAGAAAGAATTTCATTTGTTTGTCACCTTAATATCCTTAATTTTTTCCCATACAAAATTATGGTCGATGTATCTAACCATTCTATAAGCTATTGGCCTAAATCCACACTTGAACCAAAATGTTGAAGAGGCGAGATTAGTTATTCTCCAATCTATTGTTATGTTATTATATCCCTTTTCTTTCACAATTCTGATGCCTTCATTCATTAATTTTTTACCAACACCACTTCTCATTTGAGAAGGGTAAATACCTGCAATACTTAACTCTACTCCATCGTCAGGTGCCATGAAGTCTGAAGTAATGGGCTCATATACTTGAAACCCTAATTCCTTCATATCTTTTTCCGCAATAATAATAATTGCTTCATCATCCTCTACTATCCTTCTATACCCCTCCTTTATCTTTAATAAATTGTCAGGTAAGACAGGTTCAAATACAGGTGCTGAATTTTGATATGAGTAGATTATGCTAGACATTCTACCCATTGCTTCACTATCCATTTTATTGGCAAGTCTAATATCTGCATCAGATACATTTTCAAAAGGCTTATAATCTGCAATATTCATTATCCCATGTACTTGCTGGATAAAAAAGCTTAATTGCAGAAAGGCATCATAGTACACCTGATTTCCAATAGGTATTAAAGTATAATGACTAAAGCAGCCTTGTTCGAGCCACAGAATGGAAACCTTTGCATATAGATTCCTTATGAGTTCTGAGGGTTGGTCCTTTCTTATTGCAATCCCTTCATAGGGTACCCAGATATGCTTGCCTCTTCCATTATCAATCTTTATTTTTCCTATTATATAACCTACTAGTTCATCATTAACAAATGCACCTATCCCAATTACTTTATTATTAATGAACAATTTTTTAAGTAAATCCGTGATATGTTTTGTATTGAGGCAGCTGTTTTTCAGGAATGGGAATATCTTACTCTCAAGACTTTGTCTGCATATTAACAGCTCAACCATTGCAGGTACATCATAAATATCAATTGGCCTGAATTCAAATATTTTCATTTCTACTCCCCCATACTAAATTTGCGTTATATTGTGTAGGAAATTCATCTATCTCGTAAATAATCTCTTTCAGATATTTCACAAACACAATTATTCCTATTTCCAAATCACCTCTAACGTCCTTTGACAATTCAAACAAAAATCATAGTCAAATTATTTTAGAGTGCAGTTCCCTTTGTGGGAACAAACAAATGGGACATATCGACACCTTCTAGTTCAAGTAATTTCACTTTCTTGTTAATGCCACCAGCATAACCTATCAAACTACCATTTGTCCCTACAACTCTATGACAGGGGATAATAATAGATATAGGATTGTGTCCAACAGCACCTCCTACCGCTTGACTCGACATAGTTTTCTTGTTCATTTTAGATGCTACTATTTTCGCAATCTCACCATAAGTAGTTACCTCTCCATATGGTATTTGACATAAAATCGTCCATACAATTTGCCGAAATTCTCCACCAATAGGAGCTAACGGTAATTGAGAAATAGCAGGATTTTTACCTGTAAAATATCTATCCAGCCATTTTTTTGCTACTTCTAATACTGGTATATCGTCCTTTACTGTCATTTCTGTGGATATATTAGAACCATGATATTTTTGTCCTTCATTCCATACACCAATAATATTATCTCCGTCACACGCAAGTGTAATTAAACCCACAGGTGATGTATAAGTTGTCTTATAGTACATTTTAATACTCCTTTCGTCGGTTCATTTTATAAGGTATTCAAAAGATTAATCGTATGTCTTTTTTTGAGCTTTCGTAAATATTATCTTATTAAATTTTTGAGTATTTATCTTTTCTTTGTAACAGGATTATGAATTCTACATGTCTTGAAGCGATGATAATGATGTCACAAGTAGATAGTCCTCCCTTAGTGGAAAGGTATTAAATCCTTTCTATCATAAAAATCATTTTCTATTACACCAAGTCCACCTATTATTTTATCCCCCAACATTACTACATACCATTGTGAGATAGCCTTTTCATTTTTTGAACACTTGTCAATGCTTTCAAGATATGCTTCAACTGGAACATTCTATCTACTGTGAAACCAGTTAGCTACATGGTTTCTTACTTCTGATTCTTCCTGTATTTTAACAATTTTATAATTACCCACATTTGCATTCCCCCTGTAATTCTTCTATACGTTCTTATCCATTCTGGGGTACTCCTATTTATACTTTACTTCTCATTCCAACTTTATATCATATTGATATTTTTATTTCAAATCCCAATTCATGTAATATGAGGTCATCGTCAATTATTTCATTATAGACACCATCAACTCTTTTAAAGCCATTTTTTATATAAAGATTTATAGCGGGTTTATTTGTATCGACAACAAAAAGTCTTAGGTATTTAGCCTCCATATCTCTTGCAAGGGCAATCGCCTTATTAATCATTATACTGCCAATTCCTTTTCGTGAATAGTTGATGTTGACCCCAAACCTGTCAATATATAATGCTTTGTCATGATTGCTCTCCCATTTTACATATTCTGCTCCTGCATTTGAATGGCATAAAGCAAAAGCAGAAACTATTTCTTTATTATCCTCTAAAACATAAAGATAATTATTTTCAATATCATCATAAAAAAACTCACACGGATAAATTTCATCCCAAATTTGAATATTATTTTCATTCATGCTGTAGATTATTTTTTCATATACCATTTTTAGCTGTGGTAAATCACCAATATTAGCCATTCTAAAGTTCATATTATCACCCCTTCCCCTTGTATACATCTCATTTCTCAATAAAATTATATAGTGCTTTGTCTATTTCCTCCGAATGCCCTGTCATCAAATGCCCACCTGTTTCAAATGTTACAAAGGTGCAATTTGGAAATCGGACTGCCGCTTTTTTCATATCATAATAATTTGACATTTTATCATCCTTAGCGTGCAATATTAACGTTGGAACCTGTAACTCTTCAATAGGATACTTTACATAGTTTTTAGCCATATCAGGATTGGTAATTGAAGCATCAATTTCAACTCCAATATTTCGCATATTGATGGGGAGCATACTATAAATTGTGCTTGACTCCATTCCCATAATCGGTTCAAATAAGGGGCTAATTAAAAACATAGCATAATTATTACACAGAAAGGCTGGTGGCCCTTGATATTTAAGATATGTATCAGGCTTCTGAATAAGAGGTGGTGCAGAACAATACAGAATCAAACCTTCCGTCCTTTCTGGATAATCTAATGCAAACCTAATTGCCACAGTACCCCCAGCAGAAGTTGCCAATAGATATACTTTGTCAACACCAAGATTATCCAAAAGCTCTACATATGCAGTAGCTTGCTCCGCTGGGGTACCATTACCTAAAACTTCACTTCCCAAATAGCCAAAACGTGATGGTGCAATAATTCTATAGGTATCCACCTTATCTTTGCAAGTATCAAATGCCTGGTCATATCCTCCAAAAATACCATGGATAGATAATATGGTATCGCCACTACCCTGGTCTACATAGGTCATATTTCCATAGCTTAATCGTGCTGTTTGAGCATCATAAATTTCAAGCCGACTTCTTGCATTTTTAACAGCAAAACCACACCGCACTCGTTGAACAATTAAGTATAGTAGCAATAAACAAGCTATCATCAGTACTATCGTTTTTAACATTCTTATCACCTTGGTTTTATTCAATTTATTCACCTCAAGTCCTCCTATTATATAATTAGTCTATACTTTACATTATTCTAATTATGTTCATCTACAGTATATAAATCATCAATCCATTTATCAACCTAATATTCTTAATTTCTATCTATCATCACTCAAATTAACCTATGTCATCTATAAAATACCCTATTTTTGACCCATTTTCTATCTTCAAACCATTATATGTTGTGGTCAAACTCTATAATTTCCCCCTTAAGCCACAATACGTCATCAGAATTGTACCCCCAATGTGGCTCGTCCTCTTGATAGGTGCATTTTTGTAAAACTGCATTTTGCTCACTTTTAGAAATTTGTTTATGTCCATCAATTTTGCTAGTTAAGCCTGTCTTAAATATAAAGGTCAGCATATAAGGATCTATACTTCCATCTTCTTTATACCCACCTATGATAACTTCCCCCACTACAGTTTTAAATACTTCCCTATCAAATTCTACTAGTGGTTCTTTGCTTTCGAATAATTTCCTGAAGGATGCTATTCTTTCTTTAATAGTTATTTCTTCATCTTCTACTATATCTAATTCTTTCTTTTCTGTTTTTAGTTCTAGGAGTTCTTTCTTTAGTTCAGTATATTTTTCCTCATAGTTTTCTTTATCTATTTTATCTTCTAGATGTAAATCTAGGAGTTTACTTATTTTATTATCTACATTCCTTATATCCCCATCTATTTGCTTTAATAGTTTTTTATTATCCTTTGACTGTAGTTCCTTCTCTATATTCTCAAGAAATTCCTCTACTATTGTTGTATTATCTCTACATAGGATATTAAAGGCTTTTACAAAGGCATTTTCTATTATCTTTTCTTCTATTGCCTTACATTCAGGACAGGATTTCTTTCCTTTTCTTATTGCAGTTGTGCAGAACCAGACATCCTTTTGTTTATCAGTTCCACTATGCCATCTTCTCCTGCTAATATTCCCACCACAGTAGGCACATTTCATCATACTGGAAAAGGCATATTTTAAGCTATGTTTTTTCATTCTTCCTTGATTATGATTCCTACTTCTTTTTTCTAATATTTCTTTTGCTTTATTAAATTGTTCCCTTGATATAATAGGTTCGTGGTTGTTTTTTATATAATACTTTTCTTCTTCACCAAAATTATCTAATCTTCTTTTGCTTATGGGATCTAGAGTAAAGGTCTTTCCCATTAGGATATCCCCTACATACTTTTCATTTTTAATAATTCCTCTGACAGATGAATCTGACCAAGTTGTATTGCCCTTCTTTGTTTTTGCTCCCATTCCTGTAAGTTCTCTTGCTAGTACAAAACATCCAATTCCACTGGTATATCTATTAAATATATATTTTACTATCTTTGCTTCTTCTTCATTTATAATTAACTTTTTCTTTTCCTTGTCATAATCATAACCTAAACAGGAAGCTTGTCCTACTAATTCTCCTCTTTTCATCTTCATTTTAAGACCCATTTTAGTATTGGCAGAAAGTGATTCACTTTCCTGTTGTGCTAAGGAACTTAGGATAGTTAGAAGCATTTCTCCATTCATTGTTAAGGTATTTATATTTTCTTTTTCAAAGATTATTGCTATATTTTCATCTTTTAACATTCTAACATACTTTAAAGTGTCCATGGTATTGCGAGCAAATCTAGATATGGATTTAGTAATTATAATATCTATTAAGCCATTATTGGCATCAGATATCATTCTTTGAAACTCATCTCTATTATCTGACTGAGTACCTGATATTCCTGAATCAGCATAGATATCTACAAATTCCCATTCCTCATTCTTCTTAATTAATTCTGTATAATGATGTACTTGGGCTTGGTAGCTATTCATTTGTTCATCTGAATCTGTACTTACCCTACAGTAGGCTGCTACACGTAATTTGTTTAATATCTTTCCTGTATTTCTATCAATTTTCTCTTTCTGTGCTTGAATTACTTGTACCTTACTCATTTTCTCACCAACCTTTCTTTTAATCTATAATCCTTGTATTCCTATCAGGGATTACAAGGATTATAGATAGAAGATTCTTCTTAGTCAAGCTAATTATCATTGTTTCAGAGTTTTTATCTCTGTACTTATTCTAGAAATTTAAAAGAATAAATACAGAAAATAAAATAGTAAAGATAAGCCTGTCCTAATATATTTTATTGTTTTTCCATTTTCTTATTTTTCCTACTCTTTTATTTCATATTTTCTCTTTATACTATTCCTTATAGTTAAATGTTCTTTTTCTGAAATTAATTCCTCTTTTAATAATCGATTTAACATTCCTATTTGGAGACTATATTTTTCTATATTATTCTTTAGAAACTTATATCCTATTGGAGTAAATAGAATATTTGCTACTGTTTCTATATCTCCTTCACCTTTTATATCTTTTAAAATTATCTTTATTTTCTTCCATAGTGATCTTAACTTCTTCTTCATTAAAAACCTCCAATCTTATCTATAACTTTTATATAATTTCCCCTAAACTTTCTTTGACCACCTATAGGTGACACCAACAAATGCCTATTTAACGGGATTTCCATCATTTCTGACCACCTAAGCTGACACAAAACCTTAATTCCGACCACCTATCTTTATCCTTTCAACCCACGGCACTGCCGGGGGATGTAGCTGGAAGGTGGAATCTTTTGACCACCTTCCTTTATCCTGCACTAAAATCGATATGGGGGTCCAGTTACTATTTCGGTAAAATAATACAATATTTATTTGTTTTTATTCTCTTTATTTCAATTGTTGTAAGCATAATTTGTGCCCGCATCTGCCCAATAAATCACTTTACTGGTCATTAGGTGTTACTACTCGATTCCTCTAGTTTCAATGCCACACAGGGCGACACTGGGGCAGACGACGTTAAAAATTGTGCTACTTCATTTGTAATTAGTTTTTCAGGGTCTTATGGGTCAACAGGGTCATCATTTTGAGGACTTAGGGGGTACTCATTTTATCGTCCCTAATGACCCTATTTCTAAAGATTTCAATTAATCTTTTCCCATTGCTCTTACGGATAACAACAGAGATTGAACGTTCTTCAAGTTCCCTTGTATTTTGTAATATCTTTTTACTAAGGGTCTTTGGAGATATTTTATCGTCCCTATTTTTGGATAAAATTTCTGCTAATTCTGTTGGTGTAGATTTATGATATTCTTTATCTTCCATAAAGTCAGAAAGAAGAATAACAATATCATCTAATAGAACATCCTTATTTATAAAACTATCTGTTACTACTTGCCAAATATTATCTTCATTCCTTTTTAACTTAATTTCTCTGTAGTCTATATCTCTACCTACGCAAGATAAAGTTGCCACTTTACTTCCTCTTGTATCTTCTACCAGTATAAAACTACTATCTACCGCTCCCTGTATTCCAGTAGTACCAGAGATACGATTAAAGGGATCCTTGTCATATTCTTTTCTTAAGTGATGAATTAGCAAAATAGCTATGCCATATTTATCAGCTAGATTTTTTAGTATAGTTAAATCACTATAGTCATTGGCATAATTATTATCCTTTGATGTGTTTCTTATCATTTGTAAAGTGTCAATAATGATTAAAACTGTATCTGGATGTTCTTTTATGAAGTTTATTATCCTTTCTTCTAGTTCACCACCTAGCATTGCGTTTTCTGTACAGAAGTTTACTGCATCTGTTGCTTCATCTGTAATATCAAATAGTCTATTTTGAATTCTTATTTGACTATCTTCAAAACAAAGATAAAGGGTAGTCCCTTCCTTAACCTTATTTCCCCAAACCTCCTCTCCTTTAGCTATTGCTACGGATAACCATAAAGCAAGCCAAGACTTTCCTACCTTTGGTGATCCTGCCAGAATATGAAGTCCTTCTGATAACAGGTCTTCAATAATGAAATTAATTGGTTTAAGTGGCATGGTCATTAATGTTTCTCCATCAATGGTATTAAATCTTTTTGTCATTTATTTTCACCCCCTTACTTGTTTCCACATTTGAAGTCGATTTTTTAAGCCTGAGATATAAAATAATTTAAATTAATTTTATCCCCTCATATGTTTCCACATTTAAACCTCAATTTTGAAGTCAAATTTCAGAAATAGTTAAAATAAAAAATACCCTCTATATGTTTCCACATTTAGAAGGTGATTTACGAAGTCTAGTTTTGAAAATAGACGGAAAAAATCAACCCTGATGCTTTTTTTAAAATTAACTAACCTATTCATCATAAAATCCTCGTTCCATTTTTTCAAATATATTTTAAATGACTCACTTTAATAATTATCTTTACTACATTGTAGCCACATTATTATCTATATTTGGGATGTATGAAAATACTGATATTCTAGATTTATCAAAGTATATAATACTTCATCTGTATCCTGTTACATCCTTTAATTAGGTAGATTAAAGAGAGTATAATATATCGTTCTAAAAATTTACCCCAATTCCCAACATTATCTATCCAGTCTTAAAACGATATAACCTATTCTTTCTTGTTACCCTTTTACAAAACTAGACAAAATTCTCTAGTTTACAAATTCAAACACAACTGTGCTTGATATTAGTACAGGAGGGGTTGCAAAAGGGGGAATTAATATGGAATTGTATGATTTATTAAACAGAGCTAGAAACAATGATAAAGATGCTCTCTATGAAATTATAAAAGATTTCGAAGGTACTCTAAAAAAACTTAGCAATAATTTGTATTACGAGCTTCCTGTGATACGATAAAAATAGAAAATCCTCACAAATAAATTAAGGTATAATTGTAATTGAGAGAAAACAATTCTTAATTTAAAGGAGGATCTACTATGAATTATAAACAAAATCAAAG
>NZ_VUNQ01000063.1 GCF_009695605.1 Tissierella pigra
TACTTTTATTAAGTGAGGATTAAAATAGACATTTCATGTAAAATAAAATTATTTTGCTTAAAATGATCTACTAAAATAATAAAAAATTAATCAGAAGTATTGAAAAATACTACTTGATTTAAAGAGGAGGTTATTTAATGAAATCGAAGAGAGTATTTTCTATAATGTTCATATTTGCTTTATTATTATCCTTTTCCAGTTCGCAAATATTTGCTCAGAATGTAGCTAATAAGGATAATATCTCTATAATTAGTGACTATGCAGATGGAAATGAACATAAAAATGATGTACATGAGGAAAATGGATTAGGTATAGTAGTTTTGTAAGCGTCAAACTTAGCCCACATTTTCAACCCTTAATTTCTATGAGATAATACCTTTAACACTAATAAAGGGGGTTATCTCAATGAATGAAGAAGGTAGAAAACTCTGGATTGAAAGAATTGAAGATTACAGATCCAGCGGATTAACAGCAGCTAAATGGGCAGATGACAAAGGTATTGCTATACATAAACTGAGATATTACATCAATAAATTCAACAATGAAAAGAAACAGGAATCAAACCAAGAAAACAAAGAACTACAATGGGCATCTGTAGTTCCAGTAGCACCAATAGCAGAGTTTAAATCTAATGATCCTTTAAGGGTTATCATAGGTCAAGCAACAATTGAAGTAACTCCTGAATTTGATAAAGATACCTTTGAATCAGTAATAAGGATTCTTTCACAATGCTAAATAGTGGCATAGATCAGGTATACCTAGCAATGGGTCCAACTGATCTTAGAAAATCTATTGATGGTCTATCCATCCTTGTTCAAGAAAGTTTTAATCTTAATCCATTCTCAAAAAGTTTATTCGTTTTCTGTAATAAAAAACGAGATAAAGTAAAAATTTTAGAATGGGATCTAAATGGTTTTTGGTTACATTACAAAAGATTAGAAAAAGGTGCCTTTAAATGGCCAGTTGGTTCAGATTCTAAAACTTTACTAGTAGGGGACAGGGAATTCAGGTGGTTATTAGATGGTTTATCAATCCATCAAAAAAATGCCCACCCAGTTGTAAAGGAACGAATAATTATATAGATAAAAGCTTAATAATTAGGACCACATAAATCTTGATAAATGTTGTAAATTCAACGTTCAAACGGGATGTTTTAGTATCCTTTTTACTCCAAAAATGGTATAATTAAGACATGAAAACAATAGAGAAATCATCTGAAATAAAACTAAATACAGAGGGAAGTTCAAACAGAACCCTCGAGGATACATGTAAACTTCAAGCCCAACAAATTGAAGAATTAACTGCTAAATTGAATTGGTATGAAGAACAATTTCGTTTAAGTCAGCAAAAACGTTTTGGAGCTTCAAGTGAACAAACTCACCCTGATCAATTATCCGTCTTCAATGAAGCTGAAAAGGAATTACGTCCTGCAAAGGAAGAGCCTACCATTGAAGAAATTACATACAAACGTAAAAAGAATAAAGGTTTAAATAAAAAGTCCTTTGATGATCTTCCAGTAGAGGTAGTAGAATATAAGCTAGAGGAAGAAGATAAAATCTGCCCTACCTGTAATGGTCCCCTTCACGAGATGAGTAAAGAGATTCGTAAGGAATTAATAATTATTCCAGCACAAGTAAAGGTAGTAGAACACGTCCGCTATGTATATGCCTGTAGACAATGTGAGAAAGATAATACAACTACACCAATTATTACTGCCAAAATGCCAAACCCAGTGCTCCCTGGCAGTTTCGCATCCCCTTCATTACTAGCATATATTATGAATCGTAAATATTCAGAAGCTGTTCCACTATATAGGCAGGAGCAACAGTTTATTAACTTTGGGATAGATTTATCTCGACAAAACTTTGCTAATTGGATAATACATGGAGCAAATAACTGGCTTAAATATCTTTATGACAGGATGCATTATTACCTTCTAAATGAAACAGTAATATTTGCAGATGAAACTACCATGCAAGTATTAGATGAAGAAGGTAAAAAGCCTACAAGCAAATCATATATGTGGCTATATGGCACTGGGACACCTGGACCACAGATTTTCTTGTATGAATATCAGCCATCAAGAGCTAGTAAACATCCAAAAGAATTCTTAAAAGGATTCAAAGGATTTTTGCAAACAGATGGATATCAAGGGTACAATGACGTATCAGATGTTATCCAAGTTGGTTGTTTTGCCCATGCAAGACGTGGCTTTACAGATACATTAAAGGCATTGCCTAAAGACTCCACTGTATCTAAGACCAATGCTCAAGAAGGAGTTGATTTTTGTAATGAACTCTTTAGAATTGAAAGAGCTTTAAAAGAATTATCACCAGAAGAAAGATATATCAAACGCCTAGAACAAAGTAAACCAGTTCTTGAGGCTTTCTTGTCATGGTTAAATATAAAGAAAGAGCAAGTATTACCGAAGAGTAATCTTGGAAAAGCCATAAATTACTGTTTAAACCAATGGAGTAAATTAGAATCATTTATGTTAGATGGTAGATTAGAAATAAGTAACAATAGAGCTGAACGAGCAATAAAACCCTTTGTTATAGGAAGAAAGAATTTTTTATTTTCAAAGTCCCCTAAAGGTGCTACTGCATCTGCTATGGTATATAGTGTTATAGAAACAGCAAAAGCCAATGGATTAAATCCATTCTACTATTTAAATTATCTATTTGAAAAGCTACCCAATATAGATTTAGAAGATATGGATGAATTAGATAAATTATTGCCTTGGTCAAATTCAATACCTGAGGGCTGTAAAATTCCTAATAAGAATTAGATTACCATAACGTCCTCATCTTTAAAAGGTGGGGGCGTTTTGACGCTTACGTAGTTTTTTCTGAGGAAGGTGAAACAGTTCTTGAGCTTATTATTGACGTTCCAGATTTCAAAGAAAAGTCTATACCAGAAATAGTAGGAAAAATGATTTCTGGAAAGTTAGAAAAAAGTAATTATCAGGATTCTAACCATCAATTAGATAATAATGAAAGTGCTAGAATAATTACTTGTTGTGATAGAACAAGTTGGAAACGTTATTTAATGGAAGTACATTCAAGGACAAGTCCCACTTGCTATGTAGATGTATATGATTTTTTTATTTGTGATAATTGTGATGCATCCTATAGGGAGTATAAAAATTCATATTCTCACCCACGTGCGAATTGCCCATACTAATGAAATACCAAATGAGTTAAGATTGAGTCAAGGATTTAGATAAAAAGGAACTATTATTATATATGGAAAATCTGTGTTCTAACTTTGAATTATCCATAGTATACACTGCTTACTGTGGACAGGTAATGGACAAAAATTAAATATGAAAGATAGCCTCGACATTCAGTGTCGGGGTTATTTTTTACCCATTTTTCTAATTTCGGCGAGTAAGAGCCAGGAATAACATAACTTTGTTGTTTCTGGCTTTTTCTTTACCCAAAAACGGGGTGAAACATGAAAAAGTCAAGGGCGGGATTAAGTTTGAGGTCCCGTTCCCCTTCTTTTCTGATATTTATCTGCTTGCAACTGCAGCGGAGGGAGGAAAAAGTGCAATAGACGGTGTAATCAATGGGTTGCAGGGCTGGATTATTTCTCAAAACAGCGATAATTTAATTATTTACTTTACAAATAGATTTGGGAATATAGAGGTTAAAGATATTTCAAAAAATAGATTTAGTAGCTTTTAGTAATGATTACATAACATTTTTGGTATTAAAACTTATAAAAACTTTAGTTCGTGACATTATAATATATAGTTCATGACAAATCATGGCACAGAAATATTAAATTGTTATAATAAAAGTAAACAATTATTTAACAAAGAAAGGGGGACTAGCTTTGAGAAACTTAAGGAGTTTGGGATTAAAAGTCGGTATGACATTGGCGAGCTTAGCTTTAATGGTAACATCATTAAACGTTAATACAACTTGTATGCTTATTGCTCACCAACCTGAATTGCCAGAAGGAGCTAGGAAGCTTCGTAAGTTTTAATGGATTTATCAGAAATACTTACGGACAAATTAATAAGTATGCAAATCATTAATGTAGAGGAAAAAGATATTTATTCCTATGGTTTTAAACAAGGCTTATTGTTGCTTTTAAATATGATAACCATAATAATAATTGGTTTTTTCTTTAATATGATTTGGCAAAGTGTAATCTTTATGGTTGCTTACAGTATTCTTAGGGTTTATGCAGGAGGCTATCATGCAAGTACTCCGTTCAGTTGTTACTTATTTTCTGTTGTGATGATAACAGCAGTACTCTGGCTAATAAAGCTGATTCCTTGGAATGGTTTTATCTGCTTTATTATTACAACAGTATCAGGTATATTCATATTACTAATGGCACCAGTAGAGGATGCAAACAAGCCCTTAGATCAAGAGGAAAAGAGGATTTTCAAAAAACGGACAAATATTATTTTAGGCGTTTTAATTGGATTTGCTTTACTCTTTTGGTTTACAGGTGAGAAACAAATTTCGATATGTATAATTATGGGTATATGTCTGATTTCTGTTATGCTTGTACTTGGAAAAATTAAAGATATCAAAGAATAAATATCAATAGTTAATCTTGAAACTATCCAATATATATTCTTGATTTGCATATTATGGATTAGTTAAATGTTAGGAATTTCGAATTGAAAGGATTATTAGTATTTAATAATTCTCTAGTTTACTTTACGTGGGATTACAGAAATGAAAGACCGCTACCTGTTAGGATAGTGGTCTTTTTGCCTAATATTTATATATTTAATTCTTTATAATTCATCAAAAGAGGGTATAGATGTGATATAGTTACTGTAAGTTATCATGTTGCTAAGGGGGTATGAATTATGTTTAGAATAGCGATTTGTGATGATGAACAGATAATAGGTTCACAAATTGAGAATATATTATTGGATTATTCGGAAAGAACTGGTTTAGAGATAGATATTATAGTATTTTATTCAGGGGAAGAATTGTATAGATATAAGGAATTGGGGCACAACTTTGACCTAATATATTTAGATATTGAAATGGAATGTATGAATGGACTTGAAGTTGGAAAGAAGATAAGAAATACGATGCAGAATCATAAAACGGACATTGTTTATATCTCAGGTAAAGATGGTTATGATCGTCAGCTGTTTGATGTACAGCCCTTGCACTTTATTCCAAAACCTATTGATCCGAACAAAGTGATAGAAGATCTAAGGTTAGCTATGACTAGAGCAGACAAACTAGGGGGAATATTTGCATATAAAAAAGGAAATGAATCACATAAAGTACCAATAAAGGATATCATATATTTTGAGAGCCTTGGCAGAGAAACAAGAATTGTTACTGTAAAAGGTGAAGATATTTTTTATGGGGTAATGCAGAATATATTTGAGATAGTTAGGAAATATCAATTTATTAAAATTCATAGATCCTACATAGTTAATTATAATCATATATCTATTTTTAGATATGAGGAAGTTATTATGTCAAATGAGATTATATTACCCATAAGTCAAGCGAGAAGAAAAGAAGTTAAAGATATACAGTTGAGTATAGAGCAGGAGGAATAAGTAGTGAGCATCGATATATATAATTCCATTTATATTTTTAGCAATATTTTTATGACTTATACAATATATAAGTTTATGAAGATATTTTATGTAAAGGAAAATACAAATAAAAAGGCAATAGAAATAGGGTCTTATATTATATATTTTATAGCTATTACTATCCTACATATTTTTGTTAAGATCCCTATTATACTCTTGATTTCAAATCTGGGACTTTTCTTAATGCTAACATTAAATTATAAGGGTAGTTTTAAAAAGAGGTTTTTGACAACTTTTTTAATATACCTTACTTTAATGTGCATTGAAATGATAATTGTTTTATCTACAGGATATTTTAAATTAGATCTTTTAATAAGAAATGATTATGAATCAATTTTAGGAATTATTATTATAAGAATAGTATCATATTTTGTAGTACTGATTATAGGAAGCTACAAAAATATTCGTCAAGGAGATATTGTTCCTAATACCTACTGGTTATGCATACTTATTATACCAATAGGAACATTATATCTACTAATTACAATATTTATGGTAAGTGGGCTTGCATCTGTAACAATATTTATGTCTATAGCATTGGTATTATTTATTAATTTCGCAACGTTTTACTTATATGACGAAATTTCAAGAATATTATCAGAGGAGAAAGATAAGATACTTATGCAACAGCAAAATAAGTATTATGAAAAGCAGCTTGAACTAATGAGGGCATCTTTGAAATCTATAAAAACAATAAAGCATGATTTAAAGAACCATATGACATCTTTATATGCCTTAGTAGAAGAGAATAAAAATGAAGAGGTATTAGAATATCTATCGGGAGTGATAAAAGTGTTTAATAATAATGAAGGTTTAGCATCAACAGGAAATACTGTTATAGACAGCATAATTAACTTTAAATTACGAGAAGTGGAAAAGGAGAAGATTGCTGTAAATATAGATTTAAATATTCCTAGAGAACTAAACATTCCTTCATTTGACATAACCATCATTCTAGGAAACTTATTAGATAATGCATTAAATGCAGTAAAAAAATTAGAAAAAGATAGGTATATCGATATTAAAATCAAATATACAAAAGGACGATTAATTGTAAAGATAGATAACTCCTTTGATGGAATAATCATAAAAGAAAAAGGTAAAATTATTACTTCACATAGGGATAAAACCAATCATGGTTTAGGGTTAGAAAGTGTAAAAACAGTTTTAGAAAAATACAATGGACTTATAGAATTTAAATATGATAGCAATATATTCCATACGGCATTGTTAATGTTTGTTGAATGAGAACAAAAAAATTGTTCAGCTAATAGCTGGACAGGCAAATATTTTCCATGAGGCATAATGGTTTATTTTAAAGAGTGGACTATTTTATAATATACTACATTGTGCATTAGGTGTTATTGAAGAGTATAGTAAAATTGGAAATGTAATAGATTTAATTATTCAAGAGATAGTAAAAATATTAGGAAAGATTGACAAGTAGGAGGAGATAAAGAATTAATAGGAAGGAGCATATTTGTATTATAAGCAATTACTTTCATCAAATGACTAAGACCTTCAAGTATCGTTAAGTGTAGATACTTGAAGGTCTATTTTTTCAGTGAAGGTTCAGGATATGTAGTGGGTCAATTTATCAAATATGATTCGTATTTAACAAATTGAGTATCTGACTTTGAAATCAGGAATTTTTAGTAACAATAATAGGGTTTATAGCATTAAATTCTGTTAAAAATCTTAGTTCACTACATTAATATATATAGTTCATGACAATCCCTGGCACAGAAAAATAAAATTGTTATAATTAATACAAGATTGTTGCTATTGTAAAGTAAAAATGTACAGGCATATAAAAGAGATTTAGTATTATGAAGGATTAATTTTGAGTTTGAAGTAAAACATGGCTAGTATTAGAAGTGACGATTTCTAATTAATATAAAGCTAGCACTTTGAACGTTCATGAAATAGTAAATGATTTTATTAATATATAGATACTATATCTACATATTAATGAAAGACCAAAACGAAAGGTGGTAAGTTATAATGTTAAATATCAGGTCACCAAATAAAATTAAGACCAATTAGGTATCTTATAACTTGAATAATACTTAGCAATAAGTATGTGAAAGGATATTCTGAAGTCTTATTGTTGAAGGAAATAGCATTTAAGAAAGGTTTTTTAATCTAAAATAGTTATTCAGTTAGAGATTTAAAACAGAAAGTTGTTAGAAATGGACTTAAAAAATAAGGTCAGGAGGTAATAAAATGAAAAAAATATTTATATTGAGTCTATGTGTTATGTTATGTTTGACTTCTGTAATTGCTTATGCGGATGAAGATAAGGAAAAATTTGAGGATCAATCATATCCAACATTCATAATAGTTAAAGGAGAAGAAAATATAAAAGCATATGAGGAAGCAGGTATTATAAAACCATCTCCCGAAAGATACGAATTTCTAAAATTGCCAGAGATAGGTACTATGGGAACTAGTGTACCTACTAAGACTTGGGATCTAAACGATTCATCAAGATACTTTAGTTATTCTTTCAGCTCCTATATATACTCCGACTATAAATATCTGCCTTGTCCAGATTCTCTCGGATCAACAGGATATGGAATATATCATTATTTTGAACCCGATGCAAGGCAAAAAATGCGACTTTCATTCTACAGTAGTAATGGGGATTTTGAATTTAATTCGCCGATACTCGATTTGGATGATGTAACAGCTTATGGCACTGCTGTAAAAAATAAAGCTTATTATATTAAGTATACAAGTACACAAGGAACAAGAATAAGCGGTTCAGGTGAAGTGTATTAATGGTAAAAGTTTACTCAAAAATATCGTCAACGCTTTTGTTGACGATATTTTTACATTTATATTCAATTCTATAATAATAATGTAAGGTTTATGGGTAATGAAGTGTCTAATATAGTAAGGAGGGGTAGAAATGGGCAGAAAAATACTAACTGAAGAGCACTTCAATAGCTTAATTGATGAATATGGTACGGAAATTCTGAGACTATGTTATCTTTATCTAAAAGACTATCAACTTGCGGAGGATGCTTGTCAGGACACATTTTTAAAAGTTTATAAGAGTTTTCATAGCTTCAACGGGCTTTCAACGGAGAAAACTTGGATTACAAAGATATGTATTAATACATGTAAAAATTATCTGAGAAATCCATGGAAAAGAAAGGTTACGCTAGAAAATAAGGAGTTTATTCAAGAGGAGGTTTCCGACAAAGAAATATTTGCCGAATTAGAAAAAAGTGAGTTGTTCAACTCTATAATGAACTTAAGAAAGAAATATAAGGAAATTATTTTAATGTATTATTATCAACAATTATCAGTTAATGAAATATCACAAATTCTGGATATTTCGGAGTCAAATGCTTTTACTCGTCTCTCGAGAGCAAGACAATTATTAAAGGATGAATTAGGAGGAATCATTTATGAATAATCTTGAAAATCTAAAAGATTACATAGACAATAATATGAAAAGCATAAGAATTACAGATAACACTAAAAGGAATATACAGTATAAAATCAGAAAAAACAAGCATAATCGCTTAAAACCAGCAGCAGTTATTATCTTACCTATCATGATACTGTCTTTGTTAGCTTTTAATGAGCAGATAAGTTATGCTGCCCAAAAGCTATTCAGTTATCTTCCAGGTATAAATAAAATATTTTACAACGATGGAGAAAATAAGGTATATGGGTTGTTAGGTTCAGTAGAAGTGTCTGATAAAGAAAAATACATAAAGGTAAATGCTGCTTACAATGAGGATAAGACTGTCACACTGACAATGGAAGGCAATGTTACAATTGAAAAAGAAATAGAAAGATATATAACTATAGTAGATGAGGAAAATAATAAAGCAAAGCTTAAATCAAGCGACATCATTATAAACCTTGATGACTATCAATGGAGCGCCCGATGTACTTATGAATTCCGAAAAGTTACAAATAATTTTAATATTATTTATGATAAATTTAATATACCTGTTATTATGACTGAACTGCCAGAAATTCCTCTTGAGAATCATAACTATATTTCCATCAAAAATATTAATGCAGATATTGCTGTAGTAACAGGCTATGTGGAAAATAAATTAGAAGTCAATATATTATCACAGTCTTCTGATGAGGTAAAATCCATATCTTTCCCACTTAAGGAAATTTATCTTTTAGATTCAAAAGGAAATAAATTTTATAGTATAGATAATAACAATGAAAATATACTTTACTTTGATAAAAAATTGGAGAATGGGATTAAATTAGTTATTCCACATATCTTTATTACAGATAACGATGTACGCTCTAATGTGAGTATAAGTAAATACGATTCTTTGCCTGTTAAATTCAGCCTTGGTGATAATGAACTAGTAATTAATAACGCCGAATGGGATGAATATAATGAAAAATTTAATTATAGAACTCCTGAGAACAGCAATTATAGAATGGAAGAGAAAGCACAAAAGATAAACCTTGCTATCAGTAAAAGCTTAGTAGGTACTAATGAATTAAAATTACAAAATATTTCAGCTGATGTAAATAAAGATCAATTAAATGAATATATGGTGGAAGATGTAAGAGTTATATGGGATGATCCTTATAGAGATGCAGATTCACAAATTTCTGAAGAAGAGGATATAAAAATAATTCTTTCTAATATAAAAAATATACAAGATAAAGTTGACATAACTTTTTATGCTCCTGTTTATAGTACATGTGACAAAGTAATTATTCCATTAAGACCTTGAAATCAATAGATATGAAAAATAAATCTGTATGAGGATAGGTTTGATTGTATGTCTTGGTCTTTCATATTGGCTATGTAGATTTGCATTTTTTGAAGTGCATAGCATGAAATTTTGGACATAATATTGTATGACACATATTTATAGAGAATCCATTTAAAAGCTGAGAACAAAATAATTATTATTCTCAGTTTTTATTGTTTGAGTAATGTAAGAGAAAGAATTAGAATGGGTCACATTTGAATTTTTAGAAGAACTCAGATTTTATAAAATTTGATATTTAGAATTTTTATTAACAAAAATAGAAAGGAACTACAGCATTAAAATCTTAGTTCATGACATTAAAATGTATAGTTCGTAGCAATTTCTCGCACAAAAAAACAATAATGTTATAATTAATTCAATGTAGTTGTTTCATTGTATATAGTAAGTGTTCAGAAGCAATTATCCTAATATTCATGTACTAGAAAACGGACAAGCACAATGGATTTTACTAGTATTTATTATTTATAAGCTTAAGAGTATGAAAATGAGACAAACACATATAAACATTGTGTTTCGTTGAATTATCACGGGAACACTTAAAATTCTAAAGGTGATTAGATAACTTAGATTATAAAAATATATTCAAAATTGGTGTTTCTGTTGATAAAGATACATTAGTATCAAATTCTTAAGAAAGGAGGTCGTGTCATGTTACATGGTAAAGGTCCGCCAAAGTATTGATGCAAGCTTTGTTGAACTCAATAATGAAGCTTGGTACAACAGCGACAGCTAAGTTATTACATAAAGGAAGAAAAAAATAAAAATTAAACTTAGGAGGTTAAAAGCTATGAAAAAGAAATTAACAGCTTTATTAATTGTAGCTCTGGTAATTACGGTTTTTGCACCTATTTCTGCCATGGCAGCATACGATGAGGATAGTGTGGATGCAGGAAAGTATGGAACACTATGGGGCTACAATTATGGTTGGATAATAGAAACCACGATAGACTATAATGATGGAACTGGAAGATTAGTAAACGGCTACGAGGTGCGGGATAATGATACAGGTAGGCTTTATGCGCAAGGATCAGAGCGTAGCAGCTATGGTGAGGGATTCCTGCAAACCTTGACTGATGGAGACTTTTATTATGGTTCCGCAGTTTATGGCTCTCATGAAGTTCGAGGGAGCAGATCAGCGGTAGCGTATACAGTGACACTATATTAATTATCACGTAAATTTAGGAACCACCTTCTAGGAGGGCGGTGGTTCCTAAATTTTAAAATTGTTAAAATAAGATTTTTTATAGATTAACTGTTTTCATAAACTGAAACCGAGGGGTGAAGAAAATTGAAAAGGTTTTTTATTATTATGATAGTCATCAGTTTAGTAGTCTTTGCAGGTTGCTCCAATGAGATTCCAGATGATTATGCAAAGGGTGAAATACCGAAAGATAATCCCTTCGATGCTAACAATGGGAGGGATGATGGCGGATCAAGGACAGTTATAGCGCAATTTGGATCCGGACCGGTAGATGCTCGCTTAAATAACGGTCCTGTAGTCTGTAACTATAACGGCGGAGAATTGGAGATTGATTATTTTATAGAAAATGAGGGTGTTGCTACTTTAGAATATGGCTTACTTCTATTCCTAGAAGGTATCCCACAACCTTTCAAAATTGATTATCCTAATGAGGATGGAGATTTTTTCCATGTCTTTAAGCTGGATGAAAATGAATATAAAGAATTTAAAATTATCTTTACTCCAATCATGGGAAAAGTAGGCGAAACACTGGAAATAAACTTCGCAGGTATATATAATCCTAGTTTTATACCAGATTCAGAAAAAATATATGGTATGAACCACAAAATGTCCACTCATAACCCAGTTGAAATGACCTTTCATGAAAATACCGTATATATGGGGCAAGATAAATTGTCTAAGGATGAAATCCTGAAAAATGTAAGTTATTCAGAAGAGGAAATTTCAACGGATATGAGAAAGGAATACGAAAATAATAAAAATAAGGATGAGAATCGGCTGGATAAAAGCATCTTCGTGGAATTATTTGAAGAAGGAAATTACGCGCTGTATAATAATAATAAAATCGTATCCGGCGGGAGAGAAACTGTTCCGCTCATATTCCGGGGCTTTGGAAAGGAAGGGGTAACTTACAGAACTACATTTTACCTCAATCACCAGCCCATAGGCATTCAGGGACATGATTATTTGGAATGGAATACAGTCAAAGGCAGTATTGCGGAGTATAAAATGTACTTGGATGTAAGCCAAATAAAAGGAAAGAATACCTTGTACAGCATATCCGTACCCATTGGGAGTGATGATTTTATTGAGAAAACAGAATCCATGTTATTGATGACAGACAATTAATGAAGAAAATCGAGGAAGAAGAGGAAGAAAATGAAAAAGGCAATTGTAATAACTGTAATATTAAGTATCGCTATCCTGGCAGGATGCTACAATACGCTTACCAATGAACAAAAAGATGAGAACAGCCCCGGCGGATCATATAATCAGGCTTATGTTGCTCCTTCCACAGAGAGAATCAATTTTGAAGGTGCAAATCCTTTTGAAGGAATCAACGCTCGGAGAGGAAATTTCATCTTTGAGGCAGGCGAGGGTAAAATCCTTGTTAAATCAGATAAGCTCTACTTGTTTGACGTGAAAGGCCAAAAAGTAGTAGCTGAGGGACCATTAAAAGACTTTAATCCCCCTGAAAGATATTTTACTACAGAGGAAGGCTACTGTGTTGTAGGTAATGAACATACAGAAAGCCAAAAAATCACTAAGGCTTGTTATTACAATGAAAATTTAGATATTGTACAGGAAGTAAACCTGAATGAAGTACTGGGAGAATCCCCAAAATTCATAGCTGTGGACAAAACCGGTAAGAAGATAGCCTTCGCTACAGATACCGGATTATTTCTTTATGATCTGGTTAAGGGAACAAAACAAACCCTATTAAATCTGGGTTTAGAAAATACGGAAGCCAATAACGGGCTTACATACCTCAGCGATCTTGCTTTCTTTGACAAAGATACCAAGATTGCCTTTATTGGCTCATGTTATGAAAAGATAGGTGGAAATTCAAAGAAACAACCAACGTTCGGAACTATTTCTGTAGATGGTACCGAGATGGTCAATGAAAAAGCGGAGTTGCCCCGTCTCAGAAATATGGAAGCAACTGACTATTATGTTGCTTTTAGTGAAGATGCCTATCCCATTAATACCGGGGAACCTGTGGGGAAAGTAATTATAATTGATAATGCAACAGGGCAAATTCACAGGCATACCTTACAGAATAAGCATGAGAGTCAAAATGTATTCCTTTTGGGAAAAGGGAAGTATTTTATAACATGCCTCCAAAACGATGACAAGGAAGTAATTTATAGAATATACGACAGTAAAACAGGTAAGCTATTCAAGGAAACGAAACAGGAATTTGATGGAAAAACCGATGAAAAATACATTAAAACCTATGTCCAAACTTTTGATGATACGAATACTTTTATTGCTGTTTCCGCTTTTTATAATTCTGAACCGGTGGTAACAATCCATGAATTTTAAGAGGGTGAATATATGATACTGAAATTGGACGCCATATCAAAAAGCTACAAAGACAAAGAGGCTTTAAGGGATTTTTCTGCAACCTTGAAAGAAGGTGTCTATGGCTTACTAGGACAGAACGGAGCAGGAAAAACAACATTGATTAATGTTATAACAGGAATCTTAAACCCGGATGAGGGGAAGGTGTTTTTCAATGATGTGGATGTAAAGAAAATGGGGGTGGACTTTGTTTCCAAAATTGGATATCTGCCTCAATTTCCTCAATTTTATAAAAACTTTGAAGCTCTAGAATTTTTGAGATATATCTGTGCAATTAAGGACGTTCCGGAGAAAACAGGTGAAAAACGGATTAAAGAATTGTTGGAAATGGTTAATTTATCTGATGTAGCCGACAAAAAAATAGGTACCTTTTCTGGTGGCATGAGGCAGCGTTTAGGCATTGCTCAAGCCATGGTCAATGATCCAGAAATTTTAATTTTGGACGAGCCTACCGCAGGTCTTGATCCCAAAGAAAGAATCAGGTTTAGGAATCTTATATCCAAATTTTCAAAGGATAGGATTGTGTTGCTTGCCACCCATATCGTCTCAGATGTGGAGTATATTGCCAATGAAGTCATTTTGCTTCAGAAAGGCATACTTATTAAACAAGATAAGCCAATGTCCTTAATAGACGAAATGAGAGGGAAGGTATGGGAGGTAAAGGTTGACACAGCAAACAATCAGGAATTTTTAGATAAATTCAGTATCAGCAATATTGTATTTAATGAAGGCCATTACTCAATAAGGGTGGTTAGTGAGCAAAAGCCAGTAGAAGGAGCATCTTCTATCAGCCCTAACCTAGAGGACGTTTTTCTGCATTATTGCGAAACAGGTGATGGCAAATGAAAATTCTAATCTTTGAAATACGGAAAAATTTTTTAAAACGTTACCTTTTTGTCACGTTATGTTTGCTTACATTGATAAATATCTTTATGATTTATGACTATTATAAAGAAAATCATGTTTTTTCAACCGAACAAACAAATAGGAGTGAAGTATTCTGGAATTTATATAAGGGAAAATTCAAAGGCAAAATCACCAATGAAAAAATCAATGCTTTGATGGAGATATATACTCCCCTCTATCAGATTTGCGCTGTTGAAAGAAGCTATAGTATGGAATATGATCCCGAGACCTATACAGGCTATACTTTTGGAGATTACCGAATGCTGGACCTGGGTTTTGTGCGCCCCATGGAATATTCATATATGTATAGAAACCATGCCTTGGAAATTGCGGATAAAGCAATGGAAAACCTCGAATTTTTCCGGTCCGTGGACAACAATTATCAATACAGAAGCAATTTAAAAATTGCTTCCCTGTTCGGCGACAGACAGGTTACAGATTTTTACCATACGGAGATGTATGAAAATCTGTTTCGTTATGATTTTTCATCCTTTCTTATTCTGTTAATGAGCATATTGGCTCTGGTGCCTGTATTTGTGGCGGAGAAGGAAACCGAAATGAATCTTATTCTGTCTACAAGCAAAAAGGGAGGGAAAGAGACAATCAACGCTAAAATACTTAGTTCTTTTTTGTATGTGATTATAATCAGCGCATGGTTTTATATATTTGATTTTCTTGCTTTCTCTTATTTTTACGGACTTACAGGTCTCAACAATCAGCTATATGCACTGAAGGATTTCATGCTGACACCTTTGAATGTTAGAATGTGGGAATTTATAATACTGTCGGCTGTGGTGAAAATAATCGGCCTAATGGCTGTTTCCTCAATGATTCTTTTTCTATCATCAATTTTCAGGAGAGCCCTGCTACCCTATATTTTAAGCTTGGCCACGGTATTTTTGTTAATGCTTTTCAATGAGTTCGCAAAAATGAAATTTATCAATCCCATTGAACTCATTGCGAACAGGGAGCTATTTAAAAATACTGGATTTATTAAAATACTGGACTTTCCGGTTCATAAGTTTATAGGGGTGATTTTATCTGTGATATTTCTCGCAGGGGCTTTTGTTTTGGCAACTAAAATGACAAGCAAAAATAATGCAAGCCTCGGCAGGATGAAGGAGAGAAAATAAATGAGGGATTTTTTATTTGAGATAAAAAAAGTATTTATTTACCAAAAAGGGGCATGGTTTATTCTTTTATTGGTGCTTCTTAAAATTTTGAGTCTAATAATTTTAGATAACGGCTCAGACATAAGACTGGAAGCGGATAAGGAAGATTATTTATTCTATCTGGAACAGGTCAAGGGAGCCTTGACAGAGGAAACCCAGAGCTTTTTACGGGATGAATCGGGAAAAATTGCATCTGCCAAAGTAAAGCTTGAAAACCTATACTCGGACTATTATGACGGCGTCATTTATAATCAGGTAATGCCGGAAGAAGAACTTGATTCCCTGTCAAAACCCTTTGAAGAACAGATAGAAAAGGAAAAGGGTTTTCAGTTAATCTATGATCAATACATGTATATAAGGGAAAACCCTGATAACCGTTATTTTTTATATACCAACGGTTGGAATGCCCTTCTTGCCCATGAGCGCTTAGATTTGCCCATGTTTTTCCTACTGCTGCTCCTTATTGCTCCCATGTTCTGCAATGAATATGAAAGCAAAATGGATATCATTTTACTCAGCAGCAAAAAAGGCAGAGTAACTTTAGTGCTGAAAAAAATATTGTTGGCTTTCGGCATGGTAACTTTACTGAGCTTGCTTTTTAGCTTGGTTGAATATACTTATTTTAACTTTCGATATGGGTTAAGTGACGGGGATTATCCTATTCAAAGCCTTGAATATTTTCACAGCTCCTTAAAAAACATGAGCCTTCTTGGGGCATTTATAAGGGTCTCCGGTTACAAGCTTTTTGGCTATTTATGCTTTTCTGTTCTAATTATGTTCGTGTCCATCTGCACCAAAAAAACAATTTTAACCTTGTTCATCAGTACGTCAGCCATTTTATTGCCTTATTTTGGGTTAACTGCCCAATGGATTCAGTATTTACTTCCTCTGCCCCTGGGCTTCATGTTGGGCAGCGGTTTCTTCAGAGGGGATAAAATAACGGACAGTGTAGATGCAATAGAGCCTAAAGTGGAATTTAGGGCTATTAATGATACAGAATTTAAAATAATAGCTATTCTTTTAATCTTCATAGTCCTGACGATGATCTTGGTGATGATAAAAAAATACATCAATTTCCAACCTATAAGAAGGGAAGTTCAATTTACAAAAAGAGAAGCAGGTGAAAAACAATGAATCGAGCAATAACACTGTTTATCATAATTGTATCCACCCTCTTGTCCGGATGCGGAAAAAGCGATGAGATGAATGAAAATTCACGTGTTTTCAATATGCAAATTAATCGCATATTCTCAGAAAATCAGGATGCTGTTTTTTATATACAGGGGAGAAATAAGATTATAGCCCAGGACAAGGAAAGCGGGAGCAGATATGATGCTGTTAAAAATCCTTTCGCAAGTTTTTTTGATGTTGGAACTGTATTTTATATATATGACAATAACTTGTATTATATTAGGAACAAAGAAACCTATACGCAGGCGGGTGCGTTACAGGAGAGCACCTCCATTGTAGAAATTGATTGGGATACTTATGATGAAAGAATCATCTATGAGTTGGATACAAGAATAAAAAAAGAGGCATTTCTGGGCACTATAAAGTCCGATAGTAGATCTTTCAGCAGAATCATAAGCTTTTTCCTGGATAATAAATATATATACCTGGTAGAGGGTACCACATCAGGGAGTAAAATAAACAAAGTGGACCGGCAAACTAGGAAAGCAGAAACCATCCTGGAATTCCCCAGAAATATTGAACAGATTGCTTTTGACGGGAAGTATATTTACTATGTTAACCTCAGGTTTCAGGTGGTAAGATTGGATGTGGAAACGAAGGAGAATTTCATAATTCCCGATGTGGTAACAAGGAATATGATGCTTAAGGATAATCAGCTGCTCTTTTTAAATCCACGGGATAACGGTAGGATTTATGCCATGGATTTAAATGATTTCAGCCTACGGAAAATAACGGAGGATGCAGCCTATACTTTTCATTATGACGATAGATACATCTATTATTCTAATGAAGATGATAATAAATATCTTTACAGGATTGATTTTAAAGCGAAAAGCAATCAAAAGGTAGCGGAAGTTGTTTCCAATAGGATTGCAGTATTCCAAAATCATAAGGAGCTTCACGTGCTATCCGATAAGGGCACTTTTGTTGTTGATAAAGAAATTTTTGAAGTCAATATCTTGGAATGATTTATGATTTTAGCACTAGATGTTTTTAATATAGCTAACTTGGACATGGGTTATTTTGATTATGGATAAAATACAGCGATTATCAGATGCAGAAAAATCAGGCGGCTAAAACGGCTATCTTGAAATTATATAAAGTAATTACAATAGCTCTTGATTATACAGTCGAACTTGAATTGATTGATAGTAACCCTGCAAAAGACATTAACCAACAACAGATGAAGTGTCTGACTTTCTACAGACTTCATGATCGAATGGTTGGAAATGATGAAACGCTGTGTAGAAAAAATAACATTAGCATTCTACAACAATACAGTAAAAAGTGTATTGGACCCTACTTCTTAGAAAAGAAATATACACTTACTAAAGTGGAAGGAAGCCTTAAATATATTTAAAAATAGATTCTAATTTTAGATATCTGCTTTAACTTTATTATGATATATATAATCTCATATTTATTTTAGACAAGTACCTACCTAGATTATATATAATACAATGAAAAAATGAGATAAAAAATTGAATAAAACAAAATAAGCGCTCTGACATTTTAAATAAAGTGTTGGGGCTATTTTTATACTTTTTCCAATAATATGGCAGCTAAAAAGCCGAGAATAACGAATTTTGTTATTCTCGGCTTTTTATTTATCAAAAGATAAGGGGGAAGTATGAAGCGTTGGGAAACTTATATTGCTAGATATCCGTGATCTTCTGATTTTTTCTAATTAAACAAAAATGAAAAAATTGGA
>NZ_VUNQ01000064.1 GCF_009695605.1 Tissierella pigra
ATGTTTTCAAATATGCTTCTTTTAAAACCTGTTACTTACTGGTTTAATTTGTTGTGTTTAATTTTAAAACTAAATTTTAAATATTTATTTTATTTTACTACTTGACTTCTTATAGTTGGTCTTTCTTAAATTCACAATGCCCAGATTTCCTTCGACTTTTAATTTTTTGAAGTAATATTGACTTAGATTTAAGCCATATTGTTGATTTTATAGCCTGTCCTACAACTTCATAAACATCCCCTACACTAGAGTTATAATTTTTTGCACTCATTGCCTTAACATGATATAAGGTAATCTCATATTCCAATTCCTTATTGTGAATTGTTATAAAATCAGCCATTTCCCCAGTACCATGATCATATATAATATAGTCTATTTCTTGATTCTCCATTAACAGTTCATAAAGGGTATCCTGAATTGATTTACCTTTTTTACAGGTTCTTTTTGTTCTAAATTCCAAACTAACATTTGTTCCATATTTTTCTTTCCAAGGAATAGATTTAATATTCTGATTGCTAAATACAATAGCTTCTGGATCCCCTACACTAATCTCAATACCTTGAATCATTGCATCATCAGTTGTACGAAATGTTAGGGGATAACTTGAAAAATAAGTAGCAAGTCCAATATTTTGTCTCCCTTCAAAAACCAATATTTCATCTTCAAATGATTGATAATTCCCATTCAAATCACAAGTTATGGTTTGTTCATATTCTCTGATGGAAGCTTGTATTGTTATTAATTCACTTTCTATTTTTATTATACTTATATCCAGATCAGTCACGATACCGATCTCATTTTCGTTATTTTTATAATATACTAATGAAGGGTTGTTATATGACTCTCCTGAGAGATCTGCAAAATAAATATTCTTTGGATACTTATCAAGTCGCTTGGGAATAGGTAAATAATCAAAGTTAGTATTAGTTTTAACCACCATTTCAGAATTAAAGATCTTCGCTCCATTATAATCGCACCATGATATAAAATCCTTTAGATTTGTATATGCACTACTCCAGATCTTTGAACCACTACTATAACCAATTGTGATTTGTTGTTCTTCTGATATTGCCTTACAAAACACATGCCCTGCAGAGTATAGTCTACCTGTACTTGGATCAATGGCTTGACTAACATCCGATCCAGCAGATATTCTATAAGATTCTCCCGATTCATTAAACCTATTTTGCATACCAGAATTAAATATTTCAAACTCTCTTAAATTGCCTAATACCCTATGCATTTCATGCTTCGGTATTTTCTCATAAGACTTAGAAAAGGATTCTACTATTTGCTCATAAATGAATTCACTTTTTACTTGCGAGTATATATATAAGATTTTAGTCTGTTCCTGGTAATGTACTATATATAAGAGGTTTTCTTCATCTTTCACATTATCACCAGTATACCATTTCGGATTTTCATACCCCTTACCTATAGCAACCACCGTATTGTCATCGTGGTTTAAAAATGGCCCGTATGAGATATTACAGAACTCAGGAAATTTCCCATGAATATCAAACCCAACTACCTTATATAGCTTTGCATGACAATTGAGTCTAATAGTATGTAATGATAAATTCGAGTCAGAGTCAATTTGGTCTTTATTATCAATTGAATATTCGTCTATATATACCTTATCCATTTCTTCTTTATTTATCTTGTTTTCGCTTAAGTCAATTATAATTTCTTGCCAAATCATATCACTTTTATATAACTCTTTATTCTCAATTACTAATTCTTCATCATTCATTGCTATAAATTTCGCTACATCGATGTTTTCGGCATTTGTACGCGCGAATCTTCCTATAAATTGTAGGGTATTTGCTAAAGATTTATGTGGATCATGTATAGCTGCAATTTTTAGATTTGGAAAATCAAACCCCTCTCCAAGCATATTAACACATATTATCCCATCTAGTTCTTTACTGCGTAGCTCATCTATAATTTGATACACTTTCTTTGAGTCCATAGAACTATCAATTCTTTTTAAATTTAGTTTCGTTTCAGATTTATATAAGTCTTCCAACTCTTTGGCTCTATTTTTGCTATTAGCTCTTACCATTAAAAAATGTTCATATCCTTTTTCTCTATCTAATAATAATATTGATTCAGCTTTCCTTGCAATTAAATAGTCCTTATTTTGTGCACTAGGTATTGGGATGTATTGAATTTCTCCGAAAATACCATCCTTATATGCTTGAGATAGGGGGTAGTTATAAACAGTAACTCCTTTAATCATTTTCTTGTCCATACGAAAGGGAGTTGCAGTAAATAAAACATGTTTTGCTTTATTAATATTTCCTAATATCTCAGTCCAAGTTTTCGCAGGAACATGATGTGCTTCGTCTATCAAAACCAAATCAAATTTCCTTTTAATTGCCTCCACCCTAGATAAACTTAAACCACCTCTATCTGTAGCTACTATAACATCTGCATTTTCTATCAAATTATCTTGCTCTTCTTTATAAAGTCCTTTCATCTCATATACCTTAGGTTTTTTAATATTGTCAGAGAGAACATTAACTTTTGTTAATGTCTTTAAATTTGAATACTCTTCATAAATCTGACTACGCACTAACCTACTTGGAGTTATTATTAAGGCTTTGTTAGTTTCTAAAACATATGGGGTCATCATTAATACAGCTGTTTTACCAGATCCCTCTCGTGTCAAGGGTATGATACAAAATATTTATCCTTTTATTCTATTTTTAAAAGATTCTTCTGGGTTTTTTGTGTATTATATCCAAGCAGATTTCTCTTTTAAATCCTTCCATTCTTTCCAAAAAGCAAGATAGCCTTCCCTATCTATTTCATCCTCTGGTAGAATTCTTTCTCCTGCTTTCTTATAAAAATCTTCAATTTGCTTTATAAAATTTAAAACTTCCTTTTTATATTGTAAGTAATAATAAGTAGTTTTTAAATTCTCATCGGCTTCTATAGTTACTAAACCATTCTTATGTTTTATAGACCAATCCAGCCCTTGGTCACATCCTATTATTTCCACCTTATTTCCTTCTTTATTGGCTAGCATGGTATTCCCACAGCAAGGGAACAAATGGTTTCCTTTGCCCTCTTGGTGGTCATCAAATAGAGACCTTAAGAGCCTTAGTCCTGCAGCACTTACTGTAGGAGAATATTTGATTATTTCATCATTTAACCTGATTTCCAAATCTCCATGCAAACAAAGATCTTCTTTATTATCATCACTGCTATCTATCCAATAGAGTTCCTTTATCTGAATTTCAAAATCATGGCAGTCTTCAAAAAAGTAATCTGGTAAGAGACTCCATAAGTCACTTAGGTTTTTTTCTTCTCTTGCCATTATATAAAGTCCTCTATCATCATAGAAGTAGAATATTCTTTTACTTTTTAAGTCTATAATATAAATTGATGAAGCTAGGTCATAGTCACCAGCAAAGTCTGTTAGACTTATCTGGCGGAATAGTTCCTCCATTATAAAACCTTCTACTTGATAAATTCTCCTTATAGGCTTAAGAAGTTCTCGACCATCTTCATAAAACCATTCATAAGTATATTCCTCTTTTCTTTTAAGATTTACTAAGATTGATTCTATAAATTTTACTTCTTTCTCTGGATTTGGATTAAATATATTATCATAGACTAGGAGCAAATCTCCCTCAAAATCAAGATGCCTAAAAATATCGCTAGCCTTTTCGACAGTTTCTTCTATATATAATTTTTCTTCTCCTAATGAAGACTTATAAGCTAAAGCACTATGAAGTCTCAACTTTGGTCTTAATTTAAAGAGAGGACCATTTTCAAAATCATATCCTTTTAATATTTCTTCTAAAATATCTTTTAAACTTTTATCTATATCTGCCATAATTTTCTCTCCTCTTGTCCTAGCTTAATCCGAAAAGTTTTCAAATAGATGGTCTAGGAGTTTTTCGTCTCCCACATCTTCAAAACTTTTAAACCGTTCAACTACCACATCTCCATCTGGAGAAAATTCTACTTCCCATCTTTGACCTGGAACTGCAACTTCTACCATAATATAATCATCTCTAACTGTATCTAGCTTGTAAAATATTTTCTTGTCTTCTAATTTTTTTAAAAATCTGGTCAGTTTTCTAAAGCTATTACCCCATAACCTTTTGGATAATTCTGATATATATGCTTGAGCCTCATTATTATCTGCCCCTGTTATACCCATATATATTTCTATTGCTTTTTTATTATTCCCTTGGTAAATTAGTTCTTTTATATCCTGGTCTAATACATGGTCTGCATTTGTTCCATCTTCATTTATATAAAAACCATCAATAATTTCAGTTATTCCACCACCAAAATACCAATTATTAGCCTCTATAAAATCAATGAATTTATACCAAAAGTCATCATAGCTTAAATCTTCTGGTACTGAAATACATCCATTTATCTCAAATTCTTTTTCTCTTTTCATCCTTATCCCCCTAAAATTTAAATATTATTAACTTTCATTGTAAATTTCCAAGTCTTCGCTTAAAGGAAAAGTCAATCTAAAATTATCAATTATTTGCTTACTCTTAGAAATTATTAGGCTTAAACTACTATCCCAGGCTACAATTTCTATAGATGCTAAAGGATGTTGTAAGGAAAGTGGATTCTTCCAAAATCCTTCATAATGATCAGTATAGGGTAAACTATGATTTAGAATTTCTTTAATATCAATACTTTTTTCAAAGCCAGATAAAACACCCCAGATCCACTGAAAATCTTCCTTTTCTATAATATTAGTGAGTTCCTCTCCACTTAACCAACAATATTCTTTAGAAAATAAATCCTGATATTCTTTTGTCTTAGGATAGGCAATAATATCTGTAATCAACCAATTGTAGTCTTTTTGCACCATGTTTATTCCAGTAAAGATTTTATATAAATAAGTATAATATTCTTCTCCCTTTCTCAAGATTGCTCCATACATTCAAATCACTCCATTAATTTTATTCTTTGTTTTTACAACTCCATTTTTCTATATTTTGTTTGTTTGATGAAAGTAACTTTTGGGTATTCAGGGGATATAATATCAATCATTAGATTTGTCCCACATATAAAAAAATGATAGGTTTTTTCGGGTACAATATAATTTTCCTCTCTAAACTTATTTAAATAATCTGAAGACTCACTTATATAAAAAGTCCATATTTCATCAATATCACTTTCAGAAACCCATAGTTCTGGCCTATAGCTTTCATCAGTTACCATGTAAGAAAGTACATCATTCCAAACTAATTTAACCATATGTTCTGAGCGTTTATCTTTTTCAAAATGATCTGGAACTAATAATACAACAAACCCTTCATCTCTTTGAAATCCTGCGTCTTCCATATCATAAACTTCATCAACATCCTTGTGAGGAATCCATTTCTTAAAGTTTTTCTTAAAATTATTTTCTAGCATTATATATACTCCCTTCATCTATTTTATATCTTTTTCTTACCTTAGTGATATTGCTACTACCTCTTATTATGTAAATGAATAATACTATTTTCTCATAAAACCTAATTGAAAAGGAGATCCTACTAGTGGATCTCCTTCTATTGTACTATTGATATTCTATTCTTTCTATACCCTTTCCTGAAATATAAATTCTATCAATATATTTCTCAACAGTCTCTTTAGTAAGACTATCTATGCTTCCTGCTTGTTTAAGTTCCTCATCTATTGTTTGAATACGTTCCTTATTTTCTTCCTCAGACTCTTGTATTTGATTTTTTATTTCCATAAAATCTTCTCTTGAAATTTTACCAAACTTGTAATTCTCAAACTCAACCCTTTTCTTTTTTAATAGTTGGTCATTCTTGTCATAAAGTTCTTTTTGCTCATCAAGAAGCTTCTTCTTTTCTGTTTTATCCGTATGAAACTTATCCTTAAGAATTTCAAATACTTCCTTTTCTAACTCCTTATAGTGAGGAAATTTTTCTTCCTGCTCAAGCATTCTACAGTGATAGCAATAAAGATTTATACTTACTAATTCTTTACCATTAGAACTAGTGCCAAATCTAATTTTATAGCCACATTTATTACATCTAACAAAAGTTGCAAGAGGACTGTTTTGGTACTTTTTCTTCTTCACACCAAAACTCTTTCTATGCCTCGATTTTAATAGTCCTTCAACTTCATCAAAGGTTTCTTTGCTTATAAGAGCTTCGTGATTATCATAAACCCTTATCCATTCTTCTTTTGGATGATAAGTAACCTTACCTCCATCAAGCTTGCTTTTGGTTGATTTATTAAAAACAAAAGTCCCAGTATATACTTCATTATTTGCTATTCTTCTAACCATACTGTGAGACCATATTGTATCTTCTACATTAGATTCCCACCTGTTTGCATAGGCATCATAGCCTTTAATCTCTTTCCTTCTTGCCCTTGCAGTAATCACACCTTCACTATTAAGAATCTTTGCAGTTTCATTTAGGGTATGTCCTTCAAGTAGAAGTTGAAATATATATCTAACATTATCAGCTACTCTTTCATCAATCACAAGCTTGTAGTTATCCTCGGTATCTTTTAAATAACCGTATGGTGGTGTTCCAGAGGTATATTTACCTTGTTTCTTTGCTACTAGTAGGGCTGTTGTCATTTTCTCTGAAATATCCCTACTGTAATAGTCATTAAGAAGGTTTTTAAATTGAATGTCTAATTCAGTTCCATTTTGAATTTCATTACTACTATCATAGCCATCATTGATTGCTATAAATCTGATTCCCATAAATGGAAAGATGTTTTCAAGATAATCACCCATTTCTATATAGTTTCTCATAAATCGTGACATATCCTTTACTATAATACAGTTTACCTTCCCTTGCTTTATCTTCAAAAGAAGTTTATCTAGCCCAGGTCTTGAAGTAGTACTACCACTATAACCCTCATCAATAAATTCTTCTATATTTGCCTTCTTAAGTTCTTGGTCATTAAAGATGAAGCTCTTAATAATATTCCTTTGAGAATTTATTGTATCTTCTGTATGCCCTAGATTTCCTTTTTCAAGTACGGATTTTCTAAGATAAATAGCAATATTATTCACTTGACCTCATCTCCCTTCCACCTAAAAAGCCTTTTAAACTAATTTCTATAGTTTCATTATCATATACATCAATACGTTCAATATATTTCTGAACAATATTTTCATCTAACTTAATATCTTTATTAGAAAATAGGCTATCAAATAAGTCTATCTCCTCCTCAGCTTGAGTTTCTATTGAAAGGACTTCAAGGTCAAGATCACTTAAGTTTTTTTCATAGATGGTTAGGTCTTTTCTATTTAATATTCTTTTTTCAAGATAGTCTTCTTTCTCAATCTTTCCCAAGCTATAATCTTCATATAGTCTTTTTAAGTCTGAATTAAGTTTTGAAATTTTAAGAGAAATAGACTTACGATTCCTTTCTACCACCTCAATTTTCATTTTGCAAATATCAATAATTCTATCCTTGCAATCTTTTCCACTTACATCAATGCTGAGTACATTCCTCAATTTTTTTATTACTAGATTATCTAAATCGCTTTCCATTATAGAAATATAAGGAGTTTCAAGTAAAATACCATTATTCTCTTCATTTGTGAACTTATAATAATAAAACTTAGCATTCTTCTTATTACTTTTTTCTCCCTTTCTAGATAAAAGTAGGTTCGTATTTGCATCAAAAATTACACCTTTGTATTTATTAATTGGATCTCTTTTCATATCATGTCTTGTTATTTTAAATTCAGATTTATCTTTGTTACTATCAAGTATCTCCTGGGCTATATAAAACAGTTCTTCTGAAATAATAGCTTCATGGGCATTTTCTACAACAATCCATTTATCCTTAGGCTTTTGTCTATAATGACCACTCTTTTTCCCTTGAACATTTTCTTTAGTACCTTGAACAAGGCAGCCTGTATAGACTCTCTGTCTTAGCATATTAGCTATAGTGCCCTTTCTCCACTGTGGTTGTCCAGGTTCACGCATAATGTTTCCTGTTTTATTATAGGCACTTGATGTTGTAATGTTTTTCTCATTAAGTTCTTTAGCTATTTTAAGTGTATTAATCCCATCTACATACATATTAAATATTCTTTGTACTATTTTCATGCTTACTTCATCAGGTTCTAACTTTCTTCCTCCATCCTTTTTTACTACTTTATAACCAAAAGGTGGATTTGAACCTATAAAGAAGCCCTGTCTAGCATGTACCTGTCTACTGGTTTTAATCTTATGTGATATATCCTTGGCATACATATCATTAATAAGGTTTTTTATCAAGATTTCAAAGGATAGTTTTGCATCAATTCCCTTTTCTGTATCAATCTTATCTATTACTGATATAAATCTTACTCCTAAGAAAGGAAATACCTTATCTACAAGTCTTCCCATTTCAAGATGTTCTCTGCCAAGTCTTGATAAATCTCTGATTATAATGCAGTTTATAAAACCACTTCTAACATCATTCATCATTTCAATATAACCTGGCCTATCAAAGTTAGTTCCAGAATATTCGTAATCTGTATAAACTTTAACTAGAGTCATATTTTCTTTATTTATATACTCTTGGCAAATCTCTACCTGTGACTCTATAGAGTATGATTTATTTCTCCACTCTTCTGTTCTTTCCTGTGAAAGTCTTGTATAGATTCCAACTCTAGATGAATTAATAGTTACTTTTTCTTCTGTTTTTATTAAGTTTCTTCTTGATATTCTAGCCATATAGAGCTACCCCCTCTCTTTCAGTGGATAGTCCTTTTATAGCAATACTATTGAAGGATACAAGATTAGAAGTCTTGGTTTTCTTAGCTCCCTTTAATATTCTCTTTAATATATCTAACTTTTCCATATCATTAAAGAATACTGTTATTCTTGGTCTTCCTTCTTCATCCTTTTCCCCTACCAATATACGGTCAACAAAAAATGCTAGTGTCTGCCTATCAATACTTTCAATGTTTTTATACTTTTCCAAACCCGTAAGCCAGTTTTCTTTGGAATTAAGTATCTCTTCTAAATCATTATAGGCTTTCTTTCTATTTAAAATTTGTTGTTCAACCTCTTTTATTTTTAACTGGTAGCTCTTCCTAAAGGATTGAAATTCCTCTTCATCTATAAGCTCATCTTCTAAGTCCATATAAAGAGAACGTCTAAGAGTTTCATACTTCTTTTTTTCAGCAAGTAGGTCATCTAAATCAAGGTCATGTTCTGATTTACTAAAATCAGCTTGCCTAATTCTTAAAAATAGTTCTTCTTGATATTTTATATGTTGTTTTATAATATAATTCAAAGAAGATAAAATATCCTCTTCCTTTATGCTATGTCTTGAACAACCTTTACCACGATTGTATAAGCCACATATATAATAAATTGTTTGTCCATTTTTTGTCTTTTGATTTCTTCTTACTAGCTGATTTCCGCAATCTGCACAATAAAGAAGCCCTGCTAAAAAGTCAGGTTTAGTTTTCCTATTAAGAATATCTCTTCCCATCATCTTATTAGCTACATTAAACATTGTTTCTGTAACTATAGCTTCATGAGTTCCTTCAACTCTAACCCATTCTTCTTTAGTAACTTTTATTTCCTTATTAGACTTATAATTAAGCTTGGTTCTCTTCCCTTGTTCTAAGTCTCCAAGGTAGACTCTATTCTCAATAATTCTATTTATCATCTTGGCCTGCCACTTACTTTGATTACTAGAAAAGCCTGTAGAATAATTTGATCCATTGTCTTCCTTATAAGACTGTGGAGTTTGAATACCTAGTCTATTAAGTTCATCTGCTATAGCCTTTGAAGAATATCCTTCTACTTTCATCTCAAAAATCTTTCTAATAACATGAGATACATTCCTGTCTACTATAAGATGATTTTTCTTTTTATTACTCTTCTTATATCCATATGGAGCAAATGCTCCTATAAATTCTCCCCTCTGTCTTTTAGTCTTTTGAGAGCTTTTAACTTTCATGGATATATCCCTGCAATAACTATCATTGATAAAGTTTTTTATAGGAAGAATAAGATGAGTATCATTTACATCAGCATTTTCACTATCATAGTTATCATTAACTGATATAAATCTAACTCCCATTTGTGGAAAAATCTTCTGAAGAAATTTTCCCGATTCAATATAATCTCTTCCAAATCTAGAAAGGTCTTTTACAATAATCGTTTTGCAAGCTTTCTTTTCAAGATCACTAATCATCCTTTTAAAGTCTGGTCTATCAAAGTTTGAACCTGTAAATCCATCATCAATATATTCCTTGATGATTTGAAAACCTGCCTTATCAGCATAGCTTTTTATAAGTTCCCTTTGATTACCAATAGAATTACTTTCTCCCTCATCTCCATCATCTCTTGATAAGCGAAGATACATATAAGCCTCAATCTGTTTCATTTCTACACTCTCCTTAATAAATTATTTTGGGTGCAATTTATTAAGGATTTCAGAAACTTTATATTTTTATCTTACCGCACTTATATATATCTGTCAGCCCTTAGATCCTTAATTCTAACTTACATAAATCTGATACAAAATCATCTATACTAACCTTTGTATTTCCTATACAACAATTAACAATAACATTTCCTACTTCAATAAAAACATTCTTTTTATCTTCTGGAATCTCTTGTAATTTTTGATCCAAATATGCTCCCATTGATTGTTCATCTTTATATCCATAATTAACAGAAGAAGAGTTTTGGTTTTTCTTATTAATATTTTCCATTTCATTACCTCTTCTTTCTTAATATTTTTATTTTAAGTTTTATGACATTGACAGGTGCTTTGACAGCTACATAGGAATTTCACCTCTCCCCTTTTCTCGGTAGGAAGCAACAACGTATAGAAGTATCATTATCACCGTCTAGATCTTTGCAAAAAGATTTCCAGTTCTTTTCTGTAGCAAACTATTTATCGCTCTCATCCTTATATCCCTTACATTTAGCGTTATGCAGGTATTCATTTAAACCAAAGTTACCTTCAGCAGAATGGTCATGACGTAGTTTCATACTGGCTCCTTAAACGGATAATGTCCTGTCCTGGTCTATTAAATTATCAAAGTTCAAAATATATAATTTTTTTATTCTTATATAAGGGGCTGTATTTGCCCCTTATATATAACAGTGAAAAAATCACCCTCTTGATTCGCTTTTTTAAAAACTTTTTTATTTTTCATCCCAATCTTCTAAAAAGATTTTTAGTTTCTTTAAGGTTTTTTCTTTTCTTCTAAATACTGCTCCTTGGCTAATATTTAGTTTTTTTGCTAAATCTCTTTGGGGAACTTCATCGAAAAAAAGAGCCTGGATAATTTCCCTTTCTTCTGGGCTTAATTTATCCAAGGCTTTATTAAGTGCTTCTATTTGCATTTTCACCGCTACTAATTTCTCTAGGTCAACGGCTTTATCTATTAGCCTCTCTTCCATGCTCCTATCTGCTCCATCTGATATAAACTCAGAGAAATAACCTAATTTATTCTCCTTGTCTAGCCTATTAAGATAATTCTCTCTATTGGTTTCTTGCCAATATCCTTTATATACTTTTTCTGATACATCCGCCTTGCTATCTTCAAGGAATATATAATAGTTCTTTTTATTTTCTTTCATTTTCTTTCCTCCTGTGAATTTAAAATTTTTAATTTAAAATTCACAAAGAGGAGGTTCTCTAATGTATTTCACCCGTTTCACCTCAATTTAGGGCAAAAAAAAGACAAGTGTAAGAGTCACTTGTCTTCTTCTAACCTTATATTTAGGCATAAAAAAACCTCCATTTTTCCAAACAGAGGTTGCCTATTATATTGAGTGTAACAGGCTTAAGGTCTCATTACAGTACCAAAATGGTTCCAGTTTTATTCCATTTTAGTCCCATAAAAGTCTCATTTTATAATTCAATTTTATAATCTATCTTATCTTCTGCTACTTTTAGCTTGCAATTTGATAGGTCTTCATAATTTCTATCGAAAACACTATATCCAAAAAGCATTACTCCAAATTTAAGTATAGCTTTATTCATATATCTATAATAGGTGGATCTTGAAATTAAAAGCAATTCAGAAATTTCCTCATTACTTCTTATTTTCTTCTCAAAATATTTATAAGTAATAATATCTGCATAAATTTCACCCTTGTTTGGATAAGCACTTAATCTAGATAAAGCATCATCCATAAGCTTAAGTAAAAATATGCTTTGTTGTGTATTTAAGAGTTGGCTTTCAACCTTCTCTATGTTAATATCCTTATCTATTTCTAATATAGATAGGACAATATCATCCAAATGTTTTCTTTTTGTTTCGTAAAATATATTATCTAGATTTTCTATATGGTCCTGGATATGGAAATCTACTTTTCGATACAAACTCAGGAGAAGTTTAATATCATTCCTTAACTTCTTTTTATCTATATTTTCTAATTTATATTCCTTTATCATCCCATTAAAACTCATGATATACCCTCCTCCTAGCGAAAATAAAGTTTCTTCTGTGTCCTAGACCAAAGTCCCAGAATACCCATTCCGTAATATCCCAGGATTTTGCATTAACTTGCATTTTTATCAACTCCTTAATATGTTGTTGTAACTAGGAATATTCTTCCCATAAAGTCCTTTTCTTTTTTACTAATTGCTTTTGCTATCCTTACTCCATCCTTCTTGTTTCTCAAATCCTTAATTATAATTAAATCTCCCTCTTTATAACTAGCCTTGGTATCTACAAAAATTATACTTCCATTGACTATACCATGTGGTAAAATCCCCCTACTATCATCAGCTAGGTAGGAGATAATCTGTCCTTTTGCCCTGTATCCTTTTATTCCTATAATGTCCTCACAATTTCCTGGACCATACTTGATTTTCTTATCTCCAAACTTATCCTCATCCATCTTGTCTCCCCCTATCTAGTTCCACCAGGTAGAGTTACTATTTCATTTCTCTCCTTAGGTATCTTAATATCTCCCATAAGACCAGCATAAGAAATAGAATAGTCACCAAATCTCTCTCTGACTTTAAAAAAGGCATCATCTACCTTCTCTCTCTTTATTAGCTTAGAATAGTCCTCATAGAAGCTTAATTGGCTTCCATTTTTCTCTCCTATTAGATTTATTGCTCTAATAGTTAAAGCTCTGATAGGACTTTCCCAAGAATATTTTTCTAAGAAAAGGTCATAAGCTTCTTCTGCTAAGATAGTAGAAGATAGGCTAGGATAGGATATCTGTCTTTGATATTGCTTAGATAATAGATTATTATTTTTAACGGATATTTGAATTCCTCCAGCTAAGTATCCATAGCTTCTTAAGGCCTTGGATACTCCAAAGGATAATTCTCTAAATACCCTATAAACTTCTAAGTTGTTTTCTAAATCTTCTGTAGTAGTTATTCCTCTTCCTACCGACTTAACTGGATCCCTGTAGTCCCTATCAGCTACTGAACTATAATCTCTACCATTGGCATAGTTCCATAAATGAACTCCATTAATACCTAGCTTCATCCTAATTAAATCTGGATCTCCCCTAGCCAAGTCTCCTATAGTGAAAATCATTAGCCTATTTAACTTTTTCTTAGAAGCCTTACCCACTCCTAAAAGTTCTTCTACTGGTAAATTCCAAATCTTCTCCTTAAAATCTTCCCTAGCTATTTCTGTAACTGCATCTGGTTTTTTCATATCAGAACCTAATTTTGCAAAAATCTTATTAAAGCTTACCCCTATACTTACTGTGATTCCTAGTTCTTTTTTTATCCGACTTCTTATCTCTTCAGCTATGTCTTTCCCTTTTCCAAATAAATGGAGAGAACCTGATAAATCCAACCAACACTCATCAATTCCATAAGGCTCTACCTGGTTGGAATAGTCATAGTAAATATCCCTGGCCCATCTGGAGTGCTTTAGGTACTCATCATAATTAGGAGGAACTATTAAAAGATTAGGACACTTTAGTTGAGCTTGCCAAATAGCCTCTCCAGTCTTTACTCCTAATACTTTAGCTTCTTGAGATTTAGCTAATACTATCCCATGCCTGTCCTCCCTTCTGCCACATACAGCTAGAGGAATACCTTTTAGTTTTGGATTAAGCTTGGTCTCAATGGAAGCATAGCAATTATTCATATCTGCATGTAAAATAACTCTTTCCATTAAACTCCCTTGACAGTGACTGTCTGCTATTGTACAATAGAATTATATTCAAGCTTGTAATGTCTATTATAGGACAGTCAATGTCCATTGTCAATTGGAAAATAATTTTTATAGAAAGAAAAGGTGAAGATAATGAAATTTGGCCAAAAATTAAAGATTCTTAGAGAGGAACAAGGCCTGACACAAGATGATCTAGCAAAGATGGTTGGTATGTCATCTAAGACCATCTCCAGATATGAGTCTGGAGAATCAAATCCTAGGTATCCTAGAATTTATGATGATCTGGCAAAAGCTTTAAAAATTGATAAACTTGAACTTTTAAGTGATGAAGATGCCTTTGTCCTTTCTATCAAGGAAAAGTTTGGTTCTTATGATGCTAACTATGCTTCTGATTTAGTAAACGGTATGGTGGGTTTAATGGCTGGTGGGGATATAACTGATGCTGATAAAAGGGTAATCTTGGAAACTCTCCAAGAAGCTTTTATCATTTCTAAGAAAGAAAACAAGAAATTTATACCTAAAAAATTTAGAGTAGTTGATGATGAAAATAAGGAATAGATATTATGAAAAACAGGTATGGATTAATCTATGAAGATGCCATGAAGTTAATTATGAAGCATGAAACCAGAGACCCTGAATTGATTTTAAGAAACAGAAATGTCAATCTACTACCATTTACTGGCCAGACCCATGCTTTAGGTATGTATGTGGTTATTAAGAGGAATCGTTTTGTTTTCTACAATCCCTCTATTGATGATAATTTTAAAAGAATGATGTTTGCCCATGAGCTAGGCCATGATCTTTACCATCGAGCGGAAGCCAAGGAAGGACTGTCAGAGTTCACCCTCTTTGACGTTAAATCAAGCCTAGAGTATGAAGCTAATCTTTTTGCTTCCCACTTACTCCTAGATGAAGAGGAAATTATTGATTATGGGAAAATGGGCTATGACCTAGAGCAAATCGCCCAGGTTATGAAAGTTAATATTAATCTTTTACTCTTCAAGTTTTATGGAATGAATAAATTAGGATATGATTTTAATCTAGACCAATGTCTAAACAGGAAATTCTTTAAAGACATTGATGGTACAAAATAAGCTATAGGAGGTCAGTATATTGATAGGATTATTTATAGGGATATGTTTAATAATATTAGTTCTTTTTATAAAACTTTATAAGAATATTACCTTGCTTTCCTTCAAAACAATGGCATTTGGAATTGACTTCTTTGTTATCTTATTTTATACAATCTATTTTTTCCATCCTAATGTGGCTGTAAAACTTGTAGAAGGAAAACTACAATATTTACTTGATGCAGGTGCTGGAATCCTTGCAGTAATTCTCTATGGACTTTTGATTCTATTTATCAATGATGCTTTCCCTAGAGTAAGCAATATACTTAATTTATTTATTACATTTATAGGAGTGTGCATGGCAGTTCCTTTTGCAATCGGACTACTAACTCCTGTAATTCAGTTATTCATTCATAGATTCACCTTTAATGGAGATATTGTTTTATCACAGAATCATATGTTTAACCTTTTTCTAAAATATATGATTTTTGGAATCATTGCTCTCCCAGTATGGAGATATAGGATGAGTAAACTTGAGGAATTTTAAAATAGAATTATGAAATAATTACTTAATAATTCCCATTTGTTGATTATTAACCACAAAGACCACTAATAAGAGAGAGGGTACAAATTTTAAATACCCTCTCTCTTATTAAACTGCTTAACCAAGAAGTCTTAATTATTATCTTTATTTTTAATTATATAATCTTCTATTTCTGAGATAGGTTTATTACTTACTGTTTCATATACAACTATTCCTTTATTGTCCTTTATTATATATTTCCCTTTATCAAATCTAATAAATAAATCATCCAATTCTATATATTGATCTGACCAGGCTCCTAATTCCCTTATTATTTCTGATTCTATACCATTAGTATCTAAAATAAATTTTAGAGTTAATAAATAAACTCCATAGTTATATCCTACAGATGATTTGTTTGGAATTATTAACATACTGTTTGTAGTGTTCCGCAATCTTAAATGTGAACCACTCATTACATTAAATAATATAGGATAGTTAATAAAACAATATCTCCAGTCTGTTTGTGGAATGTCAACATTTTCTATCATTTTTTTAAGTTGTCCCTCAATATTCTCTTTCACTTCAAGATTATCCAAAAGTTCCTTTACTATTTGTCCACAATTCGAAAACAAACTTTTCATACTAGGAGTCCTGGCTCCCTCATTTGGGTCATCTACACAAAGAGTTTTATAGCTACTTACAGGCAAAGTATAATCTCCTAGAGTTAGTAAGGCCCTCCTTAAAAAATTACCATGAATTGGTTTTGATTCATCAAATAGAAGAGCAATTTTATCCCAATAATAAATAAATGTTTCTTTTGAATAAACATCTTCCTTCTCTTGGGAATAATAAAGTGCTGCCCTTACTTGGCCACTAAAATATTTATGTTCTTCTGCAGAATATATAAGCTCAGCAAAGTCTTCATCTTCAAGAATTATTTTAGCTTTTTTCTTCTCTTCCTCAACTTGTTCACTAGAAAAAAATGATATCTTAGGACCCTGTGAAAAATACTCAAGTATATTTTTATAATTCGCAGACATATTATTAATTGATTCAATTGCTCTACGATACAAGTCTATTTCATCTATTCTTGTATTCAAAGTAAGGTTTTTTATAATTCTTATCCACTGATTTAAGCCAGTTAAATCTACTCCTTTAGATTTAGATATATAAGTAACCAAACTATGAAATAAAACTCTGTCTTCATAAGTTCTTTTTTCACTTAAAGCATTGAAGAATATTTCTCTTATGTCGTCACTATTAAGATTCTCTTCAATAAAATTTAATGTATAATATATAATCTCAAATAAATCTTTATCAATCTTTTCCCAATTCATTGTATTAGACCAATTATTATCATTTCTTAGAATACCCTTATTCATAAATAAGACACCGAAGAAATTTAGGTAGGGCTCATCAAATTTCAATTCATACTTATTCCAAAATAAATCTGTCCATTTGCCATCTAGACAGTGTTCAAATTCTCTTTCTATACTGAGCTCTAGTTTCTTTAGCCTAGCTATTAATTGTGCTTTAAAGTTTTCAAAATCAGATAAGGGTCTACCTCTTGCATTTAATTTTATGTATAGAGTATCTTCCATGCCTAAATTTTCTATATCCAAAAAATTAAAAACTAAAGAATCTCTATCTAATAATTCATCTAAACCATCAATATCTTTAAACATTTCATGAATTGCATCTAACATTGCTAAAGCAGACTTAATTGTTGGGTCAAACCTCCAACTTGGAACAAACCAAATAGAATCTTCTATTTCTAAAGAAGGGATTTTCTCATTTGTAAATATATCCTGACGATTTTCATTTATACTTCTAAGAAATCTTCTAGAGCTAATCCTAGTTTTATAGGTAAACTTATCAAATATACTTGTCTTGCTTTCATCATCCTTAAAAGCATATAAATACAAAAGATACAGGGTCGTTAAGCGTTGTTGACCATCTAAAGGAATAAACTTTTCTCCTACAAGCTTACCATATATAAAATTTAAATCTAAAGGCGGAGATTGACCAGTCACTGCAAGCTTCATATCCTTAAGGAGGTTAGTTCTCACCATATTAGCATGTTGAGTCTTCCTTCCCTGAGCATAGTCTCTTTGAATAATTGGTATCTCCACTTCATATTTCTCCAATAATTCAAGTAAAGTTCTTGGTGTGGTATTATCCATTTGCTTGTCCCCCTTTTAGAAACATCTCTAAGTTTATATTAATTGCTTTTTTATAGTCTTCCTTATCTTGATCTATCCACTGACTCATATTGCTTAGGTCATCAGAATAAACTTTTAAAAATACATTTTTAGTGCAAAGAGGTACAAATAAGCCTTTAGCTTCCCTATCAATAATAATTTTTCTCTTTATATCAAAACTAGAGTCTTTATAACTTCTATTTGTTTTACTATCAAGAAGAGTTAAATTTCCTATATTATCGTCTCCTTCATCAGTTTCATCTCCACTAGCATGAATATGCTCGATATCCCATTTAATTCTTTCACCACTTTCACCTTTATATATATCAAATGGAAATCTATATTGTTTTTCACTTTTAATAACCAAGGTTGCAATATTAAAAAGTAAAAGTATTCTTCTTATCTTAATCCTATCATTGGAATTATCATAAAATAAATTAACTAAATCATATTTTCCTAAGGTAGATTTTGCTTCCTCTAGTAAAAGCCTCTTTACATCACTCTTTCTTTTATTTCTAGTTAGACTAAATATTTTTGATATACTTACACCTACACTTATTAAATATCCAATTATATGATATTTATCTAGGTCATCATACCACTCTTTAAATTCTGCATAGAGACTTTCTATATCTTCCCAAAGTTTTTCTACAATTTTTTCCTTGTCATCTGTTCCATTCATCTTTTCTAGAAAGATAAAAAGAGCGTCTACGACGCGTTAAATATTTGCGTACTATACTTCGATTTGAAAATTAAATTTTTCTGCTCATGTTAATATTCTATTTATTTTTGGTATAAATAAATTGGTGATAATATGAGCAG
>NZ_VUNQ01000065.1 GCF_009695605.1 Tissierella pigra
CTTCTGTTATAATTGTTTTCATAAGGAAAGATCCCTCCGATTTTTGTTTGTTATGGTAAACAACATTATATCAGAGGTCTTTCCTTTTTTCATATTTACTTGTCACAAATGTATTGTCTCATATCACTTTTAGTTTTGATTTGGCTAATAATTTTGATATGGATGACGAGGTTTTCCTGGTGCATAATATTATTGAGGAGATGAATTTAAATTTTTTAGAGAATGCCTATCTTAACAAAGGTAGAAAGCCAGTAGCAGAACCAAGGACCATGTTAAAAGTATTAGTTTTTGCATATATAAATAGGAAATATTCAGCCAGAGATATTGAAGATGCTTGTAAATATGATCTTCGATTTAGATGGCTTTTAAATAATGGAAAGTCCCCTGATCATGTAACAATCAATAGATTCAGGAATAAAATATACCCATTTATGGACGAAATATTAAATCAGCTAATTGATCTACTAGTTGAACAAAGAGAGATAGATTTAGAAAGTATCTACATAGATAGAACAAAAATAGAAGCAAATGCCAATAGATACACATTTGTATGGAAGAAATCTATACTTAAATATCAAGATAAATTAATACAAAAAATACTAGCATACTTTAAAATCGATGAAAACTTATCCAGTGATGATTGTAAGAAACTTGTTTTAATTGAGTTCAATAATACAAGGAATATCTGTAAATCGAAGAATATAGTATTTAATTATGGGAGTGGAAAGAGGAAATCAGAAGAACAAAAGAAATATGAAATGTTTGAAGAATGGCTTGATAAGCTAAAAATATATGAAGAACATTTAAATATACTTGGTGAAAGAAATAGTTATTCAAAGACAGATAAAGATGCAACATTTATGAGATTAAAAGATGACCATATGAAAAATGGACAATTAAAACCTGCTTACAATATTCAATGTGCAACAAATGGTGGATACATCATAGATATAGGAGGATTCAGTAATCCGGCAGATGTAAGAACTTTGATTCCATTTATGGATAAACTCTTAGAAAAATATAATACAAAGATAAAAAAAGTAGTAGCAGATTCAGGTTATGAAAATGAAGAGAATTATCTTTACCTAAAAGAAAAAGAAATAAGCCCCTTCATAAAACCATTAAATTACGAAGTAAAGAAGACAAGAAAATACAAAAATGATATTTCAAGAAAAGAGAATATGGTTTATCATGAATCTGAAGATTACTACCTTTGTCATAATAATAAGAAAGTCGAATTTGAAAAGATAATATATAGAAAAAATCAATATGGCTACAAAAGCGAGTCTAAAGTATATCTATGCAGAGATTGTCTAAACTGTGGATATTCCAAAGATTGCATCAAAACAAAAAATAAATCTGGATTAAAGCGCATATATATTTCAGAACAATTTGAAATGTTGAGGAAGAAATCAGAAGAAAATATAACTACAAAAGAAGGAATTACAGAAAGACTCAATCGTTCCATTCAAGCGGAAGGTATATTTTCATATATAAAATCAGGAATGCAATATACAAGATTTAGACATAGGAATATGGAAAAAGTTATTTTAGAAATGAAATTATTAAGTATTGCAATAAATATTAAAAAACTAAGCAGCAAAATAAAGTCAGATAAGCTAGGTTTTATTAAATACAAAGAGACTATTTAGAGATAAAAAACAATATAAAAATAACTAAGTTTAGAAAAAATCTAAGCTTTATTTGCATATTCAAATTTAATCTCAAAAGCATATATATCAATATTTAAGATCCTTATACAATGTAGTTGTTAGCTTAGGAGAAAAAAAGAGGTGTTTCATAACTGATAAATCAGTTATGAAACACCTCTTAATTACTTATACCAACAATGGCTGTATTTGTTTATCTTTTAATGCTTCTATAATAGTAGGTACTATCATATCATAATGAGCAATTAGTGAATTAATTTTATTTATGGCATCATCTTGGCCAAATGGTACAAAGTATACGTTTTTCTTATCTAGCAAAACTCCTATATTTTTTGCATTACCACTAAGTCCATCATTGGTGGATATGGCAACTATTGCAGGTTTATTGTTTCTCAAATGAGCCTTAAACGCCATACATACTGGTGTATCTGTAATTGCATTTGCCAGTTTTGCTAAGGTATTTCCTGTACATGGCGCTACAACTATTATATCAAGATAATTCTTGGGTCCTATTCCTTCAGCATCTTGTATTGTTTCTATAATATCTTTTCCTGTTAATTCCACTATCCTATTTTTCCAATCTTCTGCTAAACCAAATCTAGTATCAAAACTACTTGCATTATAGGACATTATTGGATATACATCTGCCCCTTCTTCAACTAATCTTTCTATTTCAACTAATATGGTATCAAATGTACAAAATGAACCTGTAATAGCCAAACCTACTTTTATTCCATTTAACAACATAGTTATACCCCCAATTCCTCAATAATATTATAAATAGTATTCTTCAAAATCCCTGCTGCTGTTGTAGGTGCTGTTTTACCTGGTAGTCCCAAAGCCCAAATGGTTTTGATTCCAAGGTCCTTTGCCTTTTCAAAATCCACTCCTCCTGGTTTAGAGGCTAAATCAACTACTAATGCGTCTTTATTCAATTCTAATAAAACCTCTTCAGTTAAAATCATACTAGGAATCGTATTAAATACTACATCCATTTCCCCAATTAAGTCTTTCATTTTATCTAAATGTACTGGATTATATCCATAACTGTGTATCCATCCTAAATCTGCATAATTTCTAGCTTCAACATATACTTTTGCCCCTATTCCTTGCAGCATCTTGGCTAAAATCTTTCCTATTCTTCCAAAGCCTAAAATCATAGCCTTAGAATCATGAAGAGTAATATCCATTTCTTTCATGGCTATTTCAATTGCACCTTCTGCTGTAGGTATCGAATTTAAAACTGTCATTTCTTCTCTATTGAATAAATCTATAGTGAGTATATTGTTCGCTTTAGCTTTTTTGAGTACTTCATCAGATATTTTTCCCGCTATAAAAATTTGTTCATCTGTCATATATTCAAATACTTCATCTATTTTTATGTTCTCTGAATATAATGGTGTATTTAATAAAATATTATCTTCAGAACAAGGAAGTGGTCCTATAATTATTTTTGCATTTTCAATGGCATAATAAAGATTTTCACTAAATTTTAGTGAATTGACCTCTGATCTATCAAAACCAAATACTTGAACATTATAGCCATCATATTTTAATAATTCTGCCAATTTAATACTTCTCCTATCTCCACCTAATACAACTATTTTCATATGATCCCTCCAATATTTTGTTTACTATTTAGAGACTAATATATATTATGTATATAAATATTTAAGGTGCTTGTATATCTCTATAAATAGAAAAAGCCTTAATGTAAAAACATTAAGACTTTTCCCATTTAAAACTTCCTTAATTTTTATTTTCTGTAGGTCATAACTGTAATGACTCCATCAATATCCCTTGAAAAAACAAGTATATTTTCTTCATCCATAAATCTGCTATTAGAGAAACCTACTTGACCTTCTTCAAATAAACTATTAATATCTGCCCTAAGTTTATGTTCAGCAAAGTAGTAATCAATCATGCCATCTTTGTCTGGAACCACTTTCTGTACACATTCTGGTATTAATACGGCATCTTTTAATAGTTCTTCTATCTCTGGAAATTCTTCATTTAATACTTCTTCATCATCTCTTCACAATGTCTGAATGTACTTCTCTGCTTCCTCATAATTTCCTTTTGATGGATCTATGGGCAAGTCAAATAAAGCATTAATTCCTTCATAGTCTGTATTAATACTAATCTCCCCTGTCTGCAAAAACTTCTATATCATCACATTCCATAATTCTATACATTATATTTGCTGCAATAGCTATAAGAAAGCTCTTTGGATTTTTGTTTCTATCTATTTTGTGACATAACTCTATGGGTTTTAAAAAGGGTTCTTGATATAAATCATCTGCTTGATGTTTGTCCCTCCTTCCCCATTCTTATGATGTCTTTAAATTTAAGAAAACTTATATATAAATCAGCTTCTCATGTATATATTGTAATAACCTCTAGTTATGTTCATGTTTTTTATAACAAATTAAGAAGGTTCTCACTTACTTCTGAGTTTCATATAAAAGCTTCTTTATAATTTATAACACAAAAATAGACCAACTTAGATAAAACCTTATAATATAAAGGTTTGTTAATTTAGTCCAATTATAAAAGATTCATCTACAACTTTTATATACTTTAATCTTGCTATACTTTTTCAAAACAAATTATTAAAAGGTTAAACTAATTAATTAGTCTAACCTTTTATATTTTCTATTCCAATCTCAGCAATAGTTCTCCAGCCTCTACATTTTGCCCTTCTTTAACAACTATTGAACTTATAATTCCACCAGTGGCCGCAGTAATTTGGGTTTCCATCTTCATAGCTTCAATTATTGCAACTAATTGTCCCTCCGTAACCTTGTCACCAACCTTTACTAAAATCTTTGCTACAACTCCTGGGATACTTGCTCCAATTTCTAATTTATTTTCAGAATCTGCCATCTGTGTTGTAACTAATCCTTCTTTTACAATATTACTTGCCTTATCAAGTATCTTTATAGCCCTTCTACTATCATTGACTTCAAAATATAAAGTTCTATATCCTTTATCATCTAATCTACCTATTTCAAGGAACTTGATAATTAAAGTCTTACCTTCTTCTACTTCTATTTCCCCTGTTTCACCTTCCCTTAAACCATAGAAGAATATATGACTTCCCATCCTACTAAAATCTCCATGCTCTTCAACATACTTTAGATAATCCTCAAAAACCTTAGGATATAGAGAATAAGATAATAAGTCTTTTCTTTGCGGAACCATATTATACTTCTCACTTAAATACTTTTCAATTTTTTTAAAGTCTTCAGGCAGAAGCAATTCTCCAGGTCTGCAAGTAATGGGTTCTTCTCCTTTTAATACTAGTTTTTGAAGTTTTTCAGGAAATCCTCCCATTGGTTGCCCCATCATACCTTGGAAATATGATACTACTGAATCTGGGAATGCCATATCCTTGGCTTTATCATAGATGTTTTCTGGAGTTAAATCGTTTTGCACCATAAATATAGCCATATCTCCTACAACTTTAGAAGTAGGTGTTACCTTTACAATATCTCCTAGAATTTCATTTACAACTCTATACATTTCCTTCACATCATCAAATCTATGACCCAAACCAAAGCTATCCACCTGTGGCTTAAGATTGGAATATTGACCTCCTGGAATCTCATATTTATATATTTCTGCTGTTTCTGACTTTAGTCCAGATTCAAATTTACTATATATTGGTCTAACACTACTCCAATAATCAGATATAATTTGTAAATCATCTAAATTGAGCCCTGTGCTTCTATCTGTATGCTCCAAAGCCGCAACTACTGAGTTTAATGCAGGTTGAGATGTTAGTCCAGCCATACTATTAAAGGCAGTATCTACAATATCTACGCCAGCATGAGCTGCCATTAGTACTGTTGCTATTCCATTTCCACTGGTATCATGGGTATGAAGATGTATAGGTATTTTAATTTCAGATTTTAATGCCTTAACTAGTTCATAGGCTGCTTGAGGTTTTAATAAGGAAGACATATCTTTAATTCCTAATATATGAGCTCCTGTTTTTTCTATTTCCTTAGCAGTCTTTATATAATAGTCCAAATCATATTTAGTTTTGCTTTTATCCAATATATCTCCTGTATAACATATGCAGGCCTCTGCTACTTTACCTACTTTTAATACTTCATCTATGGCCACTTCCATACCTTTCAGCCAATTAAGTGAATCAAATATTCTAAATATATCTATTCCTTTTTCTGCCGATTCCTTTACAAACTCTCTAATAACATTATCAGGATAATTTCTATATCCTACGCCATTGGACCCTCTTAGAAGCATTTGGAATAATATATTAGGTATCTTCTTTCTTAAAACTTCCAACCTATCCCAAGGAGATTCATTTAAAAATCTATAGGCAACATCAAAGGTTGCTCCTCCCCACATTTCTAAAGAAAACAAATCATTTCCTAATACTGAAAGGGCCTTAGAAATCTTATACATATCATCAGTTCTCATTCTAGTAGCCATTAAAGATTGATGAGCATCTCTTAAAGTTGTATCTGTTATCAATAGAGATTCTTTGTCTTTAATCCATTCTGCTAAACCTTTCGGACCCTTTTCATCTAAAATTTGTTTAGTACCATATTGTCTTTCAGGTCTAACAACTTTAGGTATATTTGGAATATCAAAATCTGGTTTATCACCATTTGTTTCATTTACCACCTTTTCCCCTATGAAATTTAGAATCTTTAATTCAATATCAGTTTTTGCTGTAATATCAAATAACTCTGGGTTATTGGAAATAAATCCAGTATCACATTTACCTTTTAAAAATTCTTCGTGATTTAATACATTTATTAAAAAAGGAATATTTGTTTTTACTCCTCTAACCTTTAACTCCTTTAATGCTCTTTTAACTTTCCTTGTAGTATCTTCAAAAGTTCTAGACCAAGAAGTTACCTTCACCAAAAGACTATCATAATAAGGACTAATATTTGCACCTGTAAAGCCACTACCTCCATCAAGTCTAATTCCAAATCCAGATCCAGTTCTATATATATCAATATTTCCTGTATCAGGAGCAAAGTTGTTTAATGGATCTTCTGTAGTAACTCTACATTGTATAGCATAGCCCCTCACTTCTATACTTTCCTGTCCTTTTATTCCTATTTCATTAGAATCTAAAGAATATCCTTCAGCTATTAAAATTTGAGACTGTACTATATCAATTCCAGTAACCATTTCAGATACAGTATGTTCTACCTGTATCCTAGGGTTCACTTCAATGAAATAGTGGTTTCCATGTTTGTCTAACAAAAATTCAACTGTTCCAGCATTCCAATACTTAACGGCCTTTGCTATTTTAACTGCATCATCACATATGTTTTTTCTTTGTTTCTCTGTAATAGAGAATGCAGGAGTATATTCAATAACCTTTTGGTGCCTTCTTTGTATGGAACAATCCCTCTCAAATAAATGAACTATATTTCCATATTTATCCCCTAAGATTTGAACCTCTATATGCTTTGGTTTCTCAAGATATTTTTCAATAAATATATCATCTATACCAAAAGCCTTCTTAGCCTCATTTTTTGCACTATGATATTCCCTTATTAAATTCTTTTCATCTTTTACTACTCTCATGCCTCTACCACCTCCACCAGCGGTAGCTTTTAGTATTATAGGGTATCCTGCATAATTAGCAAACTCTATTGCTTCCTCCTCAGAAGCTACAGCTTTTTCAATTCCTGGAATAGTTGGAACTCCTACACTATGTGCTACTTTTTTAGACCTTATTTTATCTCCTAGACTATCCATCATCTCATAAGTTGGTCCTATAAACTCAATACCTACTTCTTTACATTTTCTTGCAAATTCTGGATTCTCAGATAGAAATCCATATCCTGGATGTATTGCATCTACTCCTTTTTTTAATGCTAATTTAATAATTTCATCTATATTTAAATATGCCTCTATTGCTCCTTTGTTTCTGCCAATCAAATAAGACTCATCAGCTTTTGTTCTAAACAAGGAATTTTTATCTTCATTGGAGTAAATAGCCACAGTTCTTATTCCAAGTTCACTACAAGCTCTAAATATTCTTATGGCAATTTCTCCCCTATTTGCAACTAAAACCTTCTTAAATTTCTTTTTCATGTTACACCTCCATGGTTAATCATAATTTTTTATAAAAATAATTACAGCCTCTTTAACTTATTCACAATTCTTTTTTCCTATGTTTTTATAAAAAATTCACCAATACAATTGACAAAACTTTTATTAAAACTTTCATCTTGCTAATGTTTTAAACAATTTTAGCATATATCTTTAATAACTTCAATATATTTCTGCAAGTTAATTGTTTCATTCTTGCAATTTATAGAATTATTACTTTTGAATTTTCATGCTTTAAAGATATATTAATTGTTTATAATAAAAAAATTATATATACTAGAAATATGACATTATATGGAGGGAACTTTTATGAATACTAAATCCAAGGGAATTTTAGCAGTAATTGTTTCTGCTACTATTTTTGGAAGTATGCCTTTAATGGCTAAGTTTGTTTATGAATCTGGTGGTAATGCCACAAGCTTAGCATTTTTAAGATTTTTATTAATACTTCCTTTTTTATATCTATTAATTAAAAAAGATGGCAAGGAAACTTTAAAAATTGAAAAAGAGGAATTTAAAAAAATAACCCTTGTGGCTACTTTGGGATATGGAGCAACAGCTTTGTTACTATATCTATCCTATAATTATATTCCATCTGGTATGGCAACAACTATTCATTTTATATATCCAGTTTTTGTAATACTAGGCTGTATATTATTTTTTAAAGAAAAACCAAGCATTCCAAAATTAATTGCAGTTATACTCTGTTTGTTTGGAGTTCTAATGTTTTTTGATGGCAAAGGAAATACTGATTTCACTGGAATATTTCTTTCTTTTATGTCCAGTATTACCTTTGCTTTCTATACTGTATATCTGGATAAAAGCGACTTAAAGAAAATTAGTACCATTAAATTAACATTTTATCTTTGCTTAATTGCAGCAATTATGATGCTAATTTTTAGTCTTATAACTAAAACATTTGTTATAAACATGAAACCCCTAGGATGGATAATGGCATTATTATTATCCTTATCAGTAGGATTTGGAGTAACTCTCTTTCAATTTGGTATTAAGGCAATAGGACCTCAAAATACATCTATTTTAAGTACCTTTGAACCTATTACAAGTGTAATTATAGGAGTATTATTATTAGATGAAAGTTTTGGAATAAAAACATTCCTTGGAATTTTATTTATATTATTAGGAGTTATAATAATTTCTTTTTTTGAGAAATAAACAATAATGCTTTCCTATTCATTATAAAAAATACCTTATGATTTAATCATAAGGTATTTTTCTATATTATTTATATATCTTAACTCTTTCCTCTAATGGTTTAAACTCTTTTTCTCCTGGCTCATCTGTTGGCTTACCAAATGGCATTTGAGCTATTAGTTTCCAACTACTAGGCACATTCCATTCTTCTTTTACATCTGCTTCAATAAGTTCATTGTAATGTTGAAGTGATGCTCCATATCCTTCTGATTCTAATGCTGTCCATATTACAAATTGGTGCATTCCACTTGTATGTTGTGACCATATTGGAAAATTATCTTTATATGTTGGAAATTCATTTTGTAAATATTCTACTATACTATTGTCTTCAAAGAATAATATTGTACCATATCCAGCATCAAAGGAGTTGATTTTTTCATCTGTAGATGAAAACTTTTCAGCAGGTACAATTTTTCTAAGGGCTTCCTTAGTAATATGCCATAATTTTGTATGATGTTCACCTAATAATAAAATTACCCTTGTAGTTTGTGAGTTAAATGCTGATGGTGTATGTTTTACTGCATGTTCTATTATTTCTTGAATTCTTTCATCAGATAATACTATATCTTTACTAATTCCATAATATGACCTTCTTTGTTCTACTGCCTCATAAAAATTCTTTGCCATTTTCTATTCCTCCAGTTAATTTGATTTTTTCATTTCTATAATTATAATATGAGACTTTTCCTTTGATTTTATTACTATATCTTCCTCCACTATTTCCAAAGCATCTCTGTTGTTTAACAAAATATTATTTATTTCTGCACTTCCTTCTATTTGTACTAAATACGCTTGTCTTTCTTCATTGACTTTAAAATCAATTTCTTTATTTTCATCTAGCTCTAATACATATATATTTGCATCTTGGTAAATCTTAATTGGTCCATCTCCATCGGTACTTGATACTATTTGAAGCCATTTATTTTTTCTATCTTCCCATTGGAATTTATAGTCACCATAATTTGGCTCAAGTCCTTTTTTATCTGGATGTATCCATATTTGTAAAAATCTTGATGTTGTTTTTCCTAAGTTATGTTCACTATGATATATGCCTGTTCCTGCACTCATATATTGTACGTGACCCCTAGTAATAGTATTTTTATTTCCCATACTATCTCCATGTGTCAATTCTCCATCTACTACATAGGATATTATCTCCATATCCTTATGAGGGTGCATTTCAAATCCTGTATTTGCTTTAACTAAATCGTCATTTATTACTCTTAATACCCCAAAATTCATATTATCCACATTATAGTATGATGAAAATGAAAAATGAAATATACTTTGTAACCATCCTAAGTCAGATCTGCCCATATTTGTACTATCTAATTTTCTTAACACATTTCCACCTCTTTCAATTTAATTATTTTTTTATACTAGTTCCCCATTTATTATTAACTTACTTTTAATTACCTGCTATGTTTTTATTATTACATATATAATTTTATATGTCAAGCATATTTTTAAAAAATTAAAAATAAAAAATCCCCTAATAATTAGAGGATTTTTTTATATATTAGCTCCACTTTTCAGCCCAATTCTGGATTTCATCCATAACAGTTTGCAGTGCTTTTCCTTTTTCTGTAAGTTCATATTCAATTCTTACTGGTGTCTCTGGATAAACCTTTCGTACTACTATTCCTTCTTGCTCTAGCTCTTTGAACCTTTCTGTAAGCATTCTTGCACTCATATTTGGTATAGATGCAGATATATCTGTAAAACGCTTTTGTCCATTTAGCAATGTTCTTATAATTAATCCAGTCCATCTTTTACCTAATAATTCAAAAGCATCTTCAAACTTTGGACATAAATGATACTTTTCCATTTGACTCACCACCTACTAATAGTATATCACCTTTAGTTGAAAATAGTAAGTATATTATTATATTATACTCTTTATTACAAGTTATAGTTTTTAGTTAACTTTACTAATAAACCCTTACTTATCTATAATATTTTTCAATTTGACTATTTTTTTAACAAAACATATAATGAAGCTTGGCCTAATTGCCTGATAAAGTAAATAGGAGTGATTAAATGACTAAAACTAAAAAGGTAATTATATTATCTCATTGCATATTAAATGAATATTCTAAAGTAAAAAAATGGGATAAAGATGAAAAAATAACGGAATTAAATACTATGGATTTTTTGAAATTTCTCTTAGATAATGAGATTGGAATTATTCAGCTTCCTTGTCCTGAGTTAAAAGGCTATGGTCTAAAGAGATGGGGTCAAGTAAAAGAACAATATGATCACCCCCATTATAGAAAAATATGTCGAGACTTATTTGAACCAGTCTTAGAACAAATATTAGAGTATCAATCTAATGGTTTTGAAATAGTCTCTTTAATGGGGATATATGGAAGCCCTACTTGTGGAATCTCTAGAACTTGCTCAGGTAATTGGGGTGGGGAAATAGGATCTAACCCTGATATACAAGGTACCATAAATACTATTTCTAGTATAGAAGATAGTGGAATATTTATGGAAGAAATATATAAAATATTTGAAAATCACAATTTGGACATACCTATGATAGATTTTCATAAAGAAAATTTAGTGTCAATAATAGATCAAATAAAAAAATCATTATAAAAATCAACATAAATTAAACATACCCTTGTCAAGTTGACAGGGGTATGTTTAAATAAGCCACTTTTTATTAGTTCTTTCTTGCCTCTTCTAAGGCCCTAGTTCCTCTTTCTTGAGCATCTTTTAAAGCTTCTGGTATAGATTTTTCTTTAGCAAATACTAGATCTAGTTCTTCTCCTAGTACATCTAGTGCATTTATTCCACCAATATTTCTTGTTCCTTGGAAACCAATATCAAAACTCTCTAGTCCAACTGCTTTAATTGGAGCTGATTCTAAATATGCTTTGTATTCAGGTATTTCTCTAGCAGAGTATCTGGCTGGCAAATATCCTGTTTCTTGTGCTAAATAAGCTGTATTTTCTGGTGTTGATAAAAACTTACTAAATAACCAAGCACCTAATTTTTCCTCTGGTGTAGCCGTATTGTATACTGCTACGTTTGTACCATAATATAACTGATCATTTGTCTTGTGTCCTGGTAGAGGTGCTGCAAATAAATTTACTCCTTCCAATGTATCTTTTTCTATAGTAGATATAGCTGATGTAGATGCTACACACATAGCCGCTCTTCCTTGTGATAATGGAACATTTGCATATTTATCTTCTCCTGCTGTACGAGCTACTTTTGATTGAATTAAACCATTTAAAAACTCAATTGCTTCAGCTGTTTCTGGAGTATCGAAATACAGTTCATTTGTATCCTCATTCATAGTCATTCCCCCTGCTTGTTTTAACCAAGGAGCTATATCTGTAGAAATATTATTTGCAAATACTATTCCATATACATCTGGTTCTCCATCTCCATCAGTATCTTTAGTCAACTTTTCTGCCGCTGACTTCCATTCTTCCCATGTTTTAGGTACTTCAATTCCTGCTTCTTTAAACATATCTACATTATAGTATAGAACCATTTGGCTTTTGTTAAAAGGCATAGCATATTGATTACCATTCCATATTCCATCATCTAAAAATAACGCTGGATAATCTGCTAATTCTTCTTTGCTTAATCCAACTTTTTCATTTTCCATATAAGGATTTAGATTTTCAACTAATCCTTTTTCAATATACCAAGATAATCTATTTGAATATATTTGAGTCATAGTTGGCAATTGATTCGCTTTAGCAGCCGCCATTAACTTCTCAAACAATTCTCTATAATTGCCTTGAAATTGAAGATTTATCTTTATATTTGGATTTTCATCCATAAATTTATTTGCTAAGTTAGTTAAAGCTTCTTCATTTGAACCACTCATTGCATGCCAAAATACGACTTCTGTGGGATTTGTAATTTCTGTTAAAATTCCATCTTCTTTTACTTCTTCTGCATTGTCTACTTTTTCATTATTATCTACTGGAGTTACAGGGTTTGATTTACAACCCACAAGTCCTAGGGATAATATTAATACTAAAAATAATGATAATAACTGTTTATTCATTTAATATCCTCCTACTTTTTATTTTATTTAATCACTTATTAAGTGTTTAAATTATCCTTTTATTCCTGCCTTAGATACTCCCGATATAATATGTTTTTGAAGTATCGTATAAAATATTATTACAGGCAATACTATAATATTTGTTGCAGCCATTAAAACATTGTACTCTGTTCCAAATTCATCAGTAAATGCGGATAAAGCCAAAGGTAATGTTCTCATTTCCTTAGAATTAGTTACTATAAGAGGCCAGAAAAATGAATTCCAGCTACTGATTACTTTCAATATAATCAAGGTAACTATGGCAGGTTTTGCCAGTGGAACCATTATGGTCCACAAAAATTTAAAATCACTACATCCATCAATTTTGGCAGCATTATATAACTCATCTGGTATACTCATGAAATGCTGTTTAAGCAAATATATAGAGTATATACTGGCACACCAAGGAATTATCAATGCCTTATACGAATCTATCCATCCGAGCTTACTCAATGTCACAAAATTAGGTATAGTAAGAACTTCCCCAGGTACCATCATAGTAGCTATAAGAATAGTAAATATAAGGTCTCTGCCCTTAAAGTTTATTCTAGAAAAAGCAAATGCTGCCAATATAGTAGTTATTATTTCTCCTGCTGTAACAGAAACTGTAACTATTATGCTATTCTTAAAATATGTATTAAAGGGGGCTGCCTCCAAAGCTATCTTGTAATTCTCCCATATTAACTTGGAAGGGATAAACTTTGGTGGCATTATAAGCACCTCATTGGAGGGCTTTAAAGAAGTTGATATCATCCATATAAAGGGTATTAGTATAAAAAGTGCACCTACTGTAAGTATCATATATATTAAAGTTTTCTGTAATGTTCTTTTCATCAATATCATCCTTATTAGTAATTAGACTTGGTCTTTCCAATTTTCAGCTGAATTAAAGTAAATATAAGTATTATAATAAATAGTACAAAGGCTGCTGCTGCAGAAATGGAAAATTGCCAATGTCTATAGAATTTATTAAATATATAGTAAACAATAGTTAGTCCACTTTTCAATGGTCCTGTGCCAGTGTTATATAATACAAAGACTTCATCAAATATTTTAAAAGCACCTATTACAGAAGTAATAGATACAAAGAATAAAGTAGGACTTAGTAACGGTAAAGTAATATTTGTAAATATATTCCATTTACTTGCACCATCTATTTTGGCAGATAAATAGTATTTTTTATCAATATTTTGTAATCCTGCCAAGAAAATAATTATTTTATACCCCATGCCCTTCCATACATTAAATAAGACTAGGATTGGAATTGTAAAGCTAGGATCTGTTAGCCACTTTATTTTTTTTCCTCCTAATAATAAAACCATATAATTAGCTAGTCCATAATCACCATTAAAAATCCACCTCCATATAATAGCTAAGGCAGCTGTTGAAGTAACAAAAGGTAGAAAATATATAGATCTAAAGAAACTATTTAGCTTTATATTAGAGTTTAATAACAAAGCAAACCCTAGGGATAGTATTATTGATAAAGGAACAGCTCCCAACACAAAATAAAATGTATTTTTAAGTGCTAAATAAAAATCTGGGTCCCTTAATACATATTGAAAATTATCAAGTCCCCTTTTGTATACTTCACCACTTAAATAATCAAAGTCAGTATAAAAAGACATAGTAAAGGATTTAATTATGGGATAAATCTTAAATACAATTAAAATTAATGTTGCAGGAAAAATATATAATAATCCCTTAAAGGTATTGGATTTTCTTAATTTATCTATTTTTTTCAACAAACATCCCCCCTGTGAAATATGTGGATGTTTTTAGCGTCTAAATATAGCCTGTCCCCTACATCTATATTAAAATCCCATGAAGCAACTAATGTAACCTTTATCCCTTCGTCTATATTGGCAATAATATAGATTTCCTTTCCCATGATTTGGATACCTATTACCTCTACAGAAAATAATGCTTCATCTTTATTAGTTATAATAAAATCCTCTGGTCTAATTCCCAATGTTACTTGGTTTTCCTTTATTCCTTTGCCTTTTAAATGTCTAGATAGATTTAATATAATACGACTATTATGTAATTTTACAACTTCTCCATTATACATTATCTCAGTTTCTATAAAGTTAATAGGTGGATTTCCTAAAAACCTAGCTACAAACTTATTAGAAGGATTAGAATACATTTCCCTTGGAGTAGTATATTGTTGATACAACCCATCTTTCATCAATAAAATCTTATCTGAAATACTCATTGCTTCCTCTTGGTCATGAGTAACAAAAATAGTAGTTATGTTTATTTCCTGCTGAATTCGTCTGATTTCTTCTCTCATTTCAATACGAAGCCTTGCATCTAAATTAGATAAAGGTTCGTCTAACAATAATATTTCAGGTTTTTTTACTAAGGCTCTAGCAATTGCAACTCTTTGTTGTTGTCCTCCTGAGAGTTCAGAAGGTTTTCTATGTAGCAAATCTTCTATTTTTGTAAGTTCAGCCATTTGGATAGCCATTTTATTGGCTTCTTTTTTATGGATTTTTTTCATCTTCAATGGAAACATAATATTTTTTAACACAGACATATGGGGATATAGTGCATAGTTCTGAAATACCATTCCTATTCCCCTATACTCAGGTTCTATATTTGTAACTTTTTTATCTCCAAAATATATCTCTCCATTATCAGGTTTTAAAAGTCCTGCAATTAAAGATAATGTAGTACTTTTCCCACAGCCACTGGGTCCTAATATAGATATTAATTCTCCATCATCTATTTCTAAATTCAAATTACTTACTGCTTTAACTGAGCCAAATGTTTTACATATATTTTCTAAAATAATTTTCATATAATCCCTCAAATTCCTATATTCAGATTCTAATATTTATTTTCATAAATCATGTTTTTCTACCAACCTATAGAATAACATTTTTAAGTTCATAAGTTAAATTCGATATTTCTATATTTATATGAGTTACTATAGATTAATTTAATTGTTTAAAATCTTAAAAAACTAAATAATTATTCATTATTGCTAATTTAAAATCTAGGGTATAATATATATGTACAAGTATATTTAAAGTAGGTGAATAAATGAAAAAACAGTATGTAACTGTTATTGGTGGTGCTAATATTGACATTACAGGTACACCCCATTATGGATTAAATCCTAATGATTCCAACCCAGGTAAAACTATTTTATCTTTAGGTGGTGTAGCTAGAAATATTGCTGAAAATCTCAGTAGAATGAATGTTAATGTGGAATTTATCACAGTATTGGGAGGTGATGGATACTCTAGGGAAATAACCAGTAGTTGTAAAAAGCTTAATATTAGTTTAGAACATTCTCTTATTATTCCTAATGAACGAACATCTACCTACCTGTGTATCACTAACGAATCTGGTGAAATGGAAGTGGCTATTTCTGATATGGAAATATATAGGTATATTACTCCTAATTATCTAAAAGAAAAACTTGAAGTAATCAATAATTCTAAAGTATGTGTAGTTGATACTAATATACCTGAAGAATCTCTTAAATATTTGATGAATAATTGTAATGTTCCTATATTTCTTGATACAGTTTCTACTAAGAAAACTGAAAAAATTAAAGATTCCATTCAAAATATTCACACCTTAAAGCCAAATATCATTGAGGCTGAAATCCTTTCTAATATGAAAATTAACACCATAGGAGATTTAGAAAAGGCAACTAATATTATTCTTGAAAAAGGTGTAAAAAGACTATTTATATCTTTAGGATCTAAGGGAGTTTATTACACTGATGGTACTCATAAAGGAAATATCTTACCTATAGAGACTAAAGTTATAAATACTACTGGTGCAGGAGATAGTTATATAGCTGCTGTTGTTTGGGCATATCTAAAGAATTTTGATTTAGAAAAGTCAGCTAAGGCTGGTCTATCAGCTTCTTATATTTGTATTAATTCTAATTCAACAGTATCTGAAAATATATCAGAAGAACATATTATAAATTTAATGGAAAACAATTGGAGGTAATTATATGAATTTAAAAGATATTTTAGTAATCAATCCCGAAGTACAAAAGGCAATTGACGAAAATAAACCTGTAGTAGCATTGGAATCTACAATTATATCCCATGGTATGCCTTATCCTCAAAATGTAGAAACCGCTTTAAATGTTGAAAAAATAGTCAGAGACAATGGTGCTATTCCTGCAACTATTGCTATTATTGGTGGAAAGCTTACTGTAGGTATTACACCTGATGAAATAGATTATCTTGGTAAAAAGGGACTTAATGTAACTAAAGCTAGTAGAAGAGATATACCTATTCTTGTATCAAGAGGAGAAGATGGTGCTACAACTGTGGCTGCTACAATGATAATAGCTTCTCTTGCTGGAATAAAAGTATTTGGTACTGGTGGTATAGGTGGAGTTCATAGAGGTGCAGAAACTACTATGGATATTTCTGCTGACTTAGAAGAATTATCTAATACTAATGTAGCTGTTGTATGTGCTGGTGCAAAATCTATTTTAGACCTGGGATTAACTCTTGAGTATTTAGAAACTAAAGGAGTTCCTGTTATTGGTTATCAAACTGAAGAGCTTCCTGCCTTCTATACTAGAGAAAGTGGGTTTAATGTAAATTATAGAATGGATACACCTACGGAAATAGCAAAAGCTTTGAAAGCAAAAGAAGATTTAAATATGACAGGTGGAATGGTTATTACCAACCCTATTCCTATGGAATATGCTATGGATAGTGCTTATATATCAAAGGCAATAGAAGAAGCCACTGTTGAAGCAGATAAACTTGGAATAAAAGGAAAAGAAACTACTCCTTACTTATTAGATAAAATTCAAAAGATTACAGAAGGTAAAAGCCTTGAGGCAAATATCCAATTAGTATATAACAATGTAAAGCTAGCAGCACAAATTGCATCTGAGTTATGTAATATAAAATAAATAAGAGCCTTCAGGCTTACTAGTGTTGCATTAAAGAAATAATTACAGGTTGACATGGAAAAATTTATATAATGAAAAAAAGAACCCCTTGTGTTAAATTGTTTTTGACTAGAAAACAATGAAATGGGGTTCTTTTTTATGGTT
>NZ_VUNQ01000066.1 GCF_009695605.1 Tissierella pigra
TTCATTTCCATGGAATACAGGTATGTATATCTGCAATAATATAAAAGTCAAAAAAAGGATAAACACTTTAAAAAACTTAATCCTTTTAGAATAATGGGAATTAATTTTATAAAGTTCTTTCAATATACTCACTCTCCCTATTGTAGATAGTAAAATGTATTTTTATATTAAATAGATTTAATATTATATATATGGCTATAGCTTGTCTCTATGCCATATTTTTATTTTATCACCACTTTAGATTGTTATCAATTTATTATTTTCGACATATTTCGCATATTCTAATATATCTGAATTATTTTATTACTTATATATTAAGGAAAATCTTAATATGGTATGTATTTATGAATCTATTAATATAATATATACTAATATGAAGGAAAGGATTATATATGGAGAAAAGGCTGTTTAAGTAAATAAATTAGACTTTTTAGGTTTACTGGGACTATGTACAAAAAAAGACCTGTATACAGGTCTTTTTCTCTATTCTTCTGATTCAATTTTATCTGGTGCTGCTTCTGTTGCTTCTGGTATATCATCTTCTGTTTCTTCTTCAGTTACAGATGGCTGAGATAATGTACAAACTAGATTGTCTAAATCCGTTAAAATTGTTATATCGTCATTATTGGCAATATCTAAATCCTTTACAAAGATTGGTGTCGTAAAGTCCATATCTTCTACATTTACTTCTGCTCCATTTGGAATATTAGTTGGCAGACATTCAATTTCAACTTGATCTAGTAATTGCATCAATATTGAAGGCTGTAGTTTTATATTATCTCTATTAAGTAATGTAATTGGTACAGACATTTTTACTTTTTCATCCATATTTAACTTTTGGAAATCAACATGAAGAATTTGCTCTTTTACAGGATGCTTTTGTATATCCTTTATAATAGCTGGCATTACTTCTCCTGCTATATCCAATCCTAATAAGGAAGATGCACCTGCTTCTTTATATACTCTTTGAAACTCAGATAAGGATACTGAGGCATGAATAGTTTCTCCTCCCCTGCTGTATATAACTGCAGGTATTATATTCTTTTCTCTTATTTTCTTTATTGCATTTTTTCCTATTTCATCTCTTCTTGTCATTTGCATTTTTATCGCTGTCATACAATATACCCCCTGTTCATATTTGTATTACTCACTACTAGTATATCACATTTTAGCCATTTTTACAAATTTAGAGTTTCATACCCCAGTATACTATATTATGATTTGAAGAATAAGTAAAAGTACCACTCCAGGGACCCCTAAAAGCCCAACTATAATAGCATTTAATGGATTGATGGCTATGCCTAATCCAAAGTATTTTCCTATGGTATTAAAAAGAAACAAGGTTAAGCCTCCTAAAATCCCATTACCTATTAATTTAAATATCTTTTTAATAGGCCATACCAGTATAATTCCTGCGATATATAGTAGAAAAAGTCCTATAACATAATAAATAATTGTACTTAATTCCATATTATCCCTCCCGTTCCTATTATACTATAATTATAGGAGAGAACTAAAAAATATTACATATTTTTGTACTAGCTATTAGCCGAAATATTTTCTATAGATTGATTTTCAATATTCATCTCAATTTCCTTATTCCATTCTTTTACTTTCTTCAGTAAATAAACATATTTAAGCTTAGATGCTTCTATTTCGTATATGGCATAATCTATTAAATCTGGGTCTGAAATCGATTCGAAATACTTCTCGCTATCTTTCCACTCCTTATGAGCCTGTCTTAAATTTTCCAACATCTGGAACTTCAATTCATTTAACTTTTCTAATTCTGTTTTTTCTTTTTTGATGAAACTCAACATAAAAACACCCCCTGATTTCTATTAATATCATTGACAGAAATCAAGGGGTATATACATACTAAAGTTTTTCTATTTTACTCTCCAATATTTTATATATCAGTAACACTAAACAACATTTTTGAAACCTTAATAGCTTCTTCAGCATTTAAACAAAATATCTGAGATTTATCTAGTTCCATTATTTCAACCCAAGTATTATATTCTTTCTCCGTACAGAAGAAATTCATTATGTTTCAGCAATTACCTGACCAGTTTAGATTTTTATTTAAATCCACATGAAGTATATGCAGATCACTAGGCTCATAACTATATAATTCACCATTTTTTATACTTACCTTAATATCAGAACCACATTGACTGCATTTTGACTCTATATCTACATCTTGTTTGAAAGTAAAAGCTGACCCAATAGCATCTATTGCACACATAGCAGTAAATTCTCTGCCATCTTGAAGTCTTACTCTGTGATTCGTAGGAATTGCCGAAACTGGATATATAAAATTAACATTTCCTTCATCATCTACTACTAATCCATTTTTCTGAGTCAAACTATCCAATATTTTATTTGCCTCTTCATATGTAATTTTTATATCTCTTGCAATTTCAGATGTGTTAAACATTTTGAATGCTTGTCCCTTGTCAATAGTATAATTCATTAAATATCTTCTAATTTTCTTTTCATCTTTTGATAATTTACTATCTATACTATCTATTTTTAACTGTTCACTAGTGTAGTATCTATATTCAAATTCATCCACAAAACCATTCCTCTCCATATCTATTATTCAACTTATAATATCATCTTGCAAAATAATTGTTAAATAAATAATATCAATAGCTTGTCCTTTCACTATCAAATATTTTAATTGTTAATTTTAAACCACTTATGATATTATTTAAAGGATTTTAAAGATATGGAGGGATTTTAGTGAAAGTTGCATATGTAATAAGTTCTGATAATGCAAGAACTATATTAAGGGATATGGTAATCCCACAACTTGAGTCTGGTAATCACGGGGCAGAAGTAGTTGGTATGTTTTTTGTATTTGACAATACATTCTTATTATTAAAGGATACTGATATAGGAGAAAGACTTCAGAAATTACATAAAGAAACTGGAATGATACTTTTAGCCTGCGATCAATGTGCCATTGAAAGACAAATAGAAAACAATCTTGTACAAGGTGCTACTATTGGCTGCTTCCCAGTATTATATGGTGCCCTTAATTCAGTAGAGCTTGACCAAGTAATTACATTTTAGAACAAGGTCCGTTAATACGGACCTTGTTCTATTAAAGCATGGAGGTGGATGTATGTCTAAGGTTTTAGTAGAATTTATCAACACATGATCTGGATGTGACGGTTATACCCGTGCTGTGGAGGATGCTGCAGCTAAATACAAAGATAAAGTAGATGTAAAAATTTATTATGCAGGTAAAAACATGGATTATATAAAAAAGTACGGAGTCATATTTAGAGGAACTTTGATTATAAATGAAAAAAAGAAAATCCAAAGAATATCTAAAGATATTATTGAAAAAGAAATTGAATTAGCAGTAAAAGAATTAGAAAACAGGAGGTGATTTTATTGTTGTTATTAGGATTCTTAAAAGATATTTTATTATCTTCTATTAATTTGTTAAATGGTACTTCAAGTTGGCTTGTTTTTAGTTACATAATTGCAGGACTTCTTCATGATGTTATAACTCCAGCTAGATTTCATAAATCCTTGGGAAACACTAAAATCAGTTCCATTTTAAAGGCAACCATATCAGGTATGTGCTTACCTATTTGTAGTTGTGGAACAATTCCCCTTGGTATTAGTTTATACTACTCTGGAGCTTATGTAGGACCTACATTGGCATTTATGGCTTCTACACCTGTACTTAATCCCATAGCATTGATACTTAGTTATGGACTATTGGGAAAAGAACTAACTATGATAAATGTAGTTGCAGGATTTCTGCTTCCTTTTATTATTGGAATAATAGGCAATAATTTAAGTGGTGATGAATTAAGAAAGCCTAACTTAGAGGAAGAAATAATGTCAGCATCATTAGAGCAAACAGAAAGTATTCCTTTATTAGAAAAATTAAAATCAGGTATACATTGGGCAATACATGATTTAGCAACAGTATTAAGCAAATATGTAGTCTTAGGAATGTTATTTGGAGGATTTATTTTAACTGTATTTCCAGATTCATTTATACAAAAATATCTAGGAAACCCTAGTATGTTATCTCTTTGGAATGTGGCAATACTAGCTGCTTTAATGTATGTCTGTGCTGTTGGACATATTCCTTTTATAGCTGCCTTAATTGCCAGTGGTGCTTCTCCTGGTGCTGCAATTACCTTCTTGATGGCAGGAGCAGCTACTAATATTCCAGAACTGCTAAGTATATACAAGATGATAGGTAAAAAAACTGCTATTATATATGGCTTAGTAATCTCTATCTTTGCATTTAGTGTTGGATACTTAACTAATTTATGGTTGATGCCCGGATTTGAACCAGCTATTAATTTTAATAGAATTGATCGTAGTATTGAAAGTGCAAATAAATTTCTTTTTACTTTACCAGAACCACTTAAATATTTATGTTCGTTTATAGTATTTCTATTTTTCCTAAAGGCCATATATCCAAAAGTAAAAGATTTATTTAGAAATCTTGCAAAGCAAACGAGGTAGCAAAATGAAGAAGAATATTAAAATTATATTAGTAGTATTTATACTATTTTCACTGGGTTTCTACATATATTATCTAAACAATGGAAATACCTTACAAGCTTTAGGAGTAGAGCCAGACAATGAGCTTCTTCTATATTTTAAGGAAATCCATCCTGATAATAAAGTAATACTATGTGGATATGAGGATTTAAATAATGACGGACGCAAAGATTTATTAGTTATATATAATGAAGGGCCTAAAAAAAATGCAATGGTCGTAGTTATAGATACAGGTGAAGGATTTAAATTATCTAACCACACAAGAGCTCCCATTGATAATCAGACTATTGAGTTTAAAGATATTGATAAAACTGGTCCAATAGAGTTTATTGTATCAGGCTCAAAGGATGGAAATTTTGGCTATTCTATATTTAGGTTAATTGATGATACTGAAATAAGAGATTTATTTGGTGAGGGCATGGAAGATTGCTGCTAAAAAATATATAAGGTTTTTGATAATTAGAAAAGCTAGAGAAACTTCTCTAGCTTTTAGTATTTTTATCTTTAGCTTCTATTGCCTTATTCATAGCTTCCAATATAACTGAACCACAACATTTACCTAATGGATTGTTTAATATACAGTTTCCATCTTTCATAGCCCCTGTGAACTTTATAATATCCTTCATATTTTTCGCATCTTTATTTGTTACAGCATCTATTATTTCCTCTTCCGTTACCTTACTACAATAACATATATATTTAGGGTTAGCATCACTTTTAAACCATATCGGCACCTTTACTTTTGTCTTATCAAATGTACTTTCTATATCTAAATTATAATATACTACATCGCAGTGTTCATTCATACATAAATAGTAAATTTCCTTATGATCAATTTTCTCCACAAAGTTTTCTATTACTAAATGCTTTACAGTTATCCCCTTTACCTTCTCTCCTAATTCATTGCATATTGGACATTTTACATCCATAAGTTTCACTCCTTTATCTAATTCTATTATAACCTTAAAGTTCACTTTAAGGTCAAGTTTATATAATATAGATTAATGTTTCTTATGGATATAAAAAATGGAGCTTATATAAGCTCCATCGATTAATTATTTACTAGCAGTACTTTCTCCAATTCCATCTATGGCTTTTGCCTTAGCCAACCATTCTTCATAAGTATCTCCAATTGGGAAGTTTGCATCAATATTTTCTTTTATAAATGTATTAAAGTCTTCGATTCCACAAGTCTCAAGTAAATCTGTTGACATAAATTGTTGCATATCATTTATATTTGGAATTTCTTCTTCTGGAATTTCAAAATCATAGAAATATTTAATGTAATTATCTAAATTCTCCTCAGAAAACTTCCATGTAATCGTTCTACCTTCTGCTACAGTCTTCATATATACAGTTTTCAATCCAACTTCTGGATTAGTACCGAAACCTTCTGCAAACATCATTGAAGCATTATAAGGATGTTCATATAGATATTTAATAGATAAAGCATGGGCAAGTACTAACCTTTTTGCTAATTCTGGATGGTCATTTAAAAAATCATTGTTCATACAATAGATACAGCATACACCCCATCCTTCATCCATATTATCTGAAACATGGGCACCCCATCCTGTAGCCATAATACGACCAAAGCCTTCAAATTCTACCATAGACCCATAAGGGTCACAAGCAGAAAAAGCATCAAGTTGTCCAGCTTTTAATGCAAACACCTTATCCTTATCGCCCATATCAACTACCTCATAGTTTTTCAGTTCCACTGGAATGTCTAATTCCTCTGCCCAGCGTCTCCATTCTGGTTTTGTTTCTGCACCTGAACCAATTGCTAAAGTTTTACCGATCAAATCCTTTGGTTCTTTTATATCATTACTTACAACTAAATATCTAGATCCACCTAAATGATTTGCTGCTGCCATAAATAATGGTGCTCCTTGGTTAACTGATTTAATAGCACCTTCAATTCCTTGGTATCCTACGTGCATTTCACCTGAAGACATGGCTTCCATGATTTTACCAGTTTTTGTAACTACTACATTTAGACCCAGTGCATCATAAATTCCAGCTTTCTCTCCTATAATAGCTGGAACCATATGGTCACAGTCTCTGTATCCCAATTGGATTACGAAATCCTTGTCCCCAGCTGATAACTCTCCTAATTCATATTTAGCCACCTCTACAGCTGGGTCGTAGTCCACTTCTTGTATTACAGTATTTTTGCTGCTGTCTGTGCATCCTGATACAACTGCTACCATCATTGCCAATACTAAACTCATAGCAATAATTCTTTTTTTCATATTACATTTCCCCCTATTTTTTTATCTTGTTCTTCAATGCCTTCAATATAATGACATATGCTTCCCTTACATCCACTTGTTTTTCTTGCATCAGATAAATGTTTTTCCAGTTTATCCTTTTCTTTCTCAAGTCTTGATATTTCCATTTTTATAAAAGATACTTTCTCCTGTATCTTATTACTTACATAACTACAAGGGGCTATACCATTATTTTTTAGCATCAATATCTTTTTTATTTCTTCTAGCTCAAAACCTAAGCTTCTAGCTTTTTTAATGAAAAATAACTTTTCTATATCCTTTTCGTCAAATATTCTATAGTTATTATCTCGTCTTTTTATTTCTCCTAATAAACCTTGACTATCATAATATCTAACAGCGGAGCTATTAAGTCCTGTGATTCTACATATATCTTTGATAAATAACATGGCTTTACCCTCCTATTATAAACCTTAAAGTCGACTTTAATGTCAAGAGAAAAAAACTCCACCAGCTTTTAACTGGCGGATAATTTTAGTTTGCTTTCCATCTAAGTAATATACTTTCAACTAAGAGCATCAATCTATCAATACCAAATCCAATTAAAGCAGCTATAAACATATATGCTATAATGGTATGAGTTTCCATTCTAGATTGAGCTTCTACCATACAGTAGCCGAACCCGGCACTGGTCGCAATGAACTCCGCTCAGATAACTGACATCCAACCCATACCAATTGCCAGTCTCAATCCAGTAATAATTCCTGGCAATGACCCAGGAAGTACAATGTCTTTGATAATATCCATTGTATTTGCACCCATACTTCGTGCTGCATTATAGTAATCCTTACTAATATCTTGAACTCCTGCAATGGTATTTAATATAATGGTAAAAATACCAGTAAATGCAATCATAAAAATGGTAGGTCCATCACCTAAACCAAACCAAATAATAGACAGTGGTACCCATGCCATTATAGGGACTTGTCTCAAAGAATTTATAAAAGGTGCAAATGCTCTCATCATAGTCTTAGAATATCCCATAATCATTCCAATAGGCAATCCAATAATAAACGCATAAAAAGCACCTGTTAAAACACGTCTCATAGTAATACCAATGTTTCTAAGTACATATAAATCTGTAACAGCTCTAAATAAAGCCTCCATCACACTTTTTAAAGAAGGGAAAAGGAATGGTTTATTAACAATATCCGCCGCAATCCACCATATTATACCGATTACTACTAATGCAATTGGAGTATAAATATTAAAATCTTTTCCGTTAAGCTTTCTCCAATTATTTCTATCTTTCATCTTAGTAGCATGTACCATTCTCTTTATGTCTTTTTCTTGTGAATTCAACTATTTTCACCTCCTGTATGTTTCTCTCAAAAGCTATATATTTTCTATTTTTAAATAGCTCCTCCTTGAGCAAAAGACGTTTTTTTACTGTCTTTTTTCTCTGTCTTCTGAATAAACTCTAGTAATTCCTCGTCACCTTGATTTTTCACTTCTCCATTTAATGCAGACCTTAAAATATCAGATAATTCATTAGTATATTGATGATATTTTTCATTCTTTCTATCTCTAGGTCTAGGAAGTTCTATTTTTATATCAGCTAGTATCCTTCCATGATCTCTAGACATGACTATAACTCTATCACTTAAATAAATAGCCTCATCAACATCATGAGTAACCATAAGGGCAGTCTTCTTGCTTCCTAGTAACATTGATTCTAACTGTACTTGAAGCATTTGACGCATTTGAAAGTCAACTGCACCTAGAGGCTCGTCCATTAACAGTATCTGAGGATTACATGCCAAAGCCCTTAATAAAGCAACTCTTTGTTTCATTCCGCCAGATATTTCATGAATATAATAGTTTTCATATTCCTCCAGATGTGCCATAGCTAATAATTCTTTAAGTTTCTCCTGACGTTGCTTTTTTGGTATTCCTTGTTTTTTCATAGGGTATACAATATTTTCCCCTACCTTCTGCCAAGGAAAAAGTGCATAGTTTTGAAATACAAATGCCCTATCTGGTCCTGGCTTATTTACATCCTTTCCATTTACCTGAATATTTCCTCCTTCATGCTTTAGAAATCCTGCAATAATATTTAGTGTTGTTGTCTTTCCACAACCTGATGGTCCTAATAAGGACACAAATTCTCCTTCTTTCACATCAAAGGAAATATCTTGCAATACAGTATTCATGGTTTTCTTATCTCTTCTATTGGAAAAAACCTTAGTAATTCCTTGTACAGATATTGACATATCTTCACCTTTCCTATTCTAAACTTAAAAACTTTATATTTGTATTATCCCAAAATTCCTTTGGCATCCCTATATATTCTTTAAGAGTTTTCACTTTATTAAGTTCCTCTATTGTTTTGTTGTATGCCATTAAAAATTCTTGGAAAACTTTTGTATTTATCACATCTTTTCTCACTATTAAACTATAAGAAATATAATCATCTTCTGAAAGAGAAGCAAATTTAAACCCATGTAATAAGGGAGCCTTACTTATATCTAAAACTGCTCCATCAATTTGTTCTCCTTCTAATGAATAAGCCAAACTAGCAGGTTGTATCTCCACTATCTCATCTATATGATTATAGTTTTTTTTGATTAGCCGATGTAAATGCTCTCTCTTTTGTCCTATACCTAATCTATGTATGTTACTTACGTCACCTTTATAAGCTATGACTTCTCCATTCATAATAACAGGACCATATATTTCAAAATCGGCATTGGCACGAACCAAATGTAAAGCCATGTGATTACAATAAAATGCCATATCAATTTCATCTGAGCTCAAGGCCCATTGTGCAGTATTACTTCAACAGTCCTTAAAGGTAAAATCCAGTAGAATATCTTCATTTTTCTCTGTAGTATGAAGATTATCTATATTCATTTCTTGACTGGTACTGATAATTTGTTCTAAAAGTAATCCAGTCATGTCATCTCCTGAACCAACCCTTAATCTTGTGTCTATTTTTTCTATCTTTCTCTCTCTAGGCATAAATTCAGACAATCCAAATCCTAAAATTACAACTAATATCAAGAAAAAGAATATCTTTTTTGTTATATTCATATAATCATCACTCATATTTTAATTTGTAGGCCATGGATAATGTAGATTAGATATTATCTATATATCGAAAATATAATATCAGACTTTGTTATTTAATAGAATAATTATAGATATTTTTTATGATATTGCTTACTGGTATAGGAAAATATAATCACCTATTCCTAGATATTCCAGACCTCTTAATAACATTTCAAAATATGCTCCATACTAAAAAACTCCACTTATTGACTGATTTAGTCAATAAGTGGAGTAGGTATATAGGTCTTTATTATTTTGAAATAGATACTCTATTTCTTCCATATCTTTTAGATAAGTAAAGAGCATTATCTGCGTCCTTTAAAAGATCATATGGATCCATTTCATTGGTGGGAATAGTACTAGCTATACCAATACTTACAGTTTGATGATTATCTATAGGTGAATATTCATGAATTAGTTTTAGACTATTTACTTCTTCTAAAATCTCATTGGCAACTTTTTCACTTTGATATAAGTCAAGCTGAGGAAATAAAATTACAAACTCATCTCCTCCATATCTACATACATATCCATTAAATGGCTTGGTTCTTCTTTTTAGAACTGAGCCTATGTCTCTTAAAAGAGTATCACCAGCTATATGACCATAGTTATCATTGAACTCCTTAAAATAATCTAAATCTATTAAGGCTAAAGATAGTTCTTCCCTATTTTCCTTAGCATTTCTCCATAGACTTTGAAGTATCTCATTAAATTTTCTTCTATTGAACACACAAGTAAGATCATCTATTTCTGAAATATGCTTTTGACTTTCTAATTGACCACATACAGAATTCATATGTCTATACATGAAAAAGGCTATGGAACCAATTATAAGATTTATAACTATAAACAATACTATAATATTCATATAATTGCTTGATATGCTTTCTAATAGATTTAAAGAAACTTTCAATCCTATTAAACCTACATAATTTCCTTCTGTAGTATAAAAAGGAGCATATGCACATATATGCTCTGACAATTTGGTTTTAAATACCCTATAGCTAGGAATCTTAGTCTTCTCCACTTCTTCAAAGAGATCGTCAGACATACCATATCTGGGACTACCCTTATAATAATCTCCATCTCTAAAATCATTTATCTTAGTCTCAGCTGTATCTAATATATAAATTATATTATTGTTGTCTTTTATTTCTCCCTTATCCAATCTGGCTGTTAGATAAATATGCTTATAATCTAAATTATCCTTTATGGATTTAGCACTATCCTGGAATTTTTGATTTATTTCATTTTTTAACAGTTCTTCAAATGATAGAGATTTTAAATATAGTATATCTTCATCTGTAAGTTCTAGTGAATTTGCTATATATGTAGCTAAAATAGTAACTCTATTGCCTACCTGTTCTTTCACATAATAATTTATTTTATTATTAGAATAAAACATTAAACAAACTAGTGTACAAATCCACAAAATCATAATAGCTTTAAAATATATTTTTATATCATAATATTTGCCCTTACTAGTATGATTAGCCATTTAAGTCATCCTTCCCTTACATTTGATAACTATTGTTTATTAATCATATCATAAAATAGGAATAAAGTCCTATATATTTTCCCATAATTTTACATCACCTAAATCTTTATAATTACCATTACAAATTTCTACTATATATGCTATAATTATGTAACAAAGTATTTTTTATGTTTTAATTATTATACATGCTTATTACTCTCATTATATAAAGACTCCTTTACTCATTAGTCTAATAGCCTAGTGATAACTATGTCATTAAAGTTATTACTAGGCCCTATTATAGGGTTAATAGAATTATATCTTTATATTGATGAAAAATTTTACATATTAAAAAAGGGCTATTTCACAACTGATTAATCAGTTGTGAAATAGTCCTTTTTTCTAGTTAATTCATCTGCCCATATACTATTTTCAATTAATGACCTTAATTGTAGTTCAGAGGATTTTCCATATGACAGTGTATCTATCATGGCATTTGCTGCAGGATGATAGTATTCCCCTCTTTTTTCTGCTTCCTTCCCTGCTGCTTTAGATTTTTCTATTATAGTTAGGTCTTTTAATCTCATTTCATTTGGTATAGGGTTTAATAATAATGTTTGCCCTTTTAAGGGTTGTCCATTATATTTCCCTGTGAATTTAATTGGTCTGTGGGTTACCATAAAACCATCTATAGTATCTGTATCTCTTCCCCATATGCTTACATCATGTTTTAACAGCCATTCAATGGTTCCTTCTATATCTATAACATCCTTTGGTGACGTGGCTATAAGTGTTACATTCATAGTGGCTATGGCAGGTAAATCTGCACATAGTTCTTCTCCTACAATATCTCCAATACCACCCATTCCAGCAGTTACTGCAATATGAATTCCTCTTTCCTTTGCTGCCATCATAGTCCCAGATGCAGTTAATGCACCACTTATACTTTTGTTACATGACTCCATAAAAATATCTCTATCTATACGTATCAATTCCTTTGCACTTTCTCTAAAACTAATAAATTCTTCTATGTCCCCTATTATTACTTCTCCCTTATGAACCCAGGCTATACATCTATGTTTCCATGGCCATAATTCAATAAGTCTTTCATTAGCAATGGATTTTAATCCATGGGTCAATAAAGCCGTTTCTACAAGAAATTTAGTTTCTATATTCATTAAATCTTCACTTCCTTAAATTAATATTATTGGTTCTAAAATTATTCCTCTGTCGTCCTTATCATTCTATCTATTGATTATTTATTGTAGGATTTTTACTAAAGTTCTTCAAACTACTAATTATCAATACTAGAATAACTACTACAAAGGGCATCATCTGCAATAATTGAGTAGGTACTCCAAAGGATGTTAAGGTAAGGGTTATTGCATTGGTATAAGCAAATAATATGCCTATAAATGCGGCTTTTAAAGGATTACCCTTCCCTACAAGTATAGCGGCAAAGGCTAAAAATCCACGACCTGCTGTCATATTTTCAGAAAACATACTTAGACCTGATAAAGGCATATATGCACCTCCTAAGCCAGACATTACCCCCATAATAATTAATGCTATCCATTTATATTTCAATATATTTACTCCAGAGGTTTGTGCCCCTACTTGATTTATTCCAATACCTCTAAGTCTTAAACCAAAGGGAGTTTTATACATAATTATAGCCCCAATAAATATAGAAATATAAGCTATATATACTAATATGATTTGATTATTTAAAATCTTATGGATATATGGAATTGTTCTTAAAATAGGTATATCTATAGATTGGAAATTCACAATTTTAGGACTGTGAAAAAATCCCCTTACCTTAAATACCTTAGTTAATAATAGGGTAGTCATTGCCCATGATCCAAAATTAAGTGCTATACTTACTATCATTGGATTTGCATTAAAATGAAGGACAAATACACCAAAGACTGCAGCAAGAATTACTCCTGCAACAATGGCAAGTAAAGCACCTATATAAGGATTTCCTGATAAATAACTTCCCCATGCAGCAAAAAATGCTGCTGAAAGCATAAAACATTCAAATGCAATACAAAAAGTTCCCGTTTGTTTACTAAATGAACCACCTACACTTGTTAATATAATTGGAGTGCTCAATCGAAATGTAGCTGACCATGTTACGGTTCCAAATAAAATTTTTATTATAGTCAACATATTGAGGATCCTCCTTTACTATTAGTTTTCTTTAATCTTATTTTTTCCTTCCATCTGCTAAATAAATTATCATAATCAATGGAAACAAATAGTACAAATAACATTTGGATTATAATAACTACAAGCCTATTTAATGTAGTCATACGTTCCATATGTAATGCTCCTTGTTTCAAAGCCCCCCATATAATAGAAACGATTATTACTGCAAGGGGATTATTATTTGCTACACGGGTTATCATAATTCCATCCCAACCTAAATTATTACTGAAATTAGGCATAAATCTATAATATGAGCCAGTTACCTCTATACCTCCACCCATTCCAGATATTAATCCCGACATTAGGAAAACCATTATAAATGATTTATTGATATTCACTCCACCCATTCTAGCAAAACTCATATTTTGTCCTATTTGAGTAAACTCATAGCCTTCTAAAGTATATTTATAAATAAATGCTATGAAAAATAAAATTCCCAATGCTATAAAGATTCCTGTATTGGCAGTTGTACCTTTAATAATTGTAGATAATCTAGCAGTATTGAGTATCTGTGGAGTTGTTATAGATGCAGAACCATTGGCAGATTGCTGTCCTCCCATTATTATCCACATAGTTATATATTCAGTTAAATATTTTGCTATGAAATTCAATATTAAGGTGGTTATAAGTTCATTGATTTTAAAATATACTCGCAACAATGCTGGTATTAATGCATATAACATTCCAAGTATAGATGCCGCTAACAGACATGCCATTACATGTAGTCCATGGGGTAATTCTATGGAATATCCAATTATTGCTGCTGACAATGCTCCCATATATAATTGCCCTTCAATACCTAAATTAGAAACTCCCGATTTAAAAGCAACTATAGCCGCTCCTCCAACCATAAGACTAGATATAATCCATCTAATGGTATTGCCAATATTTATTCTATTTCCAAAGGCCCCTTCAAAAATATGTCCTACAGCTTCCAAAGGGCTTTCTCCTTGAATGGCAATCAGAATACTTCCAAATAAAAGCGTCAATATAATGGATATTCCATATCTTAATATTGTTTTCTTAACCTCATGACTAATCTTAAGCTTCATGGATTTCACCGCCTAACATCATAAGACCTATTTGTTCTTCTGTTAATGATCTGCTATTTTTATGTTCAATTATTGAACCATTATACATTACTAATATCCTATCAGAAAGCTGCATTACTTCATTGAGTTCATGGCTAATTAATAAAACTGCCACTCCCTCTTTTGCCATTTGAATTATTCTATTCCATATGAATTCAACTGAACCAATATCAATTCCTCTAGTTGGATCTTCTATAATCAGAAGCTTTTGTTCCTGTAGAAATTCACGTCCCACTAAAAGTTTTTGTATATTACCACCAGAAAGTGTTTTTACTTTATCTTCTGTTGCTTGCACTTTTACCGCATAATCTTTAATTATTTTATTGGTAAATGAATTTATATCTTTATAATCAAGTAAATGTTTAGTCTTAAATCCTTTTGTCCTATGGTATCCCATTATTGCATTTTCCCATATAGTTCCCTCTTTATTAGTGCCTACTGCTGATCTATCTTGGGCAATATAGCCAATTCCTAATTTCCGCCTTTTAGCCACTGTCTCATTTATTATATTTTCTCCATTGAATAGTATTTGTCCTTCTATGTTACCATTTGATAATCCCACTAAGGCTTCTACTAATTCAGTTTGTCCCGAACCTGCTACGCCAGATATACCTAGGATTTCTCCAGCTTGTACGTGGAAACTAGCATTTTTAACTCTTTCTACTCTTGAAGAATCTTTAACTGATAAATTTTCAATCTTTAATATAATCTCTCCAATATTGTATTCTGGTTTTTCAACCTGTAATATTACCTCTCTCCCAACCATAAGCCTAGCTAGTTCTAATTCATTTGTATCCTTAGCCAATAAAGTTCCTGTCACTCGACCATTTTTTAAGACTGTAATATCATCAGCTATTTCTAATACTTCTTTCAATTTATGAGTTATGAGTATTATTGTTTTTCCTTGATCTACTAAAAATCTTATGGCATGAAATAGACTCTCTACTCCTTGAGGAGTTAATACAGAAGTGGGTTCATCTAATATTATAATATCAGCATTTCTATACAAAACCTTTATTATCTCTACTTGCTGCAGTGCAGCAACAGGTAATCCGTCTACTTTTGCATCAATAGAAATATTAAATTCATACTTTTTACAGATTTCTTCAACTTTTCTTCTAGATTCTTTATAATCTATGAAAATTCCCTTTTTCTGTTCAAATCCCATTATTATATTATCCAAAACTGTCATTTCTGGAAAAACCATGAATTCTTGATATACCATTCCTATTCCATGTCTAACTGCATCTAGGGGGTTCTTAAAATTTACCTGCTCCCCACGAAGATATACCTGACCACTATCGGGGCTTTGAATATTTGTTAATATATTCATTAAAGTACTTTTTCCAGCACCATTTTCTCCAATCAGTGCATGTACTGTACCTGACCTAACTTTAAATGTAATATTATCATTGGCCAGTAGATTTTTAAATTTCTTATTGATATTGTGCATTTCCAATACAAATTTTTCTTTATCCATATCTCTATCTCCTTGATATGAAAATATAGGAACGATTAAACGTTCCTATATTTTTAAAAATATTATTAATAATTTAATCTATATTGCTCAAATCCTTCATAAACATCTATTTTATCACTTTTAATATCATCAATTAATTGATTAACTTTTACTAATAAATCTTCTGGGATATTCTTTTCATCTCTTTCATCATAAACAGCACCACCTGAGCTTAGGTCAAAATCCACTGATGTTTCAAATTCTTTTCCTGCTGCATGGTCTTCAGCTAAAGATATAACTGCAATGTCCATAGATTTAACTGCTGACCAGAATACAGCTGGATCTATATCTCCTTGCCAGTCATCAACACCGATAACTTTAATACCTGCTTCAGCACAAGCTGATATTACTCCAGGTCCTCCTAAATATGCACTTTGGTATATAATGTCTACATCGTTATTTTGAATCATTGTCTTAGCTGTCTCTTGTCCCTTAACCGGATCAAATGGGTCTCCTGTAAATGCAGAAATTACAGTTTTTCCATTGTTAGCATAGTTAACACCTGTGGTATCTATAGCTTCTACAGAATAGGCATCTCTATGAATAAAATCTTTAGTATATCGCCATAATACCCCTTCATCTCCAGCAGTACAGATTACCCCTTGTGGAACAGGATATTTTTTGAAAAACATTTCTACCCCTTTATGATAATCCACTTCACCAGTCATTTCAAAATAGCCTTCTCGTCCACTGGAAAATACAGTAGAAAGGCTAATCATTTCTTCTATCTCTTCAATGGTAATACCACATGTCTTCATAAAACTTGGAGTACACTGCATATTATATATAACAGGAATTCCCTTTTCTTTAGCCAACTTTCCCAGATAAATCGATGCACGAGATGAAAACATATCTGTATAAAATACATCAATTCCCTCCAATATATCTTCTGGAAGTTCTTCTGGCTGCAAGTTTGCTACCGAATCTCCCATGTTTGCAATTATACAATGTTTTCCACCTGGAGCAGTTATAATAAATGTATGTAAAGTTGATCCACCTGGTTTAGTAACTAAAAAACGATCATCAACACCATCTTCAACCAAAGTCCTTCGGAATTCATCTCCATATTTGTCGTCCCCAATTTTCCCAGTTTGATAAGTGTCTATACCATAACGAGCCAATGCTACTGAAAGGTTAGCAGCACTCCCTCCAGGTACAAGTCTTTCAGAATCTATAAAACCAAATCCATCTTCCTTTGGTAATTCTCTTGTTTCTAATATAATATCCATTGCCACTGTGCCAAGGGAAAGCACTTTCTTCTTTTGTTCCATTCAATATCCACCTTGTATAATGTATTTAGGTTATTAAATAGGGAAACCTATAAACCTTTCTTTATTTATCTCTCAAGATCAGAGATAATTGTATTATTAGATTGAGAGGATTATCGAACCCACCTTGAGTCTGTG